>CAKUXM010000031.1 GCA_934700335.1 uncultured Candidatus Melainabacteria bacterium | reverse complement strand
GTGTATTATCTAACGCATGCCCCATATGCAGCTGTCCTGTAATATTTGGCGGCGGCATTACAATTGTAAATGGTTTTTTACTCTTATCCACCTTAGGTGTAAAATATTTTTTTTCTTCCCATGTCTTATAAATTCTGTCTTCGAATTCTTTAGGATCATATGTAGTTGATATGTTTTTTATTTCTGACATTTTCTTTCCTCCATGTATATTCAGTTTTATATATAAAAATCCTGTTGGAATTTTATTTTCTATTTTTACTTTCACAATCGAGTAGGAGGAAAATAATTATTTTATTTTCCGTCCTCTCACACCACCGTGCGTACCGGTCTGGTACACGGCGGTTCTTTAAGTTTGATAAATTTTAATATATTGACGCGTTAGGCTTTTCAAGCCTAATTCGGTAAAGAATTGATTTGTAAGTGTAGTATTTAACACTGCACTATTAGCTATTCGCCAATATCCTTTACGGGTGTTGGCAAATTTTATTGCCTGACAATGTGTTAATCCCAGTTTCTTAAGATTTCGATATCTAGTTCTAACCTTTTTCCACTGTTTCCATATACACATTCTTAACCTTTGTCTTATCCATTTGTCCAGTTGTCCGACTATTCCTTTGCATTTAGCAACTCCATAATAATTAATCCAGCCAATATTTACTTGGTTTATTTTATTTATTCTTTGTTCCAAAGGAATCGGCTTTGACCTACTTAAAATATCTTTTAATTTTTCCTTATGTCTTTTTAATGAGTTCTTAGATATACTTGAGTATGCTTTTCCAAACATTAGATTTAACGTGAACCCAAGAAATTTTCTCTTCCATGGTCTGTCCACTGCACTCTTTTCCCTATTTACTCTCAACTTCAATTTGCCTTCAATAAAATCTGTTATGCTATCCATAACCCTTTCTCCAGCTCTCTTACTTTTAACATAAATATTACAATCGTCCGCGTAGCGACAGAATTTGTGTCCTCGCTTTTCCAGTTCTTTATCTAGTTCATCTAACATTATATTAGATAGTAATGGACTAAGTGGACCACCTTGCGGAGTTCCTTCTTCATTTGCTACCACGATACCATTAATCATTATGCCGGATTGTAAATATTTTCTTATCAGTTTAAGCACTCTTTTATCATGGATATCCTTTGATAATTTATACATCAATATGTCATGATTTACTTTGTCAAAGAATTTCTCTAAATCCATGTCTACAACCCATCTATATCCTTCATTTATATAAAATTCTGCTTTCTTTATTGCTTGTTTCGCACTTCTTCTAGGACGGAAGCCAAAACTGCTTTCAGAAAACTTATTATCATAGATGATATTTAATTCTTGAGCTATTGCTTGTTGAATAAGCCTATCCAGTACCGTTGGAATCCCTAGTAATCTAGTTCCACCATTCGGTTTCGGAATTTCTACTCTTCTAACTGGCATTGGTTTATACTCACTATTTAGTATTTTCTCTCTAATACCGGGCCAGTTTGTTTTAAGATATTGTTTAAGTTCATAAACTTTCATCCCATCAACTCCATGACTTCCTTTATTAGAGATAACTCGTTTCATTGCTGAAATCATATTATCTCTCGATAGTATTCTTTCTAGTGAGCCATATTTAAATTCACCTGTTTCTCCTTTTGAAGTTGCCGAGAATCCTCTATGCACTCTTTGCTTACCCTCAAGTTCCACTCTACTTTCAGCACTAGAGCCTAAATATTTAGTTTTCTGCAATCTTTGATTATTCTGCGAAACTTTCAAATTTCAAAACCTCCTTAAAGTTCAGTCCTTCATCCGCTATCGCGATTAGCGGAGTTACTATGACTTCTGCTGACTTCTGATAGTTCAGTTACATATCACTATGTAAGTTGTTATTTAGAAATTCATCTGTTTATAACATATCTATCAGACCTCCCCAGGTAAGAACAACAACCTTCTTCTCATATATCTGCTACATTTACTCTTAAAGTTTTGGGTAGTGTTGGACTTCGTTTTGTTTTGCAAACTCGTCCGACCTTAGTAAGCCTTGTATGTAGTTCGTATCCCTCAGACCGAGAATTTGCCTTAGGCTTCCTTCAGAT
>CAKUXM010000030.1 GCA_934700335.1 uncultured Candidatus Melainabacteria bacterium | reverse complement strand
GGTGATAACATTCCAAGACCTGGTATCCCTGAATCATTCAAAGTACTTGTAAGAGAATTACAAAGTATTGGTTTGGACATCACTGTTGCCAAAAAAGACGGTGTTGAAGTTGACTTAATGAGCGACATGGACGACTTAAGAAAAGCTGCTCCAAAACGCACATTGTCTGATATTGACTCTGAATTGTTAAATATCAACTTCTTTGAAACACCAACTACATTTGGTGATTAGTAAATAATTAATAGCGAAATGTGAAAGAAAGCTTTCACATTTCGCCAAAGTATATAAAGGAGAAATAATAAATGTCAACAAGTATTGATTACTTTGATTATATACAGATTAGTATCGCCTCACCTGAAAGAATTTTAAAATGGTCTTATGGTGAAGTTACTAAACCTGAAACAATCAACTACCGTACTTTAAAACCAGAAAGAGATGGTCTTTTCTGTGAAAGAATTTTTGGACCTACAAAAGATTGGGAATGTTATTGCGGTAAATATAAAAGAGTTCGTCATAAAGGTATTATCTGTGAAAGATGCGGTGTTGAAGTTACTGATTCAAAAGTTCGTAGACACAGAATGGGGCACATCAAATTAGCTGCGCCTGTTTCTCACATCTGGTTCTTAAAAGGTATTCCTTCATACATGGGTCTTTTACTTGATATGTCTTTGAAAGACTTAGAACAAGTAATTTACTTCAACAACTACGTTGTAATTGATGGTGGCGAAAGCGAATTTAGAAAATATCAACTTCTTAACGAAGATGAATATGAAGATTACGTTTTAGAACACGAAGATACAACTCTTAAAGTAGGTATCGGTGCAGAAGCTATTAAAGAATTGATTGCTGAAATTGATATTAAAGCTCTTGCAGAAGAAATTAGAACAGAATTAAACAACGGTGTAACTTCTGTTCAAAAGAAATCAAAATTAATTAAGAGATTAAGATTATTAGATTCATTAATCTCAAGCGAAACAGATCCAACTTGGATGATTATGGACGTAATTCCTGTAACACCACCAGATTTAAGACCAATGGTACAATTAGATGGTGGACGTTTTGCGACATCAGACTTAAATGATTTATACAGACGTGTAATCAACAGAAACAATCGTTTACAAAGATTATTAGAAATGGGCGCTCCAGAAATTATTGTAAGAAACGAAAAACGTATGTTACAAGAAGCGGTAGATGCCTTAATTGATAACGGTAGACGTGGTAGAACAGTTGTTGGTCCAAACAACAGACCATTGAAATCATTGTCAAATATCATTGAAGGTAAACAAGGTCGTTTCCGTCAAAACTTATTAGGTAAACGTGTTGACTACTCTGGTCGTTCAGTTATCGTAGTAGGTCCATCATTGAAATTAAATCAATGTGGTTTACCAAAAGAAATGGCAATTGAATTATTTAAACCATTCGTTGTAAACAAATTAATCGAACGTGGTTATGTTCAAAATATCAAATCAGCTAAGAAGAGAATTGAACGTTCAGAACCAATTGTTTGGGATATCTTAGAAGAGGTAATCGACGGACACCCAGTATTACTAAATCGTGCCCCAACTCTTCACAGATTAGGTATCCAAGCATTTGAACCAAAACTAGTTGAAGGACGTGCAATCCAATTACACCCTCTAGTATGTACAGCATTCAATGCTGACTTTGATGGAGACCAAATGGCTGTCCATGTTCCTTTATCAATTGAAGCTCAAACTGAAGCAAGAATGTTGATGTTAGCATCAAATAACATCTTAGCTCCTGCGACAGGTAAACCTATTATTACACCATCTCAAGATATGGTTATGGGCATGTACTACTTGACTCTTATCAAAGACGAAAGCATGGACGCTCAACATTATTTCTACAACTTCCAAGATGCAATTTCTGCTCTTGAAGTAGGTGTAATCAAGCTTCACGATAAAATCATTGTTCGTGATGAACATGGTAAACGTTTTGAAACTACAGCTGGAAGAATTATCTTCAACGAAGCTGTTAGAAAGGCACTTGTATAGAAAGTTAGTAAGGATAATAAAAAATGGAAAATATGTACACACAAACAAAAAATGCTCCAGAATTTATTAATAAACAGATGGATAAAAAAGCTTTAAACAAGCTATTATCTCAAATTTATCTTGAATACGGCGGAGCTAAAGCAGCTGAGCTTGCAAATACATTGAAAAACTTGGGTTATCATTACGCAACAAAATCAGGCGTAACAATCTCAATTTCAGACTTGTCAGTTCCAGAAACTAAAAAAGACTTGTTAAATGCTGCAGAAGCTGAAATCGAAAAATCTACAAATCGTTACCTAAAAGGTGAAATTACAGAAGTAGAAAGATACACAAAGGTTATCGACACTTGGTCAGAAACGACAGCTAAATTAACAGCTCAAGTAGTTGAAAACTTTGATAGATTGAACCCAGTATATATGATGGCATTCTCTGGTGCCAGAGGTAACTTATCACAAGTATCACAATTAGTTGGTATGCGTGGATTGATGGCAGATGCGCAAGGTCAAAT
>CAKUXM010000029.1 GCA_934700335.1 uncultured Candidatus Melainabacteria bacterium | reverse complement strand
ACAAATTTTTATACTCTCTCTCTTAAAATCTCAAAAATTTAATTCACCCTTTGATTAAGTTCAAAGGGTTTTTGTTTGAATGCGTGAGCCGGTGTTGCGGGTGTTTGTCATTGCGAGGAGTGAAACGACGAAGCAATCCAAGAGTTGTGGTAGAAACCCCAACCTACATTGTTTGATTGCATAGGCGAAATTTGAAAACCCTTATAAATACTGAGGTGGCAATTTTTTGTGAGAAAAATACTTTATATAGATAAGGAAAATTATAAAAATAAAAGTATTTCTTAGTATAAATCCTAAAATTTGGATTGCTTCGTTACTACGTTTCTCGCAATGACAGCAACCACAAGGGTTTTACAATTATTGTTAAGAAATATGAACTTTTATGCAACAAAAAAGGCAATTTCTTAAAATTTTTTTACTTTATATAAGAGTAAGAGAGATTTAAGAGAGGCAAACATAATGGCAAACCAATTATTTTCACAAGTTGTAGCTGATTATTACAAAGCTTCTTCTGAATCAATCAACGCAGCTTCTAAAAAAGACGTTAGAAGAAAATCATTAAAAGGTATTATGCAAGAATCATTCTTTCACGGTGCAAGCTACCTTGGTTCAAATTTTATCGCTTAATTAAATAAGCACGGATTGGGAAATAGGTAAAGTTTTTTGGTTATACTCAACGGGACACAAGTTCCGTTTTTTTTTTGCAAATTTAAAACTAAGAAGGGCGAATTGCATAAAATGCAATTCGCCCTTCTTTAAAATTTATAAACCTATGAGTTTTCTTTATTGTACTTATCAACCCAGCACTTATTAAACTTGAGTGCAATATTATGTTTTATACAATATTTAACAAGGTCTTTCTTAACTTCTGGAGCCAAAATATACATCGCAATAACGTTTGGAATAGCCATTGATAACATCATTGCATCAGTAATATTAATAACTGAAGTAACGTTAAGAACAGAACCAATAATTACGAAACCGCAATAAATCAATTGGAAAATAATACTTCTTTTCTTACCTTCACCAATTAAATAGTTCCAACATTTTTGACCATAATATGCCCAACAAATAAGAGTTGATAAAGCATACAATAGAACGATACAAGCCAAAATTTTAGGGAAGAAAGGCATTACAGAAGATAAAGCTTCTGAAGTCATTTCAACACCTTGAGTTTGACCAACATAGTGTTGATAAGTATCAGTAATAATAATAGCAACCGCCGTTAATGTACACATCAAACCTGTCATAAATGGTTCAAGTAATGATACGAAACCTTGAGATAAAGGTTCATCTGTTTTAACTGTTGCATAAGCGATTGGTGCAGAACCTGTACCAGCTTCGTTACATTGAACAGATCTTCTTAAACCCATAATCATCGCAACAAAGGCTCCTCCGTAAACCGCTTGAGGTTGGAAAGCTTCTTTAACGATAACATAGCAAGCGTGTGGCAAGTGATGAATATTAAACAACACAACTGCTAATGCTGAGAAAAAGTATATTAAAATCTTCAAAGGAACGATTTTTTCAGTAACTTTTACGATACTTTTGATACCACCAATTGTAATCAAACCAACAAGGATTGCCATCAAAGTACCAATTACCCAGTGCATACTACTTGTAGAACCAGTATTACCACCCGTAACATTAATAAATTGGTTAGCAGCTTGGTTAATTTGAATCATATTACCACCTGTGATAGCACCACCAATACAAAGGATTGAGAAAAGTACTGCCAAAGGTTGACCTAACCAACGTAAACCTTTTCTAGTTAAACCGTGAGCAATATAGTGCATTGGACCACCAGAAACAGTATCGTCCGGATTAAATCTTCTATATTTAACTGCTAAACCAGCTTCTACGAATTTTAATGACATACCGAAGATTGAACCAACGATTACCCAAAAAGCAGCACCAGGACCACCCATAGAAATAGCAATTGCAACACCTGCAATACTACCCATACCGATTGTACCAGATAAAGCTGTCATTAAAGCTTGGAAAGATGAAACTTCACCGAAACCGTCTTTTGATTTTTTAGGCTTGCATAAAATATGAAGAGCATGCACAAAACCCCAAACTGCGATACCTCTTAAATAGAAGGTAAAGAAGATACCTGCAAATAAAATCCAAAGTACGATAATTGGAATTTCTGAACCAAAAACGTTGATTGGGAAGAATACCCAACTAGCGATTTTATCTGAAACTGGGGCAATCTTTTCGTCCATAAACACATCTAAGTTAAATGCGTAAGCCTTTGATGATGTAAAGGCTAACAGTGTTAAAAACACGTAAAAAAATCTTTTCATTAATTTATTATTCCTTACCTACAAAAAAAGAGGGTTAAACGCCCTCTTATCTTTTTAAATGGAGCGGGAGACGAGGCTCGAACTCGCGACATCTTCCTTGGCAAGGAAGCATTCTACCACTGAATTACTCCCGCAATACTTTTATTATAAATGCTAAAAATTTTTTGTAAAGTATTTAGAAAAAATTTAAAAAAACTTTACCTTTTTTATAGTCTTTATGTAATAATTATTGTATAAATAGCTGAAAATTTTATGACAAAATTTGCCGTAAACGTAGGTTATACCTTAATTATAGTCTACAAAAGGAGAATTCAATGCCGACAAAACAAGAAACTCAAAATAATTTAATGCCTCAAAATATTGAAGCAGAAGAAGCTGTATTAGGTGCAATTTTAGTAAACCCTGACACGTTATCAAGAGTTGCTGAAACTCTTAAAGCTGATTATTTCTACAAACCAGCTCATAGATACGTTTACGAAGCAATGCTTCAATTATTTAACCAAAACGAAAGAATTGATATTGTTACTGTTTCTGAAGTTTTGAGCATGAACTCTAAACTTGAATTAGTCGGCGGTAGAGCTTTTATCAATGACTTGTCTTATAAAACTATTACAACATCAAATATTGAATACTATTCAAAAATCGTTCAAGAAAAAGCAATCAAACGTTCACTAATCAGCGCTGGTTCTGAAATCGTGTCTTACGGTTACGACGTAAATACTGTTGATGAATCTTTAGGGAAAGCTGAAAAACTTATTTTTGAAATTTCATCAAACAAAAACACAAAAGATTTAGTACCTATTAAAGGTGTTGTTTTTGAAACATACGAAAATATTGATTATAGATACAAACACAGAGATGAATTACTTGGAGTTCCAACATCATTCTACGATTTAGATGCAATGATGAATGGTTTACAAAAATCTGACCTAATCATTTTAGCAGCACGTCCTGCAATGGGGAAAACAGCATTCGCATTGAATATTGCATCAAACGTAGCTCTAAAAGCAAAAACTCCAGTTGCTATATTCTCTCTTGAAATGTCAAAAGGTCAACTTGTACAAAGACTTTTGTGTGCAGAAGCCGAAGTTGATTCTCAAAGATTAAAAACAGGTAATATGCAAAAGAAAGACTGGGATAAACTTGCAAAAGCAATGGACGATCTTTCAGAAGCTCCAATTTATATTGATGATTCAAGCGGTTGCACATTGACAGACTTAAGAGCAAAAGCTAGAAGACTTGCAATGCAAGAAAAAAATCTTGGTCTAATCGTAATCGACTACTTACAATTAATGGAAAGTACGGGTAAAGAAGAACGTACACAAGCCATTTCAACAATTTCAAGAGGTTTAAAAACTCTAGCAAGAGAACTTGATGTACCAATTATTGCATTATCACAATTATCTCGTGCGGTCGAAGGTAGAAAAGACAGACGACCAATGCTTTCAGACTTACGTGAATCGGGTGCAATCGAACAAGATGCCGATATCGTTATGTTTATTTACCGTGATGATTATTATAGAGATAATGAAGAAGATACTGAAAACGCCGCACCAAAAGGAAACGAAGGAAAATCAGAAATCATCATTGCAAAACACAGAAATGGTCCAACTGGAATGGTCGAATTATTGTTCCAGTCAAATATTACAAAATTCAAAAATCCTATAAAAACAGATACATTCTAATAAATATTCTAATAAATAACACTATAATATATTTTTCATAATGAAGAATGACATAAAAATATAAGATTAAAAAGAGCTATACTGGGTAGGTACAGCTCTTTTTTAATACGTTGTTAGGAAGGAAATATTTGGGTAATCTTTT
>CAKUXM010000028.1 GCA_934700335.1 uncultured Candidatus Melainabacteria bacterium | reverse complement strand
TCAACTGAGTTAGAAGCTTTAGACAAAGTTTTAGGCGACAATGTTGACGGTTCATTCAAAACTTTCGGAGGTTAATAACCAAAGTTTATCAAAGAGGGCGAAGCCATTGGCTTCGCCCTCTTTGTATCTGTTAACTACTCACTAACTAATATCCAGTCTTTATGGAATTTTTACCATATTTCTTTTCGATATTATCAATGCTTTGAGCTAGCTTTTTTTTCTTTTCTGATATTTCTGTGTTGAATAAAAATAGTTGCTCTTCGTTATTAAAAGAAAATTTTTCTAAAACTATGCCAGAGCTTCTGTACAAAATATCTGGTTCATAGATTTTATCCAATAATTCTTTTGCTATGTTTGAAATTTCCAGTTCAAAATTTGTTGGAGCTGTTAGAACTTTCTTTTCTTTAAATGTTCTAAAATCCTTTGTTCTTATAATTATAGAGATGGATTGACAGCATGCGTTTATTTCTCTTAGTTTCGTACATGCTTTGTGGATATGTTTATTTAGACTGTTAATTATAAAATTTTTATCAGTTGTGAAGTCTCTGAATGAACTTGTGTTTTGAATTGATTTAGGAGTTTTATCTTTATTGTCTACTTTTGAAACAGTTTCACCTAATAATTCATGTTTTAGTTCTACAGCTTTAATACTGATTTTAGATTTTAGCCATTCGTCGCTTTGTGATACTAATTTCCAACTATCTAAAATTCCATTTTGTTTTAGTAAAAGGGCAATATTTTTTCCTATGCCCCAGATTTCTTCAATTTTTGTATTTTTTAATTCTTTTTCAATCTTTCTTGAACCTATTATGTAGAGACCACCAGTTTTTTTAGCTTTATCGCTTGCAAGTTTAGCTAGGGTTTTACTTGTAGAAAGTCCGATTGAAACAGGTATATCAACTTCATTTTTTATACGTTCTTTTATCATCAATGCGATTTGGACGTAATTTCTTTTATAGAGCTTTTTTAGACCTGTCAAATTAACAAAGGCTTCATCTATTGAATACACTTCAACATCTGGGCTAATATCCCTTAATATAGTCATGATTTTTTTTGAAAATTCTTCGTATTTTTCGTGGTCGCCCGAAAGATAATAACAATTTTTAAATTCTCTTTTTGCCATAAAGTACGGCATTCCCATGGTTATGCCGAGTTGTTTTGCTTCCTTTGAACGTGCAACAACGCAACCGTCATTGTTACTTAGTACACAAACCGGTTTGTTTTTCAGTTCTGGATTTAGTGCTTGTTCTACTGATACAAAAAATGAATCGCAATCAACAAGCGCTATAATACTACGTTTCTCCATATCATTATTGTAGTTCTTTCTTATATAAATAGTCAAATTATATATTTTTATATTTTTTTGTTATAATGTTCCTAAAGTGAGGGATTAAATTATGAAAGATATGCTTGATAAAATTGAACAAATCGAAAAAAGATATATTGAGTTGGGAGAAACTCTTTCTGATCCCGCCGTTATAAATGATTACAATAAATTCAGAGATTTATCAAAACAAAGAAAATCAATGGAAGAAACTGTAGAAGTTTATTACAAATGGAAAAAAGCAACTGATGCAATTACAGATGCTAAAGAACTTATAAAAGCGGAATCTGACCCAGAAATGAAAGAATTTTTGAAGGCAGATATGGAAGAAAATGAAAATGTTATCGTACAATGTGAAGAAAGAATGAAAATTCTTTTATTGCCAAGAGACCCAATGGACGATAAAGATATTATGTTAGAAATCAGAGGCGGTGCTGGAGGTGATGAAGCCAACATTTTTGCTGGTGATTTAACAAGAATGTATTTAAAATATGCTGACAAAAAAGGTTGGCAAACACAAGTTTTATCAAAAACTGAGTGTGAAGCGGGTGGATATTCGGAAATCATTATTTCAATTAAGGGTGATGCCGTATATTCACAATTAAAATATGAATCAGGCGTACACAGAGTTCAAAGAGTTCCAGCAACAGAATCTCAAGGTCGTGTACACACATCAACTGCGACAGTGGCAGTTATGCCCGAAATCGATGATGTAGAAATTGAAATCAGACCAGAAGATATTGAAATGTCAACGGCTCGTTCTGGTGGTGCGGGCGGTCAAAACGTAAACAAGGTTGAAACTGCAGCAAGATTGTTCCATAAACCTACAGGTATTATGATTTTCTGCACAGAAGAACGTTCTCAATTGCAAAACAAAGAACGTGCAATGCAAATTTTGAAAGCAAAATTGTACGATTTAGAAGTTCAAAAACAAACAAAAGAAATCACAGACCTTCGCCGTTCTCAAGTAGGTTCTGGTGATAGAAGTGAACGTATCAGAACATATAACTTCCCTCAAGGTCGTTTAACAGACCACCGTATTGGTCATAAC
This sequence comes from uncultured Candidatus Melainabacteria bacterium, assembly GCA_934700335.1. Lineage (GTDB taxonomy): Bacteria > Cyanobacteriota > Vampirovibrionia > Gastranaerophilales > Gastranaerophilaceae > UBA791. The sequence continues at coordinate 9,461 of CAKUXM010000028.1, read as the reverse complement.
TTGAATGTTTGGACTGTAATAGATGGAGATTTAGACGAACTTATTAACTTACTAATTGAATACGACCAAAAATTAAAATTGGAAAAATTAGCTGAGGTTTAATATTTCTGCGCTATTTGTATAAACTAATTTGTATTATATATATTTGTGATATAATTTGTATATGACAGATATAAAACGTAAATGTGTAGGTTGCGGTCAAATAAAAAACAGAGACGAAATGATTAAAATTACACGCCGAAATACCGACGGAGTAGCAGTTATCAACTCTGATTCAAAAATATTTGGCAGATCTGCATATCTTTGTTATAATCATGACTGTATAAATAAAGCTTTATATAAAAACAAGTTATCGAAAGTGCTTAAAACACAATTAAATGACGAATTGAAAGGACAACTAATTGACAGATAATATTAGAGTAAACGAATTAGCAAGAGAATTAGGACTTACGAGTAAGGAAGTCATTGATAAGCTTGCGCAAATTCAAATTATTGTGAAGGCACATTCAAGTTCTGTTACTCCAGAACAAGTGAAAAAATTAAAAGACTTTATTGCTGGTGGCTCAAAGGTTGAAGTTAAAAAACCTAAAGCGTTTATCGTTAAGAAGGCAAAAGCAGATTCTCCAAAGGCTGATGCAAAACCAGAAGTTATTAAAGTTGAAAAGAAAGTTGAAAAGGTTGAAAAACCTGAAGAAAATAAAGTTCACAAAGTTGAAACTGTTGAAAAAGTAGAGAGAGTAGAAAAGGTTGAAAGAAAGCCCGTTGAAGCTCCTCGTGTAGAAATTGTAAAACATAAACCACCAGAAAATAGAGTTGAAATTGTTAGACGTTCGCCAAAAACTCAAAATGCAGAACGTAAATCACAAGAAGGCAAACCTCAAAGACCTTCTGATAACAAACCTCAACAATCTGGCGAAGATAGAGGTAAAAAGCCTATCCAAAGACATATTATCTCTCAAGACATTTATGAAAATAAAGGTGGATTTAAGAGAAAAGATTCAAAATCAAAACAAAAAGATAAAATTTCTAAAGAAGAAGAACAAGAACGTATTTCTTTAGAAAAAGCTGCTGCACAAAAACACAAGAAGAAAGTCCATAAGGACGAAGAAGTAGTAGAGGTAAAACAACTTGTTGTTGATAAAGCTATGACAATTAGCGAATTATCAGAAAAATTAAACAAAACTCCTGCTGATATCGTTAAGTTCTTAATGCTTCAAGGTATTATGGCAACTGTTAACCAACTTATTGACGTTGATGTTATTAAAAAAGTTTGTGCAGAATACGAAGTAGAAGTTTTAGATGAAGACGTTGACGCATTCATTGAAGAAGAACTTGAAAAAGAACAACAAAAAGAACGTTTCAACGTAGATGAAAAATTATTGAAAAAACGTGCGCCAGTAATAAGCATTATGGGACACGTAGACCACGGTAAAACAACATTATTAGACAGTATCCGTTCTACAAAACATAAAATTGTTAATGATGAAGTTGGTGGTATCACACAATCAATCGGTGCTTATACTGTACATTTAAAAGAAGGTAAAATCGTTTTCTTAGATACTCCTGGTCATGAAGCCTTCACAGAAATGCGTGCCAGAGGTGCTAAGGCTACTGATATTGCAATTCTTGTAGTTGCAGCTGATGATGGTATTATGCCTCAAACGATTGAAGCTATTAACCACGCAAAAGCAGCTGAAATTCCAATCATTGTTGCTGTTAATAAAATGGATAAACCTGGAGCTGATCCTGATAGAGTTCTAACACAATTAACAGAACATGGCCTTGTTCCAGAAGAATGGGGCGGTGATACAATCACTTGTAAGGTTTCAGCATTACAAAAAACTGGTATTGATGAATTATTAGAATATATTCTTTTAGTAGCAGATATGCTAGATTTGAAAGCAAATCCAAACGCTATGGCATCAGGTGTAGTTATTGAAGCAAACTTAGACAAAGGTAAAGGTCCTGTTGCTTCATTACTAGTTCAAAATGGTACAATGCACGTTGGTAACTGCGTTGTAGTCGGTAATACTTGTGGCAAAATCAGAGCTTTATTATCAGATTCTGGTGAAAGAGTTAAAGAAGCTGGTCCTTCTACTCCAGTTGAAATCTTAGGTCTGACTGAAGTTCCTCAAGCTGGTGATTTCTTTGAAGTTGTTGCAAACGAAAAAGAAATGAAAACAATCGTTGATGAACGTAAAGAAAATGAAAGAACTAAACGTTTGGAAGCTATGCTTCCAGCTCATATTCGAAAAGAAGCTATGAGTGGAGAAGAAAATATTCCACAGTTGAATTTAATTGTTAAAGCCAACACTCATGGTTCAGCAGAAGCTGTTGCTCAAGCTATTGCTGGTCTTGAGTCTAAAAAAATAGTTACTAAGATTATTCACGTAGGTGTTGGTGATATTTCAGAAGCTGATGTTATGTTAGCTGCTGCAAGTAACGCTTTAATCTTAGGCTTTACAGTTAAAGAAGATAACAACGCTTTAATTGCGGCTGAAAGAGAAAATGTAACAATTAAAAAATACGATATTATTTATCAAATTATTGAAGAAATGGAAAGCACAATGCTTTCATTACTTGAGCCTGAAACGAAAGAGGTTGAAGTTGGTAAAGCAGAGGTTCGTCAAATTTTCACTATTGGTAAAACTACAAAGATTGCTGGTTGCTACGTTACTGAAGGTAGAATTGCAAGAAACAACATAGCCGTAGTTGTTCGTAATGGTAAAGAAATATTCAAAGGTCAAATTGATCAGCTAAAACGCTTTAAAGATGACGTTAAAGAAGTTGCTCAAGGGTTTGAATGCGGTCTTTCTTTTGCTAAGTTCAATGATTTAGAAGAAGGCGATATTATCGAAGTTTCTACAACAGAAAAAGTTAAAGTTACTTTAGACTAATTTAAGGGTTTATTATGACATTAAGAAATGAACGAGTAAGAAAAGAACTTATGAGAGAAATCTCAGATATTTTAAGACGTGATATTCAAGATTCTAGAATTTCTGGTGTCGTATCTATCGTTGACGTTGAAGTTTCTCACGATAATTCTTATGCAAAAGTATTCTATTCAGTTTTTGGTTCAGATGAACAAAAAGAAAAAACAAAAGAAGCTATTGAACAAAATAAACCAAAAATTAGATACGAAGTTGGTAAGAGAATTCGCTTGAGAGTTACTCCAGAATTAAGATTTATCTATGATGATTCAATTGAACGTGGCTCAAAGGTTACAGAGATTATTGATAAAATTTCTCGTGGGGAATTATAATTTAAAATGTTTGGCTTTATTAACGTAAACAAACCTTCTGGTATGACATCTCATGATGTCGTAAGTTTTTTGCGTAGAAATTTGAAAATAAAAAAGATTGGTCATACCGGTACTCTTGACCCTATGGCGAACGGTGTTTTACCGATTGCTGTGGGGGACGCTACTAGGCTTATTCAATATCTTTCTGATGACAAAGAATATGTCGCAACGGTTAAATTTGGTGTAAGTACTGATACATATGATAAAGAAGGTGAAATTGTTTCGACTTCTGATAAGATTGTTGAACAGGCAGAACTTGATGATGCTCTAAATCAATTTAGAGGTGAGATTTTACAAAAACCTCCTATTTATTCTGCATTAAAGAAAAATGGTAAAAAACTTTACGAATATGCTCGTGAGGGTAAAGAAGTTGAAATTGAAGCAAGAAAAGTTACGATTGAAAAACTAGATTTGTTATCTTTAGAGAACAATGTTGCAAAATTAAGAGTAAAATGCTCAAAGGGTACTTATATTAGAAGCATAGCGCACGATTTAGGCGAGGTTTTAGGTTGTGGTGCGCATTTGATTGGTTTAACTCGAACTATTGCAGGTGATTTTAAAATAGAAAATTCTATTGAGCTTTCGACAATAGAAAATTCTGAAAATAAGGAAAATTTTATCGAAAATCCTTTAAATTATTTTTCTAATCTAGAAAAGGTTGAACTCAATAAGAATGAGTATTTGAAGGTTAGTCATGGTATGAACTTTGCTTCAAATAAGTTCACAAATTTTAATAATCGATTAATTATTTTGCTTTATTGTACTAAAATAGTTGCTGTTACACGTATTATAAACAATAAGACCTCTTTAGAGAAAGTGTTTGTAAAATGAAAAATATAATAGCATTATTTTTGTTATTCTGTATGAGCTTGCCAGCAAGTGCAACTCAATACACAACAGCATATTGTACTCCAGCTTTTGATGTTTCTTCAAAAGGTAATCAAGTATTTTCAAAAGTTACGGGTGCAACTTTTGTTGCTGAAAAGCTTGGTGAAAGTATAATCAAAAAACAAATTAAAAAAGAAACAGGTCAAAAATTCAAAGTTTCTCTTAAATCATACAGTATGATTGATTTGAAACATGGTATTTTTAAGAACTTAAAAATTACTGGTAAAAACTTAGATTTAGACGGAATTAAAGTTTCTTTGTTTGAAGCTAAAACATTATGTGATTTCAACTATTTTGATTTATCTACAAGCGAAATTTATAACAAGTCAAATTTATTAATGTCATATTCATTAGTATTTTCAGAAAAAGATTTGAAAGACACGGTTAAATCTCAAGCTTATGACAAAATCTTGAAGAAAATTGACTTGAATGCATTAGGAATTAAACTAATCAAAGTTGATTCCGTTGATGTTGCTATCAAAGATGAAAGATTACATTTGTTGATGAATGTTTCTTCGGGATTATCTTCAATGTTGGGCATTTCTTCTTCATTAAAGTTTGATGTTTCAGCAGCGTTGAAAATTATTGATGGTAAAATCAATGTTTATGACGTAAGACTTGAAAATTCTAATAGAAAATTAAATATTGCAAAATACTTAGCATTGTTTAATTATATCGACCCGTTAAAATATTCGTTAGATGCGTTTTCCATTAAAAATGGAAAGTTGATGATAAAAACTGTAGATATTAGTGATGACAAAATTCTTTTTGACGGTATAATATTTATACCAAAGAAATAAAGGGTTTTATAATGATGACAAATAATAAAAAAGTTGCGTTAATAATATTGATTTTATTGACCATTTGCTACGTAAAATATGCTTTCTTTTCTCCAGAAAAGACTGGTAATCATGTTGAAATTTCTCAGAACGAAGAGAATGAAGCAACCGAAGACGAAAAGGTTTCTAAAAAGGCTGATACATACATCAATGTATTTTTTATTGGCAAAAATGAAAACGGTGATGAGTTGTATAGAGCTGTTAAAAGAAAATATGATAAAGATGAAAATGGTCAACAATTATCATTTGCTATTTCAAAACTAGTTGAAGGTCCAAATCAAATTGAAAGAGAAAAAGGTATATATTCTGAAATTCCTTCTGGAACAAAAGTTATATCAGTAGTTGAAACTGATAAAAAAGCTATTATCAATTTGACTTCTGCTTTTGATAATGGTGGTGGTACAGACGGGTTATATAAAAGATTGTATCAATTAGTTAAAACTGCTAACAAAAATACAAAATTACCTGTATACTTATATATAGATAACAAACAAGTTGACGTAATAGGTGGAGAAGGTTTGATGATTAATCAACCGTTGGACGAAAGAGTTTTCAATGAGTAACGATATAGAAAATAAAGATATAGAATATTATATGAATTTGGATTGGACTTTAGTTGAGGGAACGGACTTAGACTTCAATGGCAATCCTTACTATTATATTGAAATTGAAGAAATTCCAAGTTTCGCATTTTGTGCAAAAACTATAGAAAAAGCTAGAGAAAATTATAAAAAACAATTAAAATTACAATTGATGTTGATGATTGAAGACGGAGACGAAATCAGAGAGCCAGGTGATCCTGATGAGGACGATGTTGATTGGGAAAAACTTTGCCCATAGTATTAATAAAAATGGCTATTGATTAAAATTATTCGTTGTTGTTAAATTAAATTATGAGCAAAAAACAAGTCATAATTTTAATAATTTTTGTCTTCATAATCGTATTGTTGAACAATTTCTTTATGAAATTTTTTGACATGCCAGTTAATTTTAGATCAAAATTGGCGACAAGAAATAATAATACAATCGTTTCTAGTCAACAGTTGTTCAATTTGACATGGAGAGAAATTAGAGATTCTTATTATGATTCATCAATGAATAATCAAAAATGGTCTAGATGGAAAGAACATTATAGAGATAAAATTAATACAGACGAAGATGCAAAAGTCGCTATTGGGACTATGCTAGAAAGTTTAAATGACCCTTATTCTAACTTTATGAGTAAGCAAGAATTTGCTGAGCAAAACTTGGATATTGATTCAAGAGTTACTGGTATTGGTGTAAATATCGCATCATTAGATGGTAAAATTGTTATTTTAGGTGTTGTAGAAGGTAGCCCTGCACAAGCTGCGCAACTTAGAATTGGCGACATTATTATGAAGGTTAATGGTGTTGATATGAGTGGTAAAGCTATTAGTGAGGTTGCAAGCGTCGTTAGAGGTCCTATAAATAGTATGGTTGAGCTTGTTATCCTTAGAGACAATGCGAAGCTTACTAAAAAATTAAAAAGAAAAGAAATTAAAGTTAAATCTGTTAAAAGTTATATTGATAAAGAAGATAAAGACTTAGGCTATATCCAAATTTCTACGTTTATTGGTGTTGATACTGCAAAAGAATTTGTTGAAGCTTTAGAAAAAACAGAAAAAGCAAAAGGTTTGATTCTTGATTTGAGAGGTAATCCTGGTGGATTGTTACCGAATGCTGTCTTCATTTCTAATATGTTTATTGAAGGTGGAAATGATATTGTAAGCATTATCGGTAGAAACGGATATAGAAATAGAATTAAGGCTCAAAATACAGATTTGACTATTCATAAACCTTTGGTTGTAATGGTTGATGGCGGCAGCGCAAGCGCTAGTGAAATTCTTTCTGGAGCATTAAAGGATTATCATAAGGCAAAAATTTTGGGTACAAAAACTTATGGCAAAGGTATGGTTCAACAAATTGTACCTCTTCCAAATGGTACTGGTATAAATTTGACTATTGCTAAATATCTTACCCCAAATGGTACTGATATTAATGAAAAAGGTATTGAACCTGATATTAATGTTGAATTGACTATTGACGATATGAAAGCCAATAATGATAAACAGCTTATTATGGCTAAGAAGGAATTGAAAAAATTAATTGTTGAAGAATAGTAATTTATACTTCGTATTCAACTGTAGATTGCACTTTTTTGTCAAATTTGGCATCTTCGTTGTAAGTTGCAGTGTCGCTTGTATCAGAATTTTGAGCATCAGTAGTTGAAGCTTCTTCGCTAGAGTCAGAACCTTCTTTTGCGTTTATATAATCAAGATATTCTTCATAAGTGATGATACCATTACTGTTTGAGTCCATTGCGTTATTGTATTTTTCATCGCCTTTTTGCGCATAAATTTTTTCATCATCACTTTTTGTGTCGTTTTCACTTTTTTGGGCTTTTTTTGCTTCAATTTCCTCAACAAGTTCTGCTGTTGATTTTGCAACCTGCATAGAAGACATAAGCATTAATTTGCTTTTGCCTTCAATTTCGTTTTCTTCACAGTATTTGTTGAATTCTTCTAAAGACACTTGACCGTCATTGTCAGTATCCATTTCCTTCATGTATCCTGCTTGACCTTTTTTAGCCAATATAATATTGCTTGCAGCTGAACCTTTGTTTGTGTTAGTTGCTGCAACCTTTTTAGCGTTTGCACTCAAATTGTTTGTTAAATTATTTGAAAACTGACTTTGAGCTTTGTTCATTGCGCTTTGTGGCTTGAACAAGCTCATATATTGATTATTTGAACTAGAGATAGATGTAATATCCATTTTGTTCCTTTTATATTTTGTACTCAACTGTTGAAGTCTTGGCAGTAGCTTCACTTTGCTTTTCTGTACCAGTTTTTGTGTATGTTGTGTTATTGTTGATTAGGTTGTTGATGATTGATGCGGTGTTATCTTTTTCTTCAACTTCTTCATCGTCTTCAACTTTTTTATTGTTTTCTTCTTCTTTTTTCTCTTGAGCCTTCTTTTCTTGTTCTTCTTTGGCTTTCTTTTGCTTTTCGACTTGCTTTTGAATTTCGTCTTGAAGCTTTTCTAAATCACTCTTATCTTCTTTTGCAAGAATGATTTGAGCGAATATACCAGAAGCTTTGTTAAAATCTCTTGCCGTAATGCTGTCTGTATCACCAAAAAGGTCTTTCCAGTTTTCGTCAAGAAGTTTGAAAGCTTTAAGTTGTTTTTCTGAACAATTTATAAGTCCGTCGTCGGCTTTTTGGATATATTGTTTAAGATTTTCTCTAGAGATGCTTCTGCCATCACCACCAAGCTGAATAGAAATCATACCGAATATTTTATCAGTAGTTAATTTTCTTGTTCCGCCAAAGTTCTGAAGTTTTAAAATTTGTCCTGAAGATACTCCGTTAATCATAATACAATCCTTGTTTTATGCTCTTTGTGTGATTTGTCTGGGTTTTAAAGTTTAAATCCTTTTGAAAACAAGCCAATCCGTTTGGCTTATAGTTATACATGTAGATTATTCCACATTTGTGCTTACTTTTAACTAAGATGTTACTAATTGTAAAGATGGGGTTATAATTGCTAAAACTTAGTTACAACACAGTATGATAAGATATGAGGAGTTTTTCTTTTGGCAATTTTTAACTTGTAGTTTACTTACATGAAATATAAGGGTGTAATGTGTAATCAAGGTAGGTGTAAATATGAATATTAATGCAAATCCAAATGTGCCAAATCCTAATTTTTGTGCAAAAATTAAACAAAATGAAGCATACAATAAATTTACAGATAATATGGGTGCTAATCAAAAGAAGGATTTTGATAAACTTTTAGGAAAATTAGAAAAGGTTTCAAAAGGAGATGTCCTTGAAATTTATGAAACAAAAAAGCCAAAGAAGAATCCAAATGATAATGATTACTCAACATTTTTTATTAGAAATACTAAAAAAGACGGCTCTGATATTAAATTAGATTCAGGGTATAGATATGGAAACAATGTTGTTCCTGATAAATTAGTTAAAGTTATTAAAAATGTTTTAAAACCTCATACCCAAGAAACAGAAACTCTTTTGACAGAACCTGTAACTAAGGATAATAGAAATGTATTCCAAAAAATTGGTGATTTCTTTTCTACAGATGGTTGTGATGACGACCCAACAGCTTATAGATGGGCATAAGATAAATTTTAATTAAAAAAGAACGACTCATTTGAGTCGTTTTTGTTTTGTAGGTTGACTCACTATATTGCCATACTTCAGTGTCAAGCACGGAATGACAGGGTTTTGTAGGTTGGGCATACTTGCCCAACAAAACTTAATAATATTACGATTTTCGATAAGAGTATATCATTTTCTTAACAAAAGTTAATAATAGAACTCAAAAAAGTCAATAAATAAATTTAAATTTCCTTTATATAAATGTAAGAGATTTAAAAATTATTAAGAGAGAAA
>CAKUXM010000027.1 GCA_934700335.1 uncultured Candidatus Melainabacteria bacterium | reverse complement strand
TATTAACATTAAGAGGTGGTGCTACATGTCACGCAGCTGTAGTAGCAAAAGGTATGGGTAAACCATGCGTTTCAGGTTGTGAAGATTTAAAAATCAACTTAGAAAATGAAACAATTACTTGTGCAGATGGCACAGTATTCCACAAAGATGATATCATTTCATTAGACGGTGGTACTGGTGAAGTTATGGAAGGCGCAATCGAATTAGTAGATGCTGGTATCGATTCAGACTTCGAAACATTCTTCACTTGGGTTAACGAAATTAAACAATTAACAATTGAAGCTAATGCTGATACACCAAAAGATATCGAAAATGCTAAAAAATTCGGTGCTGAAGGTGTAGGTCTTTGCAGAACAGAACACATGTTCATGGATCCAGACAGATTACCATGGGTACAAAAAATGATTATCGCTGGTACTCCAGAAGCTAGAAAAGAAGCATTAGATCACTTGTTACCAATGCAATACAATGATTTCTATGCAATGTTCAAAGCTATGGGTGATTTACCAATGACAGTTCGTTTATTAGACCCACCTCTTCATGAATTCTTACCTTCTAAGATTGAATTAGTTGAAAAAGTTGCAACTAAAAAAGCTTTAGGTCAAGATTACTCTGAAGATCAAAAAATGTTAGAAATTGTTGAAAACTTATCAGAATCTAACCCAATGATGGGCTTACGTGGTTGCCGTTTAGGTTTAACTTACCCAGAAATCAACGAAATGCAAGTAAGAGCAATCTTCTCAGCAGCATGTGATTTGAAAAAAGAAGGCGTAAACGTAAAACCATACGTAATGATTCCATTAATTGGACACGTAAACGAATTAAAAACAGCTAAAGACATCTTAGTTAGAGTTGCTAACGAAGTAATGAATGAAAAAGGTGTTAACGTAGAATACAAATTCGGTACAATGATTGAAATTCCACGTGCAGCATTAACAGCTAGTGAAGTTGCTGAATACGCAGAATTCTTCTCTTATGGTACAAACGACTTAACACAAATGACATTCGGTTACTCAAGAGATGATGCTGAAGGTAAATTCTTGAAAAACTACGTAGAACAAAAAATCTTACCATCTAACCCATTTGTAACATTAGACCAAAAAGGTGTTGGTAGATTAATTGAAATGTCAATTAAAGAAGGTAAAGAAGTTAATTCTTCATTAATCGGCGGTATCTGCGGTGAACACGGTGGTGATCCAGATTCAGTTAAATTTGCTCACAAAATTGGCTTGAATTATGTATCATGCTCACCATACAGAATTCCTCAAGCAAGATTAGCTGCAGCTCAAGCAGTTATCGAACAAGGTTGCTTGTGCAACGCGTAAGCCGATGTGAGCGGTGTTGACACACGGTCAGTGTGTCAAGCAGGCGAACACTACGATAGCGACGTAGGATTGCAGTTCCGTAGGAACGAAACCCACAGGAGCAAAAAAGCGTAAGCCGGTGTGAGCGGTGTTGACACACGGTCAGTGTGTCAAGCAGGCGAACACTACGATAGCGACGTAGGATTGCAGTTCCGTAGGAACGAAACCCACAGGAGCAAAACGCATAAGCAATAGCTTGAAGCAATAAACTTGAAAGAGGCGATGATTTTAAATCATCGCCTCTTTTTTTTATGAAATTTTTAAAATTTAAAACTTCGCTTTTTGTTTTCAATATTTTTGTAATATAATCATGTTGTAATAGTAGAAAAAGAAAAGGATATAAAAAATGAGTAACATTCAAATTACTAAAGAAGTTGAAGAAATGTGTCCTATAAAAAGAGGCGTTAAAGGTGTTCCTGCGCCAATTCCTCAAGAAGGTGAATGGACAAAATGCAAAGAAATTAAAGATATTTCAGGTTTAACTCATGGTTGTGGTTGCTGTGCTCCTCAACAAGGTACTTGTAAATTAACTTTAAACGTTAAAGAAGGTGTTATCCAAGAAGCTTTAGTTGAAACTATTGGTTGTTCTGGTATGACTCACTCTGCAGCGATGGCTGGTGAAATCCTTCCTGGTAAAACAATTCTTGAAGCATTAAATACAGACTTAGTTTGTGATGCTATCAACGTTGCAATGAGAGAATTATTCTTACAAATCGTTTACGGTAGAACTCAATCAGCTTTCTCTGAAAACGGTTTACCAGTTGGTGCTGGCTTAGAAGATTTAGGTAAAGGCTTATGCTCTATGTGTGGTACAATCCACTCAACTAAACAAAAAGGTGTTAGATACTTACAATTAACAGAAGGTTATATCTTACAACTTGGTTTAGATGCTGATAATGAAGTTATCGGTTACCAATTCATTAACTTAGGTAAATTCATGGACGCTATCAAAAAAGGCATGAATCCTCAAGAAGCATACGATAAAAACATCGGTACATACGGCAGATTTGCAGATGCTGTTAAATACGTAGATCCTCGTAAAGAGTAAGCGAATTTTGCGTAGGGCGACGTGTGAGCGAAGCGAACCCAGCCCGAAGTAGCACGAAGCGAATGAATGGCAGTTTTGCCTAAGCAAAACGGAATGAATGACAGCGAAGTGTGAAGCAATAATTCAAGACTTAATTCAACACTCTAAGTTGGTAAGATGCTGAAACAAGTTCAGCATGACATATAAAATTAGTAATTACATAAAATTAATAAAGGAAAATAAAAATGACAGTAAAATTTGAAGGACAAGACAGACGTCAAGCAACTTTGGATAAAGTTTTACCAGAATATGGTTTTAATTCATTAGAAGAAGCTCGTGATTTATGTTTGTCAAAAGGTATTGATGTTGATGCTATCGTTAAAGGTATTCAACCAATTGCTTTTGATAACGCATCATGGGCATATACATTAGGTTGTGCAATTGCAATCAAAAAAGGTATCAAGAATGCAGCAGATGTTGCTGAAACAATCGGTTTAGGCTTACAAGCATTTGCAGTTCCTGGTTCAGTAGGTGATAGAAGACAAGTTGGTATTGGTCATGGTAATTTAGGTGCTATGTTATTAAGAGAAGAAACTAAATGTTTCTGTTTTCTAGCTGGGCACGAATCATTTGCTGCAGCTGAAGGTGCTATCGGTATCGCTAGAAATGCTAACAAAGTTAGAAAAGAACCTTTAAGAGTTATCTTAAATGGTTTAGGTAAAGATGCTGCTTACATCATCTCAAGAATCAACGGTTTTACATCAGTTGAAACTGAATATGATTACAAAACTGGCGAATTAAAAATCGTTAGCGAAAAAGCTTTCTCAAACGGTGAAAGAGCACAAGTAAGATGCTACGGTGCTGATGATGTTAATGAAGGTGTTGCAATTATGATTAAAGAAGGTGTTGATGTATCAATCACAGGTAACTCAACTAACCCAACAAGATTCCAACACCCAGTTGCTGGTACTTACAAAAAATGGTGCTGGGAAAACGGTAGAAAATACTTCTCAGTAGCATCAGGTGGTGGTACAGGTAGAACACTTCACCCAGATAACGTTGCTGCTGGTCCAGCTTCTTATGGTATGACAGATACTATGGGTAGAATGCACGGTGATGCTCAATTCGCTGGTTCTTCATCAGTTCCTGCTCACGTAGAAATGATGGGTGTAATCGGCATGGGTAACAATCCTATGGTTGGTGCTACTGTTGCATGTGCAGTTGCTGTTGCTAAGGCTATGGCTTAATCAATAGCTACTATATAACTTTTGAGGCGAAACTTTTATTTATAAAAGTTTCGCCTCTTTTTTATTCCCACTTTACCACGATAGGAGATTTTTCATAACAACTGTTCAAGTACTCTATGGTATTTAGTTTTTCGTTATAGAGATAATTTATAAAAGTTAAATAAGCCGAGTCAAAAGAGGTTATTAACATGTTAATTTCAAAACCGTCTGTACAAAACGGTTCGTAATCATAAATAACATAGCTGTTATACTTGCTTTTCCATTCCTTTCTTTCGACTCGACTATTGTTTTCAGTAACTACATTTTCTATCCAAGGAATTATGTCTTTATTGACATTTTTCAATTCTATTGATTTATATTTATCGTTTGAATAGTAATTTTCCATGTGCTTTAAAACCTTTACCTATAATGATTTTAAAGGCTTATCTTCAATAAACAATCCGCCGAAAGTCTAATATTTGTAGTCTGATTGAGGATAATTTTATCTTTATATTAATTTTACATGTAAAGTTAATCTTTATCTGGATATAAAGATTATATAAAAATATTTAAGATTTCAAAAAAAATGATTATAATAATAATATAAAGAAATTAAACATACGGAGAAGACATGGAAAAATTACAAGAAATATTAACAAAATTAGAAACAGCAGATAATACAACAAAAAATCAATTAGAAAATGAATTGGTAAATATCGGAACAAGCGCAGTACCTGTTTTAGTAGAACAATTACAAGTTGCTAAAGGTGTAAAAAGAGGTGTTGTTGCAATGACTCTTATCAGAATCGGTACTGATGCAGTTGGTTATTTAAAACAAGCAGCTGACAAAAATGCGGATTTTAAATGGGTTGCTAAATACTTAGTTAACGAAATTGAATGCACACAACACGTTGCTTAATTAATAAAATAAGATTTAACTGAATAATAAAAAACACATTCTTCAAAAAAGAATGTGTTTTTTTAATACATTAATACGATAAAAAAAATATAAAATGCTGTTAGAATGTTGTTATGTATGATGTCGAACTAGAAGAATTAGAAGTTAATTTAGAAGAGGATACCGACTTAAAGAAGGTCGGTTTAGAACTAATGTTCATGACTCCTCAAAAATGCTCGCACGAGGACGGTATAACTGCCGTAGAACTTGCTAAACTTCTTGAAATGCCAATAGACATTGTTAAAAAGAAATTACAGATTTTAAAAGATAAAGAAATTGTACGTGTTCGTGGTATCAATCCAAAATACTGGAAGTTTGATGAATATAATTTCCAACGTATGGACGAAAACGACGATATTTTTAGATTGTTGTGCAATTTTGACGACGTTGATTTTGATAGATATTTTCAATACTAATATTGAACCTTTATAATTAAATATGGGGCTAGTCTACATTTCTAAAACTTCAGTAACAACAATATTACTTCAGTTACGGCTGATAGTTTGAAGAAAGGGGGATTGATATTATGAACGAAATGAACTTAACGTTAATTTTGCTTTTGTTGATTTTGTATGTAATAAAAAATGGCACTTATCTTAAGAAACAATAAGTACCACTTCAGTCTAAGTAGGTGATGGTAGTTGGCGCTACCGCCCCTATATTTATATTATAACCTATTTTTTGATTAATTCAAGCCTTGAAAATTAATCTCGTTCTGGAACTGTTACAATGTATTTGTCTTTAAATCTTTCTTTCTTGATTTTAGATGTATCTAAATCCCCTTCAAGATAGAAGGTTTGAGAAAATTCTACAATGCTATCTTCGTGTCTTTTTTCTTTTTCAACAGAAGCATTAACTGTTGCCATATTGTCTCTAACTTCTACACGAACATTTTTTTCATTATTATCAAACGGTCTTAAATCAACTATAATTTTGTATTCGTCATCAAGTTTTTGAATTTCGACAATTGATTTTTGGTGCATTGGCATTTTTATTCTCATATCTTTCATCATTTTTTTATCGAAATTTTCCATTTCTCTTTCTTGATGTTGCATCATTTTATCCATTTTTCTAAACTGATACATTGGATCCATCATGTGTTTAATAGTCATATCTGCTACAAAATAAAATGCTAAAAATGCGCCTAATAGTGTTGCAAGTAGTACTCCGATATATTTCATAAAACATTTTTTGCGGTTATGTTCGCAAGTCATTTTTTCTTCTTCTGTCATATAAATTCTCCTTTTAAATAATACATGTATATTTAATTAAAATATACTTCAAATTTCAACTACCCAATTGTATAAATCAGAGGCGAAAAAGAGTAAAACTCTTTTTCGCCTCTGAAACTTATAATTTTTAACCTACTTATGCTTTTACAGGTTTTTGTTTTTGTTGATTTTTAGCGTTGAATTCAGCGATATCTTCTGCTTTGTAGTTGCTTAATCTTGTATTTAAGTAAGCAATTGTTTTTGGATAGTATTGTTGCAAGTATTCGGCTCTAGGTCCTAAGTCATATTCTGTTGTATAAGAATCTCTTAGAGCATTTGCTTCTGCAACAACTTCAGACAAACCTCCTAATTTTCCGCCGTAATGACCTTTTTGTTGAATAAAGTAACCGATGTGGTCTCTTTGTGCGTTTGGATAAGCTTTGTTGAAAGCTTCTCTTTCTTCGTTATAAACTGCTTGTAATTTTTTATCAGCAGTAAGAGCTGCGTATTCACTATATTGTGTAGATTTTCTGAAATCTATACCATGACCAGTTTCGTGAAGAACTGAATATACTTCATTGATTGTATCAAGTTGTTTCTTTTGAGGGAACATACAGCAATCATTTGTATCTTTGATACCGTTAAGAGTTTTGATTGTATCTGTTAGGGCTAATAATTGTTCTGCAGGAAGCTGTTTCATTAATTTGAACATTTCTTCTCTGTCTCCCATTACTTTGAAATCGTTGCTACCAAGTTTAACTTTTTGACCTTTAGCACCTCTGATAGGAATAACAGTTGCGTCTTTTTGACCTCTTTCTTGAATAGTTAATTTATCAGGTTCAAATGTCATTTCGTAAACTTTGTCGCCATTTGATGAAACGATTTTGTTATCAGAAATTCTTTCCATAGTTTTGTTTAGGTTCATTAGAACATTACCATTTTTATCAGTAATTTTGTATTCTAAAAGTTTGTTACCTTTTTTATCTTGTTCTAATTTGTATTGAGTTCTAGTGCCGTCAAGAGAAGTCATATCCTTGTGGATACAATCCATTCCGTCATAATTTTTGAAATGTCTTGTTTTAGAAATAACTTTTTCTGTTCCGTTTGGATAAACATATTTGTGGTCGTAAGCGCCAGTAACTTGAGAGTGAGTCATCATTTCTTTTCTTACGATTTTGTTGTCTTTGTCTCTTACAATTCTAACTTCGTCTGTTACGATTGGATAACCGTTGTCGTCAATTTCTGCACGAACTTTTGTTGTAGTGTTATTTCTGTAATCTTTGTTTTTTGTAATCATGTAAATTTTGTCGCCGTTTTGGTCAAAAGTTACATCTTCTTCTCCGATTTTGTTTATTTGATTATCATAAAATTCTGTATGTGTTTCATCGTCTTTTAGATTTGCAACCATTGCATATTCTTCTTTTGGTGCAAATTTATCTCTTTCAAATACGATACCTACAAGGTTTTTGCCATATTTTTGCGCAATATTAGCTTTAGCATCATCTACTTTAGCTTGCAATTCAGGAGGCATTGTATTTTTCTTACCGCCTTTTTTGCCACCTTTTCTACCGCCACGAGCGATTTTGTCTAATTCGCCTGTGAATACGGGTTGAGCCGGTGCGTAAGTTTTTAGAGGGTTTGTTACAACTGATGTATTCTTTTGGAATGTATCGTCAGCTAACCCTTGTATAATTCTTGGTTGTGGTACAGCTTTGTTTGCCATTGGAACTGTAACCGCTTTTGATACTGCGTTAATTGCACTAATTGACATGATAAAATCTTCTTTCTTTATTTAACATAACACTACTTATGTTTGTTTTAAAAACTGTGAAACATGACTTTTGCCAATATTTATACAATTATTTACATTTGTTAATATCTTTTTTTACGGTAAAATTAGAAAAAAGAGGTAATTTTATGAATTTTGAAAATAGTATTCCTTTCGATTTAGGTTTTGGGAAACATTTGCATAACTTTGTTGCAGATATTGAATATGCGTATGCTGAATTAAATAGTTTGAAAAACTATAATACTAAAAGATTTCAGTTTCAAAGATATTTTTCTTTGTTTAAAAATGAAATTGATATGTATATTGATTTTTATATCGGTTGCATGCTTTGGGCTTGCTATATAAAGCAGTTTGAAGGTAAAGAGATTTCTGGAAATCCTATGCTGGGTCAAGAAATGTCTGATGAAGAAGGTCTTTATACTGTTAATTATATAATTGATTATTTGTCAAAATTTGAAAAAGATGTTAAATATTATCTAGGTAAAACTGTTAAATTTGAACAAAAAATCTATGACTTACTAGATCTGTATAAAAAGTTTTTAATTGAAAATAAACAGTTTACTAATACTAAAACTTCTTCTGATTTGATTGTTCCTTTAAATATTGAAAATCCAAATTATGAAGAGTATTTAGATACAATTCAAAAAGTTGTAGAAACTGGCGATTTTTCTTTGTTGAGAAGTTATTTAGATTTACTGCTCAATAGTGCCATATAAATCATAGGCATCAGAATTTGTAATTAATACATCTTCGATATCACCTGGAACAACTTGTTTTTTAGTATCAATGTAAACAACCCCGTCAATTTCAGGTGCATCGTGTTGGCTACGTGCTACAACAAGTCCGTCATCTGTGAAACTTTCAATGATGCAAGGTAGAGTTTGACCTATGAAGGATTTGTTTATTTCTGTTGAAATTTTTTGTTGCAATTTCATTAATTTATCGTGTCTTTGCTTTTTAATTTTTGCAGAAACATGGTTTTTCATACTATATGAAATTGTATTTTTTTCTTTTGAATACTTGAATACACCCATTTTATCGAATTTCATTTTCTTGACGAAATTGTAAAGGTGTTCAAAATGTTCTTCTGTTTCTGTTGGATAACCAACGATGAAAGCTGTTCTAATAGTTACATTAGGAATTTTGGTTCTGATTTTATTTATAAGTTCTTCGTAATCAAATGCAGGACGGCGCATAGCTTCTAAAATGTCTTTGTGAGAGTGTTGTAGAGGTAGGTCAATGTATTTTACTACCTTATCTAATCTTGCGATTGCATCAATTAACTCGTCTGACATTTGAGAAGGATAAGCGTACATTATTCTAATCCAACTTAATTCTTCGATTTTGTTTAATTCTTCTAAAAGCTTTACTAGCTCTGGTTTTCCGTAAAGGTCAATACCATAACTTGTTGTATCTTGAGCGATTAAGACGATTTCTGTGCAACCTTTCTTAGCGATTTCACGTGCTTCTTCAACGATGTTTTCAATAGGACGTGATTGGTATGCACCACGAAGGTTTGGAATGATACAGTAACCGCAGTGGTAGTTGCAACCGTCAGCAATTTTTATATATGAACTTGCACCAACTGTTATTTGTTGTCTTTCAACGTTTTCTGGATAAACATATTTTGGCTTAACAGAAACATCTGATACAAATTCGTAGTTATCTTTGTCAATGTTTTCTACTACTTCAACAATTTTAGAAAAATCTGTTGTTCCAAGCATTGCGACAACTTCTGGGATAGCTTCTTTTAATTCACCTTTGTATTTTTGAGGAAGACAACCAGTAACGATAACCTTTTTGCCTTCGTTAACTAATTTAAGAATTGATTGAACCGATTCTTTTTCAGCATCGTGAATGAATGAACAAGTGTTAACGATAACAACGTTTGCATCATTTTCGTCAAGGGTAATTTCGTAACCCTTTTCTGCTAAAAGTCCTAACATTAATTCTGAATCTACTAAATTTTTTGCACAACCGTGATTTACTAAAGCTAATTTTCTCATACGAAAATTTTACCATGAAAAAATAAACAATAAATAGCCTAGATGATTAAAATGTATTTTACAAATGGCGGTTAAGCTTGTATAATTGATATAACTTGTGCCTGTAGTTCAGCTGTTGTTAAATCTTTTACGATTTGTCAGGTTAAGAGTAAAAGTTTAACTAAGTTAGATTGAAATTCTAATCAGCTGAATAGACATAAACTAAATAATTATAACTTGTGCCTGTAGTTCAGCTGGATTAGAATTTCGTCTTCCGAAGTCGAAGGTCATGGGTTCGACTCCCATCAGGCACAAATTTTTTAATTGCCCTATTCTATTTTTTTAAGTTTTAGTGTATAGTATTTATGTGTTATGATGTTTATAACCGAGATAGGTAGTATAAGGAAAAACTTTGACAAATAGTTTCGACTTTTTTGAAAATCAAGATACATCTTTTAAAAACTCTCCAATTATCAAAGAGAGAGTGTCTTTGATTGCTTCTCACATGTACAAACAATTTTTGAATTACCAGAGCGCAGCAACAAATACTGCGGAAATCTTTGGGCAAATGTTAGAATGCCTTGAAGCTGTTGTTGACTCGCTTCGACAAACTTTTGCTTCTCACGGTGTTGCTACAGAAAATATTTATCTAAAAATCGATGCAAATAAATCCGTTGCTGTTTTAACAATATTTTGGAACAAGTTTAGTTTTACAACTCGTTGCAATTATCAGCCACAAGCTCTTTATCGTGAAGGTGATACACCTCTTCAATCAGGTAGAATTATGGCTATAAAAGGCGATTACAACGAAATCGTAAAGGGTGTTCAATCTCACGAAGATGAAATGAAAATTCTTCTAGAAGAAGAAATAGCATCTCTATACGTTCCATACGATAAATCTAAAAGTACAATTTGTAAAGTAAAACACTTAACAAACAGAGAAGTTTTTCTTCCAAATATTGATGCTTCAAGAGAATTCGTTCTAAAATGTATAGAAGAAGTTTGTGGCAACTGCATTTACCATGAAGAAGGTGTTAGAAAAAGTTTCAACATCTAGCTTAATTCATTTGATATGAGACTTCCGCAACAATTCTCTGTATATCAGAACCTCCTACCATTATTTCTAATACTAATCGAGGGTTAGAATACAAGGTTTCGCTGTATTCCATTGTTGTTATGTCGAAAATGTCGAATTGTAAAAAATCTTCCCCTACATATACAAGCTTGCCATACTCACTTCCGCCTGCATACTTCATGAACATGTATTGACCTTCTAATTCTTTTAATTTTTCAATAAATTTCATACGCCCTACTCAAAATTACTATACTAATATATTAGTGATGATTTTGAGAAAGTCAAAATTTTATTCCATATTTTTTAATCTAAGTTGATATAAAAAACATTTTTTTACGATAAAATCAATATTTCTAGGTGTTATTGTTGTAAAATGCAAGGCTGTTACGTAGTACATTTTTCCATGACTTTCTTTTTCTCTCGTGTAAACCAATTTTGCTGATGTTTCTATAATCTTTTCAGGAAATTCTAAAGATACGAAAATTTCTTCATGGCGAGGAATTTTGTGTTCTGAAATAAAGGAAACTCCGTTTCCACAAACGTCTCTTGAACGCACATTTATTGTATCAGAAATACCAGAAAGAATATCTTTTACTATAGTAACTTTTAAAGGAACATTCATATCAGCTCTGAAATATTCTCTGCGTTGAGAATGTCTACTATGTGATGGATAATCAATAGTATAAATTACGTGGTCTTCATCATAGTCTTCTGAAAAAATAATTTTTGAATCAGCAGTATATATACCATTTTCAGTATAAACATAAACCTTTATACTTGCTCCTTCTGGTATATCTGTAAATCTATTCTTTTTCTTACTTGCATATACGATAATATTAGAACTTTCTATAGCACGAACTTTTCCACTAACCTTGTGGATTTCGTCATCGTATCCTTTGAAAAGAATTTCAAAGTTCCTAAATTCATCGTATTTTTGATATATGTCCGACATAACTCAATTATAATAAAATTTTTTTTCTTTGTTATCAACCAAAATGTTGATTATATTTAAAATTTTAAATATTTTATAGTAAAATGTTGATATGTCAAAAGTAGATTTACATGTGCATAGCAATTGTTCTGACGGTAGTGATAGCGTTTCAGAATTGATTAGTAAAATAGAAAGTTCTGGTATAAAAATTTTTGCTCTAACTGACCACGATACAATTGAAGGTTGCTCTGAAATGAAAAATCTTGTACCAAATGATATCAAATTCATTCAAGGTGTAGAGCTTACTTGTCAGGCTGATTATATAAAATGCCATATTTTGGGTTTTGGTTGCAATATTCAAAATAAGAAATTAAATGATTTGATTGCAAGAGGTAAAAATCTTCGTCGAATAAAAATGGAAACGAGAATTGATTACCTAAAAAATAAATGGAATATTGAACTTACACAAGAAGAACTTGATTGGCTAACATCAAGAAAAAGCGTTGTAAAAACTCATTTTGCAAATATTTTAGTAAAAAGAGGTTTAGCTAGTGATAATGTTTCTGCAATGAAAAAATATTTAGACGATTGCAAAACTCCAAACACAAGATTTGATATAAAAGAAGCAATTGAAGCCATTGTTGATTCCGGTGCAATTCCAGTTTGGGCACACCCTCTCGGTGGCGAAGGTGAAAAACATTTTACAGAAGAAGAATTTTTATCAAGACTGGAATTGATGAAAACTTTTGGTATAAAAGGATTGGAGTGTTATTACTCAAGATATAATGATGATGAAATATCACTATTAAAAAGGTTAGCAAAAGAAAACAATCTTTTGATAAGTGGTGGAAGTGATTATCACGGAACAAATAAACAAAATATTACCCTTGCAAAATTAAATGTTGATAACAAGTACGTTGATTCAAAAGAATTGACGGTGTTAGAGAACCTGTAAATTTCATATAATTGACAAAAGGATTGCAGTATATTAAAATAAATGTACGAAATAAAAATTTAAAAATTCTATCTGGGTCTGTGGCACTCTGCCGAAAAAACGATTGAGTATCGTTTTTGAGAGGTGGTAGATGCACCAATTGTCAAAACATTTGACAAGAAAGCCCAAAATAACCTAAAATATTTTTGACAATTAAATAAATTCTATCTGGGCCTGTGGCGAAATTGGTAGACGCACTAGACTTAGGATCTAGCGCAGCGATGTGTGAGAGTTCGAGTCTCTCCGGGCCCATTTTTAAAGAGATAACGAAAGTTATCTCTTTTTTAGTCTTTGGAATATGACTCGAACTGGTATGTTGCTCATGACGTTCGCAACATACTGAGTTTATCGACTACGTCGATATCCTGATTTGTACGGCTCGTGATGCTCGCCTACAACTCAAGAGAGTCTCTCCGGGCCCATTTTTAAAGAGATAACGAAAGTTATCTCTTTTTTAGTCTTTGGAATATGACTCGAACTGG
>CAKUXM010000026.1 GCA_934700335.1 uncultured Candidatus Melainabacteria bacterium | reverse complement strand
TATATATTGTTGATAAAACAAAGTAAATTGAAATTTATTTAACCTACCTACCAAATATTAATTTTAATCGTCATTCTTTAAAAAGAATGACTTTTTTTTGACTCATTGTTGTATAATATAGTTATGTTAGGGATAAATTCAAAATTTTGCGTTATATACAATACGGGAATTCCAGAATATAAAACTTCTCTGGAAGCATTAGAAGCTATATTAGCAAAAAAAAGACTTAACTATGTAAAATACGACATTCAAGATATATCTGATTGTACTTGTATTGACACAAATTTTGTCTTTGTAATTGGTGGAGACGGAACCATTCTTAGAACTGCTAAATTCTTTGCACCATATAAAATCCCTGTATTTGGTTTAAACATTGGCAGACTTGGATTTCTTTCTCAAGTTAACCAATCAGATTTTGAATTTGCCGTTGATAAAATTTTAAATAATGAATTTAAAATTGAAAATCGATTAATGCTAAAATTAAACGATATGTTAGCCTTAAATGACTTCGTTATAAAAGGTGTTTCTGGGTCAAGAACAGGACGTTTTAGATTAAAAATCAATGACAAATTTGTATGTGAATACATTGCAGACGGTATAATCATTTCAACACCTACAGGTTCTACTGCTTACGGGCTTTCAGCAGGTGGACCGGTTTTATATCCAATGTTAGAGGCATTAGTTGTTGTTCCAATTTGTCCACACACATTGACTGCTAGACCTCTTGTTATTCCATCAACAGAAAATATTTCTATTCATTCAATCGATAACAATATGTCATTTAATCTTGCTGTTGACGGTGATGATGCAGGTATGTTTTCTCCTATGATAAATATTGAAGCATCTGAATTAAAAGCACACCTTGCACTATTAGATGATGATTTTTATTGCGTTTTACGTAGCAAATTTCATTGGGGAGTTGCGCCAGAAAAATGATAAAATCTATTCATGTAAAAAATTATATTTTAATAGATGATATTACTGTGGACTTTTCCGAAGGTTTAAACGTAATCACTGGTGAAACAGGTTCTGGTAAAAGTATCTTAATTAACGCAATTGATGTTGCTTTTGGGGCAAAAGCAGGAAAAGATTTAATTAAATCCGGTACAGACAAAGCTACAATTGAGCTTTCCCTATCTGTTAAAAAAGATATTTCAAAATTATTAGATGAATTTGGCATTGAAAACTGGGGTGAAGATTTAGTTATCACTCGTGAAATTTCAACGTCTTCCTCTCGTTCAAGAGTCAACGGAACTCTTGTTAATATGGATTTTTTAAAAAATCTGAAAGACCTATTTTTAGATTTTCATTCTCAACACCAAACATATTCATTTATGCAGCCAACGTGTCATGTCAATTTATTAGACGAATATTCTAAAGATATTTATGGTAAAGATTTAGAAGAATATAAAGTACTTTGGGCAGAATACCAAAAAGCATTAACTGACTTAAAAGAAATTCAAAACGCTCAAACCTTAACTGAAAATCAAATTGATTTTCTAAAATTTCAAATTGACGAAATATCTTCTGCAAATATTGAAGACATAAACGAAGATACAGAATTACAAAACGAATTAAATATTTTATCAAATGCAGAAAAGCTAAAAGAATACACAACAGGCGCATTTTGGACATTATCAGAAGACGATAACTCATGCTTAAATGGTTTACTTGCAGTAAAATCATTGCTATCAAAAGCCTCTGCAATGGACGAAAATCTTTCTGAACTAGAATCAAACTTCCTTGATAAAATTGAAGAAATTAAAGATATCGCATCAGAACTAAATACATATTCTTCAAAATGCGAATTTGACCAAGAAAGAATTAACGAAATACAAGAACGTATCTACCTTTTAGATAAACTAAAACGCAAATACGGAAACACTCTTGAAGATGTCTTAAACACTTACAACAAACTTTCTGATGAGTATTCAAAAGTCGAATTATCAGAAGATTTACTGTCAGATTTGACGATAAAAGTTGAAAAACTAAAAAAAGAATTAACAAAAAAAGCTAAGCTTTTAACAGAAAAACGTAAAGAAGTTTCGGAAGATTTATCAAAAATCATTGTAAACGAATTGACTGATTTAGAATTGCAAAAATCTAAATTCAAAATTCAAATTTCACCAGTAGAGCTAAATTCAAACGGTGCCGATAGCGTTGAATTTCTAATTTCTACTAACATCTCAGAAGAAGTAAAACCTCTTATAAAAGTTGCATCAGGCGGTGAAATTTCTCGTGTAATGTTAGCAATAAAATCAATTTTTGCACAAAATGATGACATCGATACCGTTATTTTTGACGAAATAGATACAGGTATTTCGGGTAAAGCTTCAATTTCAGTATCAGAAAAAATCTCAAATCTTGCTAAATACAGACAGATAATTTTGATTACTCACCAAGCAATAATTGCATCAAAAGCAAACACACACATTTATGTATCAAAAAAACAAGATGATATAACAAAGGTAACTATAAAAAGCCTTTCTGATGAAGAAAAAATTAAAGCATTAGCAGAGCTTGCAAGTGGAGAAGTTAACAATGAATCACTAGAATTTGCTCGCTCTTTAGTTCAATAATTTTCTAAAATATTGATAATCCCTACAATGTTTTATTCGGCTAAATAACTTATCCTATAAATGTAAGGATAGGTGGAAATTATGTTTAGAATTTTAGCGTTATTTATTGTAGCTGTTGTGTTGAGTTTGGCTGTTTTTGCACAAAATTTTGATTTTAATTCAAAAATTCAAAATACTACTGATTCAAATGGAATGTGTACAGGAGGAGCTTGTTCTATAAATAGTGTAAACAACAATCCAATACTTCAACATAACAGCAACATGTATGGACAATCAACTGGTTTAAGTCCACAAACAACAGGCGCAACTGAAAGCAGGGGCGGAATTGGAGGAACTCCATTCACGTATGATTTCAACTGTCAATTCGGCAACTGTATTGGTGAACCTTCAGGTTCATACAAACCGTAGACAAAACAAGAGAGAGGACAAGAGCCCTCTCTCTTCAGTTTATTTAAAATTTAAGATTATTTTAATTCAGCAAGTTCTTTTTCTGCTTTTTTTCTAACTGCTGGATCAATGTCTCTTGATGCTTCTGCAAATAATTGTTTTAAGTCTTCTTTGTATTCTGGATTTTTGATATAACTTAATGATGCTAAAGCTGCTTCTCTAGAACCAGCGTTTTCATCATTTTTAAGTTCATTAACGATACCGGCCATACCAACAATTTCTTCCATTGGAACAGTTGCATTTGCAACTTGTTTAACACCGTCAGTGTATTGTTTTTGAAGAATTGCTGTTGTATACATTGCATATTCTTTGTTTCTTTGAACTGATTTTCTATCAGCCTCTGGAACTTTTGTTGTATCTTGGCTCATAATACCGATTAATGAATCAAGAACTTTTATATCTAGTAATTCATCTGCTTTTTCTGGAGCTAATTTTGAAATTTGAGCGATAGCTTCCATTGCATTTGCTTGTTCTTCGTAATCTTTACTGTTCAAAATTTCTACTAAACCGTCTAAATCTAATTGAGGTTTTAAAGTTTCAGCCTCAACTATTTGAGGTTTTCTTTTTGAAGCTGTTGCTTTTGCATCTTCTGCAGCTTGTCCTTTAAACGCTTCCACGGCTTTTTCTGGAGTTTTTACTTCATTTTTAGCTTCTGCATTTGGAATAACATCTTCTGGTTTTGTTTTTTGAGGTGCAGGTTTATCTGATTTATTATTTTCTAAAATAATTTTTGTTTTTGGTTGAGCTAAAGCTTGAGCTCTTAAAGCGTCTTGAGGAGTAACTCTATTTTCTTCAGCTTTAATTGGATTAGTTGCAACATTTGGTTGATATTGAGGCATCATATGAGGCATAGCCACTGGTTGAGGCATCATATACACTGGTTGCATTGGATACATATAAATTGGTGCAGTAAATGCTGGTTGCATTTGCATCATTTGCTCTTGTTGTTTATTATCATCTAATCTTTTTGCTTTTATTGGAGAAATAGCGCTAACTGGTTCTCCTGCTCGAATTGGACTGATTGCATTGATTGCCATAGTACAATTAACCTTTCCTTACACACTTATATTAAAATAAAGTCAAAAAGATTATTTTTTTTGCTATATTTCAAAAATTATGTTAAGAAATAGTTACAATTGCAAAATAGTGTTAAATAACGGTTTTTAACCCATTAAACATAAATAATTCTTTGCAATCCTCTTTATTTGTATCGTATTTTTGAGCAATCAAAGCGCACACAATAGCCTCTAATTGCGCTGCGGGCATCATATTTGAAGGGATTTCATCAAATCCATGCTCAATTTTTAATGTATTTTGTAAAAATTTGCAATCAGCAGGAGTCCTTTCTTTAAAATATGAACTTAAATTTAAAGTTTGTCTTGCAAGATACAACTCTGTTCTTATTAAATCAATACCCAAGGATTTTAGTTCGTTAAAATATTCACAACCTCTCTTTGTATAACGTTGTGTCCAATTTTCACGATTTGGAATATGAGTATTTGTCGCAACTTGTTGATAAGGTTTTGATAAAATTCTCCATTTGCCTTCAAGCATTGAATTATCCCAAGGTAGAGAAATACAAATTGTTGAATTTTTTAGTGATGAATAGTTATCAAAGAAAAACTGAATATCTTTTACTTTGAACAATTTATCAATTAAAATTATGTTTTTGTTATCGTCAATGACCGCTAGACCACTTTCAACTGTTGAGGCAGGTGCCATTGCTAAACCTATATAATATTTCATAGTATCCTTAATTTTCTTGAAAATCTATATCAAAAGTTTTTGGATCAACAATATTAACAGGTGCTAAATCTTGATTATAAAGCATTTTATTACCTGGATTTAATTGCATTGTTTCTGTTGATTTATCTTTCATCATGATTGCATTATTTTCTGCTGCAACATCACCTTCTGCTAAGTTTTTAGCAGCCTCTGATAATCCTTTTAATCTTTTGATAGTGTGCATTCTTTCTGCTTGGAATTTTTCTTGCTCAGTTTTACTCATTTTCATTAAGTCAATTTGTGCATTTTCCATTTGTTTAAATTTATTTCTTAAAATAACAATATCAACACGACGATTTCTTTTCTTACCAGCTTGAGTTTTGTTATCTGCAATAGGTCTTGTATCGCCATAACCAACGGCAGTAAACAATCCAGGCATTAGTTTGAATTGACCAACCAAGTGTCTAATGATTGAGCTTGAGCGAGCTGAAGAAAGTTCCCAGTTTGAAGGGAATACAAAAGACATAATTGGTGAATTATCAGTATGACCTTCAACTCTAATGTAGTGAAGTACAAATTTTTCAGTTATCATTACACCGACTTTATTCAAAGACACCAAAGCTTTTGGAGTTAAAGTTGCTGAACCGGGATTAAAGATTAAATCCTCGCTAAATGTAATTACTAAACCTTTATCTGTAATTTCTGATTTAACGCCTTCAAGCTCACCTTTTTTAGTTGCATCTTTAATTTCTTGATCAATTTCTTCATAAGAACGTTGTTCATATGCAGGACTCATATATTCAAGCATTAAAGGAGAAACCACAGAATCAGCACTTTTAGCATCAACTGGAGATTCTGATTTAGTATTATCTAAGAAAGAGTCCATTGATTCCATCAATGAGGAAGGACTAAAAGCAGCTTTCATAGCTTCTTCTAATTTTATATATTCAGAAATATCAACTTGAGACAAAGCATATAACACAACAAATGTTGCAAACAGCAATGTAATAAAGTCGGCATAGGATACCAACCATCTTTCTAAGTTTTCATGCTCTGGTGGTTTCTTTTTTCTTGCCATATTATTTTTCTTCCAACATAAATGAATTCAATTTTCTTTCAATCAAAGCAGGTGATTCACCAGCTTGAATAGAAAGTACACCTTCAACCATAAGTTCTTTTGCAGTAAATACTTTAGCAAAGTTTACTTTAATACGAGTACTTATAGGAATAAGTAGCAAGTTTGCAGCGAACAAACCGTAAATTGTAGCTACGAACGCAACTGCAATACCCGCACCTAGCGCAGTAGGGTCAGAAAGATTTTGCATAACTTGGATAAGACCCATAACGGCACCGATAATACCCAAAGTAGGAGAATAACCTCCACCAGACTCAAATACTTTTGAGGCAGTAGAAACTTGAGCATCAAGTTGGTTAATTTGGTTTTCCATCATTGTTTGAACCAAAGTAGGATCCGCACCGTCGGCAACAGCTTCCAAGCCCATTGTTAAAATAGGGTCAGATGCGTTCTTAGCTTCTTTTTCCAAGACAATAACGCCTTCTTTTCTTGCTTTTGTCGCAAAATTTACGATTTCAGATACAAGAGCAGGCATATCAACCTTTGGAGGGAAGAATACATATCTAATATAAGAAAAAGCTAATTTAAGAATTTTAGGAGGATAACTCAAAATTACAGCACCACCTGTACCACCGAATACGATAAAAGCAGCTGTAATTTGTAGTAACTGACCTAAATTACCACCTTCCAGAGCTTGTCCTATTAAAATAAAGGTAATACCGAAAAATAATCCGATAACTGCAAATATATCCATTTTTCTCTCCACTATTGCTCTAATATTATATATACAATTTAACTATATTTAGCAACAGATAAAATCATATAATAGTATTATTCTTCCATTAATTTTGTTAAAATTTCTGGACCATCTTCAGTAACAAGAGTTGT
The DNA here is from genome assembly GCA_934700335.1 of uncultured Candidatus Melainabacteria bacterium. Taxonomy (GTDB): domain Bacteria; phylum Cyanobacteriota; class Vampirovibrionia; order Gastranaerophilales; family Gastranaerophilaceae; genus UBA791. The sequence continues at coordinate 6,662 of CAKUXM010000026.1, read as the reverse complement.
GTGTTCAAAGTGCGCAGAAGCCTTTCCGTCCTTGGTTACAACCGTCCAACCGTCTGGCATAACGATAACATCATCACAACCCAAATTTAACATCGGTTCAATCGCAATTGTCATGCCACTTTTTAATAAAAGATTATCTCCAACGCTGTAATTGAATACAAATGGTTCTTCATGCATTACATGACCAACCCCATGACCACCGTATTGACGAACAATACCAAGCTTTTCACGGTTAGCAACTTTTTCGATTGCGCTAGAAACATCATCAAGGACACAACCGTCTTTCATAAATGCCAAACCTGCAAATAGGGCTTCTTCTGTAATCTTTAATAAATGCTTTTTCTCATCAGAAATTTCACCTACAGGATACGTCCAAGCGCTATCACCAACAAGTCCACCAAAAGTTGCACCCACGTCAACACTAATAATATCACCTTCTTGAAGGATAACATCTTTTGAAGGAATACCGTGTACGATTTGTTCATTTATTGATGTACAAATACTTGCAGGAAAACCATTATATCCTAAAAAAGTAGGCACCGCTTTGTTTTTGTGAATTACGTCCATTGCGATATCATCTAAATCTTTTGTAGACATACCTGGTTTAATTCTTGCTTTCATCTCAGCATGAACTAAAGCCACGATATGACCAGCTTTTTTCATTCTTTTTATTTCATCTCTAGATTTTCTTTTAATCATATTAAGCCCACCTTTTTTATTACAATAACATATTATTTTAGCCTTTTGCAAATCTGTAAAGGTTTTAAAACAAAAAAGAGAGTTATTTCTAACTCTCTTTCCATATTTAATACTAATTATTAGTCATTAACTGCATGAAGTAATCTTTCCCAAACCTCATCAATTGAACCGTTTGCATCGATTTTTCTTAATACGCCTTTTGATTCGTAATAAGCAGTTAAAGGCGCAGTTTCTTTGTTATAAGTATCAAATCTTGCTCTTGCGATTTCTTCAGTATCATCTTTTCTTTGTGTTAATTCTGCACCACATTTGTCGCAATGAATTCCATCTTGTGGAGCTTTGAATTTCATGTTGTAGATTTCGCCACATTTTGGACAAGATTTTCTATTAATTATTCTTTCAATTAATAATTCAGTATCAATATCAAAGTATACTGCTCTGAATTCAGCTTCTTCTTTGTCGATTTCTTTATTAATATCTTCTAGCATACCAGCTTGTTCTACGCTTCTTGGAAAACCATCTAAAACATATCCGTTAGCGCAATCTGGTTCAGCAAGACGTCTTTTAATAATAGCTGCAACAACCTCAACTGGTACTAATTGACCTTTTGACATATAACCTTCAGCAGTGATACCTTCTGGAGTTTTATTTTTAACAGCTGCTCTTAATAAAGAACCTGTATCAACATGTGGAAAATTTAAGTACTCAGATAATTTACTTGTTTGTGTACCCTTACCGCAAGCTGGAGGGCCAAGAAATATCAATTCTTTTTTCATTTTTCGTCCTTCTTTCTTTTAATAAACACTATGTATCAATATTAGTTGCATAAACTGCGTGTGATTCAATGAAATCTCTACGAGGTTCAACTTTGTCGCCCATTAAGACATCAAACAATTGATCACAAAGCATAGCATCTTCAATATTCACTTTTAATAAAGTTCTTGAAGCAGGATTCATTGTTGTTTCCCAAAGTTGTTCTGGCATCATTTCTCCTAAACCTTTGAAACGTTGAATTGTCAAACCTTTTTGACCTCTGTCATCAACAATTTTTTGTAATTGTTCTGGAGATGTAATTTCAATTTTATCTGTATCAGTTTCTAAGATTAACATTTTTTCTTCTTCAATTAAGAAGTCTCTGATTAACGGATAAGTATGCTTAACCTTTTTATATTCAGAACTCTTAATCACACTTGGTGTGATATTTACATAATCAATATCACTGATATTTAATCTTAGAGTATATCTCGAATTTTCTGGATTATAATTTAATTTCAATTCATAATCTTTTGCATCTGTAATACCATAATTTTCAGCATGGTCTTTCAAATAGTGTTGTAAATATTCAAGATGTTGGTTCATTTTAGCTTGATCTTCAAAATCTTCTGGAAGAATTTCTGAACGGATTAAGCCTCTTACCATAACTTGTGGAATTAAAGCTAATACAGGGTTGTTACAACCACCGTAGTAACCAGCCATGTTATGCAATAATGAAGCTAATTCATCACCAGATTTAACCTTTGAACCTGTTTTATCTCTTAATGATAAGTTTTTAATACCTCTTTCTTTTAACATTTTGTCTAAAGCTTTATCATCAAATAAATATTCACTTGTTTTACCTTGAGTAATTTTGAATAGAGGTGGTTGAGCAATGTATACGTAACCTTCTTCAATCAATGGTCTGCAATATCTGAAGAAGAATGTTAACATTAATGTTCTGATGTGAGCACCGTCAACATCGGCATCGGTCATGATGATAATTTTGTGATATCTTAATTTTTCTAAGCTTACTTCATCTGGGTTTCTGCTGATTGTAACACCAAATGCTTGAACCATAGATTGAATTTCATTGTTACCGTAAATTCTGTCTAAACGAGCTTTTTCTACGTTCAAGATTTTACCTCTTAAAGGTAAGATAGCTTGAAACATTCTGTTTCTACCTTGTTTTGCAGAACCACCAGCAGAATCACCTTCGACTAAGAAGATTTCACATTTTTCTGGTTCTCTATTTGAACAGTCAGCTAATTTACCAGGAAGAGTTGAGTTTTCAAGAACTGTTTTACGTCTTGTTAATTCTCTTGCTTTTCTAGCTGCTTCTCTTGCACGTTGCGCTTGAAGAGTTTTTTCAATAATTGTTTTAGCAATTTTTGGATTAAATTCAAGCCATTCTTGAAACTTATCTCTGATAGAATCTTGAACAGCACCCATGGCTTCTTGGCTACCAAGTTTTTCTTTTGTTTGACCTTCAAATTCTGGGTTAGGAATTTTTACACTGACAATCGCAGTTAAACCTTCTCTGACGTCTTCACCTGTAAGGTTTTGTTCAGAATCTTTTAAGATATTGTTTTTACGTGCATAATCATTTAGTACACGAGTAATACCGTTTCTAAAACCTGTTAAGTGAGTACCACCACTGTGTGTATTGATGTTGTTTGCAAATGATAAAATATTTTCGCTGTATGCGTCTGTGTATTGCATTGCAACTTCAACTCTCATTGAATCAACCATTTTATCAATGTAAATCGGTTCTTCAAACATAACAGTTTTGTTTTTGTTTAAGAATAAAACATATTCTGCAATACCGCCTTCATAGTGGTAAACTTCTTCTTCGTTAGTTTTGCCATCAATGAATACAATTTTTAACCCTTTGTTTAAGAACGCCATTTCACGCAATCTGCTTGCAATAACATCTTTATCTACAACAGTTGTTTCTGTAAAAATTTCTGGATCTGGCCAAAATCTAGTTTTTGTACCAGTTTTATCTGTTTCTTTAATTTTTTCAACTTGAGTAGTTGGTTCACCTCTTAAATATTCTTGTTTGTGAACCCAACCGTTTCTTGAAACTTCAACGACCATTTTTTCTGATAATGCGTTTACAACAGAAGCTCCAACGCCGTGAAGACCGCCTGAGACTTTATAACCACCATCGCCAAATTTACCACCTGCGTGAAGTACTGTGTGAACAATTTCAAGAGCAGATTTACCAGAATCTGGCTTAATATCAACTGGAATACCACGACCATTATCTTCAACAGTAATAGAGTTGTCAGTGTTAATTTTTACTCTAATTTCTGTACAGTAACCTGCTAAAGACTCATCAATTGAGTTGTCCACGATTTCGTAAATACAGTGGTGTAAACCTCTTTGAGAGGTTGAACCAATATACATACCAGGACGTAATCTTACTGCTTCTAAACCTTCTAAAACACGAATATTACTCGCATCATAGTTTTGGTTTACAGTTGTATTCATTGTAGGTGTTGAACCTTCATTATTATCCATAATTTCTCCCCAATAATCAGAATTACTATATATATATTATAGTATAAACAAAGAGCATGTTCTTATTATTTGTTGCAAAATGTTACTCAATCAATTATTTTAATTGAAGTTTAGCCCATTCGTTACTTAATGTTTTTAAAGCTTTTTTAGTTGTTGTTTGATTTAAAAGAATTTGTTGAACAGCAGTATTTATAAGTAAATTAACCTCTTTTTGACCTTTTTGTTGTTTAACTGCGGGTTCAATATGCTCAAGTTGTTTTGCACTCAAAACTCTTGCTTTGCTCATTAAATCATTTTCGTCATAATTCTTGTAAAAATCATCTTCCAAAGAAGTTTTATTTGCAGTCAAAACATTTGCCAATTTTCCTAATTTTAAACTATTTTCAGCGTTTGTTAAATATAATGCAAATTTCAATGCAGATTGTTTGTGTTTTGCTCTTGCTGGAATGACTAAATTCATACAAGAAAAATCGTTTTGTCCCAAACTACCACGAATTTGTGGTGCTACATCAGTTTTTTTGTAAACAGAAGGCGCATTTTCCTTAATCATGTTTAAGAAATTAGCCCCAGATGTGAAAAAGATAATATTTTCACTCATGTATTTCTCCAAAGCTTCTCTTTGAGTCTGAGTAATAGATTCTTTTGGAATTAAATCTTTTTGATATAAGTTTTTATAAAAATTGAATACGTTCTCTGCATTTGCAGTCTTTATCCCTTCTGCAGAATTTATACCATATTTATTCAAAATTTTATACATCGTATCATTTTCAGTAATAGTAGGCATGAAAGCATAAATATTTTTACTTTGTTTGATTTTTTCTGAAATGACAAGTAAATCTTCGTATTTTTCAGGAACATTTTCTCCAATATAATTTAATAAATCCTTGTTATAAATAGTTATTGCAGAAGTTGCATACCAAGGCAAAGAGTATAGCTTACCATTGTATTTCAAAGCTTTTATAATTGTATCTTTGTATTGCTCTGCATCAGATTCATTAATTTCTTCTAACACCCCTTTTTCTGCTAATATCGCAGAAAAATCTGGGTTAAGATTAATCAAATCAGCAGGAGCATCTGATAATACAGCCGCTAAAGTTCTTTTTTCGCCTTCTGAAAAAGGTACGTCAATCCAATTAATTTTGACATCTGGATTTTCTTTTTCAAAATTTGAGATAACTTCGTTCATATATGGCGCAAAATCATTCATTTGCAATGTCCAAAAGGTTACAACATCTTTGCCCTCATGTTTTGGCATTAAATAAACATAAGCCCCTAAAACAAGTATAAAAATTAATAATATTGATATAACGTATTTTTTCATTCGACACCTTTTATATTGATGTTAAAATTATACTATGAATAATTTATTTACAGAACTTGAAAACAAAAATAAACAAATTCCATTGGCTGAAATTTTAAGACCAAGAACTTTGGAAGACTATTTGGGACAATATAATGTTATTGCTGAAAATAGTCCTCTTTTCAACCTTATTAAGTCAAAAAGATTGTTTTCATTTATTTTTTGGGGACCTTCAGGTTGCGGAAAAACAACACTTTCAAGAATTATTGCAAATACTGTAAATGCACAATTTATTGAGATTTCTGCTGTAACATCTGGTGTTAAAGATATTAAAGATGCAGTTGATAAGGCAAAAGAAGCGCTAAGAGAAGGTCAGAAAACTATTTTATTTGTTGATGAAATTCATAGATATTCTAAAACTCAACAAGATGCACTTTTACCACATTTGGAAAATGGAACACTATTTTTGATTGGCTCAACTACTGAAAATCCTTCTTTTCAAGTTATTCCTGCACTTTTATCAAGAGTTCAAGTTATTAGACTTGAAAACCTTGATGATAAATCAATTAAAAAAGTTGTTCAAAGAGGTTTTAATTATTTAGCTGAAACATACGACGAAGTTGAATATTCAGACGAAGTGCTAGATTTTATTATAAATTTATCAAGAGGAGATGCAAGATTTGCACTAAATTTGGTAGAAAATGCCTATTTTTCAAGTAAATTTGAAAATGGAAGAAGAATTATTGAAATTGAAAATATTGAAAGGCTTGCTCAATCAAGAAAAACAAGATATTCTCAACAAGAACATTACGATTGCGCATCTGCTTTTCAAAAAAGTTTGAGAGGTTCTGATGCTGATGCTGCAATTTATTATTTGGCAAAAATGATTGCAGCTGGCGAAGACCCAAGATTTATCGCAAGACGATTAATTGTTTGCGCAGCAGAAGACGTAGGACTTGCAAATCCTATGGCACTTTCACTTGCAGTTAGCGCTTATCAAGCAGTGGAACTTTTAGGATTGCCTGAAGCTAGAATACCACTTGCAGAAGCGGTTATTTATGTAGCAAAATCAAAAAAGTCTAATCAAACTATTATGGCTATTGATGAAGCTTTACACGATATTAATTCTGGTAAAGATTACCCGCCACCAATGCACTTAAGAGATGCTCATTATAAAGATGCCTCTAAATATGGCTTTGGCGAAGAATACGTTTATACACATAGCAATCCAGATTATAAACAACAATTTTTACCAGAAGAATTGTCGAATAAAAAGTATATTAATTAAATCTGCTTGTAATGACTTTGAGGTTTACCATGTTGCAGAAATAATCAAGGTTTTAGTCTTTTCTTAATAAAAGTTAATAAAACATGATTAGATAGG
>CAKUXM010000025.1 GCA_934700335.1 uncultured Candidatus Melainabacteria bacterium | reverse complement strand
CCAGAAATGAAAATTGACTCTAAGCTTGAAGTAAAACAACAAGTTGAGCCAAAAGTTGAAATGAAGTTTGAACCAAAGGTTGAACAAGAACCAGTCATTGAACAAAAGGCTGAAAATCCTACATTTGAACAAAAACAATCAGCTACTCCAACTCTTGAAGTGAAATCTACTCAAGATATAAAGTTAAAACCTACAACGATTGGCAGAACAGCTGTTGAACCTGAAAAGAAACAACCATTAGAAGATTTGAACAAATTCTTGACTGAAATTATGTCAGAAGATACTGTTGAAAATTTGAAATCAAAAGATGTTTCTATGATTGATGACAACACTCTTTTAACAGAAGAAATTAAAAATTACTACAATTTGAACAAAGTTCAAAACTTAGCTGCAACAGAAGATGTTAAAAATGTAATCAATGAAAGAATTGCAGAAATTGACGATTTAGCAGCAATTGTTGAAACGGCTCAAGAGGCTAAATCTGTTCAAAAAGAATTGAAATCTTTAGATGTTCAAAAAATTCAACCAAAAAAAGTTGAAACTAAACAACTAAAGATGACTGAACAAGATGCTAATTTCTTTATTGAATTAGTAAAGAATAATCAAGAAACAGGTCAAACAGCTACGGACACTACAACACAAATTTTACAAGATTTACAACAAGCAGACGAAGCTCAACAAACAACTAGAGTTTCAAAAGCCTTAGCTGACATGATTGGTGAAGCTGCAAAAACTAACAAACCTTTTAGAATAGATTTTGACAAAAATATTTCTGTCATTATAAAGATAGATAGAGAGGGTAAGATTTCAGCAGAATTTTTACCAGGAGACAAGGCGGTTGAACAATTCTTGAGAACTCAATTGCCAATGTTACGCCAAAAATTCAACGACGAAAATATCAATTATAAAGATTTGAATTATCGTCAATCAAACGGTGGTAGACAAAATAGAGAGAGAAGAAGAAGAGGAGAATAGAGAATGAACGATTCATTTATGATTGCCCTAAATGCTCAAAAGGCAACAAACAACTGGATGGGAGCAATTACAGAAAACTTAGCTAATATCTATACTCCTGGGTATAAAGAGAAGAAAATTAGCTTTCAAACATTTTTAAACGGTTCTGTACTTGATAATTCAAGCGTAAATTTCAGTCAAGGTAAATCAACACCAGGTACAGGTAATGCTAACCTATTCTTAGAAGGTGAAGGTTTCTTCATGATAAAAGGTGAAGACGGCAAAACTGTTTATACAAGACACGGTGAATTTGATTTTGATGCCGAAGGTGCATATAAAACTAAAGACGGCATGAATGTTCAAGGTTATATTTTGAACGATAAAGGCGAAATTATGGCTGGTACAAAAGCCGTTAAAAATGATGTTTATCAAGAAACTACTTTAAAAGGTGGTGCAATGGATTTACCTACAACAAACATCAAGTTGTGGATTGACCCTAACAATGGTAAATATTTAGGTAAATATGATGATTACGAAATCAAAGAAGACGGTACAATTTATGGTAAAGCTGACGGTGGTAAAAGAAAAGTTCCTTTATACAAAGTAGCTCAAGCAAGTTTCCATAATAAAAACGGCTTGTATGAAATTAAAGACAATCAATACATTGAAACGCCAGAATCAGGTAGACCTGTAATGGGTAGAGCAGAAGTTCGTTCAGGCTTGATTGAGCTTTCAAACGCAGGTTTCAAAGATAATATCAACAGTTTCCAATTGGCAAAAGTTCAAATGGAATTGGCAAACAAATTGATTTCATCAAACAAAGAACTACTACAAGAAGCATTAAGATTAGTAAGTGGTTCATAGACAAGTGTAATGTTAAACTCCATTTTCTAAGGGGCAATTATTGTCCCTTTTTATTAAGTTTAAATTATGGCGAAATTTCTTCGAAATTTCGCCATAATTTTATAAAATAATCCACTCAAAACCATGATAAACATGGCTTTTTGAGCTTTTGTTAAGTTTTGTTACAATGAGTATATCCTTATGGATAAAGGGTTTGGGCGATTTGGGTAAAAATATGCCGAAAACATTTGTCAATCATGAGTTTGAGATTGTTTTTATATTAATGTAAGGGATATTAAAAGATAAAAGATTTAATAAAACTTTTAAACACACTCTAAGAAACATAGGAAAACGGGGAATTATATATGACATTTAATTATGGTTTAAACACTGGTTTAGGATTTGGTCTTAACAATTACGGTTTAACTGGCGGATTGAACGGATACCAAACAGCAAGCGTTGATTACTCAAAATTAAACATCTTCGCAAATACAATGGCTGGTCAATTCAACACTATTGCCTACTCTCCAATTTCTGAAGCTTGTATAAATATGGCAATGCCAAGTTGGTTTAACAATATTGCAAACTGTTTCAATGTAAACTTTGCTGGTTCAGGTAGCGGTATTTTTGGTGGTGTTACTAGAACAAACGGCAACGGTACAGTTCAAGCAGGCGATAAAACAACTACAACAACAAAAGTTGATGCTTCTGCTACAACAAAAGTTAATGAAAAAGCAAAAGCTGGTTCAACAACTCAAGCAGATAAAAAACAAGCAGCTGCAAAAGCTAAATCTGAAAAAGTTCAAAAAGAAGCAAACGAAATTTGCGAAAAATTATATGTAGCTATGAAAGGTATCGGTACTGATAACAAAGCAGTAGATGAAGCTTTAGCTAGAATTAACAAAGACAATGTTCTTGAAGTTATGGAAACATACATTAACCAATACTCAGATGATATGGACGGTGAAACATTAATTGAATCATTACAAAACGAAGAATGGGTAGGTTGGTCAGGAAGATTGACAAAGATTACAAATGGTTTAAAAGATAAATTAGCAGCAAGAGCATCAGAAATGGGCTTAGATGCAGAAGCTAAATCATTCAAAGCAAAAGTTTCAGCAGAAAACAACAGCTGGTTCAACATCGATGACGAAGTTGTAAACAACCACTTCAACACAATGTTAGCTGCAATGATTACAAAAAGAGACAATGGCTAAGAAAAAATAAAAGAGTAGATGTGAAATAAAAGAGTTCCTAAACGGGAACTCTTTTTATATGTTAATAATTGTAGTTCTAAATGTCATTGCGAACGGAAGTGAAGCAATCCAAAAGCGACAGCATAAGTCTACTCACTATTCACTAATCTATTTTCTACGAATAGTCGCAGTGTTTTCAAACATAAAACGTCCACCGCTTAGTGCTAACATTTTTAGTGAACAAATACCTTCTTGCACGTTAAATACTCCGATACTTGTTAATCTTGTTGCCATTAATTCGTTTAAATCTTCTGGTGCTATAAATAAGCCACAGTTCTCGTTGCATTCGTTATTATTAAATGGACATTGTTGAAACATTTCTTCTCCCTAAATTTTCTTTTTTACATTATAGCATTGTTTTGTTGTTTATGCGAAATTTTTACAAAAAGAAAGAGGTCAATTTTTTGACCCCTTTAAAATTCATCTTTCTTCTTTTTTCATACAGATTGCTGTTTGTTTTCACACGCCCGATTTCTCGGTTCTCTACACACTCTATTATTTTTTTTGCTCCTGTCAAATCAGAGATTTGAAACGTCGCCATCGTAATGTTGCCCTGCTTGTCTTTGCCTTCGCAAAGCCAACACCGGCAACACCGGCGGAGCTATTTTACAGCAACCAACATAGTTTGAATGCCTTGTTCATTAGTTAGCATTCTTGCAGATGCCATAGCCATTGATCTGCGTTTTTTTGCTCCTCTCAAAATAAATTCAACACTGTTATCAATATTAGTAGTTGGTAATTCGATTTTTCTTAACATATTCACATATCCTTTTTATTAGTTATCTTGCTTACAAGTTATATATCGGCAACTTTTTATGATAACTTTAGAGATTTGAACTCTTATGTTAAGAACTTGTTACAATTACCATTTGAATTCGTCTGGAACTGGGTCATAGCCACCTTCGTGCAGTGGGTGGCATTTAGAAATTCTTTTTATTCCCAGCCAAAGTCCTTTAACAAGTCCAAATTTAATAATGGCTTGTTTTGTGTATTCTGAGCAAGTTGGTGCAAATCTACAAACTGGAGGTGTCAATCTCGAAATTTTTTGATAGATTTCTATCAAGAATAAAACAATTTTCTTCATTTATTGACCTGTTACATATTGTTCTTGATTGTAGCTTTCACCAATTGTATCAACTGCTTCAACCTTAATATCTGTAATTAATTCAGAGTATGAAATTACAACGATTGTTGGGATATGACGTTCAAGCAATTGGAACAGAGGTAATCTGATTCTAGGTGAACACAAGATTACTGGTTGTTTACCAATGTTTTGGTGAGCAGTCATAAGAGTTGTAGCTGTGCTTTCAATAAGCTCTTGTACTTGCATTGGGTTAAGCAAGAACATTGTACCAAGCTCTGTTCTTTGACAACTGTCGTCTAATACTTTTTCCCAATCAGGTGAAAGTGTTAACGCATAAAGAACTTTATCCTCTTGAACATTGGTCAAACAGATTTGTCTACCTAATGCTGCACGCAAACGTTCTGACAAGATATCCGGTTCCTTTGAAAATCTTGCATAGTCGCACAGACGTTCAAAGATAAAGATAATATCTTTAATAGAAACTTTTTCTCTAATCAAGTTTACAAAGATTTTTCTCAAATCGCTTGTAGAAATGATTGTTGGAACCAAGTCGTTAACAAGAGTAGGGTCTTGTGAACGTACTAATTCCATTAATTTTAATACGTCAGTTTTTGTCATTACGTCATCAACGTGTTTTCTTGAAATTTCTTGTAAGTGAGTAACTACAACGTCTGTAGCATCAACGGCTGTAATAGCTTTAGTTGATTTTGCATCTTCTTCAGAAACCCAGTAAGCTTGTGTTTGGTAAGTTGGGTCAACGCCAACGATTGCATCATCTGGAACAGATGATTTAACAGAATCCCATTGGTCGGCAATAACCATGTATTTACCAGGATATACAAAACCAGTTGCAACAGTATTACCACGAATAGCAATCAAGTATTCATTGGCTTCAAGTGCTGAGGAGTCCATAATTCTGATGTTTGGTAAGATATAACCTAGTTCGTCGGTAACTCTTTGTCTCAAGGCGGCAATCTTAGCAAGCAATTGACCTTCTTGGTCTGGGTCGGCAATTACAAGCAAGCCAGCCCCAACTTGTAATGAAAGTACGTCAACACCAAGTCTTTCATACATTCTGTTAGGGTTAACAAGGTCTTGCATGTTTTGTCTAACACTTTCCAATTGTCCCAATTGTGATTGTACGTCTGCATTAACAAGTACTGAGAACCCTGCTAATACAAGGATTATTGTAAATAGCAAGAATGGGAACCAAGGTAGACCTGTTACAGGACATGATAATGTAATTAAGAATAAGAAACCTGCAGCAAAGAATAAACTGTAAGGTTTGCTCATTAATTGTGCTGTTAAATCGGCACCCAATGAAGAGCTTGTTGCAGAAGCACGTGTCATTACGATACCGGCTGAAATTGACATCAATAGTGAAGGAACTTGTGAAGCCAAGCCATCACCGATTGTTAAGATAGTATATTTTGAAACCGCATCTGCCATAGGCATATTGTTCATTAAACAACCAACGCATAAACCGCCGACAATGTTGATAATAGTAATGATAACGCCGGCGATTGTATCCCCTTTTACGAACTTCATAGAACCGTCCATAGAACCGAATAAACTTGATTCTCTTTGTAAATCCTCACGACGTTTAACCGCTTCTTCTGGTGATATCAAGCCTGCATTGAAATCGGCATCGATTGTCATTTGTTTACCAGGCATCGCATCTAAGGCAAATCTGGCAGAAACTTCGGCGATACGTTCAGCACCCTTTGTGATTACCATGAATTGTACAACCGTAATGATTAAGAAAATTACGAAACCTACAACCATGTTACCACCGGTTACGAAATGACCGAATGCCGTTACAACTTCGCCCGCATCACCTTTCGCCAAAATAAGACGTGTTGATGCAATTGAAAGTACCAGACGGAACATTGTACAAATCAAAATGATTGATGGAAATGCTGCCAATTCAAGTGGTTTTTGTACATAAAGGGCAATCATCAAAAGCACAATACCAATAGTCATATTGAAACTGATTGAAAAGTTAATAACCCAAGTAGGCATTTCAATCAACAGGATAAGTATTAACATTAATACAAAGCCTGCTAAAAATATTTCACTTATTGACTTTGACCCTGGTGCGCCCATTACATTCCCTTCAATGCTTCTTTTAGAATTTCAATTTGAGTTTCTAATCCTGCATCAATTATTCCATTGTTTGTTACAAAAATACAGCCTCCAGATGAAACACTATCGTCTGATACTACTGTTATTCTTGCTTCTGTTCCTTTAGCAGTTAGTGCTTTTGGTAATTCTTCTCTAACAAGATCTGCTTCCATTGGATTTACCTTAATAGTTATTTTTGTTTCCTCTTTTGACAAATTCTCCATTACTTCAAGTATCATTGAAATTATTGCTTCAGGATCTTGTTCTATTTCTTTTTTAATTATTTTTCTGGCAATATCAACAGCTATTTCTAAAATGTCAGGTGCAATATATTCAAAAACTTCTTTTTTTGCAGAAACAAAATCTTCAATAGAATCTCTTAAATCTAAAATATCGTTTCTAGCTTCTTCAAGTCCTGCTTTATAACCTTCTTTTGCAGCAGATTCTTTAATCTGGTCAGCTTCTTCTTGTGCTCTTGAAATAAGGTTTCTATCGTCAATTCTACGATAACCTCTACGTCTATCACCACGACGTCTTTCTTGTCTTTGTGTAAAATCAATCTTGTCAATGTCGAAAGCATCATTTTTAATCTCCTCTTGTGTTGGCAATGGAGATACTACAGTTTTTTGCTCTTGCACAGGTTGTTGCTGAACTTCCTCTACAACTACGACATTTTCTTCCGAAGCAGGTTGTTGTACTTCTTGTACAACCTCCTTCTTTCGTGCTTGTTTTTTTATGATCATAAGTAGTTATATTATACACTACATTCAACGTGTTGGGCAACAATGTTTGCAATTCTGATTGGCATTTCGTAAAATTCCCCTTCGTATGCACATTGGATAAATTTTTTGACCATTGGTCGTTCTTTTTTCAACATTTCTTGTAATTTTTGAGGGTTCTCGCAACCTTTGATTGCTTTTTCTATTCTTTCTGTTATTTTTGAAGGACTTAGTTGCTTTGGCTCTGGCAATTGTGTCTTGATTTCTTTCAAAAATTGAATTGACACATTTGGATCAAGTCTTGTTTCTAAATCGTTCATTTGCATATATTGGCTTACAAGTTGTGCATCGTCTGGATTGAACTTGTTCAAGATTGTATGAACTTTGTCTTGTGATAAAGTTTTTAAAATCAAAGCAACAGATGCAAGTTTTAAAATCTTGTTTTGGTTTCCTGTTTGTTGAGGAATTTGAGCTTGTGCCATTTGGTCTGGCGGTAATTGACCTTGCTCTTGAGTTTGTTGAGCAGCCATTTGTTCTGCTTGCTTTGCTTCCTCTTCTTGTCTTGCTTCTTCTGCCTCTTGAACCATTGCATCAATATTTGATTGGTTTTGAGCAGCTTCTTTTAAGTTTTCGTCAATTATACCTTTTTGAGATAATTCATCAATTGCACCGTCGAAGGCTTGTTTTACATGATGTTCAATCAGTGCAAGCATTTGATCTTGTGGAATATTGTTTTGAATTGTTTGTTTACCAATTTCAAAAATAGTAAACGCAACTTTTTGCAAAACTCCGTCCCAGTATTGTGAATCAATACCTGAACGAATCAAGTCTACAGATTTGTGGAATGACCATTCTGCAATGATTTGAGTAAGTAATACGGCTTGGTCAGCATTAAAGCCAATTTGCGGGTCATTTGAAATAGCTTCCCCTGCAAGCATTGAGAAGTTCAATAATGTTTGAACAATATATTTTTTTTGAAAATCATCAAATTCAGCCGGAACAAGCTCTTTAGCTTGGTCTGCTAACATTTGAGAAAATTGTTTATAATCGAACCCTTCTATTGCCATTATTCACTACCTACTACACTTTTATCTGATTATGAGTTGACGAGGGTTTAGCTCGTCAACTCTTTTAAATTTTTGTTATCTTTGTTCTATCCAACTTTTGATTTTTTCGCCAGCTTCATTGTCATCAATTGCTTCTAAATCTGAACGTAATTCATTGATTGCATCTGTCATTGCATAAGGTGGTGGTGCTGGAATATATTCTTTTTGTTGTTGTTCCAATAAGCCTTGTGCAAGTTGTGTTTGCTTTTCTATCAATTCAGATGCCTTTAAGCTTACGTCTTGAAGTTGTCTATCTTGAGTGTCTGTTCTGTTTTTCAACATTTCCATTTCTCTAGCTTGTTCTTCTTGGGCTTTTTTCATTTTGCTGTGAACAAAGAAGAAGCCACCTATTAAACCTCCAATTACCAAAACTATTGTTATCCACCATGGGTTACCTGTTTCGTCTGGTTTTGGTAAGTTTACAGGTCTGTCTGATGCTAAGTATGGTTCTGTTGAATCTGAGAATGCAATTGTTACGCTTTCTGGTTTAACTTTTGGACTTGCTGCGCTTGCAATCAATTCTTTCAATTCTTCAATTGTTGTATCTGTTGGTACAGAATTCTTTTCTAATGTAACTGCAACTGAAATTTCTTCTACTAAACCAGGTTTCATATATTCATTCAATTGAGTTTTACTTACGCCGTATTGTCTTTCTGCTGCTGTACGAGCGTAGCTTCTGTTTTGTGAAGAACTACCTTCACCACCAGTAACACCTGCTTGAATGTTGTTCGGTAAGTATACGCTAACTGGACCAGCTGGACCTGTTGCAGAACCTTGTGAACGGTCTCCTAAGCCTTCTGTAAATACTTGTTCTGTAATTGCAGTTTTTTCATTAGGTTTATATGTGATTGAATATTTTTCTGCAGGTGCTTGACGTAAGAATGTACTTACTGTTGCTACGTAGTTACCTTTACCAATTAATCTGTCTAATTGTGCGTTAACTTTTTGTTGCATGTATTTATCGTTTTCTTCAATACGTTCAAGCATTTCATCTTCTGCATTCATAATGCTTGTATAAACGTTACCGTTTGTATCTGTAATTGAAATGTTATCTGCTGTTAATCCTGCAACACTTCCCAAAAGTAAGTTTGAAATAGCTTTTACTTTAATGTGGTCTAATTTTGAACCAGAAGGAATTGTGATTTGTACTGTTGCAGTAATCGGTTTTTGCATATTTGCAAACATTGATTGTTCTGGAATAGAAATGAATACAGATGCGTTTTCAATTGGTGGAATTTTTCTGATTAATCTTGATAATTCACCATTGATTGCTCTTGATAATCTAATTCTTTTATCTTCTTTTGTTGATGTGAAATCACCTTTATCAAAGATTTCCAAACCAACGTTTTGATCCATCAAGCCACTTTTAACAATAGCTAAAAGTGCTCTATCTCTTTGTGTTTGTGTATAATTATCTAAATAAATTGTTGATTTTGTACCATCAATCTTTCTCTTTGCGTTGATACCTTCTCTTGCAAGTAACGCTTGAATTTCAATTGCTTTTCCAAGATTGTCAGTTGTTAATAAATCTAAGTTTTCTTTTATAACCTTTTCTTCAACTGGTTTTGCACCACCACTACTACTGTTTGCTGATGACACCACCCCAATTGTTAAAGCTAAAGTTAGGACAAGTACTATTGCCCCAATGATTCCGTATAATAAAGGTTTGTTTGCTAAAATTTTGTTAAAATCCATAATCCCCTGCTGAGTTTTTTAAAATAATATTATTTATATATTTATATTCTATACTTGAATTTGAGAAATTTTATCATACGCTTGAATGACTTTTGTTACAGCAGTTGTTGCAACAGAAATACTTAATTCAGCTTGAGACATAGCTGTCATTACATCGTGAACATCTACGCCATTTCTACCAGCTACTAAATCACTTAATAATTTATCTGGTGCGTTCATCTGGTCGTTTAAATTATTTGATACTTCTGTTAAAAAATCTTTGAATTGCGGTTTATCAACACCTTCAAGTTGGTTAGTTTTTGGAATAGCAAATTCTCCAATGCTATTTGAAAACATTGATTTGCTAATGCCAGTACTTAATTGAATTTGTGAATTATACATGCTTTACCGCCTTTATGTTATTTATTCTCGGCAACAAAATCTTTTTATTTACCAATTTCTATAAATATCCTCTGTTTATATGAATAATGAAATTTTTTGAAAAATCATACTAATATTACAAAAGTTAATAATGTTAAGAATTGTAAATATGAATTTATTTCTTATAAATGTTAATTCTATTGACTTTTAGCTGTTAATTCCCCGAAATCCATGTCTGGCATGAGTTTTAAGGCTAAAGTTTGAATTCAAACGTGTCGATAAGTAGTTTGTTAGGGTAAACAAAATAAAAAGTATAGGAAAAAGGAGTACACAAAATGGGTATCGCAGCAAATCAAGCACGTCTTATGACTTTGACTGCAAGACAAAATGATTTAGAGTTAAAAGCTCAACAAATCTCTGCAATCAAAATGAGATTATCTCAAACATCTTCAACAATGGCTACAAATTATGCCAACGCTTTGAACAATTATTCAAAAATGAATTCTGCTCAACAAATGGCAGAAAAATACAAAAAAACTGATGAAGCTGATGGAACAGTAACTCACTTCGTAGTTAATGCTGATGGTTCTTTCTCTGTATCAGATAAAGGTACTGCAACACCAGATACATTATTAAATGCAGTAGCTGCAGCAATTGGCGCAGCTGGTACATATTCAACAGCAAATGATTATTTAGTTGTTCAACAAGGCGTATACAACACTGAGACTGATAGAATATCTGCTCAAGAAAAAGTTTATGATATGGAATTAACTCAAGTTAATACAGAACACGATGCTATTAAAACTGAATATGATGCTATTAAGTCATTAATTGGCGATAACGTAGAAAAATCATTCAACGTATTCGGTTAATAAATAGCTAAAAATTGCAAATAGTTCTTAGAGTTTAAAGATACCCGTACCTAACCTATACTTTCCTAACAACCTAACCCAATCCTAACCTATACTTTAAACCTAACAATTAAAACTCTAAAACGAAAACAATTTAAAGAAAATTTTAAACCCTTATTCCTTCCCTTCCTAACAAAAACTAACAAACAAAAAAAGATATGCTCTAGAGCATATCTTTTTTTATAAATATATTATTAACTTATTAATTATTAATAACCACCATTATTATTTAAAACATCTTGAGCTTCGCTATTCATTTCGTTTCTGCCTTGATTTACTGCTTGAATGGTTTTTACTGTTCTTTCATTTTGAATTCCACCAGTGAATGTTGTATTAATTTTATCCCAATTTGCATACATAAAATACCCTGCAACTGCAATAATTGCAACTATAATGACCTGTTTCATTTTAACCTCTTTCTTTTAAACTAAATCTTTTGCCATATAAGAACTTCTTACGAGTGGACCTATTTGAAAATGTTTAAATCCAACTTTTTTAGCAAGATTTTTTATTTGTTCAAATTCTTCTAATGTATAATATTTATCTACTTCTAAATGTTTTTTAGAAGGTTGAATATACTGTCCAACTGTCAAAATATCACAGCCTACATTTTTTAAATCTTTGAAAGTCTCTTCAATTTCTTCAAAAATTTCACCAAGTCCAACCATAAGTCCTGATTTTGTTTTGATATTGCTATTATCTCTAACATATTTCAAAACCTCTAAAGATGTTTGGTAATTACCTTTTGGTCTTGCCTTTTTAAAAATTTGTTTTGTTGTTTCAATATTGTGGTTGAAAACTTCTGGCATGGCTTTAATAATTATATCAAGCGAATTCTTATCACCATTAAAATCGGGAGTTAAAATTTCAATCTTTGTTTCGGGTGAAATTTTTCTGATTTCTTCAATTGTTCTAGCAAAATGTTCTGCACCGCCGTCATTAATATCATCACGAGTAACAGACGTTATTACTGCATATTTTAGACCAAGTTCTTTTATTGCATTTGCAACTTCTTTTGGTTCATTTTCGTTTAGAGTTTCTGGAATTCCGCTAGAAATATTACAATATCTACAATTTCTTGTACAAACATTTCCCATAATTAAAAAAGTTGCAGTTTGTTTTGTGTAGCATTCGTTCTTATTTGGGCAACGAGCATTTTCGCAAACAGTATTCAAACAATGATTTTTTAAAATATTTCTCACCGTTTTTGTTGTTTCTGTATTAATTATTGGTCTTTTTAAATAATCTGGAAGTCTTTTCATTACAATCTCAAAATACTTTCATAAATAGCTTCTGAATAAGTCGGGTGCGCAAAACATACCTTCTTTAAATCTGAAACTTTAATATTATTTTGCATAGCAACTGCCAACTCATGGATTAATGCAGAAGCTTCTTTTCCAATTATATGTGCACCTATAACATAATCTTGATAAGTTAAAATTTTAACAAATCCATCTGTAGCATTATCGCAATAAGCTTTACCCAAGGCTGTCAATGGGTAAACGACTTTTTCATAGCTACCATTTGGTAAATCTTGTTCGTTAGCACCAATCCAAGCTATTTCTGGTGTTCCGTAAACAACGCTTGGTATAAATACATTATCAAATATGATATCTGATAAAAGTGCTCTTGCTTGATACATAGCAAAAGTTGCAAGCATTATAGAGCCATAAGCATCACCTAAATATGTAATTTTTGCATCAGTATTCAATCGTGTTACATTTCTGCCCGCAGCTATTAAAATATAGTCTGGTTCTAGCTTTTCGCCGTTAGATAGTTTAACTTGTCTATCTTTAATTTCTTCAATTGTTGTTGAAGTATAAAATTTTATGCCCTGTTGTTTAAAAATTCTTTCTAATCTTTTAGATACTTCCATATCAGCAGGAGGAAGTAGTCTATGCGTTTTTTCAATTAAAGTAACTTCTGCACCCATACATTTAAAAATTCTTGCCCATTCAATGCCTTCTGCGCCAGCACCTACAATTGCAACATTTTTAGGAATTTCTGTAATCTTAAATAAATCATCAGAATCTACAATGAATTTATGGTCAAATTCAAGACCTTTTAGTTCTTTTGGTGTTGACCCTGTTGCTGCAATAATTTTTGTGCAATTGTATTTTTTGCCGTCTGCTTCAATTGTCTTTTCGTCAAGAACTTTGGCTTCTGCGTTAACATAAGTTATCTTGTTAGCCTTTATTCCTTGTTCAATACCTTTTCTTAATGTCTCTACAACTTTATCTTTTCTTTCCATAATTTTAGAAAGATTTAATTTTATATCAGATGATTCTATACCAATATTTTCAGCATTTTTAACTTCATTATACAATTCTACAGAATGAAGAATTGTTTTTGTAGGAATGCAACCTCGATTTAGGCAAACTCCGCCAAGTTCGTCTTTTTCAAATAATATAACTGAAAAACCTTGTTTGGCGGCAATAAAAGCTGCTGTGTGTCCGGCTGGACCTGAACCAATTATACCGTAGTCAAAAATTTGTTCTTCCATCTTTTCTCCTATCTCGTGTAAATTCTAGGTAATCTTACTTTTAACCGACAAGTTAATTCATAATTGATTGTGCCAAGAATATTAGCCCATTCGTCAATTTTTATTCTTTCGTCTAAAAGTGTGATGATTTCGCCAACTTCTGTTTCTACATCTGTTACGTCAAACATCATTTGATCCATTGTGATGTTGCCGATTTGACGAACTTTTTTATCTCCAATGTAGCCATAAATTTTACTTGAAAGTCGTCTGTCTATTCCGTCTGCATATCCGATTGGAATTGTGGCAACAGTCATATCTCTATCCGCTACAAAATTGTATGAATAGCTTACGCCTTCGCCTTTTTTAACCTTATGGATATTTGAAATTCTTGCTTTTAATCCCAAAATTTGTTTAACTTCAAACGGACTTTTTTTAGATTTAGGGAATGGTGAATCTAAACCGTAAATCATTCCTCCAAGTCTAATCATATTGCAAGTGCAATTGTATGATAGAGCACCAATACAGCTGAAAATATGAGTCAATAAGCCGTCTGTATTTACGTTTGCTAAAATGTTTTCCCATTTACCAAGTTGTGCTTTTGTTCTCTCTTCGTTATCACTGTTTGCTAAATGTGAGAAAATGCCTTGCAAATTAATATAATCTAATTTTTGAACCTTCTTGATAAATTCAACAGCTTCTTCTGCTCTGATGCCAATTCTGTTCATACCTGTATCAACTTTAACGTGTGCTTTGATTGGTATACCTGTTCTTTCGTAAATCAATTTAGCAGCTTCTAAGTGTTCATCATTAAATATTGAAATAGAAATATTATTTTGAATAGCACTTTCAAAAGCCCAAACTGGTGGTGCACCAAGAACAAGAATATCGCATTCTGCTCCAGCTGTTCTTAAATCTAATGCTTCGTCAATTGATGCAACGCCAAGCATATCAATGTTACATGACAAAATTGTAGGTAACATCATTGATACACCGTGTCCATACGCATCAGCTTTTACTACCGCCAAAAGTTTTTTATCTTTTGGCAAATATTCTGTAAATTTCTTTATATTTTGAGTTAGGTAATCTAAATTTACCTCAACCCACGCATCTCTAAATGTGCTTACTTGTGTTTGTCTTGCTTTAGTCATAAAACGATTATATGGCATTTTGCAAGTTTTAACAAATTAGTTAAGTTTATTAATTTTATTTTTTCCTAATTCTGCTAAATCTCTTAATGTAAGTATGTTTTCGCTATCTAAATTATTTTGGTTTAGCATTAAATCTATCAAATGTATTATTTGTGAAAAATACATTTCTGTATCAGCTAAAATATCTTCAATATTCATTTTTTACTCCGTTCTTGTATTAGAACAAATGTTCTAATATTAGCACGATAATATTTTATATGCAAGAAAGTAAAATTATTCTTCAAAAAACAATAGCAGAGATTATTAAAGAATATAGACTAAAGGAGAAAAAGTCTATAAGTTTGATTTCCAATGAAATAAATTTGTCAAAATCAATATGGTCGCAAGT
This sequence comes from uncultured Candidatus Melainabacteria bacterium, assembly GCA_934700335.1. Taxonomy (GTDB): domain Bacteria; phylum Cyanobacteriota; class Vampirovibrionia; order Gastranaerophilales; family Gastranaerophilaceae; genus UBA791. Next base: position 4,452 of record CAKUXM010000025.1, on the reverse strand, counting down.
TGAAAAAGGTGTAAAAGATATTCAAATTTCAACACTTTGGAGAATTTGTGAAGCTCTAGAAATACCCTTATCTACATTAATTTTAGAAATTGAAAAACGTACAAAAGGAAAAATTAATTTCCTTGAGTAATTATAGACTTGCGCAACCTTAAAAAATACGTTATAATATAAACACAACAAGTGGCAATTAGCGAAAGCTAAAATTTTACACCACGGTTGTTACTTTATTAAAGTAAAACTAGCGTTATGACTGCAATCGACAACGCTAGTTTTTGTTTATTAAACAAAACTGCTATTATGTAATACATAACGGCTAGCGCTTTGAATGTTGCCATAAGCATCACCCCTTTCTTGACGTAAGTAACGTCGTTTAAAGAAATGAGTGGTGTCCACTTGTTGCATTAAATTTTCAATGAACTAATGGGTTCATTATACATTTTTAATTCCTAAAATACATACAATAGTTATATGATTTATTCTTCAATTTTTAAATCTTTAACAAAGTATACGCTCAAGGCTGGTAAAATACTTGCGATAAGTAAGATTTGAAGTACACCAAATTTTTGTGCAACAAAACCTAGTCCACTTAAAATTCCACCGACAATGCCCCAGCAGAAGCCGTTCAGAAATCCACCAATAATGCTTTTGTATTGAGGTAATTCTTTTTGCGCAAGTACCATTGTAATTGGTGTTGCAAGCATCAAAACAAATGCCATTAATACAAAGTCAATCAAAGCTAAAATAGGCATTCTTGGTGTTGTGTATACAAAAATAAACATCATAACTGGCATTGCCAACATTGATAAATAGATAATGTTTCTTGTGCCAATCATTTTTTCAAATTTTGGGCTTAATAATGAACCAAAACCTCCGGCAAGCATAAACCAGAATAAAGCCATACCAATGTAGAATGGACTATATCCTGCATCTTTCCAGAAGAATGGTAATAGAATAGCGCAACTGCTTGAAATTATAGCTTTCATAATTGCAACTAGAATTAATATTAATATTTGTTTGTTAGTTAAAATTGCTTTAAATACTTCAACGATATTTTTCTTTTCTGGTTTTTTATCGATATTAGAAATTTTAGGAACGCAAATAAACATCATCATTACAAGTATAATCCCAACGATTGATGTTACAGGCATTGCTTTAAGTCCCAAGAATTCCATTACAGCAGCAGAGATTGCGGGACCGAATGAATATCCAATTGAACCCATACTCAAGAAAAAACCCATATTTCTTGTGAAATCGTCTTTTGTAAATCTAATTACAAATCCGATACTTTGTGGGTGAAAAATGCTTACACCTAAACTACCTAAAACGATAAATATTGCAAGTACTGCAAGGTTTGGTGCGCAAGCTGTAAGTGGAAAAAATACAGAAGCTAACAACAATCCCCAAAAGATAAATAATCTTTTGAAAAAACTATCAGCGAAGAAACCAAAGATAGGTTGAATTAATTGTGAAATTAATTGCGAAATACTCATTACAAGTGCTGCTACACCCATTGAAATTCCTAAGTTTGCAGCAATAAACGGCATAATAGGATTTAGAAATCCTGAATATGTATCTGTTGTAAAATGAGCGGCTGAAAGCCAAGCTATTGTTCTGTTTTCTTTGATTTTATCTATTAAATTCATTTTTATTCTTTCTAATTTTTATGATGGGTAATTCCTGTGGTAATCATTCCTATTTCGTATTTATCACAAGCTTTGATAACTTCTTTTTCGTTATAAGAATTGCCTGCTTGAATAATTAAAGAAACTCTACCAGTTGTTGCAACGTGAACTCCGTCAACTGTATCAATAATTCCGTCATAAGCCATTACAGAGCCTTTTGTGTCATCACAAGCGTAAGTCATTACCCAGTCGCAAGCATCTGCGAAGCTTGTTTGACCTTGCGCGATTGATAACATTTTAAAGTTTTTTGCAATAACAACAGCTTTTGATTTTGAATGTTTTGCAATTTTGAATGCGAAAATTGCATCTTCAATTTCTTCTGATGTAGGTTTCTTCTTTGTAACAACTTTAAATGTATCTTTATTGAAATCTCCTCTATCAGCATCTTGCAAAAGAATTCCAAAAGGTGTAATCTTAACTTCTTCTCTTACAGAAATCTTAACTTCTTCAAGAGGAGTATTAATTTTAACAACCTTCATTTCAGGCTTTTTCTTCAAAATTTCTAAAGCTTCTTTGTCATAACCAATTGCCATAACTAATTCAAAATCAGATAGATGAATTTTTTTAGCTGTTTCTGTATCAAGAATTTTTGAAAACCCAATACAAGAACCAAGAACGCTAACAGGGTTACAGTCAAAAGCTTTATTAAAAGCATCGGTCAAGCTTGTTCCTAGTGCAACTCCGCAAGGCATTGCGTTTTTAACCATAACCGTTGCGTTGACATCATAAAATTCACTCAAAATTTGAATTAATGTTGTCATATCTAAAATATTTTTGTAAGATAATTCGCCTCCGTTTACAACTTCATAATCAACCATTGCATCTGATTTATAAAGGCTTGCGCCTTGATGTGAATTTTCTCCAAATTTAAAATCTGTTATTTTTTCTAAATTATCTAACATTATTAATTTCTCCCTTTTTCAAAAAATATTCTATCATAAATATTTGAAATAAATTAGTGCTTGAAATTGAACTATTTTTATAGAATAATTTACGTAGCTAAAAATAGCAAAAGTAATAGTTACACATATAGAAAAGAAAAGGAATTAAGGAAATGGCAAGAAAAACACCATTAGAAAAGACAAGAAACATTGGTATTGCCGCTCACATTGATGCTGGTAAAACTACAACAACAGAACGTATCTTGTTCTACACAGGTAAAACTCACAAAATCGGTGAAGTTCACGATGGCGCAGCTGTAACAGACTTCATGGATCAAGAAAGAGAAAGAGGTATCACAATTCAATCAGCAGCTGTAACTGCATATTGGAAAGGTTACCAATTAAATATTATCGACACACCGGGTCACGTTGACTTCACAGTTGAAGTAGAACGTTCTCTTCGTGTATTAGACGGCGAAGTTGCTGTATTCTGTGCAGTAGGTGGTGTTCAATCTCAATCAGAAACAGTTTGGAGACAAGCTAACAGATACGAAGTACCTCGTTTAGTATTCGTTAACAAAATGGATAGAACAGGTGCTGATTTCTACCGTGTATTAGACCAAATCAGAACTAGATTAAGAGCTAATGCATTTGCTATTCAATTACCAATCGGTGCTGAAGACCAAATGAGAGGTATCATCGACTTAATCGAAATGAAAGCTGAAATCTACAGAGATGATTTAGGTAAACAAGTAGATGTATTTGACGTTGATACTTGCGACGAAATTCCTCAAGAATTAAAAGATAAAGCTCACCAATACAGAGAAGAATTGGTTGAAGCTATTGCATCAGAAGATGACACATTAATGGAAAAATATTGTGAAGACCCAGAATCTATCACAGTTCCTGAATTAAAAGCTGTTTTAAGAAAAGCAGTATGTAACAACCAAATAGTTCCAATGTGCTGTGGTACAGCATTCAAGAACAAAGGTGTTCAAATGCTATTAGATGCAGTTGTTGATTACTTACCTTCTCCAATCGATGTAAAAGCTATCGAAGGTGAACTAGAAGATGGTACAAAAACAACAAGAGCTTCTTCAGAAGATGAACCATTCGCAGCTTTAGCATTCAAAGTTATGACAGACCCATTCGTAGGTCGTTTAACATTCATGCGTGTTTACTCTGGTAAATTAGCTTCTGGTTCTTATGTATTAAATGCATCAACTGGTAAAAAAGAACGTATCTCAAGATTAGTTCAAATGTACGCTGATCAAAGAAACGAAATTCCAGAAATTTACGCAGGTGATATCTGTGCAGCAGTTGGTTTGAAAGAAACAACAACAGGTGATACATTATGTGATGAAAAAGCACCTATTATCTTAGAAAAAATGGTATTCCCAACACCAGTTATTTCTGTTGCTATTGAGCCAAAAACAAAAGCTGACCAAGAAAAAATGGGTATTGCTCTTCAAAAACTTGCTGAAGAAGATCCATCATTCCAAGTTAAAACTGACCAAGAAACAGGTCAAACAATCATTTCCGGTATGGGTGAACTTCACTTGGATATCATCGTTGACCGTCTATTAAGAGAATTCCACGTAGATGCTAACGTTGGTAAACCGCAAGTTGCATACAGAGAAACAATCAGAGGTAATGCAGATCAAGAATCTAAGTTCCAAAGACAATCAGGTGGTAAAGGTCAATATGGACACGTTAAAATTAGAATTTCTCCAGCTGAAGAAAATGCAGGTTTTGTATTTGAAAACAAAATTGTCGGTGGTGCTATTCCTAAAGAATACATTGAACCAGCAAGAAAAGGTATGGAAGAAGCTCTTGAAGGTGGTATCTTAGCCGGATTCCCTATGATTGACGTAAAAGTTGAACTTTAT
>CAKUXM010000024.1 GCA_934700335.1 uncultured Candidatus Melainabacteria bacterium | reverse complement strand
TTCCCTAACAATTTACTTATCGGCTCAAACCATGATAAACTTTAACTTTTTGACCTTTATGTTAATTTTTGTTAACATAAAATGTATGTGCGCTTATGCTATAATTTTTTCAAAAGGAGATATGAAAATGATTTTTGACAATATTAAAAATGCTGAAACGTATTTTAATTTAGACGAAAAAATTAAAAAAGGTTTAGAATTTATTTTAAATAATGATTTAACAACTTTTGAAAACGGCAAATATGAAATTGATGGAGATAAAGTAACTGCAAATATTCAAGAATATGACACAAAATCAGAAGGATTATTTGAAGCTCATAAAAAATATATTGATATTCAATATGTAATTTCTGGTTTTGAAAAAATGGGAATTCATGATGTTTCAAAATTGGATAAAAATACAGAATATGATGAAGAAAAAGATTTGCAATTTTTTAATGGGGAAGGCTCTTATGTAAGCGTTCCTCAAGGATATTTTACAATTTTCTATCCACAAGATGCGCACATGCCATGTATTACAGATAAAACTCAATCTCATAACAAAAAGGTTGTTATAAAAATTTTAATCTAGGAGAAGTTATGAAAAAAATATATTTATTAATTCTATCGTTATTTATTTTTTCAATACCGGCATTTGCAACAGATATAACAATTTTACATACAAGTGATGTGCATGGTCGTTTGCAACCAATTGAATATCATGGTTTAAAAGATGTTGCAGGTGCCGCAAGACAGACTTATTACTATGACAAAACAAGATATAATGATAAAAACACTCTTGTTTTAGATTCGGGTGATATTTTTCAGGGTTCTGTTTATTATCAGATGTTCAAGGGTAAACTTACTGCTGAACTTTTGAAAACATATTTGCATTATGATGCTGTTGCTCTTGGTAATCATGAGTTCGATAGAGGTGTAAAAGAATTAAAACATTTAATTAAAAAATCAAAAACAACCTTCTTATCAGCAAATATTGAGTTTTCTGATACCGAAATGAAAAAATTAGTAAAGCCATATATTATAAAAAATGTAGGCGGTCAAAGAGTTCTAATTATAGGAGTTACAACTCCTGCCTTATCAAATTTGTCATGCTCAGACGGCGTAACTGTTTATGACCCAATCAGCATTGTAAAAAAAATAATTTCAGAAAATACTAACAAGGTTGATATGATTGTCGTAATTTCTCATTGCGGTTATGAAATTGACCAACAAATCGCAAAAGCAAATCCTTCAATAAACATCATCTTTGGCGGTCATAATCACATTTTATTCACAAAACCTGTTAAAGTTAATGGGGTTGATATTATTAATTCAGGCGAATTCGGTGTGAGAGTCAGCAGAGTTGAATATTCCACAGATAAAGGTATAACTAAATTTGAAAATGTTTTAATGGATAATAAAATCGTTTCTGATAAAGATGTCGTAAAAAAATTAAACCATATTAATAAAAAGTTAGACAAGCTTAAAAATATAGTATTAAGTAAAACAAATCTTCTTTTATTAGGCGAACAAAATATTATTGAAAGCCGTCAAACAAATTTGGGCAGATTGGTTTTAAAATCAATGGTTGAGTTCCAAAATTATGACATTGTTTGTACAAATAGTGGTTCGATTAGAATAAACAAAAATTTGACAGAAAAAATTACTCTTGCTGATGCAATTGAAGTCCTACCTTTTGAAAACAAAATCGTCAAAGGTAAAATTCAGGGTAAATATTTAACCCAAATTTTAGAAATGGGTAAAATTAACGGTAGAAGATATTTACAAGTTTATTCGAAAATTAATAAAATTGAGCCTGAAAAATATTATACAATAATAACAAATGAATACATATCTAAAGGTAAAGACGGTTACGAACCTTTTAAAAATATAAAAGATGTTATTCCAATTTGTGATAGCCAAAAAGATGCGTTCATAAGATTTTTGAGAGAAAATCCAAATATATCTGATGTAACTTTGAAAATGTATTAATAAAAAGGCGGGCACGATGAACATCGTGCCCGCCTTTAAAAAAGAGGGCGAAATTGATTTCATCAATTTCGCCCTCTTAAATTATAAAATATTCTAAATCATTTCACCTTGCAAGTACCAAGTTTTGGCGCCTATAATCTTAACTGTTAAGAATTGACCTGTAAGATTTTCGTCGCAAGGAATGTGAACGATTTTATTGTTACGAGTTCTACCAGTGATGACATTTTTACCTTTATGGTTTTCAAAGCCTTCAATTAGAACTTCTAATTCTCTACCGATGAATTTTTGGTTAGATTTTAGACAGCATTCACGGTTAACTTCGTTAAGTCTTGCAAGTCTATCGAATTTAACCTCTTCGTCAATATATAAATCTGTCCATTTTGCTGCAACGGTACCTTTACGAGGAGAATATGCTGCAGTGTTTGAGTAATCTAATTCAAATTCTCTCATTGCAGATAGCGTTTCTTCAAACTGTTCTTCTGTTTCTCCGGGAAAACCTGCGATGAAGTCGCTTGTGATTGTTACGTCTGGAACAAGTGTTCTTATTTTATGACAAATTTCTCCGTAAGTTTTTCTATCATAACGTCTGTTCATTTTCTTTAACGTATAGTCTGAACCTGATTGCATAGGTATGTGGAAATATTCGCAAACCTTATCGCATTCGTTTACTGTTTGAATTAATTCATCAGTAATATCTGTTGGATAAGATGTTACAAATCTAATTCTAAATTGACCTTCTATAGAATTTAATTCTCTTAAAAGTTTTGAAAGATTACAATTCTCAAGATCTTTGCCATAACTATCTACGTTTTGACCGAGAAGGGTAATTTCTTTAAAACCATCTTTTAAAGCATCTTTCACCTCTTTGATGATAGTGTTCATATCTCTAGAACGTTCTCTACCACGAGTGTAAGGAACGATACAGTATGTGCAGAAATTGTTACAACCTTCTGTAATTGGAATCCAGCAACCTGTTGATTTAACACGTTTTATTGAGTAATCTTTTTCTCCAAAAGGAACTTCTGGAGTAGCGCAAATTCTTTCACCGTTGTTAATTTTTTTGATTAAATCCGGTAATTCGTAGATATTGTGTGTGCCTAAAACTAAGTCTACGTATGGTGCCCGTTTAAAAATTTCTTCTCTATCTTGTTGTGCTACACAGCCTGAGAAAACAATTTTGATATGAGGTCTGGCTTTTTTCCATTTTCCCCAAACACCAATTGCGCTGTATGCTTTATCTTCGCTCAATTTTCTGATTGAGCATGTATTAATAATTAATAAATCAGCTTCTTTAGCCTCTTTTGTTTCTTCATAGCCACAATAGTCTAACATACCTAACATACGTTCGGTATCAGATTTATTCATTTGGCAACCCATTGTTTCAATATATACTTTTTTCATAACAGAAAAATTATACTATAAAAAAAAATGGGCACAAAGCCCATTTAATTAAAGTTTTGGTTTTTGGTTTAGTTTTTGGTTAAATTCATAATAAATTTCTGATTAAGCTTTTACAAAAATAGCATCTTTTGCTTTAGCTAAAAGGTCTTGACCTTTTTTTATTAATTCTTGGCATTTTGGTCCAGAAGTCCATTTAGTGATTTGTTCACTTAGATTGTTGAAACCTTTTTCAATATATTTTCTATGACCGTAACCTAATGCGACACCACCAATAAGAAGAATAGCTGTGCCTAAGAATTGGTTTCTTTTACTTGTTTTCTTTTCTGCTTCTGAGTCCATAGAAGGAGTTGTTGCTTTTGAAGCATCATTTTTAGCAGGTTTTCTAACGTAATCTTTTATTCCGCCAGCAACTTTGCCAACAAAATCAACTGTAGCATTTTGCAATTCAGCAGGAGTTGGCGTTTTCGCTGTTAGTCCGCCACCATCGCATGCGTATGGTGGAACTTTTGGTCTGGCTGTTAAACCTCCACCATCACATGCGTATGGTGGAATTTGTCTTGGTTGAGTACTAGCAATTCCTAACATAATAAACTACCTTTCAAATACTACACTACCATATAAAAACATGTCTTTCTCAATAATTGCCATGTTTTGAGTGTTTTTGTTAATAAATTTTAATAAAAAGATATTATTAATTTTATTTTATATCTAAAATGATACTAAGATATTATTTATCTAGGAGCTTTGAATTGAAGAATTTTAATAAGATATCATTTATTTTTGCGTTAATTATTTCGGCATTTATCTTGTTTGTTTCAACTCCTTTGTGGATATCAAAACAAGTTGTAAATATTAAACTTTCTACTACAGGTGATTTTTCTGATGTTAGTGTAAATTATGGCGGAAAAACTGCAAACTTATTGCAGAAAAAAGATAATGCTTATTATTTTTATGTGGCTAAATACTTGTCTTCAAATAGTTTGAAGATTTATTTTAAAGACGTAAAATCAAAGGTTGAAATCTCAACTTTGAATGTAAATCATTCAAGTATTTTTCAACAAGAGTTGTCAAAATTGATTGTGAGTGGTGGAAAATATGAATTGAAAAATAATAAGTTAATTCTTTCTCCTTCAAGTGGCGAAATTATTCTTTCTTGCCCTGTTTCAGCGACTTTAAAACTTATGTTTAAACCTGTAATGTTTATAATCATATTTTCTGTTATATTTTTCTCTTCGTATCTTCTTTTATCTGGATACGAAGCCTTCCTTCAAGGAATTTTATTAAAATTGAAAGAAAATTATATTTCTGAAAAAATAAACAAGGTCTTTTTTTCTATATTTTTATTTTTTACGACATTTTTTAGCACGATATTTTTATTCTCATTTTTAGGCTTTATTGTAAATTTTCCAATTCAAAAATGGTATAGCATTGTAGCATTTTTTGTTGCAATAGTTTCTCAAGTTTTTTATAACAAGAAATCTGAATTTGCGAGAAGAGAAGTGGCTTTTCAATCTGGTCTTATTTTTGTATCAATTTTGATTTCTGGTCTTTTATCTCAAATTTTTTGGGATTATTCTTGGGACGGAAGAAATTATCATCAAGAGGCTATAATTCTTTTGACTTCTGGTTGGAATCCTGTTTTTGAACTTCCTAAATTTTCTTTGTTCAACCCGACATTATGGATTGAACATTATCCAAAATTTGCAGAAATCTTTAGCTCTAATTTTGTTCTATTATTTAATAATATTGAATTTGGAAAGATTATAAATTATTTATTTTCATTCAGCACTTTTTGTTTAGCGTTTTATACTTTTAACAAGTTTAAAGGTTCAAACATTTTATATAACTTGATTTTTGCAATATTAGTAATTCTAAATCCAGTTTCTATTTGCCAAGTTGGCTCTTTTTGCGTTGACTTGTTAGTTTATTATATGTTTGTAAATATATTGTTATTATTTACTTTAAAAGAAATATCTGAAATAAACAACAAAGTATTTATCTTTTTAACGACCGCAACTGTTGTAATGTTATCAAATGTAAAACTTGGAGGTTTGTTATATGCTTTAGTTTTGCTTTTGGGCTATTTCTTGTATTTGTTTTTGAATAAAAAATTTGAATCCTTAAAATCAACTTTAGTTATCTCTGGTTTGTCAGCGATATTAATATTACTTTCAGGAATAAACCCTTATTTTACAAATATAAAACAAGGTTATAATCCTTTTTATCCAATTTCAGGTGAAGAAAAGCTTGATATAATTACGTTTAATGCGCCAAAAACTTTTGAAAATAAAAATTCTCTAGAAAAATTATTTATATCTTTATTTTCAAACACAGAACATACGCATTTTTTTGTTGATAAAGAAACAAGTTTTAAAATTCCTTTTTCTGTTAAAAATCAAACTGTATTTAACGTTTCAGACATGAGAATTGCGGGTTTTGGATATTTATTTGGTGGAATATTAATTTTAATAGTCTTTTTCACCTTTTTTACAAAGTCTCCAAAAACTTCTGAAAATAAAACAATGTATTTCATAATGAATTTAACTTTTCTGACAGTTTTTCTAAACCCAGAAGCATGGTGGGCGAGATATGTTCCACAATTATGGTTAATCCCAATATTTATAATCTTTTGGAAAGGTTTAACAACTAACAAATCTTTTCAGATGAAATTGTTTATAAAGGTTTTGATTGTCTTATTATTTCTAAATTCTTTGATAATTGAATACCAAAACGTGAAGACTCGTCTTGATTTTACGGCATCTAGAAAAGAGTTTTTAGCTCAACTAAAAAATAAAAACGTTGAAGTATTTGAAGACGGCAAAATCATTTCGGAGCAAAATCTTTATTATCGGTTTAGTAAGCAAAATACGACATATAAAAAAGTTAGCAAGGATTATTATTTAAAAAATCAAGCTAAATTTGATAATATTCCAAACTATTTAGAAGAAAATTTAAAGTGGAATGTTTTTAGCGATTAGTGTTTAAAATCGTTTGCGTTTTTATCTGCAAGCCATTTTCTCATTACGTGTTGTTCGTAACTCAATGCGTAATTATAAAGTGCGTGTGTTAATTTTCTACCGCTTTCTGATTTTGCAACAAGAAAGAAATCTCCGGCTTTGTTTTGATAAAAGTCTATCTCTTGATGAATTACTTTTTCAACATTTGTTTGCGCAGGTTTTTCAAGAACAGAAAGTATCCACGCTGTTAGTAAACTTAGTGTGGTTTTGTTTTTAATAATTTCATTGTTATGTTCTTGTAAAAATTTTGAAAATTCGCTTAGTATCATATTAATTCGCCGATGCGGTTGCAAAACATGTTATGTTATTGAAACCCGTCTTTTGTAATTCGTCTATCATTGATTCAAAGGTAGAACCTGTTGTAAATATATCATCAATAATTAGTATTTCCAAGTTTTTATCCATTTTAGCAGCATTAATTTTGAATGCGTTTTTCAAGTTTTCTAATCTTTCAAATTTTTTCAATTTGTATTGAGGTTTTGTATTTTTAATTCTTTCAATTAATTCAGTATTCATCTCAAAACCTGTTAATTTACAGAATTCTTTTCCCACAAGTTCCATGTGATTGTAGCCACGCTCTTTTTTACGTTGTTTGTACAAAGGAACAGGAACAACAGTAAAATTTTTATTTAATTTTAGAGATTTAAAATATTCAGCCATAAATTTGGCTTGAAAATAGGCAAGTTCTTTTTGGTTATGGTATTTTACGCCTCTGATAAGTTTTTGCATTGTTTTTTCGTAAATGCCTGCGCAGAAGATGTTTACGTTTTTATAAATAAATCGTGCTCTTCTATCATTAAAATCAAGAGAGTCATAACATTTTTTGCACATTACGACACAATCTCTTGAACTTTTACAAAAGTAGCAACGCTTTTTATATATTAAATCTAGCAAACTTAGAAAAAATTTTTTCATACAAAAATTATACAATAAATTCTTTATCATGTTAGAATGATAATACTAACAATCACAAACAAGGAATAATATTTTATGTCTATAATTTTAATGTTAATATTTTTGAGTATTTTAATACTTGTGCACGAAGCAGGTCATTTCTTGACTGCAAAAGCTTTTGGTATGAAGGTTGAAAAGTTTGGTTTTGGTTTACCAATTGGACCAACTTTATATGAAAAGAAATTCGGTGATACAACATTTTTAATCCACGCATTTTTACTAGGTGGATATGTATCATTTCCTGATGATGAAAAAGATTGCGGGCTAGAAGAAGATTCTCCGGAAAGATTTATTAATAAACCGATTTATCAAAGAGCAATAGTTGTTTCTGCAGGTGTAATTGCAAATGTTATTTGCGCATATCTTTTTGTATTATTAACAGCAATTTTGTGGGGTCAATTACCTTCAGGACAAGCTGATATTTATATTAATGATATAGTTGCAGCTAAAGGTTCTTCAATTTGGACTTCTGGTGCTAAAAAAGGTGATAAGATTGTAGAAGTTAATGGCATGCCTATTAAAAATACTGCTGCGTTTATTACTATAGTTACTCAAAGTAAAGAGGCTGACGGTATAATTACAAAAGCAAATTATCAAAATAATATTGATGAATTGTTGAAGATTAACATTGGTTTCAAGCCAGACGAACCAATTGTCAAGGATCTTTTGGTAAGACTTCCAGAAAAAACTGTTGAAGAAAAGATTTTAATTAATGATAAAAAAGTTCAATCTGGATTAAAGAATTTTGAACAAATTGATACTTTAAAATTATCAGAAAAAAGTATAAAAATTAGAGACGAAATAAAGAAAAATGATAAAAACTATTATATCTCAGACGGCAACGTAACTTTGAAGGATATTGCCTATGCGATTTCTGATACTACCCACCCTGTTGATATAAAGGTTGAAAGAAATGGTAAAATTGTTCCTCTAAAAACTGTTTATCCAAACAAAAAAGGTCAATTAGGAATTCAATTAGAAACAAAAGAAATTCTTGCGCCAACAAAATCTTTCCCAAAAGCAGTAGTTCAAAGTTATAAATACTTGTACGATAACACTTATATGATGTGTTATGGCTTGTATCAATTATTTACAGGCAAAGTTCCAATGAAAGATTTGCATGGTATTGTTGCAATAACAAAGGTTGGTGGAGATATTATTGATAACAATGGTATTTTTCAAGGGCTATTGTTGATTGCGATAATTTCTATGGACTTAGCATTAGTAAACTTCTTGCCAATTCCAGCATTAGACGGTGGTCATTTACTGTTCTTATTTATAGAAAAAATTCACGGCAAAAGATTAGATGACAAAATCGTTGAAAAAATTGGCACAGTAGGATTTATGTTCTTAGTAACATTAATGGTATACGTTATTTTTAATGACGTATTTGCATTATTGACGAATAAGTTTTAGATTGAAAATTTTGCTAATAAAAAAGTTTAAAATAGTTATCATAGATAATCTCTCAAGATGTTTTTAACGTAATTTTGAGTTTCTGGGAATGGAGGAACACCATCGTATTTGTCTACATTTCCAGGTCCTGCATTGTATGCAGCTAATGCTAAGATAACGTTACCATTGTATTTATCTAACATAGATTTAAGATAAGTTACACCACCTTCAACATTTTCAACTGGGTTCATTGGGTCTTTAACACCAAGACTTTTTGCTGTAGCTGGCATAAGCTGCATTAAACCCATAGCACCTACTTTTGATTTTGCATTAGCATTAAAACCTGATTCTTGTTTGATTAAGGCTTTTACAAGCTTGTCATCAACGCCGTGTCTTTTTGAAATTTTCGTAACCATATCAAGAATTTGGTTTTTAGAGCCTGCAATACCTCCTCCAATTTTGCTAGCAAAAGAACTGCCAGTTGTTTTTTGAGGTCCGATAAGTGCTGTTAAATCGTTTCTGCCATAAATTTTAGCTTCTTTCTTTTTGTTATCAACGCCAGAAACTAAAGAACCGAAAGCAGTTGCGTTATTTGGTGAAGTTACATTTTTTGTAGCTGCACTGTCTTTTAAAACTTTGGCAAAAGGTTTTACGTTGTCCAATGAAGGAGGTTCAAGACCTTTTTCATAATTAGCAACTTTAGCACTCAATTCTGCATAACGTTGAATTGCTGCTTGTTGTCCGCTTGAATTAATCAAATTTTGAATCTTAGGAGAAAACATAAATACCTCACACCTCTAGTTCTTAATCTAATCCTACTAAATTTTTTGTAATATTAAATCCTCTATTTGATTTATAATGATTTTTGTAAAAAAGACAACATACAAATTACAATATTAAAAGTTAGAAGTTTATCTTAGTGCCGTTTAGGGGTGTGATTTTAGAGCATTTATCTAGTTGGAAACAAAACAATTATCAAAATTTAAACTAGCAGTAATAAACTTTTGATAATTATTTAAAATTAAAAATTTTTTAATGTTCAAATAAATATTGGTAAGTTAAGTTTGTAGTAATGCTTTATATTCTATCGCTATATGGTAGTGAATTTATGTAATTTTCCATAAATTGCCAGTCTGGAATATAACCTTTATCAGAAAAAGTACAATTATCATCTATAATTGGATTACCTTTTTCATTTCGTTGAATTGGTAACTTTAATAAAGTATCTTTAATTAAATCCATACGGAATGCTCTTCCATAGCAATATTTAAGAGCTTCTTGTGCAAATAAGGTTCTAAAGAAAAGACCTCTTTTAAGGTTTAACCAGTTTGCGCGTAAAATAACCATGTGATCTCCAGCTATAAATTCCTTATTTTGATAAAAACATGTTGCTGTTGTATCACCAATAGTAATACAATTTCCGTCTTCTAAGCCTTCATATTTTGCATTTTTGTCAACTATCATGTCAATGCCATTATTACAATCAGTTCTTGATACAAAGTGAATACCTGTATCCGTTTCAACAACTTCCTCTTTTGTATAAGCTTTTGCTTTATATATTATACTAAATAGCTTTGAAACTTTGAATTCTTTCCATTTGTCAATTTCTAATTCTTTAACATTACCAGTTACAATCTTTGTTGTAATCGGTTTATGGTGCAATGATTTAATATAATCTTCCATGAACTGCCAATCTGGGATAAATTCACCACTTTCTAATTGTTTTGATGGTAATTTAATTACAGTATTTCTAATATTGTTTTGATTAAATTTTCGTCCGTATGAGTAACGATAATTTTCTTTATTTAAAATTGTAACAAGAAACATTGCAGTGTATCTATTAAGCTTAAATTTAGGTATTAATTTTTCAACGTGATCGCTAGCAGAAAAATTATTCTCTTGATATGAAACATATCCTTCGACAGCGCTATCTGCAACAAGTACATTTCCTTGTTCGGTATAACAATTATATCGCCCAGCAACGCCATTATTTTTTGCTTGTGTTGTAACGTATGGATAAGCACCTAATCCATATTCATCTGTAAGAATTTCTAATTTTGTCGTTTTAGTTCCGTTAACACTAAAATAATCAGATATTTTAAACTCTTTCCATTCTTGTACATTTAATTCCATGTTTACACTCCATCACTATCTTCGTGAACAGTCCCCTCTTTTATGAGGTAGGAAAGGTAATTATTAAGTGTACATTGAAAATCATTTGCTGTTAATTTTGTATAATCAGTTTTCATATACGCTTCACATAACCATTCATCACTATACGAAACACATTTACGAGCAGATAAACCATCTTTTACATCTTTATTTCTATATAAAGAAAGCCATTTTTGTTCAATTTTAGTCCATTTTTTATTTATGTCAATTCTTCCTAGTTTTTTCTTTTTTACAAAGCCATCATCTTTATAATAGCCAAAAAATGTTTCTTGTTCTGAATCATGAGGAGTATGTGCTTCCCAAACCATAACGCATACATTAGTGCCAACAGGATAAAATATATCGTCAGGCATTGAAAATACAGCTTTTAACGTATGATTTTTAAAAAGTCTTTCTCTAACATCCTTAAACTTTGTACCAATTGCACAACTCATAGGTACAACAACAACACCAATACCTCCAACTGTTAATATATCTAACATGTGTTCTACAAATTCTAATTCAACTACGTCTTTTTGTGAATACGGAGGGTTTATTAATCCAATATTTATGTTTTTTCCCTTGAGTTCTTTAGTAATAGCTTGATTAAAACAGTCGCCTTTATAAATGTTAGATTTTCCGTCTTTACGAATAATCATATTTGCAATTGCTAAGGTGTATAATCCATCATCAAATTCAACACCATAAAGACCTTCTTCTCTAATTCTTTTAATTTCAGCAGGATTAGCATTTTTAAACATTTTACCCATTGCCGTAACCAAAAATGAGGCTGAACCACAACAAATATCAACAATCTTGCTATTTTTATTAACATTTGCTAAATCACACATAAATTCCGTTAAATGTTGTGGGGTTAAAACAATACCTAATCCACTTCCATCACCACCAGAATATTTAATAAATTCGTGGTAAAAAACGCCCAATGCATCGACTGTATTGTCCGCATAGTCCATCATTGGTTTTATTTTTAATTCTAGTTGTTCTATATACCAAGTGATAGATTTAGAATGTCCTAATGGAATTTCTGAAAACTTTGTGTTCTCTTGTAGAGTTTTAAAAACTTGTTTTATATAATTTATTCTATTACTTTTTATATCACTGTTTTTTAAAACATTTTCAATTGCAATTTGAATGTTTTGCATTACGGAATTATACGAAGGTAATGTATCATAAGTTTTTACAAAATCTTCATCATTCAATGCTATTAAAATTCCAGCAATAAAAATTGGTTTATGTGCTTCTGTAACTTTTATTTCACGAAGATTGTTATGCATATCAATTGCAGTATTTCTTATTTCGTCTAAAGAGTAAGCTTTTTGTAACTTATTGCCTTTAATTAATTCTATATAATTTTTAGGTTCTAGTATAATATCACGTGCTTTTTTTAATACACTGTAATTATCCTGTCCTTTTTGCCAATAAAAAGTATCAACTTTCATATTAGCTGTCGTAGTTCCACTTATTGCTATCGAAATTACATTATATTCTTCTTTTAAAAATTTTGCATAATATAAAACTCCATCAACAGCGAAAGCATTAGGTTTATTTAGGTTTTCACTTTGATGTTTCTTTGCCGTATTTTTACACTCAACAACAAGTATAGTATGAGAATCGTCATTGAATGTAATAATATATTCAGGCTTCCCTTTTCCATTCCCGCCTTTTGAAAAATCGCTCAAATCGCATTCTTTTGGTTTCCCACCCGCTTTTTTTAATAAGCTCTGTATTTTATCTATTTTTGAAACATCACCTTGAGGGAAAACATAGCCAAATGAATTTTTCCCAATATTACACTTCATTTCCGAAAGTGTTAAGCTTTCAGTATATTGTTCTATTGGCATAACATAATTCCTATATAACTTGATTGGTACCATGAAATTAATCTAATTAATCTATTTATAGTATATACAAAAAAACGCAAATGTCTAATTTTGTAACATTAAGCTAGAAGTAATCTATTTTTTATACAGATGTTTTTTATTTTATTCATCACAAATAATTTCTTTATGTATTTTTTTACAACAAATATTAAGAAAAAATTAACTAAACTTGTTTATACTGGTTGATAAACTATAATAGTAAATGTAGTATATTATTTATAGAGGCGAAATTATGAGTCATAAACACAAACATGAACACGAAATTGAAGAAGAAAAAAGCTCAAACAATCCTTTTAAACCTGCTGATGAAAAACTTGAAGAAACACAAGTTGAAAACAAAGAGGAAGTAGCAGAAGAAAAAGAATCTGTAAATAATGAGGCTGATAAAAAAGTAGAAGAACTTCAAAAAAAATATGATGAATTAAACAATCATTATGTTAGACTTGCTGCAGATTTTGATAATTTTAGAAAACGTCAAGCGCAAGAAAGAGAAAGCTTGTTGAAATATGGTGCAGAAGAAACAATGAAAAAATTGTTAGAGGTTTTAGATAACTTTGATAGAGGTTTAAAAGCTATTGAAAACATGGAAGATTCTGAACAAATAAAAGATAGCTATAAGCTTGTTTGTAAACAAATGACAGATGTTTTAAATAAATTAGGTTTAGAAACTATAGATTCAGAAGGTCGAGAATTTGATCCAAATTTCCATGAAGCAGTTATGCAAACTCCAACATCAGAACACCCAGAAAATACTGTAATTGTTCAATTACAAAAAGGTTATAAATTGGGTGATAAAGTGTTAAGACCTGCATTAGTAAATGTTGCAACTGCTGAATAAGATTAAAAACGGAAGTAGGAATTAGGTAGGTAATGGCAGATTATTACGAAATATTAGGTGTCTCAAAAGATGCCGATAAGAGCGAGATAAAAAGCGCTTTTAGAAAGAAAGCAAGACAACTTCACCCAGATGTAAATAAAGCGCCTGATGCAGAAGAAAAGTTTAAAGAATTAGGTAAAGCTTACGAAATTTTGTCAGATGATGAAAAAAGAGCTACATATGATAGATATGGTGAAGATGGTTTAAACAATGCAGGCTTCAATACGCAAGGACCTTTTGCTAGTGGCTTTGGCGACTTGGGAGATATTTTTGAAAGCTTTTTTGGTGATTTTGGTTTCGGCGGTGGCACAAGACAAAGAGATCCTAATGCACCAGTTGCGGGTGATGATTTAAGATTAGATGTAGAGTTAACTTTTGAAGAAGCTGTTTATGGTGTAACAAAAGAAGTTAAGATTGGTCATCTTGAAGCTTGTGATGAATGTAAAGGTACAGGAGCAAAAGTCGGTACATCACCTGTTACTTGTTCTGTTTGTGGTGGTACTGGTAAAGTTCACCATACAACTTCAACTGTTTTAGGACAGTTTACTCAAGTATCAGCTTGTCCAAAATGTCATGGTACAGGAAAGATTATTGAATCACCTTGTGAAAAATGTCATGGTAAGGGTCAAGTTGAAGTTGAAAAGAAATTAGAACTAAAAATTCCTGCAGGTGTAGATACTGGTTCTAAAATGAGATTGTCTGGTGAAGGTGATGCGGGCTTACGTGGTGGACCGGCTGGCGATTTATATATTGTTTTACACGTAAAACCTTCTGATTATTATCATAGAGAAGGTCTAAATATTATAACAAGACTTGATATTACTCCTGCACAAGCTGTTTTAGGTGATAATATCTATGTTCAAACTATTGACGGTGATAAGAAATTGAACATTCCTGCCGGTATTCAAACAGGAACAACTCTAAAACTTGCAGGTCATGGCATTCCTCACGTTCAAAAACCTTCTTACAAGGGCGATCATATTGTACTTGTTAATATTAAAACACCAACAAATTTAACAGATGAAGAAAAGAGTTTGTATAAAAGATTGTACGAAATCAATACAGGTAAAAAAGCTCAAAACTCTTTTAAAGATAAGGTTAGAGGAGTATTTAATTAATGCGTAAATTTTTACTTGTATTTATTATATTTTTACTAGGAATGCCTTCATTTGCGGCAAAAATTCCTCAAGATGTGAAGAAAATTCTTGATGATAGCTTTAATTCAAAAGAAGAAATTAGATTTGATGGCTTGATTACAATGCCTGATTCTACAATTTATCTTCCATTGTATCCTTCAAGAATTAAAAAACCTGAGGTTGTTAAAGTTAAACAAACTTATCCTGCAAATAAAAAATTGGGAGATTTGCCTGATATTGTTATTTTCAATAATGATTTTGTTTTGATGAAGGTTATTAAGGATAAACAAGGTAATAGAACTTTTGCAAATCCAGAGCCTATGCCATTAGAGGTTAAAACTGGTTTATTGCCACAAGATTTACTTGTTCCAAAAGGTTTGATTGTTCCAGATTCTATGAAAACAGTTATTGGTTCTTTGCAAATTCAAACTAAAGAAGATGCTGGTATTAGAGTTAAATCAGAAATGGTTGAACACTTGAACCCTATTATTATTAAGACTTCTACAAAAAATCTTGTTAAAGAAGTTAGCGAATTAAAAAATAAGATTTTGTACATTGCAACTTGTTATTCTAAAAATATTCAAGTCGTAGAAGGAGAATCAATGTCTCCTAAATTTGCGTTGGCTCAAAAATCTATTCCTATTGATATGAAGATTACCCCAGATAATAAATTTTTATTGGTAACTGTTTATAATAGTAATTTTGTCGATGTTATTTCTTTGAAAGACGACGAAGTTATCAGAAGAATTGAACTTCAATCACAAGGTGAAGAAATTGTTGTTGATAACTATGAAAATAAAGCTTACGTTTCTAGCCCTACTGATTCAAGCATTTATATTATTGATTTGAAAACGATGCTTTTGAAACAAAAACTTAAATTGAACGGTATGTGCGAAAGACTTTATTTGACAGACGATTCAACAAAAATGTTTTATTATGATAAAAGCTCTGGCGATATTTGGGTAATCGATATTTATGATGATTACAAAATCTCTGAAATGGGCAAATTCCCAAATGTTTCAAGAATTGTATTTGCTCAAAACAAAGTTTATTTACTTTCTCGTTCAAAGAGCAAAATTGCAATTGTCGATTACGTAACAAAAGGTTTGTTGCAGGAATTTGACGTTCCTAAAACTCCAGTTGATATGACTGTTTATAAAGATGACTTGTTTGTTTTGGGCGGTCGTTCAAATAAGATTATGGTTATAAATACAAAAGACGATGTTGTAACTGCTCAAATTGATTTGAATCCAAATGGCTTTGCAACTTCAATTTACCAATTAAAAGGAACACATTTAGCAATTATTACTGATACAAAAATTGGTAAATATTATGTGTTTGATATGAATAAGAAAAAAATTATTAAAACAAACAATTTGTTAGTACCAGTAAGTAAAATGGTAGTAGTAGAGAAGAAATATGGATCAAGTAACAAGTAATGTATTAAAAGAGTTGGAAAAAACTCAACATGATTTTTGGAATATTGCACATGAGACTGCTAATTTTTTAAGCATTTTAATTAAGGCTACAAATAGAAAGAATATGCTTGAAATTGGTACTTCCAATGGTTATTCCGGAATATGGTTTGGAAAAGCTTTGAAAGAAAATGGCGGACATCTTACTACTATTGAATTTTACGAAGAACGTCAATGTATGGCAAAAGAAAACTTCAAGACTTGTGGTGTTGATGATGTTATTACGCCAATTCAAGGTTCTGCAGTTAGGGTTTTGGAAAATATGCCAGAAAATCAAGAATTTGACATTGTTTTTATTGATGCAAATAAAAAAGAGTATATAAAATATTTTAATTTAACAGATAAGATGTTGCGCAAAGGCGGTATTATTGTTGCTGATAACGTGCTTTCACATGCTGAAAAAGTGAAAGATTTTGTTGATGCAATAAATGCTGATGAAAGATATCAAGTTGAAACTTTGACGTTGCCAGCGGGATTGCTTTTGGCATACAAAGTTAGTGAATAAATTTATTGTAAATATGAACTTAAAGTTGCTAAAACTCAGTAATAATCCCTATATGATATGGTAAGAGGGCAAGCAGGCAACTTTTTAATGCTTTTTGGTTTAATATTATATAGTATAAGGTTTGTAAATAAAAAGAGGTATCAATGACAGATAACAATAGTATAAATATTGGTGGTGTAAAATTTAATAAGAATGATGTCGCTAAATCAGAAGTTATTAAACAAGACGGCAAAGAATTGAATAGTGTTTTTCTAAGAGATGGTACAAAAATGGTTTACCCAAACCAATCTGCAAAAAATGAATCGATTGTATCTATGACTGATAAAACAAGAACAGAAAAATCACCATTTGGTTATAGCGTTACAGAGGGTGATTTTGTTGTTGACTATGGATATGACCCAACAGTAATTAACCTTAATAAGAAAGAAGTTAAAACAGGTGATGTTTCAGTTGATTTTTATAGAGTAAACGGTGCTGAAATTACAGGTACTAAAAAAGCAGACGATTACACATTGTATGGTTGTAGAAATACAAAAGTTGATGTTTCTCAAAATGATGGAAAAGTCGATGTTGTAGATATACGAAATGATGATAGAAATGAACATTATAGAGGCTTTTTTGGAAATCGTGAACCTGTAAAAGGTGAAAACCAACATTCAAAAGACGGCAAAGTTTTCATTTCTGGTAAAAATGAAGTAAAACAAAATAATAAAGATATTACTTATACGCCAACAGGTAAAAAGGGTTTAATGGTAAAATCTGAAATTCACAAAGGAAAAGGTACTATCAAAGAATAAAATATTTTAAGAAAAAGAAGAGGCGAGAAATTTTCAATTTCTCGCCTCTTCTTTTATTATCATTGCTAGGATTACAACGACGAAGCAATCTAAAATGTTGTAGGTTGGGGTTTTCACACCAACAAAAATTATATTACTTAATTCAAATGACATGCTGAATAATGGTTGTGCGCAACTTCTTTTAACTCCGGAACTTTGAAATTGCAAATTTGTGGTAAGCAGTAGCTACAACGTGGATAGAATTTGCAGCCTTCAATGTGTTGTTTAAGAGTTGGCGGTTGTCCTTTTATTGAAGCTAGTTTTTTAGACTTGTTTGTAGGTAGAGCACGCAACAAGGCTGTTGAATATGGGTGATTTGTGTCTAAGAAAAATTCTCTTACTGGAGCATGTTCAACAATTCTACCTGAATACATAACACTAACTTCATCTGAATATTGACTTACTAGGGCTAGGTCATGAGAAATTAAAAGAATTGCAGTTCCGTATTTCTTTTTGATTTCGTCTAATAAGTTCATAATTTGCGCTTGAATAGTTACATCAAGAGCGGTTGTAGGTTCGTCTGCGATAATAACTTTTGCCATACATGCTAGAGCCATTGCAATAATTGCACGTTGTTTCATGCCTCCTGATAATTCATGTGGATATGAGTCGAAACATTTTTCCGGTGAAGGTATTTTTACTAAGTTTAGAGCTTCAATAGCTTTATGCTTAGCTTCTTCGTTAGTTACTTCTTGATGTAATTTTATTATCTCAACAAGTTGATTACCGATTGTGTAAAGAGGGTTTAGTGATGTAAGAGGGTCTTGTGGAATAAGTGCAATCTTTGAACCTCTTATTTTCTGCATCTCTTTTTCTGGTAAATTTAAGATTTCTCTCTCGTTAAATTTTATAGAACCGCTAGTTACATGTGCAGTTTTAGGTAGAAGGTTTAGTATTGACATTGCAGTTATGCTTTTGCCACAACCTGATTCACCAACTAAAGCATGCGTTTTGCCTTGTTCTAAATCCAAAGAAACGTTGTATACGGTTTGATGACTTCCGTCCTCTAGGTTAAAGTTTATGTTTAAATCTTTTATTTCTAATATTTTCATATACATGATTATATATTACTTTGTTATGAAAATAAATAGTGCCATGTATATATAAATATATATTATAAAAAATAAGACCCTTTTTTAAGGGTCTTAAATATTAAATTGAAATTTGTATAGCATATTAAACCATGTTTTTTCTTAGTTTTTCCTTTGCTTTATCGATATTTTTACTTCTTCTTTCGATAGCCTTGATTTGTTTTTTCAAGTTGTTTCTTTCAGTTCTGATTAATTTATAATGATTATCAACTTCTTGGAATTTAGTCTTGTAGTTTAATAAATCATTTTTAATATCAGTTTGAGCATTATCTAATTGAAGAATTGCATTTTGAATATTACCGTTAGCAACACTGTCAGCTTGTGCAGAAACTGCAGTAGTGTTGGTGTTTGAGGTAGTTACAGGTGTATTATTTGCAACAGTTTTAGTAGTTGTACTTGTTGTAGATGAAGTGTTGTAAGAAGTGTCATCAAAGTTTAAAGGTGTAAAAGCATTTCCGTCTGCGAATGCAGGTATAGAAACTGATAACATGCCAACAGTCATAGCGACAACTAATTTATTAAGTTTCATAGTTTTCTCCTTATATATAAATATATACGTTCTAAATATGAATATATAATATTATATTTTTAACATGTCGAAATCATGTCAAAAGATGAAATTAGGAAAGACGGGTAAAATTTTCTTATCCCCCAAATGGAGGATTTTAAGAATAGACAATCAAGCTATTAGTGAATTTTAGGCAGACATTATGAAGTTTTGCAAAGTTTATAACAAAAAAATAAAACAAAGGTGTTGACATTAAAAATTGAAGATGTAATATAAGAGTACGGAAAGCAAGCGAACGAACTTGGGTGGTTCCGAAAAGGTTTTTAAAAACCTACCACTAGCCTCCAAAATTATAAAGGGGAGCAATTCAACGTAAGTTGAATTTTTCAAGTCCGCTTGATGAAGAGATAGAACATTGAAAACAGAATAGCTGAAAACGACTAAATATACTTGTTGATTCAACAAAAGTGATTTATCGGACAAAAGCAATAGCGTAAAGCTAGTGTTTGAAAAGAAGTCGAGCAGTCAATCTTTTAGCGAGATTGACGATGGACATAAACTTTCTGACAATGGAGAGTTTGATCCTGGCTCAGGACGAACGCTGGCGGCGTGCTTCATACA
>CAKUXM010000023.1 GCA_934700335.1 uncultured Candidatus Melainabacteria bacterium | reverse complement strand
TTACATTTCGTAATAATTGGGTAAAATTCCATATTTTTCATGGTTTTGGTGTGAAGGAGTGAGTAGAAATTAGTGAGAATCGCCCAAGACACCAAAAATTTGTACTAAAAAAGGAGACCTCTCGATCTCCTTTAAAATGGTGCGCTTGGCGCGATTCGAACGCGCGACCTATCCCTTAAAAGGGGAGTGCTCTACCTGCTGAGCTACAAGCGCAAATGCAACTTGTGTTCACATATACTAATTTAGCAAGAAAATATTTTTTCGTCAACTACTTTTTTTTGAATAAAAAAATGGCTTTAAAGTTTACAACCTTAAAGCCAAATATAATAAGTGTTTCAAATGTCTATTCAACATCAATAAATTTTTTAGCACAATCAAACATTTCATTAATTAGTGCAGAATTTGAATATATATTCATTCCTGCGCTTTCAAGAACCTGCTTCATGCGTTTTTCCCAAAGAGGGTAAATATCATCTTTATTTAAGTCCAAGACTTTAGCTAACATATTTAGCTCTTTAAAATCAATCGGAACAGGTATAGCACCACGAAGCATATCAACCATTTCAAGACGTTTCTTTCTTGGAAAAGCTTTTAAGAAATTAACAATTGAAAGCCCTTTTTCTCTAATACTATCTTTAATAAAGTCAATTGTTTCATCGACAAGGATAGGTTCTTGAGGAATTCTATATTCTTCAAAATCTTCCGGTAAAATATCCATGACGACCGCAATACGTTCAAGAGTTGTTCCCCTTGTAGAAAAAGGGATTGTGTTATCAATCAAGTTATAAACATAAGATAAAGTAACACCTATCATTTCTGCAAAGTCTTTTTTATGCAAATCATTTTTTTCTAAGAAATTTGCCACCATTTCTGAGCTTTTTTGTTTAGTTAATGTTTTATTTTTGGTATTCATAATAATCCTCCCTCAATAAAATATATTTATATTGCTATTAAAATAAACGTATTTTATCTTTTTGTTAAGAGCAAGGTAGATAACAAGAAAGGTAATCTTTATTTGCGTTAAAATAATAAACAGAAAGAACAAAACAAAGGAAAATTATTTTGAAATTAATTTTGTGTACCGGAAATATAGGCGATAAATACTGTTTTAACCGTCATAATGTTGGTTTTATGGTAGCTGACAAAATGGCAATAGATGAAGGTTTTGATTTCAAATTAGAGAATAAACTTAAATGTTATTTAGCAAAATATCAAGATTTTATAATCATCAAACCAACAACATATATGAACTTATCAGGAGAAGCTTTATCATTAGTGATGAATTATTATAAGATAAAGCCTGAAAATGTTCTAATAGTTTATGATGATTTAGCAATAGATTTAGGCACATTAAGATTTAAAGGTAATGGTTCTGACGGTGGGCACAACGGTATAAAATCAATTATCCAACATTTAGGAACAAATAAATTTGCAAGATTGAAAGTTGGAATTGGACCTCAACCGCCTATACCTTCTGAAAATTTTGTACTAGGCAATTTCTCAAAAGAACAAATGCCTGTTTTAAAAGAGGTTTTAACAAGAGCAGGAGAAGCGATTAAATTTTATTTTGAAAATGGCTTAGAAAAAGCTCAAAACAAATATAATTAAACAGTTGTATAGTATTCAGAATATAAAAATTTTTATAAAATAATAAAAAAAAGGAAAAATTATGACAATAGAATTAGCAGAACAATTTGAAGAACAAGAACAATATGAGCAAGCATTTGCAGAATACAAAAGATTATTAGCAAAAAAAGAAACAAGTATTGACTTATTACAAAGAACTGCAAACGTAGCTTTAATTTTAGGAAAAACAGAAGAAGCATCTGAGCTTTTATCAAAAATTTTAAAATTAGACCCGGAAAATATTATGTGTTACGAGCAATTAATGGATATTTACAACGAAACAGACAAATATAAATATTATATTTATAGAGGCGACAAACACGTAGTACAAGGTCAAATTTCACACGCAATAAACGATTTTAACAAAGCTTTAAATAGAGCTGACTCAGATGAGAAAATATTATCAACAAGATTTGTATTAGGTGGTTTGTATGAACAAGTTGAAAAATACAACCAAGCAATTGACGAGTTTTTAAGAATTACAGACAGCGAAAAAGCAAATAAAGAATCCTATTTAAAACTTGCACAATTATATGAAAAAACTGATATGGTATCAAGTGCTGTAAGCATTCTTGAAAAAGCTTTAGAACATGGTTTTAAAGACGATAAAGACATAAAAGAAGCTTTGGCGAATTATTATATTAAAAACGGAACTCCGGAACTTGCAACAGAAATGACAAGTGATGATTTGACAAAAATCAGAAGTTATTTAGACAATGACAAAGATGAAAAGGCTTTTGAATTAATACAAAATATCGAAAAAGATTATAAGAAAAACCCTAAATTTTTAGCCCTTGTTGCACAGTATTATTTTCAAAAAAATCAATTTAATGAAGCATTAGCAATCGTTGATGAATACGAAAAATTTGCTAAAAATTCACCACTTATTTATCAAATGAGAGCGATGATTTTTGATGAGCAAAAGAAAACATTTGAAGCAAGCATTAACTGGGCAAAATATAATATTTTATTAGGAAACAAAGATGTAGCCTTGAACGAATATATGCAAGCATACGCAATGAACAACGAAGATGTTGAACTTGTTTATACAATTGCTAATCTTTTAGATACATTGAACGACAAAACACGAGCAAACGAATTTTATGAACAATTAGTAAAATTAGAGCCCAACAATAAAAAGGCTCTTGAAAGATTGGCAGATTTTAGAGAATCAATCGGTGATTACAGACAAGCTATTGAATATCTTGAACAATATCACAAAGTTGACCCTAAAAATGCAAGCACGATGAGAAAATTAGGTAAATTTTACGAAAAAATCAGAAGAAAAGATAAAGCACTAGAGTATTACAAAAAATATGTTGATATTTCAAATGCAGTAGAAGGTTATGATGAAGTTTGCGCTAAGATTGCCAAACTAGAAACTCAACCTAAGAATTACTCCGAAACAGACGGCGAAGACGGTTTAATTGATATCATCATGAGATGGTTTAACCGCAAATAAAGAAGTAAAAAAAAAAGAGTCGAGGTTGAGAATCAACCTCGCCTCTTTTTTCTTATTATTTTAACCATTTGTTTTTAATTCTATTTAAACTACCGTCATTAACCATATCAGATATAGTTTTATCAACAATTGTTCTTAGACGTTTTGTTTCTTCACCTTTTCTAAATGCAATACCATAAGGTTCTTTAGAATATCTAGGAGCATTCAAGATTTTCAGTGAATTATCGTCCATAATTATGCCTAAGATAATTGTATCATCTGTTGCAACGGCATCAATTTCTTTATTTTTAAGAGCTTTAACAGCATCTGTATATGTTTTATATCCAGTAATCATAGAATGAGGAACAGCGATACGGATAGTTTTTTCAGCAGTAGAACCGAACAATACACCTATTTTCTTTAATTTTGGATCAGTCAAAGAAGTAACTTTGCTGTCTTTATTCAACAATAAGGTTTGTCCTGAATAATGATATGGCAGAGAGAAATCAACAACTGCAGCTCTTTGAGAATTAATAGTCATTGATGCAATAATCATATCTGCTTGTCCAGAATTCAAAATCATAATACGATTTGAAGGAGTTACAGGAACAAATTCAACCGCTTTATCATCATTAAAAATAACTTTTGCAATATTTTTAGCTAAATCAATATCAAAACCTTCGTTTTGACCTTCTTTATTCAAGAAACCAAAAGGTTTTGTATCTGTCTTAACACCGACAACGATTTTACCTCTATCTAAAACCATGTCGTACAAATCCATTGGCTGATTTTTCTTGCCACAACCAGACAATACTAAACCAGAAACTAAAATTATAAATGCTAAAGCTAAATATTTTTTCATAATTATTCAAATTCCTTAAAGAAATAATATCATAAAAAAATTATTAGGGTATAATGTAAATATTATGAAAAAGAAAATTACAATTATTGGATCAACTGGTTCAATCGGAACCCAAGCATTAGAAGTTATAGAGAAGATTTCAGACCAATTTGAAATCATAGGATTAGCAGCAGGCTCAAATGTAGATTTGTTAAATAAGCAAATTGAAAAATTTCACCCAAAAACTGTTTGCATTGGTAAAAAAGCGGAAATCAATGATAAATCTGTAAAAGTTTTGTATGGTGATGACGGTTTAGAGGAACTCTGCTCTAACAAAGAAAACGATATTATATTAGTTGCCGTATCAGGTAAAATCGGTTTAAGACCAACTATTTCGGCAATCAAAAACGGTATAAACATTGCACTTGCAAATAAAGAAACACTTGTTATGGCAGGCGATATCGTTACAAAATTAGCAAAAGAATATAACGTAAAATTATTACCTGTAGATAGTGAACACAGCGCTATACATCAATGTATAAAAGATATTTCGCAAGTTAGCAAGCTAATTATTACGGCTTCTGGCGGACCATTCTTGCACAAAACAGTTGAAGATATGAAAAACGCAACTGTTGAACAAACTTTAAAACACCCACGCTGGAACATGGGTAGAAAAATCACTGTAGATAGTGCAACCTTGATGAACAAAGGCTTAGAGGTAATCGAAGCTCACCATTTATTTGGTTTTGACTATGACGACATTGAAGTTGTTGTTCACCCTCAAAGCATCGTTCACAGTGCAGTTGAATACGCAGACGGTAGCGTTATTGCACAATTAGGCTTACCAAGCATGCATATTCCAATTCAATACGCAATCACATATCCAAACCGTATTGAAGGTATTAAATCAAAAAGCTTTAGTTTTGCAGAAATAGCACATCTTGATTTTGAAAAACCTGATTTTGAAAAATTTCCAACAGTTAAACTTGCATATCAAGCTGGCAAAGAAGGTGGAAGTGCGACAATCTGCTTGAACGCTGCAAATGAAGAGGCTGTATTTGCATTTTTAGATAACAAGATTAAATTATTTGATATCTATGCAATTACTGAAAAAATGTACAATGCGCATAACATCATTAAAAATCCATCAATTGACGAAATATTTGAAATCGATGAAGAAATAAGAATTAAAACAAGAGAGTTAATTAATAACTAAAAACCTCTTTCCATTTCCTCAAAAACATCTGTTTCTTTGTAGTAGTTTGTTTTTTTGCGAATTCTTTTGTTTTTCTTCTTTGTTTTTTCAGAAACATTTTTGTAAGCATTATCAAGCGAAATCTTCGCCAAAGGCTTTTTACCACCAGCTTCAAAGAAGGTTAACCAATATCTATCTTTAACATCATTAACTGTAAAAGATATTCTACCTGCCACTCTATCACCCGGTTTAATCTTTGAATACATTAATTTTGTATCGCCAAAAATTGAAGAATGGAAGATAGAATTAGACTCGTTTACAAGTCCTAAATCAAAGCTTGAAAAAGTTTTCTTTGTCATATTTGAAATAACAATTGATAACGTAACGGTGTTAAGAACTCCAAAAGGATCTTTTTCATATAAAATATTAGTGATTTTTACCGTCAAGCCTGGGTATTGTAATTCTTTCTGCGCCAAAGCTTCAGCTTTGTATACAGGCAACGAAACATTTGATGCTAATTTAACCCTAATCTCATCACCTGGAGAAATCAAAACATCTTTACCTTTACGATATAAAGCCATACCTAAACCAATAGTACCACCAATTGCAGCACCACCTGCAACTGTATAACCTTGAGATGCTATTGCAGCCTCTAAACCTAATAAATTTAAAGCAGTAAGTCCACCTAAAACCCCACCTGCTGCAGTATAACCCAAATCTGTTGCAACAATCTTTGCAGTAGCCTTTATCGGGTGCATTTTTGTGGACATATTACCTTCAATAGGGATTTCTCGACCGTCTGGAGTTACCAAGTAATCAAATTTTAAATCAATATAACCGTCTCTACCCAAACGTCTTGACTCTTTTGAAGCCTTAATTATACCGTGAGCTAAAGTACCTCTTGGAATAATTACCCCTTTATCACTATAAACATCACTCGTTACTTCAGCAAAAAACTCATCACCTTCTAGTGAAAAACTTGCATCAATAACTTGCGATACAGACATATGAATTACATCTTTTGAATTCAACTCGTCAACAGCACCCGTAAATAATTCTTTATCTAACTGCGATTGATTAGTTTTACTCATCTCTGCATGACCTTGAAATACCTCCGCCATGACTACTTGAGAAAATCCAAATAACATGTATATTAATATAAGTAATAAACTTATAGATTTTTTTAAACAAAAATTTCTACACATACAAATATTATATAATTTTTCTAGAAAAAATCCAAAAATTTACAATGTAAAAATATATATGCAAACAATATTTTTTAATGTATAATATACTTTGATAAAAAAGAAAGGAGATTATTATGAAATTTATATGTTCAGTATGCGGTTATGTACACGAAGGTGATACAGCTCCAGAAAAATGCCCACAATGCGGTGCTCCCGCTAGCAAATTCAACAAAGCTACAGAAGGTGAAAAAACTTATGTAACAGAACACGTTGTTGGTGTTGCAAAAGGCGTTGATGAACAAATTCTACAAGGTTTAAGAGAAAACTTCACTGGCGAATGTACAGAAGTTGGTATGTACTTAGCAATGGCTAGAGTTGCTGAAAGAGAGGGATATCCGGAAATCGCTGAAGCCTTCAAAAGATATGCTTTTGAAGAAGCTGACCACGCATCAAGATTTGCTGAATTACTAGGAGAAGTAATTACAGACTCAACTAAGAAAAACTTGGAAATGAGAGCTGATGCTGAATGTGGCGCTTGTGCTGGTAAAATGGAAATCGCTAAAAGAGCTAAAGAATTAAACTTAGATGCAATCCATGACACAGTTCACGAAATGGCTAAAGATGAAGCTAGACACGGTAAAGGTTTCGATGGCTTATTAAAAAGATATTTTTCATAATTGAAGAATTAAAAAATTCTTAGAGGCGATTTTGGGTTTCACCCAAAATCGCCTCTCTTATTGAATACAACAAAAAAAGGAGTGGACATTTGATTAAATCAAATGTCCACTCCTTTTTTTGTTAAAAATTTTTATTTTTTTTGTTCGTCGCTTTGTTTTTTCATTAAATCAAGTTGTTCAATTTCTTGAGCAAAAGCAACTTTTTCAAAATCAGGTATTGGCATTGGTCTTGCGAACAAGAAACCTTGTGCAATATCACAACCAGCTATTGATAAGAATTCAGCCTGGTCTTTTGTTTCAATACCTTCTGATACAGTTTTTAAGTTCAAGTTCTTAGCCATAGCTAAAACGTGTTTAACTACAACTTTACCCTTTTCATCTGCTGTAGAAGTGCTAATAAATTCTTTGTCTAATTTTAGAATATCTACTGGAATTTTACGTAACATGTTCAATGATGAATAGCCAACTCCGAAATCATCCATTGCAATGTTAAAGCCGTATTTTTTCAACGTATTCAAGATATCTAAGAATTTTTCAATATCTTCAAAACAAGCACTTTCAGTCAATTCAAGTTCTAATAACTGAGCAGGAATATTGTATTTTTTAATTAAGTGCAATAAGAAATCAATGAAATCATCACTGTTCAAATGGAGTCTTGAAACATTTACAGAAATTGGAGTTGGAGTAAGTCCCCAATTAATCCATTTTCTAATTGTTTTACATGCTTGTTCCCAAATGTAATGGTCAAGATTTAAGATAAAACCATTTTGTTCAAATAAAGGAATGAAATCACATGGAGGAATAAACCCTTTTGTAGGGTGAATCCAACGAACTAGCGCTTCTGAACCAACAACTTTTAATGTGTGCATATCAAATTTAGGCTGTAAATACATAACAAATTCGTTACGTTCTAAAGCAGAATACATTTCATCTTCAATCTTTTTATCATTCAACAATTTTGTTCTTAGAGTTTCATCATAAAACGCAATGTGTTGATTTACGTTAGCCTTGATAGTACGTTTTGCTAATAAGGCTCTATCACACATTGTGTTAATTGATAAATTTTTATCGGCAACAAGATACACACCGAATAGAAGAACAAGTTTAGTGATTAAACCACGTTTAACGTCTTTGAATTCGTTCATCATCGTTGCGTTGTATACATCGATTTCTGCAAGAATTTTATCTACTGTTTTTGAAATTTCAGATACATCATTATATCTCATTAAGAAAGCAAATGTTGCTGCAAAATATCTTGTTGATAAATCCGTAGTTCTGATATTACGTTTAATAATATCAGCTACATCTTTAAGAATTCTATTTGCAGTATCATAACCATAAATTTCATTGATAACTTTAAATTTAGCAATATCCATTAAGACCATTGCATAATTTTTGTTGTCATTAGCAGGATTTGCAAAAACTTTTCTAGCTTCAAGCAAGAATTTATTGCTGTTTGGTCCACCAGTTACATCGTCATTGAACGCAAACTTCATCATTGATTGATGAGTATTATCATAAATGATATTTACACGTTTAATCATAATATATAACAGATAGAAAATAATAATAATTACACTAAATAAAAGTAACAATACATCTAAGTTAGAAATTGAAATCATATTTGCAGGAACTGAAATTAGTACAAACCAGTTGTCATAGTTAATTGGCACAAAAGAGTTCAATAATAATTGGTTTTTAGAGAAAGACCAATAATTACCTAATTTATATGATGATAAACGTTTCTTAATTATGTCTTTTGATGGAGATACAAAAGTAACAGATTTATCAAAAATAGAATTCACACGATTGAATAAGAAACTTGAATCCTTTATAAAGAATTCTCCGTCAGATTTAACTACGTGTGAGTAAGCTTTATTGTTAAAACTGTTAATTGTTAAAATATGTTTTAAAGTATCAATTTTAGTTACAGCGAAAAGGATTGCTTTTTGTTCATTTTCAACATAAACAGGAACGGCATAAATACTATCAAAAAGTTCATGATTACCTTCAGAAGACTCTTTAATACGGTCAAAACAGTAAGAACCAGCACGAACTTTCTTTAAACAAGAATCAGTTAAAACTTTTCTTGGATTTTGATATGTTTTGCCATTCAAATTAATAATGTATTCATCACCTGAAAGAGTTGCTAACCCCCATTGTTTAAAGTCATTACGGTTCTTAACCTTTTTACTGATAATTCTACCGTCAAACGATGAAATAGTAATAAAATTTTCACCAATATAACTAGAAACACTGTCAAGGAATTGAAAATCTGCGGCAATTTTATTGTGAATATTGTACGCAGTTTGGATAGTAACTTCACGAACAACAGTTTCAGAAGTATTAACATGACGATTTAAAAATTTAAGAGCAATAAAAGCCCCAAAAACAACAAAGGCGATAATAATTGTTGTTAGAGACAACAAAATAAAATCAACTCTATTATTTTTATCTAAATTTGCGTAACTTTTTTGCATGATTATCTTTCAGAAACAAATAATAATTAGATTATATAACTTTAAAAAAAGGATTTCAATATGTTAAGAACAAAAATGAAGAAAAATATTACTTAAATTTACAGAAAAAGATATTGACATTTATTTATGGTTTGTATAAAGTAGAAATACAGAAGCGAATTCAAATGCAAAAGCAAAAGAGTCGCATGACAAATAAATAAGATAAGCTCCAGTGGCACTCTGCCGACGAAAAACGATTGATAATCGTTTTGAGGAGAGGTAAGGTAGACGGGTCTACCGATTCCGCTAGAGCATGACAATTAAATACGATAAGCTCCAGTGGCGGAATCGGTAGACGCGTCGGACTTAAAATCCGATTGGGCGAATAACTCAGTGCCAGTTCAAGTCTGGCCTGGAGCACCATTAAAGACAGAGTTAACCCTCTGTCTTTTTTTGTATAATAATTGTATAAAACTGTAAATTAGCAACAAGTTTGAGAAAAATTTCCAAGGTATTTTGAGAAAATTTTATTAGAGTTTTTATTCAAAAAAAGTATTTTTATTTATTTTTTTATTTGTCATTATGTTTTATACATAAAGTGCAAGTGTAAGATGAATACATTTTAGCTAAAAGTTAAATTTAAAGACTTTTATGGTGATTGAATAAGATGTTTTATACTACTCTTAAGACATATATTTACTGGTAGCTCAGAACAATTAGTTGAATTTTTTGATTTTGAACTACAAAAGTCTAATAACATACTTAAAACACTATATAAAACCTTAGAATATAACAACAACGGTGTTGCGGATTATTTTGTCCGCCCAATTCACAGAATGAGTAATAAAACCTTAGTTGAAGTATACGAAGTGGTTGATAAAAACCTAAAAATAGCTCAAGATACGGGGTTAATTACTGAAAAACAAAGTTTAGAAACTTCTGAGTGGGCATTAAAACGTATTTATCAAATTCAGCACAACTCTAAATTCATAAATTCTTTGAAAATAAAAGAATATGAATAGTATTATTTTTTATGACTCGTTGTAAAAACAAAACCTTTAATAATGCTGCAATATCAATTACGATATTAAAAAGTGTTCTTTATATAGCTTTTTCTCTCGTGGAGTTAGTGTATCGTATTGACCGCTTGAAACTCTTTTGTTGATATCTTCTAAAATTTCTTTCTCAGAAGGCAACAACACATCGCCGGCTCCCGGTAATCCATTTGGTAAAAAGAAATTTGTCAAAGCATTCAATGTCGTACGGACAAGACCTTTTCCACGGCTCATTTCTCGTTCTTCGTGCTTAGTATTTTGTGAAGTGTTATTAGTTTCTGCCTTTGTTTTAGTGTTTTGCCAAATTGAAGTGTTTTGTTTTGCAGGAACACCACGAACGACAACCTTTGTTGAATCTGCAGGTGTGCAATTAAAATCTCTTGGATTAACGTTCATACCCATAGGCAATTCTCCTTAGCTCGTATATCGACATGTATATATTCGGTAGAATAAAAAATATCTTTAGACATTTAATTTTTAATTTTACAAAGTGTAATATTTGCAAAAACATTAAATTAAAAATTTATAAAAAATCTTCTTCCGAAAACAGATTGAAAAGCATTATTAAAAAGTACTAAGCTAAATATAAAAATGTTTTTTAATACAGTCTAGCAACTCAAAGTGTTATTTGTAAGTGCAGATGAAGTTGGAAAAGGAATAGGGACAAAGTTATTTTAGCTAACACCCGTGATTATGATGTTAGAAAATTATGTGTTAATGAACAAAATCCAAACGCAAGAAAATTTTATGAAAATAATGGGTTTAAGACTTATAAACGCTCCGAAATCAACGAATGTAACCTAACACATGGTTTGACTTTTTCTAACAGATGGTTTGATAATTATTTCATTAAAACAGTTCTATTTATATATTTAACATTAAAACCTTGGTTTCTTCTTAAATAATCATCCATTTTTGAAATTTCATACTGTGTCATAAATGGTAAATCTGTAATTTTTATTTCATCTTTTGTTAAAATACACAAAACAATTGTATAATCACTTTCTTTTAGTCGACCCGTTTTGGGTAATATTGTTTTGAAAACATCTATATTTTTATTAATATTTACACTTTCTCTATTTTGAGAATCTTTTTTAATAAAATCAATCATTGTTGATCTTGTATCAGGATTAATTATAATTGCTTCAGCCGAATATTTTATTGAAATTGAAAGGTTTAATATTTTTTCTCAATATAATAAAATAAATAATTGATTTATTGATTTTCTATTTTTATTTGATAATATTTTAGTGGAGATAATAATAAAATAGTCATGTTAAAGAAATATCAAAAAAGACTGAAATATTATGAAAAACGACTTCTAATAAAAAGTCTGAAATCTCTGTATAACAAATATATTTTTATAAAACAACTGTTAAAATTTGTACTGTTAAGTACAATTAAATACAACAAAATAAAATTCAATATGATTTGAAAATAATCTTAGTTAATAGCTATTAACTAAGATTATTTTTTTAGTAAATAAAAGAAAGGATAAAATATGGGTAAATTTAACTTAATGAATTACTTATTGCCACCAAAAAATGAAGTATTTTATGATTTATTTGAAAAATGTACAGAAGTAAGTATGCAATCTGCAAAACTATTAAATGACATTCTGACAACGAATATTTCTGACGAATATATTGTTCAAGCAAAGGAGTTAAAAAAAGAAAGTGCAACAATATTAAGAGAAACATTTAAAAAATTAAATAGTACTTTTGTAACTCCAATGGAACCTGAAGATATTCAAAAAATAATTTCCTTGATAAACAAAATTACAAAAAGAATAGTTAGAGTTTGCTTAAATTTAAACCTCTATAATATAGAAGTTTTTAATGATGATATGAAAAAACATGGAATAGAACTTTTAAAAGCAACTAATGAGTTACATTCTATGATAAAAACAGTTAAAAAAGTTCCTCAAATCAAAAAAATTACAGCAAGTAATCTTCAAATGAAAAAAATTGAAATGAGAGGCGATGAAATTATAAACTCTGCGATTAAAGATTTATTCTCAGGAAATTTTGAAACAATTGAGGTTATAAAATTAAAAGATATTTATAAAGATATGGAAGTTGCATTAGACAGTTGTTATGCGGTTTCAGATGAAATTATGAATATTATTTTAAGACAGGGGTAAAAATGGACATTCATATAATATTAGTATTATTTTTAGTAATTATTGCCGCACTTGCTTTTGAATACATAAACGGATTTCATGACTGTGCGAATGCAATAGCAACAATAGTTTCAACAAAGGTTCTAACGCCAAAACAAGCGGTAATCATAAGTGCTATGCTTAACATGGTGGGTGCTTTATTAGGAACACATGTTGCAAAAACGATAGGTTCTGGAATTGTTGATTCCTCAGTTGTAACATTAGAAGTCTTATTCTTTGCTCTTTTAGGGGCAATTATTTGGAATTTGATAACTTGGTATTTTGCTTTACCTTCAAGCTCTTCACACGCATTAATAGGTGGCTTAATCGGAGCTGCAATAATACATGCCGGTTTCGGCTGTGTAAAATTTATGTCATTGATAGATAAAGTTATTATTCCAATGTTTACATCACCAGTTTTTGGTTTTATTGCAGGTTTTTCATTTATGTTACTTTTATTGTGGTTATTCTACAAAAGTTCTCCTGATTGGGTAAACAAACATTTTAGAAAGTATCAACTAATATCTGCTGGTTTAATGGCATTAAGTCATGGTACAAATGATGCTCAAAAAACAATGGGGATAATATCATTAGCTTTATTTAGCTGTGGAGTAGTTGGCACGTCCTCTGGCGATTTAGAAATTCCAAAATACGTTGTAATTGCGTGTGCCATTACAATGGCTGCCGGGACAATGTCTGGAGGTTGGAAGATTATTAAAACAATTGGAAGTAAAATTATTCGTCTAAAACCTATCCACGGCTTTGCAGCTGAAACCTCTGCAGCATCGATAATTATAGCCGCTTCGCATTTTGGTATTCCATTATCTACAACACACGTTATTTCTACGTCAATAATGGGTGTTGGCTCGACTATGCATGCAAATCAAGTAAAATGGGGAATTGTCAAAAACATTGTTTTTGCGTGGGTTATGACTATTCCTATGTGCATGATTATCTCTGCAAGTTTATATTATTTATATCATATTTTATTTTAGTAAATTATATTTATAAACATCTGGCTGAGGTTACTTGTACGATTTGCAAGTAACCTCAGCTATGTTAAAAGAATAACTCCCAAAAACGATTTCAATTTAGATAATGTCAAAAATAGAATGTTTACATAAATAGCTTTATTTTTTTATTTTAATTAGAAATTGCAACCTTCATTACATTATCTTGTTTGTTTTCAAATATTTCATATGCTTTTTCTATATCTTTTAGTTTATATTTATGTGTAATTAAAGATGTAGTATCAATTTTACCTTGTTCAATTAGAGATAAAATTTCTTCGCAATCACAACCGTCAACACCGCCTGTTTTAAATATCAAATTTTTTCCATACATATCAGGTAAAGGTAAGGTCATTGGTTTATCATAAAGTGCAACAATAGTAACTATGGCATTTGGTCTTGCGCAATCCCAAGCCATTTTAAAGGTTT
Source organism: uncultured Candidatus Melainabacteria bacterium (assembly GCA_934700335.1). GTDB lineage: Bacteria > Cyanobacteriota > Vampirovibrionia > Gastranaerophilales > Gastranaerophilaceae > UBA791. Next base: position 9,710 of record CAKUXM010000023.1, on the reverse strand, counting down.
CTTCAGTTCCAGCAACCTCTATTACAACATCAGCACCACCATGTGCACTTTCATTTAGAACATCATTTTTGCAAGTATTAGGGTCTGTAAGAATAACTTGTGAATAATGGTTTTTCACAAAGTTTCTTCTTGTTTCATCTTTTTCACAAACTATAATTTTCTTAGGATTTTTAAGCAATACGCAAAGCAAAGTGCAAATGCCAGTAGGTCCAGCGCCAATAATTAAAACAGTGTCATCTTCTTTAATTTCAGAAATACGAGTTGCCCAAAAACCAGTTGCAAGCACATCACCTACAAAAAGAGCTTGTTCATCTGTAACATTGCAAGGAATTTCGTTCAATCCTTGGTCTGCATAAGGAACTCGAACATATTCTGCTTGTCCACCGTCAATTCTGCAACCTAGCGCCCAACCACCGTTTTTATCAGTACAGTTATTTACATAGCCATTTTTGCAGAAAAAGCATTCACCACAAAAAGTTTCAACATTAACAGTTACTCTATCTCCAACTTTTACATTTTTAACATCAGAACCTATTTCTTCAACTATACCGACCATTTCGTGTCCAACAGTAATTCCTTTTTCAGCCTTTGGAACAGAACCGTGTTTTATATGCAAATCACTTGTACAAATACTACTCATAGTAACCTTTACGATTGCATCAGTAGAATTTAACAATTGAGGTCTTTCTTTTTCAATTAATTCAAACTTTCCATTATCAATATATGTGTATGCAAGCAAAATATTTCTCCTTAGTTAATATTTCTATATTAAAACTTATACAATACTATAAATAGAATAATCAAATATGTAAATATTAATATTTTTAATGTTTTATCGTTATAAAAGAATTCAGCTGGATCATCATTATCGTTAGCTGTATATATTTTGAACACCAATCTATAAATAATTATAGTAAAAGGGATTACGGTAATGAATAGATACTCAGACCCTGTTCTTTGAATAGTCGTCGAATCTAACATATAAGTAATATAAAAAGCAATTGATAATACAGCATTAGCCATAACAAACTGATTTAACAATGTTTCATTGTATCCTTTTATTGATTTTCTGCATAAACCTTTATCATCAAGTAGTTTGTATTCCAACTTTCTTTTTGAAAAAGTAAAAAACATAGAAGTAAAGAACGTAAGCAAAATCACTAACGGAGATGGTACAACTGAAATAGCAAAACAACCTGCCAAAATTCTCAAGATAAAACCTAAAGCAATACCAAGCGCATCAATAATAGGAAGAAATTTTAGCTGTAAAGAGTACAAAATATTTAATATAAGATATAAAAATATTGATAAGAATACCAATTTATTAACAGTAAGAGCAACAATAAAAGCGGATATTGCAAACAATACAAATAGTATCCACGCCAAATGTATTGATATTTTACCAGAGGCAATTGGTCTGAATTTTTTCACTGGGTGAAGCTTGTCATTTTCCACATCTAAAATATCATTAAAAATATAAACAGCTGAAGCTATTAAATTAAAGGCTATAAAAGCAATAACGGCTTCAAGAGTTGCGTTAAGTTCAAGAAATTTCAACGAGAAAACTAAAGGTATAAAAACAACGATATTTTTCACATAATGTTTTATTTTCAAAAGATTTATTATTGACTTAAGTTTGTTCATTTGTCCGGATTTCTAATTATAAGTAATATATCTATGTTATCACGTATACTAAATTATAGCCTTATCTTCATAAATCAATGTAAATTTCCCATTCTATTGTACAATAATATTATGACGAAATTACAAAATAGACTTGAATATATGGATATAGCCAAAGGGATTGGGATAATTATGATTGTATGGGCGCATACACATGGGATTTTTTCAACCTTCTGTATAACCTTTGCAATTCCTTTATTTTTCTTTGTTTCTGGATATTTTCACAATAAAAGTATTAATTTCTTAGAATTTTTTAAAAGAAAATTCTTCAGATTGTATTTACCATTTATTATGTGCAATCTAATTTTTCCAACAATCGTACTTTTAAAAAGATTATCTCTACATCTAGAAATCAAAAACAACATCTTTTATATTTTGCAAATCTTTTTAACCTTAAAAAAAGATGGCTTTTTATTCGGTGCAACTTGGTTTTTAGCAAGTCTTTTCTTAATCTCAATATCTATAAAATTTTTAGAAATTATACTTAAATCAGACAAAAAATATTTAATAATATTTTTAATTACATTAATAATTTCAATCATTGCAGGAACAAATTTTCCAAGCCTCGATACAGGTATAAGAAGAACGCTAATGTTACCAGTATTTTACGCATTGGGTTTAAATTATAAAGAGTATTTCAATAGTTTCAATAAAATAAAATTATTACCGATATTATTAGGATTAACAGCACTCACGATAATTTATTCAAACATAAATTTGGGATTTTTATTTTCTTACGACAAATCAGCTCTACACACACTTTTATTATTTGTAATTTGTTCAAGCCTTTTCACATTTGCAATAATAAAATTATCAAAATATATTTGCAACCTAAAATCAATCGCAAAAATATTATCAACTACTGGATTTTACAGCATACATATTTTAATTTGGCATTTCGTATTTTTTGAGATAATTTCTGGAATTATTTTGTTATTAAATGGAATTTCTCTATACAATTTACAAATTCTACCTCACGTACTAATCACAAAACCTATAATTTCATTGATATATTTCTTTACAGGAATAATTGGTTCACTAGCAGTTGGATATTGCTTTGAAAAGATTAAAAATATCATAAACACAAATAAAAAAGATTAGTATTTAATATAGCCCATATGGCTAATAGCTATATGCACGTTCTGTGTATTATTATAAAATGACCCTAGTTATATGGCTAGGAATACAGTATGTAAAAAAGTTTAGTAAAATAATAAATATAATATGGAGAAGTAAGGATAACATAAGATGGATGATAAGATTTCAATATATATAGTTGAAGACTACATGTTGGCAAGAATAACTTTTGAAAAAGCATTAAAAAAATACGACGATATTGAAATAAAAGGTTCCTTTGAATCAGGTGAAGATTGTTTAGAAGCGCTTGAAAAAGAACGAGTACAAGTTGTAATTATGGACATTGGACTACCTTATATAACAGGTATTGAAGCAACAAAAATAATCAAAGAAAAATATCCAAACATAAAAGTTATCATGTTAACTTCTCATGATAAGCAAGATGAAATTATTTCAAGTTTTGCCTCTGGTGCAAACGGTTATGCTTTAAAAGAAATATCTATAAATAAACTTCACGATGTAATCAAAACTGTTGCAAGTGGTTCATTGTGGGTTGCACCTCAAATTGCGAGTGTTGTTCAAAAATTATTCTTCAATATTGAACCGTCTCCAAAATACGATTTTAAACTAACTGAAAGAGAAAAAGAAATTTTAAGTCTTTTAGTACAAGGGCTTTCAAATAATGAAATAAGCGAAAGATTATTTGTAAGTTCACACACAGTAAAAGCTCACGTTGCAAATATTCTATCAAAACTATCTGTAACAGATAGAGTTCAGGCAGCGGTAAAAGCCGTAAAATTCAATCTATAAAACACACGCCGAAATAAGGAGTCAAACATAAAATGGTAAATAACAAAGGAATATTATTTTCTATTCTCGATGGAATGCCAATGTCTGTATATCTAAAAGATTTAGCAGGCAAACTTACTTATGTTAATAAATATGCAAAAAAATTTTTAGGTTTGTCAAAATCAAACAAATCAGCTAAGAATGATTTTATCAAATCAAACGATGAAAGAATAAAGGAAACAGACGAAAAAGTAATCAAAAACAAATGTTATATCGAATTAGAAGAAGTCGTCAAATTAAAGAATAACGATTCACGTTGGTACAATATTCACAAATATCCAGTATACGACGAAAATGACAAAATGTCTGGTATTTGCGTTATTGCAAGAGATGTAGAGCTTGAAAAAAGAGCACAAGAACAAAGAGAAACCTATATTGCAACTCTAACACACGATTTGCAAAATCCAACATTGGCGCAAATCAATGCTCTTGATTTACTATTAGAAGAAAAGTTAGGAACTTTAAACGAGGATCAAAAAAATATTTTAAATTTAACAAAAGATTCTTGCACTTATATGCTAGAAATGTTGTTAAGTTTAGTTGATACTTATAAATTTGAAAACGGTGATTATATCTTAGATATAGCACCCTTTAATATTGCTGATTTAATTTCAGATACTTGCACAAGATATGTACATTTATTGAAAGACAAAAACATAAATGTGGTTAAAAATATTGGAAAAAACATTGGAAAAATTATTTCAGATGAACAATTTGTAAGACGTATACTAAACAATCTTTTCAGATTTATAATAAACTACTCTTTTAAAAATACAGAAATAAATGTAAATCTATCAATAAAGAACAACTCGTTTGTAAAAATAGAAATAAAAGCTTGCGGATACCATATTCCGCCAAAGACATTAAATAACCTATTTGAAAAATACACAACACATTTTTCAAAATATAATACAGTCGGAGTTGATATATGTTTATATCACTCAAAACAAATTGTTTCATCACTTGGGGGAAATGTTTCAATAAAGAGCAACGACAACATAAACACTGTTGAAGTAATTTTACCTTTAAAGCTTGAAAAAGAAGTTTATAAAGACTGATTTTAAAACCAAAATTATATATAAATACTTCAGTAATTTTGTTATAAAATTTACTATATAAGGATATTTTTTCATGAAATTAAAAGAATTTGGAATATTTTGCGGATTTATTGGACTTTTAGTAACGATTTTTATCGCATTAACTACAACATGGGTTTTACCAAAAACTGTAATTTCACCTTTTGACTGTTTTACAATTGTAACAGTATTCTCTATCTTTGTATGTTATCTAACACTTTCATTCTTGTTAGAGGCAAAGAGAATGAATTACAATTTAAAATTGAAAAAATCTCAACTTGAAACGATTTTTAATAATGTTGATATTGCACTATTTTTAAGAGATTTAGACGGTACAATTTTAACGATGAACCAATGTAATACAGATTTATTAGGTTACACCGCAGAAGAAATGATTGGTAAAAACATTAAAGACATCATTAAAAACCTTGATAAAGTAATTGATTCTACCGATAGAGAGATTATTGCAACAAAAAAAATCATTAAGTACACTCACCTTGTAGAGTCAAACAAAGGCATAAGAAAACATTTAAAAATAGGTAAATTTCCATTTTTAGATAACAAAGGTAAAGTATCAAAAATCATTGTTTGTTATATTGATGATACATTAGAACAAAACATTGAAAAGACTAAAAACGATTTTATTGAAACATTAACTCACGACTTAAGAACACCTACGATTACTCAAATCAAAGCATTAGATATGTTATTAGAAAATTATTTTGGAGAACTTTCTGAAAGTCAAACTGAAATTATTAATCAAATAAAAAGCTCTTGCAAATATATGAATGATTTAATTTTTACGATTTTAGACACTTATGTTATAGAAAAAGGCAATGTCAAATTAAATTTATCAAACCTAAATATATCAAATCTTGTAAGAGAAATAACACAGGAGTTAAAATGGCTTGCACACGAAAAGAATAAAAGTATGTTTGTGGATATAGATAACACATCAAACTTCATTTGCGCAGATAGATTACAGCTAAAAAGAGTTATTTTCAACCTTGTTTCTAACGCTATAAAATATGGAGAAAACGACTCAGTTATTGACATTGTGATAAAAGAAATTGATGATAAATATATTGATTTTCAAGTAAGAAACAAATCTGAATTCTTGACAGAAAATGATTTAGCAAACATTTTTGATAAATACAAATCAAAATCTAACTCAAAGATATCTAAAATCAGTACAGGTTTAGGCTTATATATTTCAAAACAAATTGTTGAAAAACATAAGGGTGAAATCTACGCAAAATGTATAGATAAAGACACTTACATTTTCGGTTTCAAAATTCCAAAAGATTGTAATAAAGAAGCATAACTTGTTATTTTGATATATATTTAAAATATGAAAAATAAAAAAGAACTAAGAAAAAAAGCAAAAGATATAAGAAAAACATTGAATATAGAACGAATTAGCAAAGATATTATCGTTAAGATAGAAAATTTTGAACTTTTTCAACAAGCTAAAAACGTTATGATTTTTTATCCACTAGAAAATGAAATAAATTTGTTAGCTTTATTAAAGCATTCAGAAAAGAATTTTTACTTACCACGAACAATAAATGATGGTATAGAAGCTTGTCCATATAAAATAGAAGATAAGCTATCTAAAGGTGATTTTAATGTATCAGTACCAATGACAGATGGTATAAATCCAGAGATTTTAGACATAATCTTTGTTCCCGCACTTATGGTTGATAAAGAGAATTACAGACTTGGTTATGGAAAAGGATTTTACGATAGATTTTTAAATAAGACTAATGCTAAAACTATAGTGCCTATTTCAGAAAAATTGATTGTAGATAAATTACCGATAGAAGAACACGATAAAAAAGTAGATTATATAATTTTTGAATAAAAAAAAAGCCGTCTTAATTTACTTTAAGACAGCTGTTAAATTTTGTTTTGGTTTAGTTTTTTGGTTTTTGGTTTTTAATTAAAGTTTTTTGGTCGCTTGGTATTTGTCGTCGTTTACGCTATGTATCTTACTGTGTCGTTTTGTGCTGCACTATCCATTACTTTGTTTAGTGATGCGTATTCATTTTGTACCAATGTCAACTCGTTTTCTATCTTTATACATTCTTGGTCTAATTGTTTTTCTTCTGCGTTTAATCTTTTTGATTCATATTGCGCAAATTGATCTCTTTGTTGTTTGTATAATTGTTGAAATACTAAATTTTGATATGCATTTTGTTGTTGAATTGCGGCTTGGTCTGTTCCTTGTACTTGACCTAATTGTCCTGAACCTTGCAACAATGCCATGTTTTGTTGTGCCCCCATCATTGCAGCATTGTGTGATGTCATCATATATTGTGTCATTCTGCCAAATAAGTTTGATGGACAACTTGTTAAATCTTCGTATGATATTGAGCCGTCTCCTACGCTTGCTGCATATGTTGACAAGTCATTTCTTCTTTGTTGGGCTTGTGTTAATTTGTACTCAAGTTCATTTATTCTGTTCTTTAAGTAACTTTTGCGACCCATCATTGTCAATATAGCCATAACCGACTCCTACCAAAACTTGTAAAATAAATTTACTAATTACACACTTTATTCGTTTTTTCTTCACACTACAAAGTTTAATAATTAATTAATCTATTTTTAACTAACCAATTTAACCTTACATTTATATAAACACCATGCAAATTCAATTATTGCCATGTTTTTAGCCCTTTGTTAAGTTTTCTTAACATTTAATAATAAAAAAGCCGTCTTAATTTACTTTAAGACAGCTGTTAAATTTTGTTTTGGTTTAGTTTTTTGGTTTTTGGTTTTTAATTAAAGTTTTTTGGTCGCTTGGTATTTGTCGTCGTTTACGCTATGTATCTTACTGTGTCGTTTTGTGCTGCACTATCCATTACTTTGTTTAGTGATGCGTATTCATTTTGTACCAATGTCAACTCGTTTTCTATCTTTATACATTCTTGGTCTAATTGTTTTTCTTCTGCGTTTAATCTTTTTGATTCATATTGCGCAAATTGATCTCTTTGTTGTTTGTATAATTGTTGAAATACTAAATTTTGATATGCATTTTGTTGTTGAATTGCGGCTTGGTCTGTTCCTTGTACTTGACCTAATTGTCCTGAACCTTGCAACAATGCCATGTTTTGTTGTGCCCCCATCATTGCAGCATTGTGTGATGTCATCATATATTGTGTCATTCTGCCAAATAAGTTTGATGGACAACTTGTTAAATCTTCGTATGATATTGAGCCGTCTCCTACGCTTGCTGCATATGTTGACAAGTCATTTCTTCTTTGTTGGGCTTGTGTTAATTTGTACTCAAGTTCATTTATTCTGTTCTTTAAGTAACTTTTGCGACCCATCATTGTCAATATAGCCATAACCGACTCCTACCAAAACTTGTAAAATAAATTTACTAATTACACACTTTATTCGTTTTTTCTTCACACTACAAAGTTTAATAATTAATTAATCTATTTTTAACTAACCAATTTAACCTTACATTTATATAAACACCATGCAAATTCAATTATTGCCATGTTTTTAGCCCTTTGTTAAGTTTTCTTAACAAAGGGCTAAATTTATAAAATTATAAATTTATAAAACTATTTTTCTTCGTTACGGCTAAGAACTTTATCGATTAAACCATATTCCATAGCTTGTTGAGCTGATAAATAGTTATCACGTTCAGTATCTTTTTTTACTTTAGCAATTGATTGACCAGAATTTTCAGCTAATATACCATTCAACATATCTTTCATACGAAGAATTTCTTTAGCTTCAATTTCGATATCAGTAGCTTGACCTTGAGCACCACCTAAAGGTTGGTGAATCATAATTCTAGCACTTGGAAGAGCCATACGTTTACCTTTTGCGCCACTTGATAATAGGAAAGCACCCATTGAAGCAGCTTGACCTAAACAAATAGTAGCGACATCAGCCTTGATTAAGTTCATAGTATCATATATAGCCATACCAGCAGTAATAACACCACCAGGGCTGTTAATATACATCATAATATCTTTTTCTGGATTTTCACTGTCCAATAACAATAATTGAGCAATAATAGAATTTGCCACATCATCATCAATTTCTGTACCTAAGAAGATAATTCTTTCTCTTAATAATCTTGAAAAGATATCGAAAGATTTTTCTCCACGAGAAGAAGCTTCAATAACTGTAGGTACATAACTCATTATTCTTAAATATTCTTGTGTATCCATGTTGTCTCCTTGTTTATGAAAATATTATATAACAAAAAAATAAAATTAAAAACAAAAAGAGAGGCTAAAATCACCTCTCTTTTGTTGCGATAAAAAATACATCACCTGCTTAATTCAACCCAAAGAATCTTGCAACCCTTCTTAGAAATGAAACTTGAGCATTATTTGAACTTTCTTTTTTGTAAGAAGGGACAAATACGTCTTGTTCCAAAGGTTTTAAGTTATGAGCTACAGGTTTATAATCGCCGATAACCTCTAGATCAGCCATAAATACGATAGGAGCTGGTCTGTGAATATTACCAAAGTTATTTGGTGTATTTTTTACAATTGAATTTACATTGTTTACTGCTTCTAACATAATCTCACCTCTTTTAGATTAAGTTTTCCGTGTCCCCCGATTGCACTTAACAGGGGTAATACTACTCTGTGCAATCTATACGGAATTTTCTTTCCATTTCTTTCTACATGATTATGATAACACAAACAAAGTATAAATTGTAAAAAATACAATTGTTATTGTTACATTTCTTAATACTTTTAGGGCAAAACCCACTAATAATAGGAACTTTTATTTTTACAGCGTAATTTTACTTTTGAATAACCTCTACATGTTCAATTATATGTACCTTATTCAGAACCTCCATCTCAAATTATTCAGATTTTATAAGCTTTTCAAGGAAATTCTCACTGTACAATCTTATATAAAAGGTTTAAATTAATAAGTGTCAAATTAACACCTTTAATATATCAAATTAATTAAAAAGAGCTATACTGGGTAGGTACAGCTCTTTTTTAATACGTTGTTAGGAAGGAAATATTTGGGTAATCTTTT
>CAKUXM010000022.1 GCA_934700335.1 uncultured Candidatus Melainabacteria bacterium | reverse complement strand
ATTAAAGATGGTGTTAAAAAAGCACAGCCTTGTGTACTTGAACCAATGATGAAAGTTGAAATTGAAATTCCAGATGAATATACAGGTAATATCATCGGTGATATTTCAAAAAGACGTGGTAGAGTTGAAGGTCAAGAACCTCAAGGTAACACAGGTAACGTAATTGTTAGAGCTACGGTTCCTCTAGCTAACATGTTCGGTTATGCTACAGACTTACGTTCTAACACTCAAGGTCGTGGTACATTCTCTATGGAATTCAAAAGCTACGAACAAGTACCTAGAAACGTTGAAGAAGAAATTATCGCTAAATCAGGTAAATAATCATATTGATTATATAAACAAAGGAGCGGTTGAGGTAAGACCTCAACCGCTCCTTTTATTAAACAGAGGCGAAGCCAACGGCTTCGCCTCTGTTTCTATTTAACTATTTATTTTATTGGGCATTTGCCGTCAAAAGGATTACCGCCTTTTGGTGGTTTGGGTCTTTTGTGATTTTTTCTAGCTTGTTCCATTTTTTTCATTTGTTCTTGTTTTATTTTTTCAAATGTTTTCTTTTGTTTGGCTGTCAAAATTGATTCAAAGTATTTCATATCTGCTTCACGAATTTCGTTAGCTTGTTTTCTCAACTCTCTGTTTTCTTTTTTGATTGCCATAATTTTTTGAACTTTTTGGTCTTCTGTCATTGTAGTAGAGGCTTTAATTACGTCAATTCGTGTTTTGTTTTCTTTTAATTTATTGAAGATTGGTTTAATTTTTTCTCTGCTTGCTTTTTGATTTGCATCAAGTTTAGCTTTTTGGTCATCTGTCAATTTTAATTTTGCAAAATTAGGTGGTGGAATAGGTGCGCTCTTCATATGTTCTCCGCAAGGCGGACGTTTAGGTGGCATTCCGTTGTGTGCTTGTGCTGTTTGCACACTAGCTGATAAGCTCATAATACAAGCTAAAAGTAAACATACTTTTTTCATTCTTTTTCTCCTGTTTTAAATCTTTTTATCAAAATTTTTCGTGCACTTAAAAATTTTGATATTTAACTTCTCTTATATTTTCTATAACGATAAATTTTTAAAAATGTTCATTTTAAATTAAGAATTTTCTTTGTTTCTTTCTTTTTGTAATTTGTACCAATTGTATAAACCGATTAGAGACATAATCAAATATATACTTTTTTTAGTAATCATAATTGTGTCAGCTTGTTGAACCCACATCAAAATTCCAATGATATCAGTCATTAGCCATAAAAAATATTGATCTGCAAATCTTTTGATTTCATAGAATGTGGCAATCATACCGATAGATACTGTCATTGCATCTAGTAGTGGTGATTCTCCGCCAATTTGTATAAGAAAATATCTTAGTGAAAGTGTGCTAATAATTACTATTAATAGCATTAATAATCTTAATTTCCAACTCATAACACGTGTTTTACATTTTTCTGAATCTTTTGTATCAAGGTGTTTTCTCCATAAAATCAGACCTACAATACCAGCTGGAAAATAGTACAGTAATTCAAGTGCAAATGTGCCATATATATGGTTGTGGAAAAGGATTACAGAATATAATAAAGTGTTTATCATTCCAAAAATCCATTTTGGCCAACTTGCGTGGGCGCACAAGAAAATGCAACATATACCCATAAGTGAGCAAATGTAGTTTATAACCAAATACCAATGAGGGTGTGTTGTATCAGTTAACATATAATTTGCACCGATAATCACCATTGATAAGAACATTACCCATTCAAACCAACGAAGATTTTTAAAAGCTTTTATAAATACATTTTGTTGTAATTTTTCTTTTAAAATCATAATTTACTACTTATCTCATCTGCTTTTGTGCCCAAATATTAACAAGGTTTAAAATGTTTTCAGAAGATTTTGCCATAGCTTCTAAAGAAACAAATTCCTTCTTTGAATGGAAATTAACTCCACCAGTACCTAAGTTTGGAGTTAATAAACCTCTAAGCGTCAACATAGCGCCGTCTGTTCCACCTCTAACAACAGGTTCTTTAGGTTCCATTCCAGAACGTCTGATTGCTTCTTTGGCATATTCAATAACTTCCGGTAACTCCATAAGTTTTTCCTTCATGTTATGGTATTTTTCGTTTTCTTTTAGAGTTATTTTGCAACCTTTGTAATCATTTTCAACTTCCGCAATTATTTTGCGCAAAAATTCTATTCTAGTTTTTGCTTGTTCAAAATCAAAATCTCTCACAAGCATTTTCATAGTAACTTCGTTTACGTTTCCATTAATCACATCAACGTGATAATAACCTTCTCTTTCTCTTGTTGATTCAGGAAGTTCATTTTTAGGGATTTTGTTCATAATTGCAGTTGCAACTTCGATGGCATTAACCATTTTTCCGTAAGCATAACCACAGTGAACAGGTACTCCAACAATTGTTATTTCTGGGTTAAATGCGTTGAAGGTTTCTGATTCAATGTTATCAACTTCTGAACCGTCAACTGTGTACGCAATATTTGCACCAAATTTTTTAATATCAAAATTAGTTACACCTTCTCCAATTTCTTCGTCTGGTGTAATCGCAATTTTTATGTTTGGTCTTTCGATTTCTGGGTGCTCGATTAAAACGCTTATAGCTTCTAATATTTCTGCAATACCGGCTTTGTCATCTGCGCCTAAAAGTGTTCTTCCGTCTGATGTTATAACTGTTTGATTTTTATATGGCTCTAAATCGCAAGCTTCAATAATTGTTTCTTCGTTTAAAACAATATTGCCTTCTTTGTACTCGTGAACTAAAGGTTTTACAGGTCCTGTCGGCGCTTGTTCGCTTGTGTCCATATGTGCAATTAGTCCAAGTGTTAGGTTATTTTTAATGTTACCTTTTAAATATGCAGTAACAGTTCCTGTATTATCAAGTTTTACGTCTTTTAAGCCAACTTTTTTCAAAACTTTTATAAGAATTTTCTTTGCAAATTCAATTTGTTTCTTTGTGCTCGGTTCAATACCTTTTTTTGTATCTTCGCAAGAACCAGTGTCAAACTCGCAAAATTTTATAAATAAATTTTTTAATCTATCTTTATCTATGCTTTCATAATATGTTGTCATTTTTTTCTCTCCAAAAATCACCTATAAATTTATACCATAAATAAATTATATTAGCCATTTTGGTAATATTAAAATTTTATAAATTTGTCAAAAATTTAGATTATGAAAAATTTGTTTTTTATTATTTTAATATCATTTTTAGTTTCTAATGTGATTTTTGCAAATGATAACTATAAAGTTTATGATTATGGTAATTATAGCAAAATAAATACTAATCAGAATGAAAAAATTCTGTTTATCATGGATTATTCAAATAGTATGAATGAGTTTTTGGGAAACGCACGAAAATTAGAATTGATGCAAAGTACAGTTTCTGAAATTGTCCGCTCAATTAATCCAGATACGGAGATAGGACTAAGAGTCTATGGTCATAGATTGGGCTTTTCACCGTATGAATGCTGTCGAGCTTCAAAACTTGTCGTTCCCATATATTCAAATAATGCAGTGAATATTTCTGATGCAGTTTTTAAAACAAAGGCTCGTGGAATGACTCCAATTACTTATTCGCTCAAAAAAGCTGTAGAAAAAGACTTTGCAGATTTTTCTGGTAAAAAACATATTATTCTTCTTTCTGACGGTGGAGAAAATTGTGATGAAAGTCCTTGCGATTATGTGATGAAAAATTTGGCAAAAAGAAAAGATTTTAAAATTGATGTGATTGCCTTTAATATAAATAACATAGACGATATTAATCAGCTAAAATGCGTTTCGGCTGTTACTAGCGGAAAGTTTTATACCGCAAATACTAAAGGAGAACTTGTTAATGCGTTGAATAATACTCTTCACGTTGAAAAAGATGTTGGAGGGTTTATTATTGAACATTAGGTATAAAAATAGAGGCGAAGCCGAAGGCTTCGCCTCTATTTTTTGTTTAATTATTTAAACCACTCGCAAACATCATGTTTGCAAAGAACACTGTTCAATTCAGCAATTAAACTTTTTTTAGTCATTTCAAAAGTTACTGGTGTAATTGAGATACGATTATTACGAACAGCAGCGATATCTGTCATTGCATCAGCAGGATCTGAAGTTAATTCGCCAGCCATCCAGTAATATGTTTTACCACGAGGGTCAACTCTTTTTTCATAATCGTCTGTGAACATTTTTGCACCAAGTTCAGTTATTGCTATTCCTCCGATATCATCACAGTGAACACCAGGGTAGTTGATATTTAAGATAACTTTTGGAGGAAAGCTGAAATCTTCTAGGTGTGGTAATAGGCTTGATATAAAGTGAGCTGTTGGTCTGAATGATTCAAGTTCAGTAGAGGTGCTGCATAGAGAAACTGCAATTGAAGGAATACTCATTAAGGCTCCTTCAAGGGCACAACTTACAGTACCAGAATATAAAATATCAGTACCTAAATTTGGACCATGGTTGATACCAGAAATTACAAGGTCAGGTCTTTCTTCTGGAGAAAGAATTGCGTTAACTGCGATTTTTACGCAGTCTCCAGGTGTACCAGAAGTGTTCCATGCCCTTTTAGCACCGTAGATTGGTTCAACTTCATCAACTCTTAATGGAGTGTGAAGAGTAAGAGAATGACCAGCAGCAGAACGTTCTCTGTCTGGAGCAACAACGTATACGTCGTGTTCTGGGCTTAGTGCTTCAACTAAAGCGTGAATACCGTTAGCTGCAATGCCGTCATCGTTAGAAACTAATATTTTCATGGATATCTCCTTCTTAATATAAAGACTATTACGTATTTTGAGTATAACTTATATTCAAATAATATTAATCATACAAACTGAGGATAAAAAGGTAGCTTTGTAACGTTATGTAACAAAAAGGATATATTTTGAGGAAAATATGAAATTTTTCAGAAGAAAAATACTTAATATAAATACGAGGACAAGATATCAAGACCCAAAGGGCTTGAGGTAAGATTTTTAAACACATAACACACACTACACTACACTACACATTACGAGGAATTTAGAACAATTTTAAAAATTCCAAAAGGGTCAAAAACAAATGACTCTTTTTTTTTGCTTAAAATTTTGGAGGGGAAAATATTACAAACATTGTAAAAAATCACGATTAAAAAAGAAAAGGGTTGATTTTTAAAATTTACGGAGCATAATAAAGATGTTGAGAGTGTTTCGCTCAATTACAAATTTAATAACGCGGGATGGAGCAGCCAAGTAACCAATAGGTTGCGTAAGTCAGATAAAGGACAGGGCGAGCTACCAGAACGCAGACAATTGAATAGATAACGCGGGATGGAGCAGCCAAGTAACCGATAGGTTGCGTAGTCAGATAAAAGACAAGGCGAGCTACCAGAACGCAAAACAATTGAATAGATAACGCGGGATGGAGCAGCCAAGTAACCGATAGGTTGCGTAGTCAGATAAAAGACAAGGCGAGCTACCAGAACGCAGACAATTGAATAGATAACGCGGGATGGAGCAGTCTGGTAGCTCGTCGGGCTCATAACCCGAAGGTCGTTGGTTCAAATCCAGCTCCCGCAACCATTTATTTTAAAGGGTTTTAGCTAGTTGCTAAAACCCTTTTTTAGTGTAAAAATCGGCAAAAGTTGCAAAAAAGTTGCAAATTTATCTTTATTTAAAATTGCTGCAAGGAAATTAACTATGGATTATTACGAAAATTATGCAGATGAAAGACAACTAGAAAATTGCTTATTTTGTTATGGAGAAGCGGAAACAAAAGAACATGTTCCATCTAAAGTTTTTCTAGATAAGCCCTATCCAGATAGACTTTATACCATTAATATCTGTTCAAAGTGCAATAATGGATTTTCTATTGATGAAGAATATCTTGCTTGTTTAATTGAATGTGCAAAATGCAATTCATTAAAAATAGAAAATTTAGAAAGAAAATCAATAAAAAAAACTTTAAAACACACTCCAGCATTATTAAATACTATTACAAATTCATTATATAAAGAAGGCAATAAATTCATAATAGATTTGACAGATGAACGGTTAAAAAAAATATGTTTAATATTAGCAAAATGTCACATTTTTTATGACTTCAGCGTCCCTTTACATGATGAAAAATACAGTGCCAGATTTTATATACTACCAATGCTATCAAAAGTACAAAGAGATGATTTTGAAGCTGTATATGAATTAACAAAATATCCAGAAGTTGGCTCACGTGCTGCCAATCGTATATGTATTTGTGGAAATTTCTTATTTTTAAAATGGAATATAATACAAGAAGAAAGATATAGATATTATGTAAATTGCAATAATGGTTATCAAGTAAAAATTGTAATAAGAGAATTCTTAGCTTGTGAGTTTAATTTTTATGATTAAGTTCCAAACTTTCTAATATACTCATTTGTTGCAACGGTTGTATTAACAATATTATTAAGCAAATTTACACACTTATCATTAACTTCCGGCAACAAATGAGTATACAAATTCATTGTCATAGTAATTGATGAATGCCCTAGCTGATGTTGAACATATTTCATCGGGGCACCGTTTGCAAGCAATAAACTAGCATAAGTATGTCTTAAATCGTGGAATCTAATTTTATCAATTCCGGCTCTGTTTAAAGCAGGCAAAAATCTCCTTTTTGCCAAATTATCAGCACTTTGATAGTTCCCATTAGAATTAGGGAATACTAAATTTAATTCACTATGCGGGCAAGCCAAACGCCATTCTTTCAAAACTTTTGCTAACTCATTAGACATATCGATTACTCTGATTTTACCTGTTTTGGGAGTCCCTAATCCGCCATGAGTATAATTTTTATCTACTGTAATTTTCTGAGTAATCCAGTTTATTGAATCCCAAGTCAAAGCCAATATTTCCCCCTTTCTCATGCCGGTAAATATTGCGGTAAATAACAAAGGATAAAAATCTGGATAAATAACTTTTGTTTTACTCAATAAGGCTTGAACTTCTTCTGTACATAATGCACGAATCTTTTTGTTTTTGATTTCTTTAAGGGATTTTACGCGTGCAAGAGGATTTCTTACCGCAGCGTCGCTATCAACCATAAAATTATAAATCGCACTCATAAATTTTATGTACTTGTTTATTGTGGCATTGGCTCTGCCTTTGTCCTGCATTTGTTTCATAAATTCTTTGATGAGTATCGGGCTGATTTCATTGATATTCAAATCCCCAAAGAATGGTACAATGATGTTATTTAAGTAAACCTCATAAGTTTTATATGTTGTAGGTTTGCAGTTTGTACTTGCGTGAAGTCTTAGATATAATTCGCCTGCTTCTTTGATGTTTGTCTTTTTGTTTATAGGATTTATACCTTTGTTTAATTCTTCATAATGTTTTACTAATGCTCTTTCGGCTTCATCTTTGGTGTTAAAACCTTTTTTAATATGTCTTTTGCCTCTAAGGTCTTTGTAATCATATTCCCACTTTTCTGTTTTCTTGTTTTGTCTAACTGCTTTTATCATTGTTTTTATGCTCCTTATTATAATTTTGTCGTGTTAATTGGCTCTTGCGAGCCTGTTCGCATACTTTTGCAAACCCGAATTTTTGAAATATTCACGGCACCGCGAGCACCGTGCCGGCATAGTGCTGCAGTGCTTCTGGTTATAAGATATTATCCTGTGTCGATAGTGTTCTTATTGATAAATTCGTCAAGATATTCTTGCGAAAATAACACTCTTGAGCCGATTTTGGCATGTTTAATCTTCTTTTGATGTACCCAGCGATACAATGTGCTTGTAGAAATACGTAAATAAATAGCTGATTCTTTGATGTTTAAGAGGTTATTCATTTTCTTTAACCTCCTTGTTAGGGTAGTAGTTATACCGGTCGATAAAGTACGACATTATCTCTTTATAAGGGTTTTTGTCGCGTTTTAACTGCTTGATATAAGCCCTATCCTCATCATTTAACAAATCGTATTCTGTTCTTCTATTGAGCTTTGATAGGCCTACTTCAAGCGCCTTAAACATCATATCGCACTTTTGTTCTAACCCTTTATCATCAGGGGTTTTACCGCTTAAAATTTCTTTTATTGTTGTTACAATGCACTCTTTGCGTTTTTTATCCAAATATCCTGTAACCTGCTCGTTACAGTATTCTTCATAAGTGTTGCATATTTTATAACTGGGTTTAAAGTCCTGCAACTCATAAGGCAAATTATGCAGCAATAGTATTATTTTGCGGTTATCAACTTGGGTAATGTTTGGGTTATAGTCTAATTCACTCCTGAACACCCTGCCAATAATTTGATGTAATTTGTCCTCAATATTTCTTGCTTGAATGTCGCGCATTTCAAGTTTATCAACTGTTTTAGACTTAAAATCAAGTGCAAGTGTAGGTAAGAATTGTGAACAATCAACTATAACAAAATCAATATCCGGCATATCTTTTGCCCTGCATATTGCGCTGTTTGCATAGGTTAATCGTATTGTTTTTGTGCAATTTTCAACCTTTGCTTCACCTTGAATATTCTCAAAAATATTTGTGTAATCACCTTGTCTGAAGAATATTATTTTTGAGGCTAATTTGTTATCTTTAGTTAGTTCATCATACTGTATTTTTGCGTCATATAAAGTCGGCTCAACCAAAAATGTAGATAAATCAACATTATTAAGTATGTAGTTAATATCACTGTGACTTAATTTGCGGTCAAGTTTCAATGCTGAAACATTAAATTTTATTGCATTAGCTTCAATATTACACTTCTGCATTTCAAACCCTGCATTTGCTGCAAAATTTTCAAAATCGTTCTGAATACTCAATGGTATTGTTGCACTCATGGCAATTACTTTTTTAGAATAGGTAAAAATATTTTCGTAGAACATTTTACTTTTACAATGTAGCATAGGCACACCACAGGCATATTTTGGGAAGTGTATTTTAGGTGGTTTTTCGCTTTCGCTTAATTTTATAACATCTTCCTTTGTAAGATATTCCTTACCGTTTTCACCTTCAACATAAGGGAATTGTATGCGCAGTTGTAAATCCTCAAAATTGCTTATGTTTTCAGCAATGAAAGGAAATAAGTCGAAAAGCTTTTTATCCGGCTCAATGTATTGTACTTTTAAGTTGTTAATAGATATATCACTGTAGAATTCCGGGTTAAATATTTTATCTTCAATCGGCTTCTGTATTTGCTGTCTATATTTCTCAATGAAAGGTAAGCTTTTATACAACAAAAATTCCTGTGTTTTTAACTCAATTTTATTTTCAAATATTCTATTACAATTCTCACATGTTCCTTTGCGTGATGTGTGTGGGCATTGGGTTGTCAATTTTAATATGTTATCTTCGATTTGATAACGCACACAAAGGGGGATAATCTTATCTGAATATGTTGCTATCATTTGTATTTCATCACAAATTACAACCCTCTCAGTAAGTATCTTTTTAGCAATTTTGTAAGGCGTGCCGCTATCACCCTTTGAAGTAATGTAGGCATAAGTTGTAACAATAATACTTTTAAATTTTTTAGGCTCGGTATCAAATCCGCTTATCGCAAGACTAAAATCGTCAAAGTTATATCCTTTGATAATTCCTGCAGTTCTTTTTACTTCTTCAATGGTTGAGCAAATAATAACAACACTTTCACCAGATTTAACAACATCAATAGCATATTTTATTGACGTGTAAGTTTTTCCGCAGCCTGTCGGCGCATTTATTAAAGTTAAAGATTTTTCTTTTGTTTCAACTAATGTTTTGTAGAATTTATCAAGCTGAATATCGCGTATAACAAGAGGTTTAATACCCTTGATAAATTCGGCTTCTTCATCATTCTGCACATTTTCAATAGTTGAATCCCCTTTATACACTTGTTTTAAGTGCATTTTTAGTTCTTCGTTTAATTTTTTTGTAAAAGCAACTATTGAATCTCTGCACGATTCATGCCAGCAGCGGAGGAATATTCACCCGTATTCGTTGATACATAAGATTACATCATTGTTGCTACGTGTTGTGTGTTCATCATTAAAGGGGCACGTAAAATGAAAGATTATTTGTGCATATTCGTGACATATTTGTCGTTTGTAATCATCTTTCGGTATTTCTTCCCTGAATTCAATGCCTCGATTAGTCAAGGCGTCTCTTACAAATTCAAGCATAGTGTCAATTTTATCCTGACTAATTTCTTGAATTGTTTGTTCCGTCTTCTTTAATGGCTTTTCAGTGGCTTGAACATGTTTAAGTATTTCATAAACTGTTTCCGGAATATCTGCGATAACACCTTCAAATTTATATACATCTTTATAATTGTATGCTCCTGCAATATTTGCAGGTTTACCATACAAAATTTCGTAACCGTATGATTTTAAGTAGGCTCTTTGCTTTATATCTGATGATTTGACTTTGAAGAAGTATTTATAGCGCCCACCCTCATGAACATAGCTTTTTAAGGTATTACTATTCTGTAATTCTTCTTTCAATTTGTGCGGCAATAATTCAGGATAATCAACATCTATAGCAATTACGCCCTCACCTGTCATTACTGCAACTGTGGGATATGCTGAAAAATCAAATGAATCAGGTAAGTCCTTTAATTTTATACCTTTTGGATTCTCCTTGTATTTCTTCGGGAATAACTTTAAACCTTGATTCTGCAATGTTTCAATAGCTTGTGCGTTAACTTCCAAGAGTTCTTTTGCTCGATTTGCAGCCAATAAGTCGTCAAGAATTTTGTTTGCTTCATTTATGTAATGCTTCTTATCAACAAGTTTTATAAGCTCTTTATCGCTTAAATCGTTAGCCAAAACGACCTTTTTATTTGCAACAATACTTGTCAATTTATTATTTTTATCTCGTTTTTGTAAGTAATGCGCCTGCTTTGCAGTTGATATAAAGTAGCGGTTTATCCTTTGAATTTCTTGTCCTGCAAACTCTGTTTTAAACTGTTTCCCTATTTCCTGAGTGTACAAAAACAAGCTAATATCTTTACACTTGTTGATAGTATCTTCAACGGAAACACCTTTGTAAATATAGTTTTCAACAGCACTTGTAATAATATTTGCACTTAAACCTTTACCCGCTTCGGGTGGCGCAAACATACCTTTGCGTTTAATTTCACCATTTAATTTTAAAGCGGAATAGTTATTAACATCTTTTCCTATGTAGTTTTTATATAAAGTTTTTTCTAATTCAAACCCTGTGTTTTGCTGCCATTCGATTAATATGCCTGATTCATCTGATTCAGGATTTTTAATATATGTTATGCCGTCAGTATTTGCCGAGATTACCTTATGACCTGTTAATTCCAATGCTTCAATAAGCATTAACAAGTATAACTGCCCATTTAAGGTGACAGTATAAGCTGTTTTAGGGTCATACGCATAAAAATATGGGTAACGATAATTACCATACGCACTATTGATAACAATTTTAAGTGCGTCCGCTGTCCTTTTATCACCACGTTTTTTAGCTTGCAGCCTTTGTTTTGTTATATCATCATAAATCTCTATCCAAGTATCGTTTAGAAAATCCGGTTTGATTTTATTGTTTATAATCAAATTAGGATAGTAACTTGATACATCTACATCAATAATTTCACCTTCATACACTTGATTTCTTACAGTTGAATGAATACCGCCAAGCCCTATTTGATATGTTTTTCCATTGATTACAACTTCTTCTTTGACCTCATCAGTTGATACAGGCACAAGAGTTTCAAATGTATCTTTATTTTTGTAATCGTTGATATAATCAGGTTTAAGGTGTATTTCTGCACTTTTTAATTTATTTAAGAGTTCATTACATGCCTGTGACTTGAATGTTATATTCTCAAAAATTAAATCTTTGACTGTAATAGTATCATAGTCGGGTCTGCGTAATTTCTGAAATTCTTTTAAACTGATATTATTTTTATCACAATAATTAAGTGCAAGAGTATCTGCTGCAAGTGTTGAATCCGATAAGCCGACAAAATCCTTTTTATATCCAAATTTTCTTTTTACCTCTGTATATTTTTCATTTAATGTTTGCCTTGCTTCAATTTTATTTAGGGATTCTTTGTATAGTGCTTCCGTTATTACTACATCATTTTCACAATAAATTTCAACCTGCTCAATTTCTTCATCCGTTAATTCTTTGTGTGGGTCATAAGGCAATTCTTGTATTTTTGTTATACCTAACCCAAGTGCTAAATATTTTAATCCTTTGTTTCTATAGAATCCATATAAATCAATGCTTTGAAAACTCTTTGCAAAAGGTATTGAGTTAAACTCATTCCACTTCGCCTTAAAACCTGGCGCAACCTTATTTTCGATAATACATTGAGATAAATTGTAAATATCCTGTGTAGAAAATTCGCAATTATTATCAAGAATATATTTTATAATTCTATCATCGTAGCGGTTATTATTGAATCCAACCAAAGTCAAATCCGGTTGTGTAATAAATTCCTCGAATTTGTCAAAATTACTTTTGTTCTTTGTCTGCTTGAATTTTCTTACTTGCGCTGTTACAACATTTTTAAAAACAATTAATGTCATGTTCGAGCTTACTTCAATGTCATATAGGTAGTTTGCCATGATATTTCCTCCTTAATTTTTGTGCATATCATGACATGCATACACTGGACCAACCAAACTCATGTTAAAAGTTCTCATTAGAACTTTTATATTTTTAAAATATAGACATATAAATCTATAATTTAAAAATTTTATAAATATAGATACCCATGTCTATATATGAAAAATTTTTTAATTATAAATTTATCTATATATTTTCAACAATAAGCAAAAACTTTTTTAATAAGTATATTAATTTTTACGGTTTCTTTGCTTATATTCAACAGAACTAACAGATTTAAAAGGGACGCCATATAAAATATGAAGTGGTTTTGAAAGCATAGGAGGGTGAATAACACTTATAAAAATTTAACCGCTTATAAATATTAAGCGTATAACTAGCTGACTCTTTGGTTCACGGTGCCCTCTATTTATAAACTTTAATTTTGACAAACATCATTATATAAATATCTCAAGTTTGAGTTTTGTGGAATATTTTCCCAATTTGAATTAGGGAATTCTCTATAAACATATTTTCTTTTATAGGTATCATATAATTTTGTTTCGAAATAATTAAATCGTTGTGTATTACAATTTATAGAAAGCTTTGTTCTTGTTTCATAAATATTATCAACAGGATTTTTTGTAATTACTCTTACGACACCAAAATCCCCATATTCGATACTATCCTTATCATAAGAAACATTTGTATTAGGTATTAGTAGCCAATCTTCAGCCATAACAGGTATTATTAAAAAACATAACGATAAAAGCAACCATAAATTCTTTTTCACATTACACCTACTTTTTAAATCTAAATTTCTTTGTCTTCTCAATTCTTTTTAATATCATCGTTGTTACATGTGTTTGATAATCATTTGAAGGGTATTGAAAAGATGTTTGGTCATAACCGCCATAATATTTATCCAGAACATAGTCTGTTTCATTATGAAATTTCTCTAATTCTTCATCAGTAAAAAATGTTAAAGCTAAATTGCCATTGTCTAAAACATGCACAATGCACATTGCACTTCCGACTTTTTTGCCGTCATTCCGGTTATCAAAATAATGCAAATTATCCATAATGCCTTTTGCTAATTCCTGTGGGCCTTTTGCATAACTTGTTCGTATTTGTCTGCCTTCTGGATTGTTTAGAGCATTTGAAATATCAGAGCCAAATTTTACAACTTCTTGTGTCGTTAATTTTTCTGCATTTACTGATGGTATTACTATAAAACACATCATTATTAAAAATAAAAATTTTTTCATATCGTTGCCTCATATTAATACATCAATTTATTGTTGATATTTCTTAAATTATTGTTGATGTTTTGTAAATTGGTGTTCATTTGCGACTGATTAAAATTATTTATACTATTTTGAATTGCTTGTTGTCTTATCATATTTTCCTACAACTCAATTTGTCTATCTTGGACAGTTTTATTTATTTCTCTATTTGTTAGGTTCATTAAGCAAGCATTTTGTTCGCTTTCAGGATATATCATACAAGCATTGTACCCGCTTCTAAATTTTTCTTTGCGGGCAATCCAATAATTTATAATAGGTACAGTTTCATTAAACCATTTTTTGCTCATATTCACTTGCATATTATGAGGAATAGATTCTAAATTTTTTATACCAACAGGAACAACTTGCTGCCAATGGGCTTCAAATCTGTCATACTTCGGCTCTTTAAATGTAAATGGGGCTCTTGGAATTTCAATAGTGTTTTCTTCTTTATAATACTTAATTTGAAGTTTAACTTTTGTACCTTCTTCCCCTCGCACAAGATTTGTAACTTGCTCTATATTTAATTTCTTTACTTTTTGGTCGTTTATAGAAATTATCTCAGCTCCTTCCGGTAGACCTGATTTTGTAGCCAAAGAATTAGGGAATACAACTTTAACAAATACTTTTTTATTATATGGGTCTTTGACAAGTCTTGCACCAATTCCGCAATATTTAATATCTGCAAATACAAGTCCTGTACTAACTATGCCGGCAATTATTAAACTTATTAAGAATTTTTTCATCTATAAAACCTCATACAGTTTTAGTTCTACTACCCTTTATTACTAACCATTTTGAGAATAAAACGCACGGTCAGTTTATTTATATATGTGTATATTAACACGAAAATGTAAGAATGAGTAAAAAGGATTTACAAAAGTTTGGCAAGCATTTGAAGGCTTTGAGGTTAGACCATAATCTAACACAACTTGAACTTGCAGAAATTCTTGATATGTCCCCTAACTTTATTGGTATGATTGAACGCGGTGAAAGAAATACAACTGTTGAAAATGTGTTCAAAATTGCGCGTGCTTTAAATGTTAAACCTTCTAATCTATTTGAAGAACTTTAATTGCTTTATTTAGCTTCTTGTTTAATGTTCTGAAATATATGTAATAGTCGTCATTGCTTTTGTTTAGTTGCAAATCATCATCAATAATATTAGAATCACTTGCGAGGGCGCCGTACTTAATGAACACTTGCAAGTCGTATAAAATCATTCTTGCATTTATGATACTATTTTTGAGCCGGTTTATTTCGTTATTTTCGCACATAAAATTTTGCTCCTTTACGTTTTATACTTTTATAACTAGCTGTTCTTATGAACTTATTTTACGGTGTCTCAATTATTTTGTGTACCCAGTGTGTTTTTATGAGTAGAAAATATAAGTAATAAAATATGGGTAGCAATATTGGATGTTAATCAAGGAGTAAATGCTCAATTTTAACAATAAGGTGTGCGACTTGTTTTAATGCAAAATAATATTCTAAGTTGTCCTGCATTTGTAATTCATCATCACATATACATGAATCCGAAGCCAATGCCCCTAACCGTGCTAAGCATTTGACCTCTAATAAAAGGTGCCCCACCTCGCGCAAATTTTCTTCCTGTACCTCATTTTTGCATTCTACCATTCTTCCTCCTTTAAAATCGCATAAAAACAATTTTATCGAGAAAGAATTTTGATAAAAGCAGGTAACAAGTAATATTTGCAAAAGTTAGTAATTATTAATTTTTTGTTTATTTTTTTAAAGCAGTTCAAATAATGATATATACTTGCATTATGGAGGTATTTTATGCAACAAGAATTAATAATAAACGGTTATTCAATTATTGGAAATATTGATTTTGAAATAAGTATAAATGAATCAACGAAAAAAGAATTAAAAACAGTCAAATATATAGGTGAAATAATTGGAGAGAAAGAATTTAATAACTATTCTAATGCTATTGCTCAACATGAAATCAATGTAAAAATACCAAACAAAAATATTGAATTTGTTGCACAAAAGAATGGATATTCTTCAAGCTATACTGATAAAATAAATAAGCAAGATATTATTTATAAAGTACAAATTAATTTAGTAGAGATAGACAAAACTCAACCACAAAATACCGGTTTTGAGATATTTGGTAACATGGCGCACAGTATTTGCATGAATTGGGCAAGGACAAGAGCATTAAGCGAATTGTTAATTGAAAAAGGTTTATTTACTTTTGAAGAATATGAGTCTAAAATCCGTAATGTATATGATAGAGACAATGAAGAATTTAGAAAAACCCTTTTACATGGATTACTAGAAAATACCAAGGACGATAAAGAAAAATAATTTAACAAACATTTCTTAATGGTTTCACAAAATGAATTTTTTATAATATAATTGGTCTATAAAAAGTTTCGAGAGGGAAATAGAATTAGACCAATGAAAAAGAGTGAATTACTAACAGTTAATGATGTTGCTAAAAAATTAAAGGTAACAACGCAATATATAAGAAGTTTAATAAGAGAAGATAATCTAAAAGCTACTATGATAGGCTCTCAATGGCTTATTGATAGTAAAGATTTAAACCAATACATAAAAGACAATGATGTAGTAATTGAGCCGGACGACCATAAAAGAATTGCAAAAGATATTCCTGATATTGTTGCATTAAGCTTTTTCTCAGGTGCAATGGGGCTTGATATTGGTATGAAAAATGCAGGAATAAAGGCAATGCTTGCATGTGAATTTAATAAAGCATGCAGATTAACCATTGCAACTAATGAGCCCGATATGGCTTTAATTGGTGATATTGAAAAGTATAGCGCAAAAGAAATTTTAGAATATGCAGGTGTACCAAAAGGAAGAAAAGTTGATGTTATTTTTGGCGGTCCTCCTTGCCAAGCATTTAGTACAGCCGGAAATCGTTTGGGTTTTGATGATTCAAGAGGTAATGTATTCCTAAAATACCTAGATATTGTAGGCGAAATAAAACCAACTTATGTTGTTATTGAAAATGTAAGAGGTTTATTATCTGCAGAATATCCTTATAAAGATATTGAGCAACCTATTAAAGGTGGTGCAATGCTTATTATTATTGATAAGTTAAGAAGTTTTGGTTATAGCGTTTCATTTAATTTATATAATGCCGCTAATTTTGGGGCCCCGCAAATAAGAGAACGTGTTGTTATTATTGCAAAATTAGGTAAGAGTAAAGTGCCATACTTAAAACCTACAAATTCAAATGAAGAAATGTATGGACTTGCACCTTGGAAAACTTTATCAAATGCAATAAATAATATACCAAAGGGCACAAAACATCATTATATTGAGTTCCCAGAAAAAAGATTAAAATATTATCGTATGCTTAAAGAGGGTCAATATTGGAAAGATTTACCACCTGAAATACAAGTTGAAGCAATGGGTAAAAAACTTCAATTAGGTGGTGGCAAAACAGGATTCTTACGCAGGTTATCTTTTAGTAAACCTTCTCCAACGCTTGTTACAAATCCTACAATGCCGGCAACTGACCTTGCTCACCCTGTTGAAAACAGACCTTTAAGTGTTGAAGAATATGCAAGCATACAAGAATTTCCACAAGATTGGAAAATATGCGGCTCTATTCTTGACCAATATAAACAAATAGGTAATGCCGTCCCTATTAAATTAGGTGAAGCAATAGGCAGAGCAATACTTGATGATATGAATGGAAATAAATATGTTATATTTAATTTCCCATTTTCAAGATATAAATTAACCGATGAAATTTCATGGGAAAAAGAAATAAGAAATAGAATCGAAAAAATTAAAAATAAAGAAAATCCTATTTATCACATACAATCTGCTTATTCTCAGTAGCAACTTTGCTTACAAATGTAATATAATCTTCTTCGGACAAATTACATTTCTTTGTAGAAGAATTGTTTGCATTAATAATTTCATTTAAGCTTTCCCATTTATAAGCAGGGAAACAAATACCACCTTGTTTACTTGTGCCAAGTCGATACCACTTTTTAATCTCGGTGCCCTCTCTTATGGCACTACTTGAACTGTTTTCAGTATTGTTTTTATTCTTAACTTGAAGATATGTAGCTCCGTCTGCACTGCAAAAATCAACTGCACGAATAATATTACCTTTACACCATAACCAACCAAATTGACGAACATTTACAGCAATATATTCTTCTAATAAATCACCCTGTATATTTTCAGCGGACATAAATAAATTATGGTGGCGCTCTTGTGCATTAGCTTCACTTTCGCTTATACCAGTTGCTATTTCTACAAGCTTTTTAACCGCAGGGTCAGAACAAGATGATTTAGGATTTGCTATATGTTTACTTGGCATATTTCCTTCTGCGTCAGCATAGGATTTTATCCAGCGTTCAATATATCTTTCATAAGAAATTTCACTACCTAAGTTTATTGAAGGAAATCTCTCTTTATCTTTTAATGCAATATTAAACAAAATATCTAAATCACTTGAAACATTATACACATCACGATATTTTTTGTATGCTGCTTCAAACTCTTTATCTGTTGCTTTAAAATCCGTAATTGCTTTCTTATTCGTTGCCATGGCTCTCATGGTATATCAAATAAGAAAATTGAGCAAGAATGTAAAGATTATTGCGCGACTTCGCTTAATTCTTCCCAATCATTTGGGTTGCCGCTACGCTTTAAGTAACATTTACCACCGTCTATTGCAACCTTATCGCAAGAGCAAAATTTAAAGTCGTGTACGCTTGTTGATTCTATTATGTCGCCACAATGTTTACACTTAATTCTATTTCTTATAATTTTTCTTTCCATTCTTAATCCCTCATATTCCACAAAAATTATATCGTGCAAGAAAAATATTTAAGCGTATTGAAAACAGAACATTGCGATTAATTTAGAGAATATTTTTCACTAATAGAGAAAAATTCTTGACATTTAAAATTTATTTGCTACTATAAGCATGTAAGGAGTCACATGCTCCAAAATGAATAAAACCAAGTAATTGGTTTGCGAACATTGACAATAGTCGGTTCAAACACCGGGGCCGTAAGTATTATTAATTAAAGATATACGTATCTTTATTGTATTAACAATATAATACAGCTACATAGCAGAAATACATGTAGATTAATAATATTAGGGTACTCAGCCAGCGGGAGCAGTTCGCTGGCAGCAAAAATAGAGGAAGATGCAATTCTTGGGTGTTCACTTCTTACAAGACTTTCGTATAAGGAGCAGACCTGAAAAGTATTCAGGAATAAATACGAAAGGAGGCTCAATTATGTGTAACAACAAACCACCAAAGTGGGTATGGCTCGTAGTAAGAATCATTTTTACAATAATCGAGAAATACTTTAGCTAACAAACTTCCTCTTTTTTCATAAAAATAAGGAAACGAATATGTCAAAAATAAATGAAGCTCTTAGAATAATTAGAGTGTTGCACGGTACCAAAGTAAAAGATTTATCAGAAAAAATTAACATATCAGCAGGTTATATTTCAGATATTGAAAATGGTAATAAAAAACCTTCTGTAGATATAATTGAAAAATATGCCGAATTTTTTGAAACAACATCTTCTGCACTTTGGTTTTTCTCGGAAGAATTAGATTCTAAAAGAGGACCGTTTAAAAATGCGATTAGAAATCAAATGTTATTACTTTTACAGGCATTAGAGGATAAAACTATTGGGAAAATCGGAAAACAAGACATATAGCATTGAAAAAAGTCCTTTGTACGAAATAAGAAGTCGTAAGAAATTACTTGAGATTTTTTATATTCGCAATTATAAAATTCTTGAAAGTTTAGCAATTAATAAAACTAATTATAAAGTTTACAATATTGATAATAAAAATAAGCCAACAAAAAGAAAAATTGAAGAACCTAAAGATTTACTTAAAGCATTTCACAGACGTTTTAATGCTTTATTGCAAAGAATAGAAGTGCCCGATTATGTTAAAGCAGGTAGAAAAGGAAGCTGTTATGTTGATAATGGTAAAACTCATATAAATGGTAAATACTTCTTTTGCAGTGATGTTGAAAAATTTTTCCCTAGCTCAAGAAAACAAAAAGTGTTTCAATTCCTTTTTTATGACTTAAAAATGGGTAATGACATAGCAAGTTTATTAACTAATATATTGACTTTTGATAATCATCTGCCAACCGGAGCTCCCTCAAGTCAATTATTAACGTATTGGGCTTATAAGAAAACATTTAATGATATATATGAAAAAGCTCAATCTATGGATATTTGTATGACGCTTTTTGTGGACGATTTAACATTTTCAAGTTTAAAACCAATACCGGCAGAATTTAAAAAATATGTTATTAGCCGTTTGAAAAGCGAAGGTTTAAGTGTTAATAAAAAGAAAACTAAAACTTACGACAAAAATCAATACAAAAAGACAACAGGAACCGTAATTTCTCCAGATAATAAAATACTAGTTCCGAATAAACTACAACACAAAATTTATATATTAAAGCATAAAGAAGATAAAACAAGTAAAGAAGTAATGAGTCTTAAGGGTATGATAAATTCTGCAAGACAAATTAAATCAAATTTCATGGATGATTATTATAAAAAGTTAAGGGCTTAATTTGCCTAAAATAATAATCCTCAAAAAATTATGGATTTTTTTTGTGGCTCAGAATCAGGGTGACTGTTAATGTTTTTGCCCCCTCCCCGCCCCTTAAAAGTGTCTGGTCGAGGACAGATATAAAGGAGGAAGTCGCATTTGGGTTGCAAAAAAGTTGCAAAAATTCCGGAAAATAGTGAAAAACTCCGATAAAGGATGAGAATAAAAAATAGGCTAAAACTCATGTAGTGTAATCATTTGTGATAAATTCTGATAAATTATGGTTACAAGTGAAAACCATTGCAAATATGGCTTTTATAGACTCATAACCCGAAGGTCGTTGGTTCAAATCCAGCTCCCGCAACCATTTAGACAAAAGAGATGATTTTTTCATCTCTTTTTTTTGTAAAAAATTTTGCTGGATTTGAACTTCATGTGGACAAGCCACTGTTTCGTCGCAAGCTCCGAAAGTCCAGCTCCCGCAACCATTTAGACAAAAGAGATGATTTTTTCATCTCTTTTTTTGTAAAAAATTTTGCTGGATTTGAACCTTATGTGGACAAGCCACTGTTTCGTCGCAAGCTCCGAAAGTCCAGCTCCCGCAACCATTTAAATAAAAGGCTTTTGAGGTTTTCTCAAGAGACTTTTTTATTTCTAAAATTTCTATTTACCCGCTTATTGCCCGCCTTGTGTAAAAATTTTGTAATTAAAAATTTTTACAACGTGATAAAAAATTTTTTTTATTGTTATCAATTTGTCATATAGATTAATAAAACTTCATGATATTAAGATTTTTTAAGCTTATCTTTCGTTGTTTATTCATGCTAAGCTATATTTGGAGATTTTAAAAATGTGGATTTTATATCCAATGAGTAGTGCCTTATTTGCTTTAATTTTAAAAGAAGGTATAAATCTAAAAATGTTTATTGCCTGCCTTTTAATCACAGTCGGTACAATATTGATGGTTGCTTAAAATATTTATTTTAATTTCTCAAGATTTGTAATGCCAGCAACTTTGTACTTATCGGCGATATAATTCAAAATATCCACATTTATCATATTGTGAATAAATGCAATTGTTACAGCATTGGCTCTATCCTTTGCGTTAATTTTTTGAAAAATAATTTCTAAAGCTTTTTTTACTCCGCCAACCGTAACAGATAAAATTTTTGCTATCTCTTTATTTTTAAATCCGAAACTTGCAAGTGATAAATATTCTATCTCTCTTTCTGTAAGAACACATTTTTTAGATATATAAATATTTGATTTGGGCGATTTTATACTAGTCATATAACTATAATATATTTTTACTTTTGACCTGTGTACTAGGTAAAAGACTAGTTTTATAAAAAATATACAGAATACGACATGCCTATAATTAGCTCTATAAGCCTATTTTAACAAATTTTAAAAATCGAGAGTAACGCTAAGGCTTTATAACACTAAACAAAGGAGTCAAAAATGGAAGATAAAGAAAAATGTTTAGACATAGGCTATAAAGTTACTATTCTCTCTAGAGTAACAATTGCTGAAAATGCAATTGTTGATGCGTGTTCTGTAGTTATAAAAGATTTTGATGCTGATAAATTTAATTAATTGATTAGTAGTAATTATTTTTAGATTATTTTATAATGAGTCTATGAATAATTTAGTAGAGATTAACGACTTATTCGTCGAATACGAGACAAAAAAAGAATTTTTTAAACCTGCAAAACATGTTTATGCTGTTAATGGTGTAAACCTAGAAATAAAAAAGGGCGAAATTCTTGCTATTGCTGGCGAATCAGGTTGTGGTAAATCTACATTAGCAAAAACCTTGCTTAGACTAGTTAAACCAAAATCTGGTGAAATTTTTTATAAGGATAGAGACATTTTTAAAATGAACACTAAGCTTAGAAAAAGTTACTACCAAAATGTGAGTATGGTTTTTCAAAATCCATATGCGAGTTTAGACCCTAAAATGACGGTTCTTGATATTATTAAGGAACCACTTCTTACTCATTCAAATTTAAGAAATTTCTCTCAAGATTTGAAAATGATAAAAGAATTATCAAAAGACGAGTTGAAGGAAATTGTTTTAGATATTTTATATCGTGTTGGTTTGGGAAAAGATGATATTAATAAATATCCGCACGAGTTTTCTGGTGGACAAAGACAAAGAATTGCTATTGCAAGAGCATTAGTTTTAAGACCAGATTTTGTTATTGCGGACGAACCTGTAAGTGCTTTAGACGTTAGTATACAAGCACAAATTATAAATCTTTTAACAGATTTAAAACAACATTTTAATCTTACAATGTTATTTATTTCACATGATTTAAGTGTTATAAAATATCTTTCTGATAGAGTTGCAATAATGTATTTGGGAAAAATTGTTGAGATTGGAACAACAGATGAAATCTTTAATTCGGCAAAACACCCTTACGCAAAAGCACTTTTAAATTCGGTACCAAAATTGAACATGCCAGTTGAAAAAGATATGACACTAGAAGGTGATTTACCTGATCCTAGTGAAAAACAACTTGGGTGTCCGTTTGCATCAAGATGTTCTGAATGCAGACAAGAATGTAGAGAATCTTATCCAGAAGAAGTTATTTTTACAGATACACACAAAGTTTCATGCTTTTTATACAAATAAATAAATGTTTATGATATTATTTATTTGAAAGAAGGAAGTAGAAAACATGAGTTTAACAACATATTTAGGTATAGACGTAGGTTCAGTAACAACAAAGTTTGCATTAGTTGATGAGAATGGTAAATACGTTGATTCATACATGCTAAGAACAGCAGGTAAACCAGTAATGGCTGTTCAAAAAGGTTTGAACCAAATTAAAGCGCAAGCAAAACAAGAATATGATATCAAGGGTGTCGGAACGACAGGTTCTGGACGTAATTTGGCAGGTGCGTTGGTCGGCGCTGATGTTATTAAAAATGAAATCACAGCGCACGCAGTCGCAGCAAGTACAAATATACCTGGAGTTCAAACAATTTTAGAAATTGGTGGACAAGATAGTAAAATTATTATTTTACGTGATGGTATTGTTACAGATTTTGCGATGAATACAGTTTGTGCAGCTGGTACAGGTAGTTTCTTAGACCACCAAGCACAAAGATTAAATGTACCTATTGAAGAATTCGGTGATACAGCGCTTCGTTCAGAAAACCCTGCAAGAATTGCCGGTAGATGCGGTGTATTTGCAGAAAGTGATTTAATTCACAAGCAACAATTAGGTTATCCTGTAGAAGATTTGTTATATGGCTTATGTCAAGCTCTTGTTAGAAACTATTTAGCAAACTTAGCTTTGGGTAAAGAATTGTTACCAACAATTTCATTCCAAGGTGGTGTTGCGACTAACAAAGGTATGGTAAAGGCATTTGAAGAAATCTTGAAAACAGAAATCGTGGTTCCGGAAAACCACCAAACAATGGGCGCTATCGGTGCTGCGTTGTTAGCAATGGAAAATCACCAATACACTAACAAAGAAACAACATTCAGAGGATGGGAAGTTGGTGATATGCACTTTACATCAATCACTTGTGATTGCCCAGGTTGCTCAAACAATTGCGAAGTTGTAACAATTGTAGAAGGTATCCAAGAAGTTCAACACGTAAAACGTATCAAAGATATTAAAGGTAATATCATTGCACGTTGGGGCGGAACTTGCGGAAAATGGGAGATTAATTAGTCGGATTTTCGGTAGGGCGCCGCGTGAACGAAGCGAACCCAGTCCGAAAGGTGGAGCGGAACGTTACTTCCGCGACAGCCCGAATAATCCGATAGCCAGTGCAGAGGCTGGAGAGCTTTTGCAAAGGTGAACGGTTGCGTTTGATGCGAGGACGACAAGAAGGCATAATCAGTTTTACAATATGTAACAAAAAATCTAATATAACAAGGTTGAAGTTTTCAACATGTGGTATTATAAAGACATTAAGAGACAGATATTAATATAAGGAGAAAGAGCCATAGCTAACGATAATAAAAAAGAAAAAATCATTATGAATAATGATATTAGAGCAAAAGAAGTAAGATTAATTACACAAGATAGAGAAAACAAAGGCATTGTGCCAACAAAAGAAGCGTTAAGCATGGCTGATGATGCAGGATTAGATTTAGTTTTGATTAACCCAAACCAAGATCCACCTGTAGCGAAGATAATGGATTTCGGAAAATATAAATACGAAATTGAAAAGAAAGCTAAAGAAGCTAAAAAGAAACAACACACAGTTGATGTAAAAGAAGTTAAGATTAGATATAAGATTGATACTCACGATTACAATGTAAGAATCAATAATATTAAAAAATTCATTTCACAAGGAAATAAAGTAAAGATTGTTGTAATGTTGAGAGGAAGAGAAATGCAACATTCACAATTAGCTTTTGACTTAGCGAATAGATTTATGGAAGATTTGAAAAACGAACCAATTCAAATCGAGAAAAAACCACAATTAGAGGGTAGAAACGTAACACTTTTCTTAGGACCTCAATAGAAAACTTGACTATCAAGATTTAGCAAGTAGAATAAATTTATGGACTCGAGAGGGCTCACAATAGTTGAGAAAACTGAAATGTCGCAATAGCTCAGTATGGTGAGCGAAGCGGAACCGAAGTTAGATAAAGTCAACTGCTTGCTCTAACAACGGAAAATGAAAAATTAAATATGGTGTCTGCCGCAATAGCTCAGCACGGTGAGCGAAGCGGAACCGAAGTTAGATAAAGTCAACTGCTTGCTCTAACAACGGAAAATGAAAAATTAAATATGGTGTCTGCCGCAATAGCTCAG
>CAKUXM010000021.1 GCA_934700335.1 uncultured Candidatus Melainabacteria bacterium | reverse complement strand
TGAGTTTATCGACTACGTCGATATCCTGATTTGTACGGCTCGTGATGCTCGCCTACAACTCAAGAGAGTCTCTCCGGACCCATTTTTAAAGAGATAACGAAAGTTATCTCTTTTTTAGTCTTTGGAATATGACTCGAACTGGTATGTTGCTTATTCTTAATTTCTTTATATGTTTTTTATATTTGTAAAATGTTGCAATTTGTAAAAACTAATTTTTTGCTATTAAAATTTTTATTTATGAAAAATTTGGTGAAATTTTTCTTTATTTTTCCTTTTTTACCAAAAATTTTACTTTAAATTTTTTCATTTTTTTCAAAAAAAATATTGTTTTTCAAAATTTTACAAAAAAAATATTATCAGATTTTTTGACAATATTTGGGTTCAATAACTATAATTGTTTTGTAGTAAATAAAAATCTTATAGGAGAAGATTTATGAGTGAAACATTTATTCCAAATTACGAAAAAGCATTATCAAAAGATGAAATAAAAAAAATTATTATTGATAATCATGTTGAGTTTATAAAACTTGAATTCTGCGATATCAACGGTACAATGAAAAACCTTTCTATTCCTGCAGAACAAATTGATAAAGCATTAAATAACGAAATCATGTTAGACGGTTCGTCTATCAAAGGTTTCAGAAGTATTGAAACGTCCGATATGTACTTTTACCCTGATTTAAAAACATTTGCAATTATTCCTTGGAGATCTGACGATGAAACAAAGGTAGCAAGATTTATTTGTGATATTCACAATGCTGATGGAACGCCTTTTGAAGGTTGTCCTCGTTGCAATTTAAAACGTATTATTGCTAAAGCTGAAAAGCTTGGTTATACATTAAACGTAGGTCCAGAGGCAGAATTCTTTATTTTTGAAAAAGATGAAGAAGGTAATGTTACTTTAGAAACAAGTGATAAGGCTGGGTATTATGATGCAGCTCCAAGAGATAAAGGTGAAAATTTAAGACGTAAAATTGTTAAAACTCTTAAAAATATGGGTTTTGAAGTTGAAGCCAGCCACCACGAAGTTGCTAAAGGTCAACACGAAGTTGATTTTAAATATGCTGATGCTCTTACAACCGCAGATAATATTATGACATTCAAATATGTTGTAAAAGCTATTGCAGAAGAAAGTGGTGCTTACGCAACATTTATGCCAAAACCAATCTTTGGTATTAACGGTTCTGGTATGCACTGCAATTTATCTTTGTTCAAAAATGGTAAAAATGTATTTTATGCGCCTGATAGAATGTACGAACTTTCTAGAGAAGCGCTATACAGCATTGGTGGTTTGCTAAAACATGTTAAATCATTCACTGCCATTACAAATCCTATTGTAAACAGCTACAAGAGACTTGTTGTTGGTTATGAAGCTCCTGTGTATTTAGCATGGAGTTTAGCAAACCGCTCAGCCCTAATCAGGGTTCCTGCTAAACGTGGCGAAGCTACTCGTGTAGAACTTCGTTCACCAGATCCATCTTGTAATCCATATCTAGCTTTGGCTGCAATTTTTGAAGCCATTATTGACGGTGTGGAAAACAAGATTGAGCCTCCTCTTCAAGTTGAAGAAAATATTTATGAAATGACTTCTAAAGAATTAAAAAGGGCAAAAATTGATTCTCTTCCTTCTAGTTTAGATGAAGCATTAGACTTGTTAGAAAAAAATCAAACCGTCAAAGATGCGCTAGGTGAACATATTGTTCATGAATTTTTGGAAACAAAAAGAAAAGAATGTGATATGTTCAGAACGTATGTCTCTCCGTTAGAAATTGAAACTTATCTTCCTATGCACTAAGATAAATTTTTAGTTTCTTTCGTATTTTAGTAAATAGTAAATTGTAAGTTAAAAGGGGTTAAATTTAACCCCCTTTTTTTGTCAAAATTCAGAGGCGAAGCCGAAGGCTTCGCCTCTGAATTTATAGAATTTATTTTAAATATTATCTTCCATTTCCCAAATACCACAAGGGCAAAGACCGGCACAAATTCCGCAACCGATACATTTGTTTTCATCAGAAACGTATTCATATTTGCCGTTTACTTCGTTTCTTGAAATAGCGTTTTGTGGGCAACTTTGCATACACAAACCACAATCTCTACAATAACCACAGCTCATACATCTGTTTTCTTCGTTATCACATTTTTGGTGGTAACATTCATAATATTCTGATTTAATTCTGTTTTGTGGAATTAATTTTTTGTCTTTAACAGGTGTTAATTCTTTGCCTTGCAAGTAATTCATAATGTTTTCTGCGCAATGTTTACCGTCAGCTATAGCATTTGTGAACAAGCCTGCTTTCAGTGCATCTCCAATTGCGAAAACTTTTGAATTTTCATCAGTTTGCATAAATTCATTAATCTTGATTTTTGATTTTTCGTCTAAATATCTTTTATTCAAGAAATCATAAACAGGTCTATCACCTACAGAAATTATTACACTGTCTGCTGGTAAAAATCTTCCATCTTTTAAATAAACGCCTTCTTTAGTAATGCTTTGAGTTGAGCAAGGCCACATGATTTTTGCGCCTAAACCTTTTGCGTATTCGATTTCTTTCTCAAATGCAGAAGGCTCTTTGATATCGATTGCAGTAACTTCTTGAGCGCCTTGTTTGTAAGCTTCTGTGATAACGTCCATTGCTGCGTTTCCTGCGCCGATTACAACAACTTTTTCGCCAAGATTGTACTTCTTACCTTTTTTAGTTTCTTTTAAGAAATTTAAGCCTTTAATCAGGTGTTCGTAACCCTCAAATGGTATTACAACAGCGCCGTGTGCACCGATTGCTAAAACAACTGCGTTAAATTCTTTTTCAATATCATTAAATAATTCTTTAGTAACCTTTGTTGAGGTATGAATTTTTATACCAAGATTTTTAACTCTTTCTAGCTCTGTATCAAGAATTTCACGGCTCAACCGTTCTTCTGGAATAACTTGTGAAAGTTTACCGCCGATTTTTTCGTCTTGTTCAAACATTTCTACTTCATATCCGTTTAAAGCAAGTTGCCAGGCTGTAGAAATACCGCCAACACCGGCACCGATAATTGCGATTTTTTCTTTGTGAGTAATTTCAATCTTTGGCATTTTTATGTCTTTAGATAATGTTCCTAGCATTTTAACGTCCATTGGTTCATCAACTTTTACTCTTGAACAATTGTTTAAACATAAGTTAGGACAAACTTGACCGCAAACGCTTGCTGGGAATGGGCTGTAGTCCAATACTAATTTTAATGCTTCTTTAATTTTTCCTGCTCTTAAAAGTGAAAATCTTTTTTGTGTAGGAATTTTGATAGGGCAGTTGTATTCGCAAGGCGCAGAATAAGCGTAGTTTTTCCATTTTGGAACTCTTAATCTTGAGCTACCTGTTTGAACTAAATCACAAGCTACAAAGTCATCTGTGATTAAGTCAGAAAAGATTGAACCACCAATTTCATTCATCCAAATATTTGTTCTGAATGATTTTAGAGAAATGTTATTTTGTTTTTGTCTTTCTTCATAAGTTTTAGCAACAATTTTGTGCCATTGAGAAAAATCTGTTAATTGTTTATAATACTTGATTTTATCGATTTCAGATAAAAATTCTTTAAGACCAGAACTTAAAAATTCTACGTCTTTTTCGTCTAAATCAAGAACAAAAACATCGTCAGAAATTTCTTTAATAGAACCTCTAAAGAAAACGACACCACCAACCATTCCGACACAAGCTCTATCACCTAAAACAGAAGGCATATTTTCGCAATCAACACCGCAAACAACAGCGATACCTCCACCCATAAATTCAAAAGAGAAAGAACCTGTTGATTTTAAAACCCAAAGTTCGGGAGCTTGAAATTTAGGATCTTTTTTCATCAATGCGCCAGAACGAGTTCCGACTTTTCCTGCAATATAAATCTTACCGCTTGCAGCACAGTGCGCTGTAGTATCCCCGCTATCACCATTTACAACGATTTTTGCACCAGAGTTTAACCACCCAGTATCAGCAGGTGCACAACCGTCAACGTAGATGTTAGTGCCTTTTGCACCCATTGAGCCAACTCTTTGTCCAGGGTTTGTTACATAAAAGTTTAAATCTTCTCCGTTTTTAGACCAAACAGAACCTCCGATATCGTGTTGTCCGCAAGCTTTGATTTCAAAGTCATTACAACCTTCTTCAATGCCTTCCCAAATTTCTTGCATTAAGGATTGAGTTGATATTCTGTTATCTTCTTCTTTTACGGTTTCTATAATCTTTTTCATATCAATTTTCCACTAACATACATACTGTATTTGAAGTCTATCTGCTACGTTCTTGTCAACGCAAACAAGTGCATCACTTCTACCCACTGGTAATGTCGAGTTACCAACCGGTGCTAAAAGTTTTTTAAGTTCAATATCTGTCGCACAAATATAATTAACAATATTTTGAGCAACTACATCAACATCTAATCTTTGAGTAAGTTTAGGGTTTTGAGTTGTAATACCCATTGGACATTTACCAGTGTTGCAGGCGTTACATTTGCCATAATCGTTGCCGACACAACCTGCGATTTGAAGAATTAATTTGCCTACAAACACACCACTTGCGCCTAAACAAAGCATTTTAAATGTATCTGCTGCAAGGTTTCCGTTCATACCGATACCGCCACCAGCAAAGATAGGGATTTGACCTTGTTTGCCCTGATGTACTGCTGCAAGATAACAATCACGCAATTTAGAAACAATCGGGTGCCCTGTGTGGTTTAAAGAGATTTCGTGAGCAGCGCCTGTTCCTCCAGCAATACCATCGATGAAGAAGCCACCAACAATGTTGTAAGGGTCTCTTAATAAGTTATTATAAACGCTTACGCTTGTTGATGATGCGGCAACTTTAATTGCAACTGGAACCTTAAATTTGAAAGCGCAGTTCATGGACAAGAACATTTTTTGAACGCTTTCTTCAATTGAGTACAAGCCTTGATGATTTGGAGGACTCAATAAATCTGCTTTTGGAACTCCTCTAATTTCTTGGATTAGTTTAACATTCTTTTCTGCCATTAAAAGGCCTCCATCACCAGGTTTTGCGCCTTGACCAATCTTAATCAAAATACCTGCTGGATCTTCTTGCATATATGGCATTGAATTGATGATTCTGTTCCAACCGAAGTGTCCTGATGCAATTTGTAAAATCATGTATTTCAAATATTTTGAACGCAAAAGCTTATCAGGAATACCGCCTTCACCTGTTGCCATTCTGATTGGAATGTTTTTAACTTCGTTTAAATATGCAACTGCAATTGCAATAGCTTCCCACATTCTAGGTGAAAGTGCACCAATTGACATATCGCTTATCATAATTGGATAAATAGAATTATTAGCCGGTAAATGTTGAGAAGCTTGTTCTTCAAGTTCTCCATTTACATTTACTTTAAAGTTTAAATTTTCTGGGCTTACAATTCTACCTAAATTTGTTCTCAAGTCAAAAGTATGACGTAAAGCATCTAAAGATGGGTCAGTCATTTGAGAAATTCTACCAACTTTTATTTTATCTAAAGTTCTACCTTCTGTGTGAAGATTATTTCTACCGCCTCTTTTAATTGATTGAGCTGTTTTTGCTCTATATCTTGTTCCAAAAATTTGAGTATTATTTTTAACAATTTTTATTGCACCGTTTGGGCAAACCTTTGTACAAACTCCACAACCTCTGCAATAATGTTTTTCATCAATAACTTGTTTAATAACAGGAATTGCTTTTTGGTCTTCGTCTATTTGAAAACCTTCTTCATTTGAAATCGCTTTAACTTTTTTACGTTTTTGAACATCAGCTTTGATTGCGCCAAAAGAGCATACAGCAACGCATTTACCGCAAAGCATACATTTTTCACTGTCATACTCTACAATAAATGGTAAATCATCTTTTGAAATAGTGTTTATGTTCATTGTGCAATTCTTTCTATGTTTAAATCGTTATCAATAACTACAATTTCTCTTTCGTTTGTATAAATATCTTTTGTTGTGTCTCTGTCTGGTAAAATTTCGTTTGCACCACAAACTTCAGAAGTTACAACAACCATATCTCCGTCTTGACAAACAACTGTAGGTCTAAGTTTTTTAGAATCCATAACATTAAGCATTGTGCCGTCTGGTAAAACACCTATTGTTGTGTTTGGTCCATTGATTTCAAGGTTTGCTAAAGATGATTTAATTCTCTCTAAAACTACTCGGTCTGGTCTTTTTTCCATTTCGTCAAAAGGTAATGGAGTAAGAACGTGTTTATAATATTTTAAAGGCCATTTCAATATTTTGTGAACATAATGCAAAGTATATAAGAAACATTGTGAATCGCTTTCAAATCCGATGTAACCTTTGTACAATTTTTCTTGCGCTAATTTGTTCTTTTCATAGAAAGTATTTTCACCATTTGTAAGTGTTGTATAACCTTGTAAAAAGAATGGGTGAGCTGCATAACGTACAATGTCATAGTTTGTATTTTGACGACATTGGGCAGTTATAATTTTTGCTTTTAAATTAACCTTTTCACTCCAAAGGTTAAAATATTTACCGATATCATTAGGGTTGCCAATTTCTTTTAATGAAATAATATCTTCCCAGAACGAATACACAAAACCTTCTTCGTTTTTATCCAAATAAGAACGAAGTTCTAATCTTGCGTTAAGTAGTAAATCTTCTTTTTCTTCTCTAGTTGCGTTTTTATAGCTCTTTGGATATTGGAAAACCTCAAAAACGTAGTTAGGCATAGTTTGTATAACTAAACCGTCTTGTGGATAAACTTCCATGTTGTATTGGAATACACGAGTAAAACCCATTCTATGAAGTAAGTCTTCTGCATATTTCATACCTTCATCAGTACAAGCCATTGAAAGTATTGGAAGTTCCTTATAGTTTTCAAAAATTCCTCCCAAATCTTGCATAACAAACGCAAACCCAGAGTTATCGTGCCCCTCTTGTTGTGAACGCATTAATTTTAGCGCCATTGAAGGGTGTATGTAATGTTTTGATTTTATAGCACCTATTCTACACATACCTTGATTTTTATACTTAATTGGATTTCAGTCAAAAGTTTAATGATATTAAGTTTTCTAAAAGTTGAGGAAATGTCGAAATTTTTCAAACTTTTGAAAAATTTCGACTCGTTTTTCTAAAAATTGTTATTAAATTCTCAAATTTTGAATAAATTTTCATTAGATTTTTAAAAATTGAACTAAAAATTTTTGTTTTTACATATTTTAATAAGAAATAAAATTTTGATAGGCAGAAACAGAAAAATATCGTATTATAAATAAGGTCAAAAATGAAAAGGATTTTAAAATGTCTATAAAATTTACTAAAATGCAAGGATTAGGAAATGATTTTGTAATCTTGGATTACGATGAATACGAACGAACTGATATGAAACCTGATTACTTAGCCAAAAGACTTTGTGATAGAAATTTTGGTATTGGTGCGGACGGGTTGATTATTGTTAATCCAAATGTAAAAGACTCTGATATCGGCTGGTTTTTTTATAATTCTGATGGCTCTATTGCTCAAATGTGCGGTAATGGAATGAGATGTTTTGCCCGTTATGTTTATGATAAAGCTTATGTAGATAAAAAAGAGTTTACTGTTGAAACAAAGGCTGGAATTATTGTTCCAAAAATAATTTCTGAAAACGAAATCAGAGTAAATATGGGTCAACCAATTTTAGAAACAGAAAAAGTTCCTTGTCTTGCGAAAGAAAACTTGAACATTCCTTTTAGAGTTGATGATAAAGAGTTTAAGCTAAATATTGTAAG
The DNA here is from genome assembly GCA_934700335.1 of uncultured Candidatus Melainabacteria bacterium. Lineage (GTDB taxonomy): Bacteria > Cyanobacteriota > Vampirovibrionia > Gastranaerophilales > Gastranaerophilaceae > UBA791. Next base: position 17,443 of record CAKUXM010000021.1, on the reverse strand, counting down.
TATGGGCAATCCTCATTGTGTAATTTTTGTTGATGACCACAGTAAAACATATGCGAAAGAATACGGTTCCAAAATTGAAACTGACGGGCTTTTCCCTGAAAAAACTAATGTAGAATTTGTAAAAATTTTATCACGTGAGTCTGTAAAAATAGATGTTTGGGAACGTGGTTGTGGTATCACTCTTGCTTGTGGTACAGGTGCTTGTGCTACAACCGTTGCGGGTATCTTAAATGGTTATCTTGATAAAGTTGTAAACTGCCATCTTCCAGGTGGAATGTTAAAAATCGAATGGGACGGAAATACAAAAGATACCGCCCATAATGTTTATATGAGCGGTTCTGCAACTTATTCATTTACTGGTCATTTCATTATTTAAGAAGATTTTTTAATCTATCCATAGCTTCTTGAGTTTTTTCAGGAGTGTTGAATGATGTTAATCTAAAATAACCTTCTCCGTTACGTCCGAAACCAGCACCAGGAGTGCCTACGACTGCTATTTTTGTTAATAACATATCAAAGAAATCCCATGATTTCATATTATTAGGACATTTTAGCCAAATATATGGTGAATTTTTACCGCCAACATATTTAATATTTAATTCATCTAGTGTGTCTGCAATAATTTTTGCATTTTGTTTGTAGAAATTGATGTTGTCCATAATTTGTTTATGTCCTTCTTCTGAAAAGACTGCTTCTGCCCCTTTTTGAACAATATAAGGAACACCATTAAACTTTGTTGTTTGACGTCTTAACCACATTTTATTTAGTTTACCAAGAGTGTTTGGAACAACTGTATAACCGCATCTTGTCCCTGTGAAACCTGCTGTTTTAGAAAATGAGCAAAATTCTATTGCGCAATCTTTTGCTCCTTCAATTTCGTAAATACTTCTAGGTAAAGCTTCATCTGAAACAAAGCTTTCGTAAGCTGAGTCGAACAAAATTATTGCATTATTTTCTTTCGCATATTTTACCCATTCAGCTAATTGCGCTCTATTATAAATAGCACCAGTAGGGTTGTTTGGTGAACACATATAAATGATATCAGCTTTTACTGAAAAATCTGGCATTGGCAAAAAGTCATTGCTTTCATTTGCATCAATATAAACGATTTTTCTACCTGCCATAATGTTTGTATCAACATAAACCGGATAAACTGGGTCTGGTACAAGAACTGTATTATCTTTATCAAACAGGTCTAAAATATTTCCCAAATCGCTCTTTGCTCCGTCAGAAATAAATATTTCATTCAAATCAAGTTCAACATTTCTTTTTCCGTAATATTTTTGAATAGCTTTCTTTAAAAAGTCATAACCTTGTTCTGGACCATAACCTTTAAAGGTTTCTTTTTGGCTCATTTCATCAACTGCGTTGTGCATAGCTGAAATTACCGCAGGACAAAGTGGTAATGTAACGTCTCCTATTCCTAGTTTAATAATTTCTTTATCTTGATTTTTTTTTACAAATTCTGAAACTTTTTTCGCAATTGTAGAAAATAAGTAACTGTCTTCTAAATTTTCATAATTTTTGTTTATTTTCATGTTATCCCCAATCCTATAATCTTTTTCCAAAAAGTAATATATTATTTTTATAAAAAATAGTCAATAAAAAAATTTTTAAAGTTTTAATAAGGGCGAAAATGCAGTTGCACTAAAAACAAAACGTCATGAAATTATTTGTAATTTTTTGTCAAAATGTTTAATGATGGAACAATCTTCTGTCGAGCAATCAGCGGAAAATATTGAATTTTCTATGACAGAAGATGTGTTAGAAAGATTTGTTGAATATTTAACTTTTATGCAAAATTGTTCTTGCAAAGAACCTAAATGGGTAAAAAGCTTTCATTACTTTGTAAAAGAAGGCAAAATGCAAGACAAATGTACAAACTGCATGAAAAATAAAGACAATTTTGATAATAGTAAATGTTGTGGGTGTAATGCGTGAGTAGTGAGTAGTGAGTAGTGAGTAGTGAGTAGTGAGTAGTGAGTAGTGAGTAGTGAGTAGATATTCTCTTACTCGTGTTCATTCATTGTTACATCATTACGTTCTTCACAATGACATAAATTGTTGGATTGTTAAATCCAAGCCGACCTAAAATTTTGCATTTGCAAAATAGTGTCTACTCACAATTCATTAAAGTCTATTCACTAATCAAGCCCACATATTCAAATAGTTTGCGATTGAGTGGTTATTAATTGCAGTTTTAGGTAATCTTGTTGTTATGCCAACGTGTTTTGATGAATTTGATACAGGGTCGCCTTCAATAATATAATTATAAATGTTTTTATTATCTCTAAATCTTGCAGGGTGTTTGTCTTTTATAATACTATCAATACCAAAGGAGTTGAATGTAATTGCTGTTGTATCTTTTGCCTTGCATGCAACAAACTCTGCCAACGAACCCCCCAAAGAGTGCCCAGTAACCATCATATGTGCGTTTGGATTGTTTTTAGCAACATCTTTGAAAAATCTATATCCAACACCTAATTGTTCCGGAACTTCACCTTTTGCCATTTGCATATCACTTACAAAGTCTTTGTAATCATTTGTTCCACAATATGCTACAAAAATATCTTCATTCTTTTTATAAGCTACCGCTCTTAAACCTGTTTTTTCGTCTTCAATTTTATCAATAGGTTTCCAACCATTGATTTCACTTTGTTTGCTTTTATAAACGTCGTTACTCAAAAGAGCCGCATCTTTGCTCAATTTTTTATTATAAAAACAATCTTCTTCTTTTGAATCTTCTATATATTTATTATTTACAAAATAATCCCATTTATCAGCAAGATATTGTTTTGTACAGTTGCAAGTTTCTTTCATAGAAGGAACTGTACCTGTTTTTCTTGCCTTTGAGTAATCTTTTATAACTTGATGTACTGCGTGCATAAAATGAACAGCTTCATCAATTTCGATTTTTGCTTGTTCTGATTTTAAATTATGCCAACTATAAGCCTCTTTTTCAAAAGGCTTTGTAACTTCTTTATACGTTTTTGGTTTGAATGTTTCTATTGTTATTTTGGGTAATATTGAATTTATTGGCATAATTTTTACATTTTAAAAATTCTAAATACTTTCTTCTACATGTGTTTTAAAGTTCCTAAAAATAAAAATTGCTATATTTCTTTGTTTTTATTAAAAAATATTACAGGATAAAAAGAGGGGCGAAAGCAACGCTTTCGCCCCTCTTGAAAATATTTAATTTCAAATTATAAAGAAGTTTCGTAAATTTCTTTAATTCTTGCTGGAGTTGCTTCGTTTGGAGCAATTGATAGCAAGCCATCAAGAGATGGAGTTGTTTGAGAAAGGTTAACCAATTTTTCAATATCAGCTTCTGAGAAACCTTCATCTTTCAATTTATTTGGTACGCCAACTGATTTCAACCATTCATAAACTTCTTCCCCAGCTTTTTCTGCATCAGAAGCATCAGCTTTTAAACCTTTTGCGATTGGTTCTAAGATGTATGCTAATGTATTTGCTTTTTCTGGGTAAATACATTTAACAACTGATGGTAATAACATTGCTAAACCTAAACCGTGTGATAAATCTGGTTTAACAGCACTTAGAGGGTGTTCTAAAGCGTGTGTATAGTGTAATAAACCGTTATCGAAGCAAACACCACCCATTAATGCTGCGTAAGCTAGGAAATATCTTGCTTCTAAGTCTTCTGGGTTTTCGTTTGCGATTGGTAAATATTTAGCAACCAAAGAGATAACTTCTCTTGCTAATGTTGTTGTATAAGGTGAAGCAACTTTTGATGTTGCAGCTTCTACAACGTGGTTAACAGCATCGATTGATACGTATCTTGTTTGTTTTGGTGATAATTTTACCATTAATTTTGGATCATCAATTGCGTACATTGGATAAATGCAATCGTAAGCAATTGCTGGTTTGTATTCTTTTTCTGGAATAGTTACAACAGCAAATCTGTTTGTTTCTGAACCAGTACCGTGAGTTAAGTTGATTGCAACAACTGGTGCAGCTTTTTCTGGTGTGAATTTGAATTCATAAATGTCTGTAGCTGTTTTATCAGGGTATTCTAAAAGAATAGCAACTGATTTACCAGCATCCGTTGGTGAACCACCACCGATAGAGATAACTGCTTTAGCGCCAAATTCTTTTGCCATAGCTGTTGCTTCATCTACTGCGTGTGTTGTTGGGTTTGGAGTTACTTTATCATAGTTGATATAGCCGATGCCGTTGTCTTTTAATGCTTTTTCTACAACGTCCCAAGCACCTGTTGATTTATATGCGTTTCTACCAGACATAACGATTACTTTGTCGATGCCTTTTGATTTTAAGTCTTTTGAAATAAAATCGATTTTTTCAATTGCACCAATACCAAAGAAAACTGTTGTTCTTGTTCTAATTTCTGAAACTTGATTAATATTTACATCTTTTTCCCACATAACATTTCTCCTATTAATCTCTTACATCTTGAAGTTTAGCACAAACAAAAAAATATGGCATAAGTAAATTACCTATGCCATAGACTAGTTATAAAAAATTTTAATTACATATACAAGTTGCGTTCGTTTTTGATTTTTTCCATTAACTCTTCAAATTCTTTTTCATCAAGAGTTTCTCTATCAAGTAATGCTTTTGCAATTTGTTCAAGCATATCTTGGTTTTGAGTTAAAAGTGTACGAGCTATGTCGTATTGTTCTTTTACTATTCTTTGAACTTCTTCATCAATTTCTGCTGCAACTTCTTCTGAATAATCTCTTGTATGACCGAAATCACGTCCCATGAAAACTCTTTCATCACTCTTTCCGTAAGCAAGGTTTCCAAGTTTTTCACTCATACCGTATTTTGTAACCATATTTCTTGCAACTGATGTAACTTTTTCTAAGTCGTTTGATGCGCCAGTTGTGATAAAATCTTTACCGTAAATAATTTCTTCTGCAACACGACCACCTAGAGTCATTGTAATTCGGTCTAACAATTGAACTTTTTTCATTGTTAAATGGTCTTTTTCTGGAAGAGTTAATGTAACACCAAGAGCCATACCTCTAGGAATAATAGAAACCTTGTGAAGTGGGTCGCAGTTGTTCAATAATTTAGCAAGCAATGCGTGTCCAACTTCGTGGTATGCTGTGTTTTCTTTTTCTTCGTCAGAAATAATTCTACTTTTCTTTTCTGGACCAGCAATAACTTTATCGATTGCTTCTTCTAAATCGTCCATATCAATTTTGTCTTTATCGTGTCTTGCTGCAAGTAATGCGGCTTCATTTAAAAGGTTTTGTAAATCTGCACCAGTAAAACCTGGAGTACGTTTAGCCAAAACTTTTAAATCAACTTCGCTTGCTAAAGGTTTGTTTTTTGCATGAACTTCTAAGATTTGTTCTCTACCTAAAATGTCAGGTCTATTGATAACGATTTGTCTATCAAATCTACCTGGTCTTAATAAAGCGTTATCCAAGATGTCAGGTCTGTTTGTTGCTGCAATAACGATGATGTTAGTTGTTTCATCAAAGCCGTCCATTTCAACAAGCAATTGGTTAAGAGTTTGCTCTCTTTCGTCGTGTCCACCGCCTAAGCCGGCACCACGTTGACGACCTACAGCATCAATTTCATCAATAAAAATGATACAAGGTTGATGTTTTTTAGCTTGTTCAAACAAATCTCTTACACGGCTTGCACCTACACCAACGAACATTTCTACGAAATCTGAACCAGAAATTGAGAAGAATGGTACGCCGGCTTCGCCTGCAACTGCTTTTGCCATTAATGTTTTACCTGTACCGGGTGAACCGATTAGTAAAACCCCTTTAGGAATTTTTGCGCCTAATTTTAAATATTTTTCGCCGTTTTTCAAGAAATCAACGATTTCTTCAAGTTCCTTCTTTTCTTCGTCGATACCTGCAACATCTTTGAAAGTAATCTTAACCTTGTTGTCCAACAAAAGTTTAGCTTTACTTTTACCGAATGACATTGCTTGTGAACCCCCTGCTGAAAGACCTTTAGCCATTATTATCAAGAAAATAATGAATAATAATGGTAATATTAATGAACCTAAAACATTTAATATTTGAGAGGATTCACTAGGTTTTTTAACCTCTATCGCTACATTGTTTTCTTCAAGTTTTTTCAATATATCTGAACCTTGTGGAATCAAAACTTTGTATTGTAAAGTTGCTTTTTTTAGTTCTCCATAAATAGGTTTTGGAGCCTTCTTTTGTGATTCTGTTTGTTCAGGTTGTTTAACTGGTAATGCAATCAAGAACTCTTTATCAATTTGAACACTTTTGATTTCGTTGTTTTCAACTTTTTGTACAAAAGCTGTATATGAAATATCTTGAGTACTTGTTGTAGGTCCTGAAAATAACATTGATATAAATGCTAAAATCATAATACCTAATATTACGTACATACCAGTAGATTGACTTTTATTCATTATAATTTTTCCTTCTGTTTAGTCCATTCTTCAATTATAAGTCAAAATTAAATTTTAACAATTAACCGTTTTATAACTGAATTATAAATTTCTAAGTACTAATCTTTGATTAATCAATTCGCTTAAAACTGTAAAATCAAATTCGTTGCCTCTGTTTAGATAATCAAAAACTGTTTTCAAGATGATATTTAAAGCATCTGTGCTAATTCTTTGGTTATCATAATCAGTTAAAACTTCTAACAAGTAAGGGTAAGCTACTTGTCCACCAATTTCGTTAATACGAGTAAAGTTCTTTTTAATATCAAAGTATTCAAAATCAACTTTTATCATTTTTAGGTATCTTTCAGAAAATTCTTTTAAGTTAACAAGAATTTGCTCTGGAGATCTGTTTTCAACCATATCTTCGTAATATGCTACAAAAATAGGGAAGATTTCTGTTTCGTGAATTGGCAACTTTGTATTTTGAATGCTTAAAAAATCTCTTAAAAAGTTCATAAACAACGGATATACACCAGCTTGAGCATAAGGCTTTATCATATCATCAAAAATACGAACAAGTGAAGGTTCTTTTTTGCGGATATATGAACGAATTAGTTTTGCAGTATCAAGCATTCTGCTATTTTTGTTCATTGAATAATAAAATTCTAAACCTTCTCCATGTTTTATCTGAACAACATAACATTCAACAGCTTTTAGAGCTTTGTATAATTCGTTTGCTGAAATTCCTTTCTCTTTGATTTCTTCCCAAAAGTTGTGTAACACAACAAATAGTGGGTTTTCTTTTTCTTCTGGAGTTAAACGTTCTTTATAAATAATTTTTTCGTAAATAATTTTATTTTCGTCATTAAGGTTTAATTTTACGCCATATTTACCAAGAAGATATCTTTCATAAATTTTAGAAATAGCTTCTTCATTAGCCATATTTGTTTGTTTATAGCATTCGCATAGAGCAAACATAACTAAACATAAAGTTACAAGTTTTTGAATACCTTCAACTACAATGTAGCCGTCTTCTTCAAATTCTTCAAGAACAATAATACCTAAATGAAGAGGTTTTCCATAATCAGCGTATTGAAAAAGTTTTTTAATCATATTAGCAGAAACGCCGTATGTGTCATTATAGTCTGCTACATACAACGCTTTTGCTTTACTTAATACTTTTAAAATAGTCGATTTTTCAATTGCCATAATTATTTATCTGATAAAATAAATCCGCCACTTTCTGCGTTTCTTAAATTATCGCCCTCGATTTTTGCTCTTAATGTTTTGATGTATTTATAAACATAATCTCTTGGAATGTTTAAAAGTGTAGCCAAATCTTTTGCAAACACAACAGTATCTTTGTTTTCTAAGAAATAATTAAATACCATTTGTTCTCTTTCTGTTAGAGGTTTTTTAAATTCATAACCTGAATTATCGCTAACTGTTGTAGAAGATTTTACTGATTGTTGAGTTTTTGTTGCTTTTGCAGTCTCTTTTTTTATAGCTGCTTTTGCTGCTTCAACAACTTTTTCTGCTTTAACAACAGGTTTTACTTCTGCCTTTGGTGCATATGAAGAAGGAGTAATTTCTCTTTCTCTTGATGATGCTTTTTGTGAAATTGAAGAAATTCTTTCTATTGAAGAATTTGAACCAATTCTTGATGTTGTTACTGTTGATGAATGTTTCATAACAATATCAACCAAGTCATTTGTGTGTTTATCTTCTTCTATTTCTTTTCCTAATCTTTTTGCAAATTCCTCAAGAGTAATCTTTTCCAATGAACTTCTCCATTGTTTAATCTCTTCTTTCGTTAAATATTCCGGCATGTATTCTCCTAATAAAATCTAAAAATAAATTTCTAATTTCTTTATATTAATAATTTAGCATAAATTTTTTGTCAAAGAACAAAATATTTCATAACGTAAACTTTTTTTATTAATAATTTACAAACTATTGCACATGTATTTTTAAAGTAACTGACAGGATTTTTACATGTATATATATAATACATGTAGTATAATAATATACATGAAAAAATTTGAAATTTTTAACAGCTTTAAAGAACCAATTATTGTTATTGATAACAATAAAAACGTAGTTTATAAGAATAAAGGTTTTGAAAAAAACTTTAGTGATTTCAATACGTTACAAAAGTTTTCTCACAAAATAAACTTTTTTGTTGACGTTTGTGCAATTTCTGCTGATGATATCTCAACTTATTCTCCAATCTCTCAAGCTTTGATTTCGAAAGAATCTTATACTGCGATTGTTAGCTATAGAAGTAGTGAAATGAAATACTATAATATTTCTGCTTTTAAGCGTGCAAGATATTCTGTTCTAATTTTTAAAGATATTACTGACGAATTAAAGGTTGATAAGTATAAAGAAGAAAATTCTAAATTGACGACTAAATTAAAAGAGATTAATACTGATTATCAAAACCTTTTGAAAACAAATCAGGATAATCAAACTCAAGCTCTAAAAATGATTTTGATTAATAAAATTTCAAACCTTATCAGAGAATCAATTGATATTTCAAAAATTTTAACTTCTGCGCTTGGCGAATTGTCATCAATGTTTAATGCGTTTAAGGCTTATTATGCAGAATATGTTGATGAGAACGAGTTTGAGGTAACAGAAATTTATCCTAAAAAACAAGAAGCGTTTGTTGGTACAAAAATTGATTATGACAAAAATACGTATTCAAAAATTAAGAATAAAGAAACAATATCTTCTCACTGCTTAAAAGAATTTAATTCTGCAGAACCTTTTAAAGCTTCTGTTGTGAGAATTATTATGCCTGTTTATCATTTGGATAATTTATTAGGTATTATTGTTCTTTTGAGTAGACAAAAGAAGGATTTATCTGCAGAGATAAATATTTTGGAAAGTATTTCTGCACAACTTGGTAACGCAATTATTCAGGCATCTTTATTTAGACAAATTAATGAACAAAAAAATGAACTTCAAAATACTTTGAAAGAGCTTCAAGAAACACAATTACAACTTATTCATTCGGAGAAAATGGCATCATTAGGTCAATTGGTTGCAGGGGTCGCTCATGAAATTAATACTCCGCTTGGTTCTATCAAATCAAATAATGGTATTATTTCAAAACTTGTTAAACAAATTGAAGACAAAGATTTAGCTGAATTGTTTGCAGAAACAACAAGAATTGATAAAGTTGCAATTGATAGAATAAGTAATATTGTTGTGTCATTGAAAAAATTTGTACGTCTTGATGAAGAACAACTTCAAGAGGCGGATATTAATAAAGAATTAGATTTAACGTTAGAAATTATTTACCACGAAACAAAAAATAAAGCAGAAATTATTAAAAATTATTCAGAATTACCAATGATTAAATGTTATCCAAATATGCTAAATCAAGTATTTATGAATATATTAATGAATGCGTGTCAAGCAATTGAAAATAAAGGAACAATTACAATTTCAACAGAAATTGATGAAAATAATCTTGTTGTAAAAATAAAGGATAATGGAAAAGGTATTAAAAAAGAAAACTTAAATAAAATCTTTGATGCAGGATTTACTACAAAATCTGTAGGTGTCGGAACTGGCTTAGGACTTGCGATTAGCTCAAAAATCATTGCTAAACACAATGGCACAATCAAGGTTTTAAGCGAAGAAAATATAGGTACAGAATTCATTATTACTATCCCTGTAGAACGTGCTTAACAATCAGTAATAAAACGACCGGCATGCGATTTAATAATAATTGAATGTGCGAACATTTTAAAAAACAATCATGTTTTTTTATAAAATAATGTCTTTGGAGTAAAGACAAGGCTTGAAAAAAATGCTATTATACATGTATAAGTGTTGAACTTACCCTTTAAAAATATGTGTATTATCGCAGAACCCAATAACTGCACAATTTTTAAGTGTACTTTTAACAAATGTTACGAAAATGTAAACAAGTTTATTCAAAAAAGTCAATTTTTTATGAGCAAATTTTTTTATATAGAGGTAAGGGAAAACGATTATTTTATTTGGTAGTAAATAGGGGTTAAAATAAATGACAATTAGTGTTAACAGCAAGAAAAAACAAGTTAAAAAAACATTTGAAGAATTAATTAATGATTTACAAACAAGCAATTCAGAAAAGGTTCGTTATAACGCAGCTCGTATCTTAGGCGAAATGGGCGATTCAAAAGCAGTTGAACCTTTAATCGATGTTTTGAAAAATGATAAAAATGGTTCAGTACGTTTATACGCAGCTAGAGCATTAGGCGAATTAGGGGACTCAAAAGCAACAGTTCACTTAATCGAATCATTACGTGAAGACAGAAACGTAGATGTAAGAGTTCGCGCAGCTAGAGCATTAGGTCGTTTAGGCGGAGAAATTGTGGTTGAACCTTTAGTTGAAGCTTTAAATGATGAAAATCCACAAGTTTGTATCACAGTAACAGATGCTTTAATTGAAATTGGTGATGTTGCAACAGATGCTTTAATCAAATCGTTAGATCACGAAAAAGTTAACGTACGTTGCGACGCTACAAGAGCATTAGGTGAGATTGGTAACAAAAAAGCCGTAGACAAAGTTATCAATATGTTACACGATGAATGGGTTAACGTAAGAATTTACGCAGTAACTTCATTAGGTAAATTAAATGATACAAAAGCAGTGCCTGCATTAATTGAAGTTATGAAAGATCGTAACGAAAATGAATTAGTTAGAGCTGGTGCAGCCGCAGCTTTAGGTGTGCTTAGAGACCAACGTTCATTGTTACCATTAAGAGAATTAATTATGGAAGCTGATGAATTAGGTGAATTAGAAGATACTGCTTTAAAATCATTCAAAAAAATTATGGCAGCTAACTGGCAACAAATTCCAGGTGCTACACCACAAAAGAAACCAGTTGCTACAACATTTTAATTGTTATTAAAAATATCAAATAAAAAAAGAACCTGTTTTAAACAGGTTCTTTTTTGCTTTCTGTGAAGTTTATATTATAAGTTTTCTGTGAATAAATGGAATTAATCTTAACAAAAAATCTTTTGAATTGTTCGTTTAATCTTTTAGTTCCAAATTTATATAATTTTATCAAATCTCGGTCAAGCATGACTTTGACATCTAATTTAAAATTTTTATTTTCGATAACTGCCAATTCATTATTGTTCATTTGCGAATTCTTAATATTTTAAATCTTAATCAAATCTTTCAAAGATATCGTCGACGTGTTTTAGGTATGTTTTGTAGTCAAAGCACGTATTGATTTCTTCTTCTGTTAGATGTTTTAGTACATCTGCATCTGAAAGAAGATTTTCTTTGAAATTGCCGTCGTTATCAAAAGCATCAAGGGCATTTCTTTGAACTAATCTGTAAGCATCTTCTCTTGTTAGTCCTTTTTCTACAAGGGTTAACATTACTTTTTGAGAAAATACGATTCCACCAAATGAATTTGCGTTTTTTGTCATATTTTTTTCGTTAATTTTTAAATTTTCTATTAATTCGATGACTCTGTTTAACATAAAGTCAATAAGAATTAAGCTATCAGGGAAAATTATTCTTTCAGCTGAACTATGAGAAATATCTCTTTCGTTCCAAAGTACAACATTTTCTAATGCTGCGATAGAATTGCTTTTTACAACTCTTGCAAGTCCGCATAAGTTTTCGCAAAGAATAGGGTTTTTCTTGTGAGGCATTGCTGAAGAGCCTTTTTGTTTTGATGAAAAACCTTCTTCAAGTTCTCTGATTTCAGTTCTTTGCATATGTCTGATTTCTGTTGCAAATTGTTCAATTACACTTGCGATTAGAGCTAAGTTTTGCATATAGAATGCGTGTATGTCTCTTTGGATAATTTGTGTTGAAATTCTTGCAGGTTTTAAACCAAGTTCTTTACAAGTAATTTTTTCAACTTTTGGGTTAACGTTGCTATATGTTCCGACAGGTCCAGAAATTTGACCTACTCGAGCATTTTCAGCAGCTTTTTCAAGGTTAGATTTTTCTCTTTCTAAAATATCAACCCAGTTTAAAAGTTTTAGTCCAAAAGTCATAGGCTCTGCCTGAACACCATGAGTTCTTCCTATACATAGAGTGTTTTTATAAACAAACGCTTTTTCCTTCAAAAGTTTAATTAATTTGTCTAAATCTTCAAAAATTATATCACTGCTTTCCTTGATTTGGAGAGCAAAAGCGGTATCTATAACGTCAGAACTTGTAAGTCCAACGTGCATATATTTTGCATACTCGCCAAGACTTTCATTGACGTTAGTCAAAAATGCCAAAAAGTCATGTTTTATCTCGTTTTCGATAATGTTAATTTTTGTTAAGTCGAATTTTGCTAATTTAGAAATTTGTTCATAGTCGTTAACAGAAATTGCACCAAGTTCTGAATATGCCTTGCAGACTGCAATTTCGACTTTTAGGTAGTACTCAAAACGTGTTTGAATATCCCAAATTTTCTTCATTTTTTCTCTTGAATAACGTTCTATCATACAAATATCATACTACAAAAAGGCAATTTTTTTATAAAAAATAACTTTATATAAGTACGAGAGATTAAAAGAGGACATTTAGCATGACAGAAGTTAATAGCAAATTTAATTCTTTTGGTTATATCACTGACCCTCAAGAAGCTGCAAAAGAAAAAAAAGATGCTAAATTGGCTAAAATTAAAAAAGAACAACAAGCTCGTTCTCAATCTCTTTTTGAACAACTTCAAGAACAACGTAAAGTATACAAAGAAGTTAAAAACGCATTTTATCAAGCAAAATCTGAAAATCATAGATTAAAAGAAAAAACAAGATTGTATCAATCTAGCGAATATCTTCGTAAGCAAAATCAAGAAAAATATGATGCTTCAACTATTGAAACTAAAAATGCTGAACGTACTAGAGATATTGAATTATCAAGACTTCAAACATTCACAGACAATTACTGCTCTTCTCAAAGACAAGGTATGTTGATTAGTATTTTTGCTGATTAATTAAACTTTGTTAAAGATTTTTAATCTCATGTATTGATTTTTTTCTTTTTTTTATATATCTTTATTGTAGAGATATAAATAAAAAAGGAAGTTTTGAAATGACAATCAACTTAAAAAATAAAGCATCAATCGTTAAAAAATATGGTAAAGACGAAAAAGATACTGGTTCTACAAGTGTGCAAATCGCTATGATGAGCCAAAAAATTTCTGAATTAACAGAGCACATGAAATCTAACAAAAAAGATTTCGCTACAAAACGTGGTCTATTAATGTTAGTTGGTAAAAGAAAAAGACTTTTATCATATTTAAAAGATACAAACTTAGATGGTTACAGAGAATTAGTTAAAAAATTAAAAATCAGAGGCTAATCTCGATAAGGTTCTAAAAAGGGCGACACAACGAAGTTGTGTCGCCCTTTTGTTTCTTGTAAAACCGCCTACATATTATTTATCAAATCTTTATTAATTTCTTTCATCATGTCCTTGTCATCAAGCTTCATAGCATAGCTCATTGCTTTTTGAAGTAAAGATTTTGCTTTATCTTTTTTCTTATAATCAGACATTAATTGACCTGCACGCTTGTAATTGATAGCGATTTTGTCAGTTGAATCTATTTTAGTGTAATTTTGAATTGCATCTGAATAATATTCAAGAGCTCTTTTTGGCATATTGAATTTATCGTATGCTGTTGCTGTGTTGCTTGATACAAAGCCTTTTACTTTTGGTTTATTGACACGAGTTGCAATGTATTCGGCTTCACCGTAGAAATCGAAGGCTTTTTTATCGTATTTATCAGTAAACATGTTTGCCATTTTTGTTAAAAATGTTGTTTGAGCTTCGTCGTTTTCTGCTTCACCTGCATATCCAATTGCTATGAAATAGTGGTCAATTGCGGGTTCAAACTCATTTACGTCATCATAGATTTTTGCCATTGAATAATGTGTTTGGAATTTCAAATTCTTATCGTTTGAATTTTCAAGAGTTTGTTGATAACAGATTAGGGCTTCTGGTAATTTATCCTGTTTATCGTAAATTTTACCCATTTCAAATGTAATTTTAGGCTTAATTTCTTTATCTTCTGCTGTGTCGGTCAAAGCTAAGGCTTCTCTGAATTGTTCAATAGAAGCTTCTTTTTTAGCTTTTATAAATTTATTTTTTAAATCTTTATCTTTATCTTCAGTTTTTTGTGGCTGAACTTGTTGAGGCTGTTCTGATTGTTGAGCTTCAGCCTTAGGTTCTTCTTTCTTTTCAGGGAAGTTTACCAAAAAGTCTACGTTAACTTCTTCATCATCGTATTTGTAGTTAACGTCTTGTAGGAATACGGCATCAACCCAATTCTGAACAACCTTAGAATCTTTGTTCAAAGTGTCAGAAATGTATTTATCAAGTAATCCACCTGCATTTTTTAAGTTTGCTTGGATTAATTTGATATTTGGGCTATCTTTTGCAACTTGTTTTTTGATAAGTCCGATATAGCCGTCAACTTCTTCCATCAAATCATCTGGAGTTGCGATAGCAACAGCTGTATTTTTAAAATCTTTTAGGATTTGAGCAATGTTAATTTTAGTGCTGCGTTGGCTTAAAGGTGTATGAGATTTGCACAAACCGTTTTCGTTTGTGATTTCAGAATGTTGAGGTTGAGGTGTCTGAACCATGTTTGAACGAGTTTCAGCACCAGAAGGAAGTTGAGTCTGTCTTTCTTCAGTATAAGCTAACCCTTTACTTTGCTGAAGATTTTCACCTTCTTGTTGGGTTTCTGCAGAAGCTTTTTGAGACTCCTCTTCTTTATTAACTTGTGGCTTTGTAATTGGATATTGTCTCGGTCCAACTCTTGGTATCATACGTTAATCCCCAAAATTAAACATATCTCTATTCACATTATCTCATTTGTTTTAATAAATTAGACCATACGTTTAGTGTACTTTTTTTATTTAATGATAATTTTTTAAAAGTCCATATTTACTACAACAAAAAGATGTAGTATAATGTTAGGAAAAACCCTAAGGATATATTGAATGAAAAACTTTCTCGGCAAAATAAAGAATTTTACAAAACAGATAACAGAGGTTGAAAATAATTTATATACTGGTAAAAAAGATTTTTTAGAAATATATGAACGAAATGCCGAATTAGAAAAGGAAATTGAAGAAAGAACATACGAGTTGAAGGTTGCAAACCAGCGTATGTTAACATTGCAACACATCTGGGATATGATGAACTCGGCGAAACCTATTTCTAGTGTTTTAAAAACTACTGTAGAAACTCTTCAAACCGAACTTAACTATTTAAGTTGTGTGATTATTCAAAAAGAAAATGATGAAAATGGTGATTATGCTGAAATAATCGCTATGTCAGAAGATGATAATACAGAAAGAACTTCAAAATTATTCAAAGGTCATTTAAAATCTAACCGATTGCTTTATGATAAAAACAAATTAGTTTGGAAGGCTTTAGTTAAGAACGAAATAACTCACAGCAAAGATCTTAGAGCTGGTTTAGAATCTTTGTTTATGGATTTAGATGAAGAAGCAATGGAAAGTATTTTATCAAATGCAAAATGCCGTTCATTTATAGTTCTCCCTTTAAAAACAATTAATAAAGACTTTGGAGTGCTTTGTGTAATGTCTTACCGTGAAGAGCTTACAGAAGGTGAATTAGATTTCTTAAAATTGTTTGCAAGACAAATTGAGCTTGCGTTGACTATCGTAAATTTATTCAAGGTTGTAAAAGATCAAGCTGTAACAGATGCGTTGACTGGTTTGTACAACAGAAGATATTTTCAAGAATGTCTTGATAAGGAGGTTACTCGTGCAAAACGTCAACATCAACCATTTACAATTATTGGTATCGACTTAGATCATTTAAAACATATTAACGATAAGTTTGGACACTCTTTAGGGGATTTGGCTATTCAACAAATTTCAAATGTTTTAAAACAAAACGCACGTTCAATCGATATTCCTGTAAGAATGGGTGGGGAAGAGTTTAACGTACTTCTTCCTGGTATTGATTCAAATGGTGGTATGATTGCTGCAGAAAGAATTCGAAAAGCTATTGAGAATTCGCCCATTGAAATTGTTGGTAAAATTACAGCAAGTTTGGGTGTTGCAACCTTCTTAGAGCAATCTGATGATATTGAAGAACTGTTAGAATTAACAGACCAAGCTATGTATCAATCAAAACGCAACGGCAGAAATCAAGTTACATTGGCAAAAGCTAACAATCAATCTACATGGCAAGAACGTGCAATTGATGCGTTTATTGATATTTTATCTAAACAAAGAGTTCCTGTTGAACAAGGTTTTTCTAAAGAATTATGCGACAAGTTAAAAACTTCAACAGTTGAAAGTAATTCACCAAAGGAAATGGTTTATACAGTTGCAGATATGCTTGCAAAAACTTACAATCCTTCTCACTTAGAGGGTTCTACAAAATCAAAATTACTTATTGCGACAATGCTTGCAAAACATTTTGAACTTGCGCCAGAAGAACTTGATAATTTAAAAGTTGCAATGCTTTTATATGATATTGGAAATTTAATGCTTCCAAAAGAACTACTTCAAAAGAAAGAGCCTTTATCAAGTGAAGAATTAGCTCACATTAAAGAACACCCTGTTATTGCAGCTAGAGAAATTTTGAAACCAATTTCAGATATACAAGACGTAATTCCAATTATTGAAAAACACCATGAAAATTGGGACGGTACAGGCTATCCTAACCACATAAAAGGTCCTGAAATTCCTCTTGTTTCTCAAATTATTCTTATTACTGATGCTTATTTTGCAATGACTGAAAAGAGACCTTATAGACAAGAATTGTCTAAAGAAGAAGCTCTTGAAGTTATTAAAGAAGAAGCTGGCAAAAAATGGAATGAGTCTTTAGTAAAAGAATTCATACATTTAATAGGCAAGCACGAAAATTCAATAAAATTAGGCTAATTAAAAAATATAAATAGCAATAAGAGCAAAGATTATAATTGGTATATTAAAGTGTAAAAATGTTGGTATACAAGTATCTTTGATGTGGTCGTGTTGTCCGTCTGCGTTAAGTCCAGAAGTTGGACCAAGAGTTGTATCAGAAACAGGTGAACCAGCATCACCCAACGCTGCTGTTGC
>CAKUXM010000020.1 GCA_934700335.1 uncultured Candidatus Melainabacteria bacterium | reverse complement strand
GATCAAGGTCAAGCTGGTGATAACATCGGTGCTTTATTAAGAGGTGTTGATAAAACTGATATTCAACGTGGTCAAGTATTGGCTAAAGTTGGTTCAATACACCCACACACAAAATTCACAGCTAACGTTTACGTATTGAAAAAAGAAGAAGGCGGACGTCATACTCCATTCTTCCCTGGTTACAGACCACAATTCTATTTCAGAACTACTGACGTAACTGGTTCAATCAAATTCGATGGCGAAATGGTAATGCCTGGTGATAACGTAGTAATGGAAGTTGAATTAATCGCTCCAGTTGCTATTGAAGAAGGTATGAGATTCGCTATTCGTGAAGGCGGACGTACAGTTGGTGCTGGTGTTGTAGACAAAATTATTGCTTAGTCTATTACATCATACCATTCGGTATAATTTTAAAAGACCTCTTGATTTTTTAGGAGGTCTTTTTTTGTCTACCTTAAATATACTATTTATATCATTAATAGTTCTAATTTTTTTTTATTCATGTTAAAATGTAGTAAAATAAAATATTGTAATTTTTTATTTTTAATTTATAATAAACTTAATAATGACAATAAATCTGGAGTAGAAATGACTGAAAATTTTAACGAAGATATGAACAAAAATATCATAGAAGCATTACAAAGCCAACCACAAGAAGAAGCTGATGAATTTGATTTCACTGCAACTGAGGAAGAAGACACATCAACATTAGATGCTGTAGATGAATTAAATGCAACAGCTGAAGAAGAAACAACTCCTGTTATGGGTGAAGAAGATTTTTCAATGTTAAATGATTTAACAGAAGATTCTGCAGAAGAAACTCCTGCAACTCCAGCTTACGAAGCACCAGCTTATGAAGCTCCTGTTTACGAAGCTCCTGTTCATGAAGCACCTGTGTTTGAATCTCACGAAGAAGTTTCACCACACGCGGTTGTTGAAAAATTAGCTGATGAATTATATCAATTTGAAATTCCTTCAAATGTAGCAGTTTTGAAAAAATTGATTTCACAACTTCCATCAGGTGTTACTAGACAAACTGGTGCACAAATTATTAAACAAACAATGGAAGCTTTAGGTATTTCAATGAAGAGTGTTTTACAAGATGCACAAGCTGTTCAAGAAAAATTGAACAATTCTGCTAAAGAATGTCAAGCAACAATTCAAGAATACAAAAGACAAATTGCTACTTTAGAAGAACAAGCTTCAAGCTATAAAAAACAATACAATAACTTAAATGATTTGGTAAGCTTATTTATTCAACACCAATAATTTAAAGTTAAAAATAAATATTAAAAAAGACCTATTTTTTAAAGTAGGTCTTTTTATTGTCATTGCGAGCGAAAGCGAAACAATCCAATTATCAAACAGAGAGGCGAAGCCTTTAGGCTTCGCCTCTCTGTTTACTTTGTATTAACATACAATTTTTATTTAATAAAGAATGAGGCATTTACTGATGCGTTCAATTTAACTTTTCCTTTTTGAATAGGAGTGCTATCTGCCATTGCACCGGCTGATTCCATCTTATTCATAGAATACATTACTCTTGGATAATTACCTTGTGCTGAACAGTTTGTGTCTATTGATTTTACACCTTTAATTTTTGAACCAGTTGGAGCAATCAATTTTTCTGCTCTAGCTTTAGCTTTACCTGCTAAGTCTGCCATCATTTCTGTACAAACTTCGTCATAGTCTGAAATTGAGAAGTTCAAATCATTGATATTTGTTGCACCGTTTGCAATTGCAGTATCAACAATTTTTGAAACTGCTTCTAAATCTTTTGTATAAACAGTTATCGTATTTACTGCGATATATTTATCAAAGATTGTTTTTCCATCTTTGTAAATATTTCTTGGAGACATACTATAATTTGAAGTCTTGATATAATCACCATTTTCTTC
Source organism: uncultured Candidatus Melainabacteria bacterium (assembly GCA_934700335.1). Classification (GTDB taxonomy): domain Bacteria; phylum Cyanobacteriota; class Vampirovibrionia; order Gastranaerophilales; family Gastranaerophilaceae; genus UBA791. Next base: position 23,968 of record CAKUXM010000020.1, on the reverse strand, counting down.
TTTGATTATTGTTTTAATTTTTGATTGAATATTATTAGAAATCTTTTTATTTTCGTCAGCTGCAATCTTTGCGGATTTGTTAGAAGTTTCTACACCAATAACAATCTCTGCTTTATTAGGTGCAACTTCTCTAGTTTTAGATAAATAAACGTCAATGTAGCCGTTTTCGGCAACGGCATACAAACCAGAACAGCAAAAAGTCATGCCCAACATGATTAATGCTGTCAAAAAATTCTTATTCATAGTAAATCTCCTTTATTTGACTATTTTTTAATCTTACGATTTACCATTTTAACCATAATCTTGTTATTAGTTAACAGGCAAAAACTTATAAAGATAATAGCCCAAAGAAGTTCACCTTGCAAGAAGTTGATTTCTGGAATAGCAAACAATGTATTAGATACAAAATTCCAAATCGCCATGAATAAAAATCCTGGAAATACGATAAATCCAACACCTAAACACATCAAAATAAACATAAATAGTAATAAACCCATGATACCATTTACATCTATAATTCTTATATTTTTATTCATAAAATCAGTCCTTCTTATCTAGTAATTTTATGAATTCATCTTCGCTCAAAATAGGTATATTCAGCGATTCGGCTTTTGTTAGTTTAGAACCAGCATTTTCACCAGCGACCACGTAAGATGTTTTTTTGCTCACACTTGATGAGGTTTTACCGCCTAGTTGTTTAATCTTTTCACTCGCCTCATCTCTAGTCATTGTTGAAAGCGTTCCTGTTAGGACAAAAGTCTTTGAATTCAACACTGTTGATTGTATCATAGGACCTTCGTCTGGAATAACCCCTAAACAGTTTAGATTTTCTATTAATTTTAAGTTATTTGGAGTATGGAAATAATTATAAATACTCTTTGCAACTATATCTCCAATGCCTTGAATTTCTGATAATTCCTCTACCGTTGCGTTTTTTAGCTTTTCTAATGAACCAAAATGATTACTCAATAAATCAGCTGTTTCCTTTCCTACATGACGGATTGAAAGCGCTGTTATAAATCTCTTTAATGGTCTATTTTTGCTGTTTTGGATTGAGTTGTACATGTTGAAAGCAGATTTTTCTTTTACTAAATCCAGGAACATGAAATCTTGTTGTTGAAGTCTGTAAAAATCATCTGGCGTTTTTACCATGCCTTTTTCATAAAGTTGTTCAATAACGTTTGGTCCAATAAAATCAATATCCATAGCCTCTTTAGAAACCCAATATTCGAGGCGTGATTTAGCTTGTGCTGGGCAATGATAAACATTTTGACAGTACAAGTTAACTTCACCTTCTGGTACGACAAGTTCACTACCACAAGAAGGACACTTTGTAGGTGCTTCATAGATAGGAAGTGAGTCGTGTTCAGGTGTATCAACATGCTTGATTATTTTTGGAATAATTTCTGCTGCTTTTTTTATTAAAACAGTATCACCAACCCTTACGTCAAGTCTTTTGATTTCGTCAAAGTTATGCAAACTTGCTCTTGAAACGGTACTACCAGCTAAAAGAACAGGTTCTAAAACGGCAACCGGAGTAATTGCACCAGTTTTACCGACATTTGAAGTTTCAATTGCTAAAAGTTTAGTATTAACTTCTTCTGGCGGAAATTTGAAAGCTGTTGCCCATTTTGGCGCACGAGCAGTGAAACCCATTTCGTTTTGGCATGCAAAACTATTTACTTTAATTACAACACCGTCTGTTGCGTAATCAAGGTCAAAACGCTTGAATTCCCATTCTTTGCAGTATTCAATAGCTTCGTCTATATTTTTAACAAGCCTTATGTTCGGATTAACCTTAAATCCAATCTCCCTTAAATATTGCATTGTTTCAAAATGTGTTTTTAATTCAACATCTACATTTTCAAGAATACCTGTGTATGTAAACATTGATAAATCACGTTTAGCAGTGATTGTAGAATCTAGTTGGCGAAGTGAACCACTTGCTGCATTACGAGGATTTGCAAAAATCTTTTCACCATTTTGAAGATTTTCTTCGTTTAATTTTTCAAAAGAAGTTTTTGGCATGTAAATTTCGCCACGCACTTCTAAATCAACATTATTGAATAATTTTAAAGGTACCGCTTTAATTGTTTTAAGATTTTGTGTAATATTTTCGCCGGTAACACCATCACCACGAGTTACACCACGCACAAAATAGCCTTTTTCGTATGCAAGAGCTATTGCAAGACCGTCAATTTTAAGTTCGCATACTAAATCTTGTTTCCCGCATTCTTTTTCAACTCTTTCGTACCATTTTCTCAAATCATCGTAATTGTTTGAGTTGTCAAGACTGTATAAACGGTATTTGTGTTTATATGGTTCAAATTTTGTACTGATTGAACCGACTCTTTGTGTTGGGCTGTCTGGAGTTATGAATAATGGGTATTCGGCTTCAAGTTTTTTTAATTCTCTAAAAAGTTCGTCATACTCAAAGTCGGATAAAGTTGGATTATCTTCAACGTAGTAAAGATAATTAGCTTTATTAATTTCGTCCCTTAAAAATTTCAAACGTTCTTCAATCATGTAATTATTTTAGCATGAAATAGTGAATAGTGAGTAGTGAATTATGAAGAGATTTGGTTTTACATGGCATTGGGGTGGAAACCACAACCTACAATTTTATAAAAATAAAGGGGCGAAATTCAATTTTGAATTTCGCCCCTCAAACTTATAATTATTTATTTAATTATAATATTTCACCAATAGCTTTGTATTGAGCCATGCGGTTTTTAGCATCTTCTGCTGCTTTTGTATAAAGTTCTTCAGCATGATCAGGGTTAGTTTTAACTAATGATTTATAACGACCTTCTGATTTGATGAAGTCTTCATAGTTGCCAGTTGGTTCCTTAGCGTCCCAAGTGAATGGTTTTTCAGCTTCAGGATTGTATCTGTAAAGTGGGAAGTAACCAGCTTCAACAGCACGTTTTTGTTCTGTTTGAGTTTTACTCATATCGATACCGTGAGCGATACAAGGAGCATAAGCAAAGATGATTGATGGTCCGTTGTATGCTTCAGCTTCTTGGAATGCTTTTAGAGTTTGGTTTCTATCAGCACCTAGAGCAACTGATGCAACATATACATAACCATAAGACATGCTCATCAAGCCCATGTTTTTCTTGTATGTAGGTTTACCACCTGTAGCAAACTTCGCAACTGCACCTGTTGGTGTTGATTTAGAAGCTTGACCACCTGTGTTAGAGTAAACTTCAGTATCAAGAACTAAGATATTAACGTTTTTGTTTTGAGCTAATACGTGGTCAATACCGCCGTATCCGATATCGTTTGCCCAACCGTCTCCACCGATAATCCATACTGATTTATCTGTGAAATAATCTTGAAGTTCTCTTACTTTTGCAAGTGTTGAACATTTTTCGTCAGCATATTTTGCAAGAACTTCTTTTGCTTTATTTTGAGCTTTTACAGCTTCTTCTGTTTTTGAGTTATCCCAATGTTCCATTGCACCTTTCAATGCGTCTTTCAAGTCTTGTGGAGCTTTATCGCTTTCAAGAACTTTTTCAACGTATGTTTTTAAGATACTTCTGTTAGAATCAACAGCTAATCTCATACCAAAACCAAATTCAGCATTATCTTCAAATAATGAGTTAGCCCAAGCTGGACCTCTGCCTTCTTTAGTTTTTGTATAAGGGATTGTTGGGAATGTACCAGAATAGATTGATGAACAACCAGTTGCATTTGCAACAATTGCATTTTCACCAAATAATTGTGATACTAATTTAACGTATGGAGTTTCACCACAACCTGCACAAGCACCTGAGAATTCAAATAATGGTTTTTTCAACATAGCACCTTTAACAGTTTTTGTTGTGTTTTTACCCATTACGTTGTCTGGAGTTGCATCGAAGAATTTTTCGTTTTCTTCTTCACCATTAGCATCTTCAACTTCAATTGATGACCAAGATAAAGCTGGAGCTTCTGGTTTTCTTTGGTTTACTGGACATTGGTCTAGGCAAACACCGCAACCAGTACAATCTTTACAGTAAACTTGTACTTTGAATTTTTCGCCATTTGCATTTGGTTTTGCATCTACTGTGTTGAATGATGCTGGAGCACCTTCCATATCTTTAGCTTCAATTAATTTTGTTCTAATTGCAGCGTGTGGACAAGCTGATGCACAAATACCACATTGTAAACAAGCTTCTGAATTCCAATGAGGAACTCTTGGAGCGATACCACGTTTTTCTAAACAAGCTGTGCCTGTAGGAATTACACCGTCGTTTGACATAGCTGAAACAGGGATATCATCACCTTTTTGTCTCATTGATGGTTCAATAATTTTCTTAGCAAACTCATCAGCGTTATCTGGAATTAATTTAATATCTTCAGCGTGAGCAACACCATCTAATGAAGCTGGAATTACAACTTCTTCACATGCGTTAACTGCGGCATCAATCAATGCCAAATTCATGTTTACAATATCATCACCTTTTTTCTTGAATGTTTTCTTAGTCATTTCTTTCATACCTTCAAGAGCTTGTTCAAATGGGATAATACCAGAAACTTTGAAGTAAGCTACCATCATTACTGTGTTAGCACCTTTACCTCTTAAACCAGGTTGTTCCTTGATTAATCTTTCTGCATCAACGTTGTAGAATTTGATTTTCTTGTTGATGATTGTTTCTTGCATATCTCTTGTTAAGTGAGCAAATGCTTCATCTTTAGAGTATGGTGAATTTAATAAGAATGTACCGCCTTCTTTAATACCTTTTAAAATATCATATCTGCCGATGTATGCGTGAGCTGAACATGATACAAAGTCAGGAGCAGTAATTAAGTATGTTGATTTGATTGGTTTATCACCGAATCTCAAGTGAGATACTGTAACACCAAATGATTTTTTAGAGTCATAAGCAAAATATGCTTGAGCATCTTTGTCTGTATATTGACCAATGATTTTAATAGAGTTTTTGTTAGCACCAACAGTACCATCTGAACCTAATCCCCAGAACATACAATTTGTAGTTCCTTCAGGTTCTGTAACAATATGTTCTTCAACTTTTAATGATTTATTTGTAACATCATCTTCGATACCAACTGTGAATCCATGGAAACCATTGTTTTCAGAGTGTTTGTAGATAGCTAATACCATTGATGGTGTAAATTCTTTAGAAGATAAACCATAACGACCACCAATAACTCTAACATCTTTGTTTTCGATAGCTGCTACAACGTCCATGTATAAAGGTTCACCAATAGAACCAGGTTCTTTAGTTCTGTCTAAAACAGCAATTCTCTTAACTGATTTAGGAAGAGCTTCGTTAAATCTCTTAACGTCGAATGGTCTATATAATCTAACTTTAACTAAACCGTATTTAGTACCTCTAGTTGCGTTCAAGTAATCGATAGTTTCTTCAATAGTTTCGCAACCTGAACCAATTGCTACAATTACATCAGTTGCATCTGGCGCACCTACATAATCAAATGGGTGGTATTGACGACCTGTAACTTTAGCTACTTTATCCATGTATTCTTGAACGATGTCAGGAACTGCATCATAGTATTTATTAACTGTTTCACGACCTTGGAAATATACGTCTGTGTTTTGAGCACCAACTTTACAAATTGGAGCTTCTGGTCTTAAAGCTCTTTGTCTAAATTCTTCAATATATTCCGGTTCAACTAATGAAGCAATGTCTTCGTAAGAAATTTCTTCAATCTTGTGTACTTCGTGAGAAGTTCTGAAACCATCAAAGAATTGTAAGAATGGAACTTTAGCTTTGTAAGTAGATAAGTGAGCTACTAAAGCCATATCCATTTCTTCTTGAACAGAGTTTGCAGCTAACATAGCATAACCTGTATTTCTGCAACCCATAACGTCAGTGTGATCACCAAAAATTGCTAATGATTGAGCTGCTAAAGCACGAGCTGATACGTGGATTACGTGTGGAATCATTTCCCCTGCTACTTTGTGCATTACAGGAATCATCAATAACAAACCTTGTGATGCTGTGTAAGTTGAAGTTAAAGAACCAGCTGCTAAAGAACCGTGAACTGCACCTGCTGCACCTGCTTCTGACTGCATTTCTGCAACTCTTACTTCTTTGCCCCAAATGTTCTTTTTGTGTTGTGATGCCCATTCATCAATCCATTCACCCATTGTAGATGAAGGAGTAATTGGGTAAATTGCTGATACTTCGCTTAATGCGTACGCAACGTGCGCTGCAGCGTAGTTACCATCAACTGTTATTGTCTTTCCTGGCATGAATAACCTCCTTATTAGTTTTCTATCCAGCTACCTTTGTTAAAATACATTTTAAAAAAGTCAAAATCCTTCGACTCTCTCTCTTCATGTACTATTTTATTTTACGTCAAACATAAAAAAAATGTTAGTTTTTTATATTATTTTTGTACAATCTAAATAACTTGTAAAATTAAGCCTGAAACCAGTGCAACAACAAACAAAATGCCTACAACTTTTAAGGAATCTTTTATATCGTTATTATGTTTGAATAAAACTAATAATCCCAATCCGGCGTTTGTTGATAATCCAGCTATCAAAGAACCAAAACCAATTACAGATTTTAAATAAAGCATGACAATCAAAACTGATGTTGCACAGTTTGGAATTAATCCAATAATTGATGCTAAAAATACTTGTATAAATTGGTTTGTGTCAAAAATCATGTTTACTGTATTGCCCGCATAAGCCAAAGCTATGCTTAAAAGGCAGTTGATTACTAAAATAAATAGAAAAATATTAAACGTGTGTTTTAAAGGGTGAATGAATAGTTTTGTTACTTTTGAATGAATTTCTGTATGACAACAACCTTCTTCGTGCATTTCAATCTTTTCAATCTCTTTAGTTTCGTCTTTTGTAGTTTGAATTTGTGGCTTAAAGATTAAATCTACGGTATAACCAACAATCAAACCTAAAACGATTTTTGTACAAATTACAGGAACAATTGTTGAGATATTATCAGGTTCTGCAAGTAAAATAGGGATAGCCTCATCGCTTGTCGCAATATAAACAGCTAACAACGTACCTAGTGAAATAAATCTTTTAATATACAAAACAGTTGCAATAATTGAAAATCCGCATTGTGGAATTGAAGCTAAGCAACTACCAATCAAAGGTCCCCAAAGTCTTGAACCTAGCGAAAGATTTTCAATCTTTTCAGAAAAATAGTTTTCAAAAATTTCAATAAATACAAAGATTACGAATAAAAATGGAATTAAGTTAATGCTTTCTGCAACAGCTTCTTCTAAAAATTCAGGTATATTAAAAAGATGTACAAATTTTAAAATAAAACTCATGCATAATTCATTGAAATTATTCATACTGTTTAAAAATTGAATAATCATTGCAAAAATATTCTAGCACGAAATAGAGAATTGTGAGTAGTGATAACGAACTTTTAATGACTCTTCATGACTTTTCATGACATGAAAAGTAAACCTGCTCGCTCATACCGACTCATGTTTTCTATTTTCCAGTTAGCATATAGTCATAAACGATTTTTGATGCGTTTTTAATGAAGTTTACACCGTCAGGTGAGTTATAAGGTCTATTAGCCAAGATTACGATTGCATATTTTTTGTTATTTGGCATATAAACAATACCTGCATCGCCTAACATTGTTCCGATATCACCTGTTTTGTGAACGAATAAAGCATCTTTGCCTAGACCGGCATGGATTAATCTATTATTTTTTACGTGGCTCATATAATCTACGATATATTCTCTTGAACTAATATTTAAAAAGCTTGGATTATCAAGATTATAAAGCATTGTTGTTAAATCTTTTGCAGTTGTATAGTTTGTACCTGTTAAATCTGGCAACCATGTTTCAACATGTGTATCTTTCAAGCCCCAATCTCTGATTGCTCTATTTACACCTGTCATTGAACCAACTTTTGACATAATCATGTTTGTTGCTGAGTTATCAGAATCTTGAATCATAACTTTTGCAAGATAATCTAATGTGTATTCAGAGTTTGTTCTATAATATTGCATTGAGCCTGAACCACTTGCTTTGTAGTAGTCAGTAAGTGTCATTTTGTCAAATAATTGAATTTGATTTGCTTCAATTTGTTTGAATAATTGAATTAATACAGGAATTTTGATAATACTTGCAGCAGAATAAACTTTGTCCCCATTAATATCTACATAATTACCTGTATCATAATCCCATACATAAATAGCAGGTTTGATTGAAGGATAAGCTTTCATTAAAGTTGTTAACTTATCTTCAAGGGGTTTAATTCTTGTTGTTGTAAATACTGGAGACATTTTAGGATTTTTTGTATTAGCAGATGCTAAATATCTTTGTCCCATGTACCAGTCGTTAGACATATAATTCAATGTTGGGAATAAAATTTCTCTTGCATTGAATGTAATATTTTTGTTTCTTTCACCCATAAATAATGGTGTTGTAATGTCGTTAAAACCTGTAGGTAAAACAAAATATCCAAGTAAACATAATAAACTCAATAAAATAATATTTGCTACAAAAGATTTGAAAGAATTTTTTCTTTTTGCAGTTTTTTTCTTTCTAGGTTTTACCGGAACAGGTCTTTGTAAAGGAGTTTGTTGATGTTTTCGAATTGGCGCTTGTGTATAATTGTGAACAACATTTGAATGGTTAGTTCTGTAACCACCTTGTTTATAATACCCTCTATAATCTTCTTGACGATAATTATATGCCACGAAAAACTCCCCCTAATCTCTTTTATGTAAAAAATTTTACTCTTTTTTACCTACATGGGTATCCTCTATATGTATGAGATTTTGGTGAGAAATTAATAAAAAATTATCTAAAAACCTGTTTCTTTTTCGTCGATAAGAATTTTATCACTATTTAAAATGTCTGGCATGTCTAAAAGGGTATAAATTTTGTCGTTTTTCACGATTTCGTTAAAAATAAATGGTGCCGCATTTAAGAATTGGTTGTTTGTTATTTCTTCTTCTGTTAATTCAAAAATTTCATAGATATTATCAACAATAAAACCTACTTGGAATTCTTCTGAATTTATAATTATAATATTTTTCTTGTTTTTGTATTCTTGTTGTTTTAATCCTAAGAAGTTTTTCAAATTAATTACTGTGTAGAACTTACCTCTGATTGTGATTAAGCCTTCAACAAATTCGGGTGCTCCGGGAAGTAAAACAATTTTTGAATTGTTTGAGATTTCTTTTACAAATTTTAAATCCATGCAGTAATTATTATCATTTAACGTAAATGATATGAATTTATCCATTGGGAAAATGTTTTGTAATCCAGTTGAATTACTTTTTTCCTTTAAATAATTTGAACGTTCTTCAAATTTTTGAATAGAATATTCGTCTTTTGGGAACAAATCTTCTACGTTGATTTTCTTGTCCTTTTTTTTCTTTTTCAATAAATCTTCTACTGTATAAGCATCAAGAATATTTATTGTTTGATTACCGTATTTGTAAACGGCTTGAATTAGAGATTTGTCATCTTCGTTTGGAAAACTGTGTATATTTTCTTCTTCAATACTGATTATGTCATCTATATTTTCTGCAACGATACTAAAGATTGATTCATCTGTTTTTAAAATAAGTAATTTTGTATGAATATCATATTTATCAATATCAATGTCAAAGAAAAATCTTATATCAAATACGTTAATCATAAGATTTTCATATTTTAAAAGACCGATAGCATTATTAGGTATTCTTTTTGGATATTCCAACATAGGAAGTTTAATAACTTCAATAACGTTATCAATATTAATTGCGTATTTTGTATCAGCGCAATTAAAAACCATATAAAGATTTTGTTTTTCATCAAAGCTATCAATAAAATTAGTTATCGTCTTCATTAGAATATGTTAATACCTTATTTCTACCAGTTTCTTTTGCTTTATACAAAGCTTTATCGGCGCATTCAATCATTTGGTGCGCATCTTCTAATTTATCTAAGTTTGAACCAATACCAATACTTGCTGTCAAGCTGATTTGAATTCCGTTATAGAAAAAATCGTGTGTTTCAATTTTTTTTCTAAGTCTTTCCATCATAGTAACTGCAGACGGAATAGTTGTTTCTGTCATAATGATAGCGATTTCTTCACCACCGTATCTGTAAATCATATCTGCACGACGGAAGCTGTTTTTTATGATTGAAGAGACTTCCTTCAATACGTAGTCGCCATATTGGTGTCCGTAAGTATCGTTTACACTCTTGAAGTGGTCGATATCCAGAATTGCGAAACATAAGTCAGAAGGATATTTTCTAGATTTGATAAATTCTCTGTTGATAGAATAGTCAAATTGACGACGGTTTGACAAACCTGTTAAACCATCTGTTACAGACAAGAATTCAATACCTGAGAATAAGTAACTTGTTTTGAATAATGAAGTTAGTTCGTTCAATAATATGTCGTAGAAAATAAAGTCTGAGAAATTTTGTTGTTTTCTTGAATAGAAACAAACTCCACCAATGAATTTTTCTTCAAATTCAAATGGAAGAATTAATGAAGAATTAAATTCATTTGTTGAAATAATTCTATTATCTAAATTTTCTGTGTTTTCATTCACAATATCATGTCCGAAGGTTGTGATTGAAAATTCTTTCATATTAGGCATTTTTGCAAAGAATTCTCTTTTAACTTTTTCAAGAACAAAGTTTGAAACAGAGCAATCTTTGACATCAAAGTGAAGCATGTATTTACCAGATTCTTGAGCATGGTTAAAGAATATTCCTGCCAAATCGTATTCTAAAAATACTGATAATAAATCGAAGGTATTTTGGATTAAGGCTTTTTCATCAGTATGATATTCGTTTACCATATCTCTGAAATCATTTAAGAATGAGTATTTTTCTATTTCGCTTCTAAATATAGAAATAGCTTGAGCTTGGATTGACTCTTGTTTTTTAGGAGTGTTTTTTATTTGTACTTTTGATAAATCGTCAATTTCATATTCATCAATTAATTGATTTATCGCTAAACTGATTTCTTCATAAGGTGTTTCTTTTGGTAAAACATCTTGAACATCACATTTTTCAGCCCAATATTTGCTAAGAGGTTTTACTTGATTTTCTGATAAAACCAAAAATGGGATTTTTCTAAAAATCTTTTCATTTTTTAAAACCTTACAGAATTGAAAACCGTTAATGTCTTCAATGTCGTATGCTGATAAAATTAAATCCGGAACAAATTCAAAAATTTTATCATAAGCTTCTGTTGTGTTTTTCGCAACCTCAACTTCAAAACGTTCCATTTGCAAACGTTCTTTAATAAAGTTGATATAATTTTCGTCTTTCTCTATTAATAATATTTTACGTTCCATTTTAAATTTCTTTTAATTAAAATAAATTTGTATTACAATAATTATATTATAAAAACAATTTTATTAAAAGGAGAGGTCAATGCAAAATAAAATAAAACTGAATTTTACACATAAATTAAACATAAAATGTATATTTGACGTATTATTCTTCCTTTTTGCTGGTGCAATCATTTGTGCATTTTCTTATTTGGAAAAAGCTTCTTTGTTAAACTTGTTTTTAGTTTTAACAACAATGGTTATTTTATATGCTGTTCAATATTGCTTGTCTAAAAACTGGATTGAAAAATCTATTTCTTCAATTATTAACAAACAAGTTAGTTCAACTTCTGATAAAACAAATTCAATTTTAAATTTAATAAGTAATCAAAAGAGTATTGCTAGTAAACATATGTCAGATGCAAATCAACAAGCAACTGCTATTGAAAGCATTAGACATTTATCTGGGCAAACAAAAGAGCTTGTAAAATCTCTTTCTGAAAAAGCTCAAACAACTCTTGATTGTTCAAATAAAGAAAAAGAATGTATGAATATAACTTCTGATAAAATTCAAAATTTAAAACAAAAAATGCAAACAGTTGCAGAATTAACATTGGATTTATCAAATACCTTGCAACAAATTAAAAATAACTTAGTTGTTGTAGAAGATATTTCAGAACAAACAAATATGTTAGCTTTAAATGCTGAAGTTGAAGCAGCAAGAGCAGGTGAACATGGTAAAGGTTTTGCCATTGTTGCAAGTGAAATTAGAAAACTTTCAGAAGAATCAAAAGAAGCAACAAACAAAATTTCAAATATGTTGACTGATATTCAAAATTCAACAAGCTCTTCTGTACTAGCAACAGAAGAAAGTTCTAAAGAAATTGATGCTGTAGTTAAGGCTTCAAAAGAAACTCTTATGATGATTGATAACATGAATCAACACATTACAGAGCTTTCTCAACCAATTAATCAAATTAACTCTCATACTGATAGTCAAAGCAATTATTCATCTCAAATTTGTCTATCTTTGGCAGAAATTTCTAGTTGGTTAAATTCTTTCTTGAATACAATTGACGAAAGTGTTATTGCACTTAACTCTTTAAACAATATGTCAACAAACTTAAAAGAAAACATTTTTGACGAATAATTATGGAATTTTCAGATAACGAACTTACAGAAATTTTAAATATTTTCCAAGTCGAGGCAGAAGAAATTATTTCAAAAATGAATAACTCTTTGCTAGACTTAGAGCGTAATCCTAAGAATAAAGAACTTATTCTTATTTTGTTTAGAAATGCGCATAGTTTAAAAGGTGCAGCAAGAATGATTGGTTTTAATTCTATTCAAACTCTTGCTCATAAAATGGAAGATATTCTTGATTTAGCGCAAGAAAATAAACTTGTCCTAAATACAAAAATCTCTGATATTTTATACAAAACTGTTGATATGATTTCTGATATTGTTAAAAGTTCTATTAATTCTGGTCAAGAAATCGCCGATGTTACTCTTGTAAATGAGCAAGTAAACATTTTAGATAATATTACAAGTGCTGAAGACCAAAATATTTCTGCAACTAAAGAAACAATGGATTTCAATAGAAATCTATTAAATGATTCTATTGATAAAATAAATTCTCTTATCGTAAATACTTTGATTTGTCTAATGAAATTAGAAGAAAAATGTGATGCCGAAACAATTGATAGAATGTCAAACTATGTTAATAGAATGTTTGAATTATTCAATGATATTGGCTTTTTTGAAATCAAAATGAGCATTGAGAATACAAAGGTTAAATTAGATTTTGTAAAACAAGCTTCTTATAATCTTACAACTAGAGAATTAATCGAAATGCAAGATGATATGGCGAATGTAATTAACGTATTGTCTGGTATGTATGAGATGAACAATATTCCTGTTGTTGACTATTATTCTTATGCTTTTGATAAAATTTCTTCTCAAAACAATGAAGAATTTGTTTTTGTGCAACAAAAACAAGAAGAAAATAAGCAAGAAGAGCAAAAAGAAGAGGATTATTTAGATAGTGAAATCATAGATGGAATCTCTGATTTGCCAGCATCTACAACAATTAACTTTGCGGATATCAAAGCAAAAATTCCTTCACTCGAAACAGATATTACAGATATTTATGAAGTTAGAGAATTTTTTGAACATATCGCTAAAACTTGTACAAATGAAAATGCATCAAAGATGATAGCTGAAATTTTAAAAATTTTGAAATATTCAGAAAAAACAAGCGTTTGTCCAAACGAACAAGCTTTGATGATAATTTCAGGCGCCATTGATTATCTTGATGAATTATTGAACAACGGCATTGATTCTGGTAACTTTGACTTACTTTTCCAACAATTAGAAATCATGATGCAATTGCTTGATTTGAGTAATGTTGGCGATGGCGGAGATTTATTTGAATTACCTCAGGTTCAACCAAAAACAAAAACCTCAACAAGTGATTTCTCTAAAATCTTTAATACTAGTGAAATTAAAACTTTGCACGTTGATTCAAGCAAACTTGATACTTTGGTTAATCAGCTTGGGGAAATTCATACAACAAAGACTAAGACTTCAAAACAACTTTCAGAATTTTCAGATATCGTAAAAGATATGGAAGAATTCCAAAAGAATTTTCTCAGAAAAATAAACACAATAAAAACATTAGACAAAAAAATTACAAATCAAAATAACGAAACTCTATCAGCATATTTGAGACAGACAGCAAATGTGTTTATGGAGGATTATGAAACTTTAGCTGAGTTAATCAATGAAATCAATACTCTTCAACGTTCTCATCAAGATGATGATGATAAATTAAATACCTTAATTGACGATTTTAGCGCAATGGTTAAAAATATTACTGTATTGCCTTTTGCAACAGTTTTTCACTTTTTTGGCAGAATGGTTAGAGATATTGCTAAAGAAAAAAATAAAAAGGTAGAATTAAATATCAATGGTTCTGATACAACGGCTGATAAAAATATTATTGAAGAAATTAAGAATCCGCTTATCCATATTGTCAGAAATGCGATTGACCATGGTATCGAAACGCCTGAAAAACGTATGGCATTGGGTAAAAATCCTACTGGTAGAATAAGTATAAGTGCAAAACAAGAAAATAATAAAATTATTTTAGAAGTTTTTGATGACGGTCAAGGTTTTAACCTAGATAAGATAAGAGAAACAGCTATAGTAAAAGAATTTGTAACTCTGGAAGAATTAAGTATGATGTCAGATAGCGAAGTTATGAACATGATTTTCTGGCCGGGATTTACAACAGACGATAAAGTTACTGATATATCAGGCAGAGGTATTGGTTTAGATGTTGTTAAATCAAAAATGATGCAATTGAATGGGCAAATCAAGATTGCAACTGAATTAAACAAATACAGCTGTATTACTTTGGAATTACCACTTACAATGTCTACAATAAACGCATTTATTGTAAAATCAGCAGATAAACTTTTTGCACTTCCAATGTCTGCGATTGCAACTGTTATTTCAAAATCTTTAGATGAAATTTATGTAAATGATGACCAAGCTACAATTGTGTATAAGGATAGAAATATTCCATTACATAGTTTGGCTAATATTTTAAATCTTGAAAAGAAAGAAAATCTTTCAAATTATAGAACAATTTTGATTGTTCAAGCAGATAATAAAATTATAGGTTTAATTATTGATAAACTAATTGGAACACAAGAAATTTTACATAAAAAATTAGCTTTACCAATTCAAAAATTGAAAAATATTTCTGGTGCATCAACACTTGCAAGTGGTGAAACATGTTTAATCTTAAACATTTCAGATATTTTGAAAAATGCAACATTGCAATCAAACAAAATTCTTGCAGCAGAAAAAATTAGGCTTATAGAAACAAAATCAAGAAATAAATTAGCGAATAAAAAATTATTAGTTGTTGATGATTCTGTGATTGTAAGAACATTAACAAAAAATATTTTATCGCTTGAAGGTTTTAACGTGGAAACAGTATTCAATCCAATTGAAGCGTTTAAAAAATTAAATCAATCTCACTATGACGCAATTATTACTGACCTTGATATGCCAGAAATGAATGGTTTTGAATTTATTGAAAAATTAAAGCGTGATAAATTAAAATCAAAAATTCCAGTTTTTGTAATGTCTTCTAACAATAATAAAGAATACCAAGAAAAAGCAAAAACACTGGGTGTTGAAAGTTATTTTATAAAGAATAATTTTAGACAACCAACATTCGTAAAAAAAATAAAAGAGACTTTAAGTAAATAATGTTGTTACAATAAATTTGAAAAATTGCATGTTTATGCTAACATCAAAATGTTAAATTATAAAAGAAAAAGATACAAAAGGAGAATTTATGATATCTGTAAACGATTTAAAAACAGGCTTAACACTTGAATTAGATAACGGACTATGGACAGTAGTTGATTTCTTACATGTAAAACCTGGTAAAGGTGCAGCTTTTGTTAGAACAACATTAAAACATGTTGAAACTGGTAGGGTTGTAGAAAAAACTTTCAGAGCAGGTGAAAAAGTTGCTAAAGCTATGTTAGAACGTAGAGATATGCAGTATTTATATAAAGAAGGTACAGGATTTGTAATGATGGATTTGGAAAACTATGAACAAATCACATTAACACCAGAACAAGTAGGCGACGGAGTTAAATATTTGAAAGAAAATATGAATGTATCTATCTTAATGCATGATACAAAAGTAATTGGTTGTGATATACCAGCACACGTAGAATTAGAAGTTGTAGATACTCCACCAGCAGAAAAGGGTAACACAGCACAAGGCGGTACAAAACCTGCTACTACTGAAACAGGTGCTGTAGTTAACGTTCCATTTTTCGTACAAAATGGCGACAGAATTAGAGTTGATACAAGAACAAATGAATACCTAGATCGTTGCTAGTATTCAATTGAAAGGTTAAATCATGGATATTAAATATATAGAAAAACTAGCTAAGTTGATTAAAGAAAATCAACTTACTGAGTTGAGTGTAAAAGATGGCGAACAAACAGTTACTTTGAAAAAAGAAGCTAAAATGGCTGAAGCTGTTCAAGTTATGCCACAAATTCAAAAACAACAACCAGTTCAACCAAAAGAACAGCCGGTTGAAGAAAAACAAGCAAAGAAAACGGATAAGGTTATTAAATCACCAATGGTAGGTACTTTCTATAAAGCTCCTGCCGCAGGTGCTCCTCCATTTGTTGAAGTTGGTGGACTTGTTGCTCAAGGTGAAGTAGTTTGTATTATTGAAGCTATGAAACTTATGAACGAAATTGAATCAGATTTTTCAGGCAAAATCGTTGAAATTTGTGTTGAAGACGGTCAACCTGTTGAATATGGTCAACCACTTATGTATATTGAATAGAGGTCTTTGATATTATGTTTAAAAAAGTATTAGTTGCAAACCGTGGTGAAATTGCGGTTAGAGTTATTCGTGCGTGTAGAGAATTGGGTATTGCAACAGTTGCGATTTACTCAGAAGCAGATGCTAATTCATTACACGTTAGATTGGCTACTGATGCGTATTGTATCGGTCCAAACGAACCTTCAAAAAGTTACTTAAATATTCCAGCAATTATTTCTGCTGCTGTTGTTTCTGGTGCTGATGCTATCCACCCTGGATACGGGTTTTTATCAGAAAGACCAGATTTCGTAGATATCTGCGACCAACATCATATTAAATTTATTGGTCCTAGCGGTGATACTATGAGATTAATGGGTGATAAGGCAAACGCTAGAAAAACAATGATTGAAAACAATGTTCCTGTTACTCCAGGTACTGGTATTTTGAATTCTATTCAAGAAGCATTAGATTTTGCTAAGAAAGTTGGATATCCAATCATTATTAAAGCAACAGCTGGTGGCGGTGGTAAAGCTATGAGAGTAGCTAGAAATGCCGAAGAATTACCAGAATTGATGAATATTTGCCAACAAGAAGCTCAAAATTACTTTGGTAATCCAGATGTTTATGCTGAAAAATTCTTGGAAAATCCAAGACACATTGAGGTTCAAATTATTGGTGATAGATATGGCAATGTTATTCACTTAGGTGAAAGAGATTGTTCTATCCAAAGAAGACACCAAAAATTAATAGAAGAAGCTCCATCTCCAGTTATTGATGAAAAAACAAGAAAAGAAATGGGTGAAGCAGCTGTAAGAGCTGCAAAAGCTATTAACTATGAAGGTGTTGGTACTTGCGAATTTTTACTTGATGATGACGGAAAATGGTATTTTATGGAAATGAATACTCGTATTCAAGTAGAACATGGTGTTACAGAAATGATTTCAAGAGTTGATATCGTAAGACAACAAATTAAGGTTGCAGCTGGTGAAGAACTTGAATATTCTCAAAAAGATATTAACTTAACAGGTCATGCTATTGAATGTAGAATTAACGCAGAGGATCCAGATAGAAACTTTATGCCATGTCCAGGAAAGATTGAAGGTTATGTTGCTCCAGGTGGCTTCTGTATAAGAGTCGATTCTCACGTGTATCCAGGATATGTAATTCCACCATATTACGACTCACTTATCGGTAAATTAATATGTTGGGGTCAAACAAGAAATGAAGCTAGAAGAAGAATGTATCAAGCTTTGAAAGAATACGTTATCACTGGTATAAAAACAACAATCCCATTCCACTTAGATATTGTGGAAGATGAAATTTTCCAAACGGGTGAATTTAACACAGGATTTATTGAAGATTACTTAAAACGTAAACAATAAATAAAATAAAAAGAAGAGGCGAAGCCAACGGCTTCGCCTCTTCTTTTTATTTTATTCGGTCTTTTATAGCAGACACTTTGTCAATATTAATACCACAACTTATATTGCAAAATGATTGCTATACTTAGAAAAATTGAGAAATACATTTGTAGGTTTCTTGCTTGATACATTCTAAATCTAAAACCTGCAATATCTGTATTTTTTATTTCGTCCCAATGTTCAAATGGTTTATCCCAAAATCTTTTGTGGGGGATAGAATTTTTGTCTTTATTAAACAAGGACATGGAATTTATTAATTCTACGGCAAGAGGTGTTGTTAAAAGGGCGATTATATAAAAAGCTGAGAAAAAGCCTGAAAATACGTTATAAATAAGTAATCCGTAACCAATTCCATAAATAATACCAAAACCTGCAAGGGCATTTTCTTTGTTTTTAAATTTTTGGCAAAGAGTTGGTTTATGTGATGCTTGGTCTCCGTCAAAATCTAGAAGAGCGTTCGTGTAAAGTAATCCAATAGTGAACATTACGTGGATAATGCTTAAAAGAAAAACATCTTGGCTAAAAGATTGAGTCATTACCCAATATACTCCGCCAAAAAGAATTGGTCCAAAAACTAATCCTACTGCCAATTCACCAAGTCCTGAGCTTGACCATTTTGCATAAGTTAGTACGAAAATTCCGCCTAAAATTGCAAAAATTATTACTGGAAAACCGGTATTTAAAAATAAATAAAATCCGATAGCTATTGCAATTGCGCAATATATGCAAACAACATTGAAAACATCGTTTAGTGTTGCTTTTCCTTCTGTTATGTATCTACATTTTGATTTTGTTTGTTTATGAAGTGTACCTTTTTTAGTCAAAACTTTATAATCAACGTAATCGTCAAAAAGGTTTGTTGCTAATTGTCCGCAACAAATGCCAATCAGCGCAAGAATACCATTTAGAATATTTCCGCCGTGAAAAAATGCGTAAGTGAAAACTACTAGCCACGAAAAAACAGACATAGGAATAGTAAATAGTCTTGAGTTTTCTAGCCAAAACCAAATTTTTGAAAACATTTTAGTCATTCAAAATACCTTCAATACTTTTAACTTCTTCGTAAGAAGCCCCTGCTTCTAAAAGCTCTTCAGAAGATAGACCAAAAAGTGTTATCAAATCCTCGTCAACGTCGTGTTTTTTCAAGGATTTAACAGCTTTTTTAACAGCTTCTTCTCTTGACATTGTTTCAAATTGATTATTACGACTTTTGTTCATTCCTCTTTTAAAAGCTTTACCCATTAATAGCTCCTAAAGCCAACAAGCCAGCGCCAATCATACCAGCGTAGTTACCTGCTGTAGCTTTCAAAACTTTTGTTGGTTGAACGATAATTTCTTCATTAGTTTTTTGTTCAAGATAAACAGTATCCACAAATTGAGCCATAGAACCTGATAATACAATACAATCAGGGTCAAATAAATTAGTCAATCCTATTAACCCAGCTAGAATATGGTCTTGCCATTTGTTAAAGATTTCTGTCATTAATTTGTCGCCTTTTTGCATACCTTCAACAATGTCATACGTTGTTATATTAGGATTTTTAGAAATTTCTTCACCTGTTTTTCTCAAACCTGTACCTGATGCGTATGCTTCAAAGCAGTCGTAAGCACCACATGTACATTTTCTACGTTTGTCAGGGTACATTTTAAAGTGCATTTCGCCGGCAGCGCCAGATTTACCTTTGAATAATTTGTTGTTTAAGATAATTCCGCCACCAACACCTGTTCCAAGTGTTATCATAATAGCGTTTGGCATTCCTTTTGAAGCACCGATTTCGTGTTCTGCCCAAGCTGCGCAATTTGCATCGTTTTCTACATAAACTCTTTTTTTAGATGATAGTGATTGAAAATCAAAATCACTGTATCCTGCAACCATATTACCTGTTGAGCTGTTTATATGTGTGCAATCAAGATTTACAGCACCTGCAGTTGAAAATGCAATAACATCAATATTGTTTTCATGTTTAGATATGATTTCTCTAAAAATATCTTCAATTTTTTGTAAATCATAAGGTGTTGGATATTTCTCAATATCAGCAACAATATTACCTTTTTCGTCAACAATTGTGGCATAAATCTTTGTTCCACCAACATCTATTGCAAGTGCTTTCATTTTTCCTCTATTCTTATCTTTGTATAAATCTTTTTGTGATTAATTGTGGTCTTGTAATTGCAGAACCGATTACAACGCAGTGAGCGCCTAATTCAAAAGCTTTTGTAACCTCTTCTGGTTTCCAAATTCTACCTTCTAAAACAACAGGTTTTGAAGTGTTCTTAACAAGATTTTCTAATAATTCAAAATCAGGTTCGTTGTTTTTAAGTGGAGAGTATTGAGTATAGCCAGAAAGTGTTGTTGATAAAATATCAACGTCCATATTAGCGCAGGCAATACCTTCATCAAGTGTTGAAATATCAGCCATTGAAACTCTGTTTTGAGTTTTTATGAATTTAATAATTTCTTCTACTGTACAGTTTGGTCTTTTTCTTAAAGTACCGTCAAAAGCTACAACATCAGCACCGGCTCTAATAAGTTCTTTAACCTCTTTAAGAGTTGGAGTTATGTAAACAATTTCTTGCCAGTTTGCAGGAATTGAATCAGGTTTTGTTAGTCCAATTACTGGTACATCTGTAAGTTTTTTAGCGTTTTTTACATCACGTGCTCCGGCAACCCTAAGTCCACCTGCGCCACCTTTTAATACTGATTGCATCATTGCAATCATGCACTCTTCTTTGTATAAAGGCTCATTAGGCATTGCTTGGACTGAAACTATTACTTTGTTTTTTAATTTGTCTATAATATTCATATATTTATTATACATTATAACAAAAATTTTTGTTATATTTTAAGATTTTGATATATAATACAGTAAAAGAGGAAAATTTTGTATGAAGAAAACATTAGTAAAATACCCATTCTTAACACAAGATGTAGAAGTTTATGAACAAGACAACGGACACAAAATTGTTTTAGCTCATAAAGATGGTGGATTAGTAAATATCAGTTCTTGGGTTAAAACAGGTTCTATAAATGAAAATGATGAAAACAACGGTATTTCACATTTTCTTGAACACTTGATGTTTAAAGGTACTCATAAACACAAGGCAGGCGATTTTGATAGAATTCTTGAAGCAAAAGGTGCTATCGTAAACGCTGCAACTTGGAAAGATTATACATTTTACTATGTAACGTTACCAAAAGGTGTTGGCAATAAAGATTTTTACGAAGCAATTGAACTTCATGCTGATATGATGATTGACCCAATTCTTCCTCCAGAAGAAATTGGTTCAGAATTTGATTTGAACGACAAAAATGTAAAAGATAAACGTGAAAGACACGTTGTAATCGAAGAAATTAGAATGCGTGAAGATCAACCTTGGACAAAGGTTTATAACACGGTAAATCATAATATGTACACATCTCACCCTTATAAAAGAGATGTAATCGGAACAGCTCAAATTATTTCACAAGTTCCTCAATCTGCTATTATGAATTACTATAAAACGCATTACACTCCAAATAATATTACAACTATTATTGTAGGTGAATTTAACCACGAAGAAATTTTGAATAAGGTTATTAAAGAATTTGATTGGAAAGGTAGAGAAAACTACCAAAATCCAACTTACGAAATTGATAAACCTACTCAACACACAAAATATATTGAGAATACTGCGCATATTAACTCCGCATTTTTAATGTTTGGATATCTTGGACCAGTTGCAAAAGATTTGAAAAACACAATTATGCTTGATATGTTAGCAATAATTTTAGGCGATGGTTCAAGTTGCAGATTAAATCAAAACTTGATTGAAAAACCTAAAAATCCTATTTTCAACATGATTAACGCAGAACACTATATCTTTAAAGATGGTACAAATTTCTTTGTACAAGGTAACTTTAAACCTGAAAATAAAGAAGAAGCTTTAAAAGAAGTAAAAGCTGAGTTAGAAAAAATTAAAGAAGATATAACAGAAGCAGAATTTAAAAAAGCTGTTAAAAAGACTAAATCAAAATTTGCTTACAACGCAGAAACAGTTTCTGAAATTGGCGAAAATATTGGTTATTATATGACTGTATGTGATGATTTGGCGCTTGTTTCAGATTATTTAGATGTTTTAGAACACATTACAATTGATGATTTGAAAGATTGTGCAAAAAGATATCTCAATATTGAAAATGCAACAATTTCAGTTTTAATGCCTGAAAATAAATAACGAAAGGGTTTCAAATGACAAACATTAACGGTAATTACAACAATAAACCAGTAAAACAAACAAGCGATGATAAAAAAACTATGACAAAAGACGAAGTTGTTAAAATCGTTTATGAAGAAAGTATTTTTGGAAAAGCTGAAAAAGCCTATAACAAAGTAACAAAAGAAATTCCAGAAAAACTTTTAAAAGAAAGCGAAAGTTGGGGTTGGGTTCAAAAAGTTAGAAATTTTCTTGGCATAAAACCCGAGAACAAAACAGAAAATAAAAAATAAATAAAGATTGGCGAGGTTTTAACCTCGCCAATCTTTATTTATTAAAAAAATTTAGTTTTCTTCAATAATATCTACGATTAAATCACCGTAATTATTAACATGACCTGTTGTTTCTTCTAGTGAATATTTGAAGTTTGGATCTTTTGCTAATTCTTCTTCGATCCTTTTATCAGCTTCGTCCAAATCTTTGTAATCACCTAATAAAACTTTTGCATCGTAAACATTTTTTTCTTTTTTATAAACGTGATACATTTTGCACCCCTTTTCTTTTTCTGTTAATTATATTTTATACTAAAAAAATCTTTTTGATAAAAACTTAATTTTTAATTAATAAATTGGTTGATGTAAAATAAAAATATGGAAAAAGAATTAGCTGAAATAAAAGAAAAATGTTTGAAATGTGAAAAATGTTCTTTGGCAAAATCACGTACGAATGTTGTTTTTTCTGATGGAAAAGCAAATCATAATCTTATGCTAATTGGTGAAGCTCCTGGTTATTGGGAAGATGTTAAGGGTAAACCTTTTGTCGGAAAAGCTGGTCAACTTTTGGATAAAATATTTAATTGTGTTGGGCTTTCAAGAGAAAAAGATGTTTATATCTGTAATACGATAAAATGCAGACCACCTGATAATAGAAATCCTTTGCCAGAAGAAAAAGAGGCTTGTAGAGAGTTTTTGGACGAACAAATTAGAATTATTAATCCGAAAATTATGTTGCTTTGTGGTGGTGTTGCTGTTCAATCTATTCTAGGAAATGTTGGCGGTATAACAAGAGTCAGAGGAAAATGGTTTGACGGCAAAAAGTATGGCTTTGAACATACAAGAATTATGCCAATTTTTCACCCATCATATTTATTGAGAAATGATTCACGTGAAAAAGGAAGCCCTAAATGGCTTATGTGGAAGGATATTCAAGAAATAAAACGTGAATACGATAAACTTATGAACGAAGGTTAATCATCATCTTGTTGTAATCACCAAGAATTGTTGCACCTTTTCTTTTCTCAATCATTTTTTCCATTTCGGAAGAAGAAACTGTGTAAAATTTGTTTGATGCGACTGTTTCGGTTTTAGCTTTTTGCTCTTCAATTTGACGAAGCTTTGCTAAATCAGCGGATTTGTTGCCTGTTGGCTGAATACCGTATGCCAATAATCGACGCATAATTTCTTTTTCTTCTGCATCAATAGAGCATATACTAAATGAACTTGTAATATTCCCGATACGCATATCTGCCTTATCGGATTAAAAATGCTAAACTTTATATATCATTAAAAAAGTTTTACAAAACGTTTTAGTCGATGTGTAGTTTGAAAAGAATGCAATTTTTCAACTGGGCTACTTGCAATAAAAAAGAGTCCTAAGACTCTTTTAAAAAACGCGCGAGGCAAGATTCGAACTCGCGACCTTTTGGTTCAAGGACTCCATTAAAACGATTG
>CAKUXM010000019.1 GCA_934700335.1 uncultured Candidatus Melainabacteria bacterium | reverse complement strand
CCTTGGTTCAAATTTTATCGCTTAATTAAATAAGCACGGATTGGGAAATGGGTTAACAAAACGAGGAAAAGGAAAAGATATTTGATTACAACAGGGCTCGAAAGAGTCCTTTTTTATTGCCCAGTTTCAATGTATTGAAACTGGGCAATAAGTTAAAGTCTTTTAAATATATTATTTATCTTATAGATGTACGAATTTAGCCTCTTGTACACCGTCTATTGATGTAATCTTTTCTAATGATTCGGTTTTAACGTTTTTGTCTGTACCGATAATCATTATTGAAAGATTTTTATTTTTAGCGCTTGGAGAAACTAACATTGATTCGATGTTAATGTTGTCGCCACCGATTACTGTTGCAACTTGCGCAACCATTGAAGGTTTGTTGTCGTGTTGTACAAGTAAAAGATGTTTTTCTGGTTCAACGCTTGTATTATAGTCGTTGATTTTAACGATACGTCTTACATCTTTTGCGATTAATGCGCCAGAAACAGTTGTATCGTTAGAGTCTGTAATCAATTTAACTGTGATTGTTCCAATATAATCACCTGATTTTGAGGATTTAGAAGTTGTAACATTTATACCTCTATTTTTAGCGATAATTGGAGCATTAACAAAGTTTACGTCTTGCATATAAGAACCAAAAATACCTTTTAAAATAGCTGTTTCAAGAGGTGCAGTGTCCAAGTCTGCTAAGTTGCCTTTGAAAGAAATTTCTAGGGCTTTAACGTTGTCTTTAGAAATTTGTTGAGCGATTGAACCAACTTGAGAAGCTAATTCCATGTAATCTTTTACAGGCTCTAATTTTTCGGGTTTTAGAGAAGGAATGTTTACAGCATGGAGTGCTGAACCACCTTTTAATACGTCTCTAATTTGGTTTGCAACATCAACAGCTACGTTAATTTGAGCTTCAGAAGTGCTTGCACCTAAGTGAGGTGTTAGAACAATATTTTTTTCAACGCTTAAAAGTGGGCATTTAGTGATTTCTGGTTCGTCTGCGTAAACGTCGATTGCGCAAGAAGAAACTTTTCCACTTTCTAAGGCATCTTTTAAATCTTGTTCGTTGATAATTCCGCCTCTAGCACAGTTAATAAGTCTAACTCCGTCTTTCATTTTAGCGATTGTTTCTGCATTGACAAGGTTTAGTGTTTCTGGAGTTTTTGGAACGTGAACTGTTAATACATCGAATAGGTTCCAGAAATTGTTTAAGTCTTTAACGTATACTGCCCCCATTGATTTTACGTATTCTTCTGTTGCGAATGGGTCGTAAACATAGACTTTCATACCCATTGCAAGTGCAACTTTAGAAACGTATGAACCGATTTTACCAAAACCGATAACACCAAGAGTTTTGCCTTGAACTTCTGTACCTGTGAATTTAGAACGTTCCCATTTACCCTCACGAGTTGATTTGCAAGCGGCAGGAATATTTCTCATCATAGACATCATTAAAGCTAGAGTGTGTTCTGCAGCTGCTGTAGTGTTACCGTCTGGTGAGTTTACAACGATTATACCTTTTTGAGTTGCAGCGTTAACATCAATGTTGTCAACACCTACGCCTGCTCTACCTATAATTTTCATATTTTTAGCAGCTTCAATAATTTTTGCTGTAACTTTTGTTTGGCTTCTAACCATTAAGGCATCGTATTCGCCAATAATTTTTACCAAGTCGTCTTCTGATTGAGTTGGAAGAACAACAACTTCTGCTGCATCTTCAATAATTTTACACGCAATATCATTAATTTTGTCTGTTACTAAAACTTTCAAAACAATCCTCCCTTTAATTAAATAATAAATAAAAGTCTTTATACAAAAAACTAAACCTAGAAAGGTTTAGTTTGATTTAATTTCATTCTCAAATCTCTAAATCTTTGAATATCATCTTGAGCTTTAGCTGATTCTTTGAATACTGCTTGAGCTGAAGGGTGAACCATTAGGACATAGTCCATATGAATTTCTAAGAAATTGTATCTACGAGGAGCTTGAGTAGAATTTCTTGAATAAATTTCAGCGTTAGTTACAGCTAAAAAACGACGTTCTCTATCATTTAATAAGTCTGTTAATTCACGATTAGTATTTGTGTATTTAGAAACGTGAACAGTTCCTTTGATATCGTGATCTGCTGTAAGAATGCAAACCTCTATAGGTATAGTATCTGAATGTTTTCCTGCTGCCATAGATAAATCCTTTAAATTCCTTTTTTTTACTATATTTTTAATATTATAACAATAAGAAAAAATTGTCTAGTATTTGGAGAAGGGAAATTTCTACTCACTACTCACAATTCACCACTCACTAGATTAGTTGTAATGCTATCTGTGGACTTTGATTAGCGGTTGAAAGCAATGCTGAGGTTACGTTTTGAAGTATTTGATTTTTCAAATAGTTAGCACTTTCTAGTGCGATATCGGCATCTTTTATTAACGAATTTGCAGAAGTTAAGGCATTTTTTTGAATTTCTTGAAATTCCATAATATTTTCTAATCTGCTTTGAGTTGCTCCGATTTCTGTCATTTTTGCCATAACCTTGTTCATCATAGCATCGATTTTATCCAAAGAATTACGAGCAGAAAATTCATTCAAAACAGAAATATTAAAATCACCCAAACCAAATCCTGTATCAACTGATATTACTGAATTATCATCTGAATTGATACCAACTTGCAAGTTTGTTTTTACTTGCATTTCTTGTGGTTTAAATGGATTAGTTGTTGTTGCTTTTATATCAAAATCTGCTCTGTCATTCCATCCGATTCGTGGTAGTGTTCCATTTCTTTCTGAATTATAGAAACAATTTTGTATTTTTGCTCCGCTAAGATTATTATTACTACCACAAAAAGCGCCTTTATCAGAATTTGCGTTAACAGTTACATCTGAATATATATTTTCAACAATTCCTCCAGCAGAACACAAATATCCAATAGAACCTCCAATGGAACGGTCTCCTGTAGCTGTACTATTTATGATAGTACAGTCTTTTGCAGTAGATGCATCTAATTCGCCTAATAGACCTCCGACACAACGAGTTCCTGTAGCGTTTGAATTACTTACTGTGCAATTTTGTATCTCACTATGCCATAAATATCCACATGCTACACCAACGGAGTTTTTATTACTAGATACTGAACAGTTATTAAAATTAATATTTTTTATAGTAGCTGATTTTGCTAAACCTATGAAGCCTTGTCCTCTTGTTTTTGCATTACAGATTTTTAAATTATTTATGGTATATCCATTACCATCAAAAATTCCAGCATAAGAATACTTAGAACTCCAATTTTCTTTTGCTCCAATAGCTTCCCAGTTAGAGCCATTACCGTCTAGGTCGCCAAGCTCATTCAAATCTATATCTGCAAATAACATTACTTTTGCATCTAGTTTTTGTGAGCCGTCTGTATTATGGAATGCTGAGTACAATTCTTTTGCAGTTTTAACAACTGTATAGCCTTGAGCAATAGCCTCAGCCTCTGAAATTCTTTTTATGCTTGGTTCTTCTTCGCCTAAGATTTTTTGCCGTTAAATTCTGTTGTGTTTTTGATACGATAGATTTCTTCTGTCAAAGCGTCAATTTCACTTTGCATAGCTTTTTTTTCGTCGTTGCCATAAGTGCCATTTGCAGCTTGTTCAGAAAGGTCTCTCATTCTTTGTAACATAGAATTTATCTGTCCCAAACTTCCACTTGCAGTATCTAGCATGCTTTGACCCATTTGAGCATTATCTTTTGCAACGTCATAAGATGATATTTTGTATTCAAGTTTAGTTGAAACCGCGCTACCTGCCGCATCGTCTTTTGCACTATTGATACGTAGACCAGTGCTAAGTCGTTGCAGTGCAGTATTCATCTTATTTGTCGATTTATACAAGCTGTTTTGTGCGATTATTGAAGACATGTTGGTGTTAACTGTTATCATTTAACACCTCCAATGCTTATGCAGTGAGTAGTGAATTGTGAGTAGTGAGTAGGGTTTTTCAATTCACTATTCACTAATGTCAACTCACTATTTCGGATTGCTTGACATGTACAGCAATGACGTAAATGGTCGAAACTTGCCATACCTTTTGTGTCATTCTGAGCTTGACTCAGAATCTGACCAGTTATGAATGTGTAAATTTGTTTTAAAAATGTATTAACGTTGAAATTATCCACTCCACGTTGGTAAGATGCTGTGGAAAACCAGACATTTTTCACGAAATCAGAGATTTCGGAAAAAGCAGTCAAACAGAGTTCAGCATGACAAAGAGACGTAGCTTTAGTGCTTTCGCAAATGTGGCGAGGGGTATTTTTGTTGGCATTTGTCCATTCACCAACCTCAGATTCCGTGTCGAGCACGGAATGACAAGAGTGGATTGCTTCACTTCGTTCGCAATGACATGAAACGAACTCATTTATCCATTCACCAACCTCAGATTCCGGAGCAGAGTCCGGAATGACAATGTTTTTTAAACTTTTTCTTAACAACAATTCACTATCCGTATTTCCTCCCGCATAACACACAGAAACGCCACCTAAAACATTTTCTAGGTCGCAAAGGTTTACAAATTCATTTGTGTGTCTATTAGAAAAATCCATTTTTCCTAATTTTCTCTCTTTATATCTTTTTCGTAGCTACTGTGTAAAATGAAATGTTTTATTATCTATTTGGGTTGCAACTCTCAATATTCTTTGGATTGCTTGACATGTACAGCAATGACAAAATATAAAAACTAGTGCACTATCTTGGGGATATGCTATTTCCATTTACATCATGAGTCTACAACATGACACACCATGTCCGCATCCTTCATTTAGAGGAGAAATTAAAATTATTTTTTCTTAACTCTTATACCTTCAACTTCGTGAACGTCTTGAATAAAGTAAAACGCAGAAGGGTCATTCTCTCTAATTAGAGTCTTAATCTTTGCAATCTCAAGACGTGAAACTACGCAATAAATAATTGTTTGTTCTTTTCCAGAATATCCACCTTTACCCTTCATATAAGTAACGCTGATGTTCAATTCTTTAATAATTGAATCGCCAATTTCCTTTGCAAAATTAGTAACAATATAAATTGATTTTGAACTATTCAAGCCTTCTAAAACGATATCAATAACTCTATAAGCAATAAAGTAAGTTAAGATAGAGTACATTGCGCTATCCCAGCCATACAAAAATCCAGCTGCAGAATAAATAAAGAAGTTAAAGAACATAATGATTTCGCCGACAGAGAAACCAAGTTTTTTAGCAATGCTAATAGAAAGAATTTCTGTGCCGTCAAGAGCCCCGTCATTACGCAATATAAGACCAACCCCAAAACCTAATATAATACCGCCAAACACTGTTGCAAGTAAATCAGATTCTGTAACTTGTGTATTTTGTATTAAATTGACAAAAATACCAAGCATTGATACTCCGTAAAGTACCGTTGCAACAAACATCTTGCCCATTTTTTTATAACCCAAAAATAAAAATGGCAAGTTGAATAACACGATAATTGCACCAAGATTTAACTTAGTAATATAACTTGTCATCATTGAAATACCAATAATACCTCCGTCGATAATATTATTCGGTATTAAAAACCCTTCCAATGCGAATGCTGCAATTAAAGCCCCGATTGTTACAAAAAATAATTTACCAACAATCAATTTTGTCTTTTGCATTAAGCTTAATTGTTTCTTCTCAGGTTTTTTCTTCATTATCATTTTTATTTTTCTTTCGGAAATTGAGCATGTTTATTTGATTTTTTTACTGTAATAACATGATTAATCTTGAAAATAGTCTTTTTATCTTCTTCTTTTTCTTCTTTAACACCTAAAATATTTTCTAAATCAGTTTTTAAAGTTGTCAAATCTTCGTATTTTTTCAATGCACCGTCGATACATATAGAAACATCGCCAGTTTCTTCTGAAACAACCAGGCATGCGCTATCAGAAACTTCACTCATACCAATAGCTGCTCTATGTCTTGTTCCGTATTTCCAACTTAATTTAGGATCTTCTGTCAAAGGTAAAAGCACGCCTGCTGCAATAATCTTATTACCCTTGATTACAACTGCGCCATCGTGTAAAGGAGTATTGATGTGGAAAATTGTTAACAATAATTCCATTGAAATATCAGCATTTAAAGTTGTTCCAACGTCTGATGATGTGTAAGCATCAATTTCGTTTTGAAAAACAATCAATGCCCCTGTTCTTGTCTTTGAAAGATATTTTACTGTTTCAATAATTTCTTTTACAATATCAATCGTAACTTCTTGATGATTTGAATTATCCCAAAAAGATTTATTCATAAAATCAACTTGACCTAAATAACTCAAAAATCTACGCAATTCTGGTTGGAAAATAACGATTAAGCTTAAAGAAATAAGTGTAATCAATGATTTCAAGAACACGCCAAGAATTATCAAGTCAACTCTTATTAAAACTTCTGCCAAAATCCAGCCAAAAGCTAAAAATAAAAGACCTTTTACCAACTTTTCTGCTTGAGTGTTTTTAATAAATTTTTTATAAAAAGCGAAAATTAAAATCGCAATGATTAAAATTTCAGAAATGTTTAGCAAATTAAATGATAGATTTAATTTTGGTGATTCTATATTAAATGTATTGAAAATAGTATCTATCATTAGCTTTCAAACCTTCTTGGTATAATGTCATTACGAGTTAAATCTTCAAAAGTTTCTCTATTAATAATAATATCAGATTGAGAATTATTTACAAGTATCATTGCCGGTTTTTTCACTCTGTTATAGTTACTAGACATTGAATAATTGTACGCACCTGTGTTGAAAACGCACAATATATCGTCTTTTTGAGGGTTTGGAAGTTCGATTTCGTCAATTAAAATGTCGCCTGATTCGCAAAGTTTTCCAACAACTCTAACTTTTTTTAATTCTTCATCAGAATTCATCTTATTAGCAAGAACAGCTGTATATTTTGCACCATAAAGTGCAGGTCTGATATTGTCTGTCATTCCGCCGTCTACCGCTACATAAGTTCTTACATTCGGAATATGTTTGATATTGCCAATTTTATAAATAGTTACGCCTGATGTACAAATTGTACTTCTTCCTGGTTCTAAATAAATTTTTGGTTTTTTGATACCGTATTTTTCACAATTTTCGTTCATTGCAGAAATTACAACTTCACCTAAATCAAATAATGATAAAGGTGTGTCGTCTTCTGTGTACTTAATTCCGTATCCGCCACCTAAATTTATTTCATCAAAGTCAAGCGAATATTTTTCTCTCAATCTTACGTATTGTTTGATTAAAATTTCAACTTCATCTTTAAAACATTCTGTTTCAAAAATTTGTGAGCCAATATGCGCATGTAAACCTCTCAATTTAAGGTTTTTGTACTCATTTTGAAGAAGTTCAATAACTGTGTCGATTTCTGACATATTAAAACCGAATTTAGAATCAATTTTACCAGTTTTAATATAATCGTGTGTCCAGCAGTCAATGCCTGGTGTGATTCTTATAAAAATATTTACAACTTTATTTTCTTTTTCTGCAATTTCATTAAGGTTAGAAAGTTCTAAAAAATTGTCTACGGAAAATCTTCCAATATTTGATTTAACCGCATATTCAAGCTCTTCATAACCTTTGTTATTTCCGTTGAATAAGATTTTCTCTGGGTTCATTCCCGCAGAAAGTGCTGTATAAAGTTCGCCCTCTGAAACAACATCACAGCCAAAATCTTCTTGTGATATTATTTTAAATATTGCTTTTGCACAAAGAGCTTTTGACGCATACAAAAACTGTACCGTGTTTTCGTATGTCTCAAAAGCTCTTTTGTAATCTTTACATATACTTCTTAATGTTTCCTCGTCAATGATATATAAAGGTGTTTTATACTCTTGCGCTAGATTTACTAAGTCGCAACCACCAATCTCTAAGTGGTTCTCATTATTTACTTTTGTTGTTATTGGTTGTAAGTGTTGGTTAGCCGTGTTCTTCATGTTATTTATCATAACATGAACATAGAAATTTTTATTGTAAATAGCTTACTAATGTGTCAGCTGCATTAACTCTTAATTTTTTTAATGCTCTTAATTCAGTTTGTCTGATACATTCTTTTGTTACGCCATAAATGTTACCGATTTCTTCTAAAGTTTTTTTAGCGAAGTTGCCTAAGCCGTAGCGCATTTTTACAACGTCTTGTTCTCTTTCTTTTAATGTAGAAACAACGATTTCGATATCATTTTTTAAGTTTTCGTATTCAGCGTTTGCGTATACATTTGATTTTTCATCTTCTAGAATGTCAGCGATTAATAAGTCGCTACCATCGTTGCTTTCAAATCCGCCTTCGATTGAAACAGGTTTGTTGTAAGCTGATAAGTATGAATTGATTTTGTCTAAAGAAATATTCATTTTTTTAGCAACATCATCTGTTTTAACTTGGCAGTTGTATTGTCTTTCCATTTCTGTTTTAACTTTTGAGAATTTTGATAAAGTTTCTTGAATATATACAGGAATTCTCATGCAGTGAGATTGTTCAGAAATAGCTTTGAACATAGATTGTTTAATCCACCAAGAAGCATATGTAGCAAATTTGTAGCCTAGTTTCCAGTTGAATTTTTCAACAGCAATCATAAGACCTAAGTTGCCTTCTTGGATTAAATCAACCATTGGTAAATTAGACATGTGGATTGATTTTCTAGCAATTGTGATAACTAATTTTAAGTTAGATTGAACTAATTGTTTTTTAGCTTCAACATCGCCGTTTTGAGCTTTTTGAGCTAAAGTTCTTTCTTCAGACATTGATAAAGCTGGGTAAGAAGAAATTTGTTTAATGTAAGTTGATAAATTGAAGTCTGGATCAACTAAAGAGCATTTTGCAGGGTTAGTAAAGTTGTCTTGTGAAGTAGTGCATTGGTACATAGGTTAAACTCCTTATAATCTGGTAAAGTGGTAAAAAGGCATTGGAAATTAGACCTAGAGAAGGGTAGTTTTGGCAGACAAAAGTCAATCGCCACGAAATCAGTCTCTGGTTTAGTGTTAGTCAATGTTAAAAGGTATTGGGTGGAAGTAAATGTGAACTTTTATTAAGTTTTAATCACATTCAAAAGTGTATATACTTAATATATCATGTTTTAATACAAACTTCAACCCTTTTGTGAAGAATTGTAAAGTTGAGTATATACTCTGATATATTCAAGTTAACATTTCTTAACAATGCAGAGCCGATGTGAAGTGTCGGTTTCGGCTTTGACAAAGCAAACAGTTGAGCTAAAGCGAAACTTGTGAGCCTGTCTCCGTAGTTGACTTTAAGCCGTTAGGCATATTATACAATTTTATGCCTTACGGATAAAAGGAAACGTAGTGTCAACGGCAAAGACAAGCAGGACACGGAACATAATGATAACTATACTCTGCCGAACAAAACAATTAAGTATTGTTTTGTGAGAGGAACGATAGGACGAAGTCCGAAACCCACAGTAGCGAAACAGATATAAATTTTTGCACTAAAAAAGCTCTGTTTTCAGAGCTATTACATTATTTCGGCTATTTGTGTAAATCTATTACTTAATATTATTTGCTTAAAAATTCTTCTTTGAATGCACCAGTGTATTGTGTTGCTTTTTCGTATGCATCTTCGACATTGTCTTTTTTTAATGTTTCGTATGTCTTATCAAAAAACGCATTTGCTTGTTTTACTTGGTCTGGGTGTTTTAACATAAACAAGACATTGTTTTCTAAATTGTCTACGCTAGCTGTTACTTGTGAACGACCTAAAGCTTCTGATGCTGTATTTTTTAAGTCTGTTATCTCGAATGTACTGATTTGAGGTTTTTCTTTTTTTGACAGTTCATTCATTTTTTGCGCATGAATATTCTGCACGTTATTCGTGTTGTTAATCTTCGTCATTATTGATTCCCTCTTTATTTATTTTTTATTCTCTATTGTTTACAGTTGTTTTAAAAACGAGAAAATTTATTTTTGCTACTTTTTGTTTTAAAACTTAACAAAACTTAATATATAAAAAGCCCCGTTTTGGAATTCGTGGTATTATAAACTCATGAGTTTAAAAGATTTCTTATCTAATTTATTTAAAAAAGACAAGACAGAAATAACAGAATTTTTACCAGACGGCTTAGTTTTAATTGATGAAGATGGTGATTTTGTTCTGTCTAATGACGTTGCTGATAGAATTTTATCTGATATTAAAGAAGATTTCCAAAACTATAATATCAATGATTTGTTTGAAAACGCTGTTATGTTAGTTAAAAAAGCGGCTGACACAAATAAACAAGTAGTTTTAAAAACTAACAAAGATACAAATAAAGATATGTTCTTCGAGTTTACTGCTCGTAAACATGACAAAGGATATCTTGTTTTAATGCGTGAAAATACTCAAAATTACAAGACTTTGACTAATATCTTTGTTGAATATGAAAGTTCTAAAAAAATTAACAAAAACAAAAATGCGTTTTTAGTTAATTTATCAAGTGATTTAAAAAATCCATTACAATCTTCAATTGGTTTTTCAAAAGCTTTATTAGATGGTTTATGCGGACAATTAGATGAAAAAACTGAAAAATATATCAAAATTATTCACAAAAATTCTTCAGATTTATTATATTTAATAGATAAAATGATTGAATTATCCAGAACAGAATCAGGATTGATTGCTCATAATCCTCAATACTTTGACTGTATTGATGTTTTAAGAGGTTGTTTAAAACATTACGAACAAGATATGGCGGATAAAAATATTAAATATAATTTAGAAGTTCAAGACGATATTAAAAGAACAATTTATTCAGAAGACGAATTGTTAAAAGCAATTATCAATAATATTTTAGAATGTGCTATTAAATCAACTCAGGACGGTACAATTAGTGTTAGTGTTAGATATCCTGACAAAGAAATTTTAGACGATAAGAGTTTAGTTCCTCAAGAAGAAACTTTAGAAAAAGGATTTTTATTATTTGAAATATCAGATACGGGTGCGGGTTTAACACAAGAAGAGTTAGACAATATTTTTGAACCTTATCTTGAAGTTGAAAGACCAAACAGAAAAGAAATCGTAAATTCAATTTCTTTTTTGAGCCTAAAAAATATTATCAAGATATTAAAAGGTAACATGTGGTTAGAATCTGAACCAGAAAAAGGCACAATTTATAGTTTTATTATACCGACAGAAAAGGCTTCACAATCTATTAGCAATGAGTAAAGTAGTTTTAAAAGATATAAAAAAATCTTATGACAACAAAAAAGTTATCATCAATGGTGTAAACCTGGAAATTGAAGATAAAGAATTTTTAGTACTTGTTGGGGCATCTGGTTGTGGTAAATCAACAATCTTGAGAATGATTGCTGGGTTAGAAGACATTTCTGGTGGTGAACTTTACATTGGTGATAAAAAAGTAAACAATGTTCACCCAAAAGATAGAGATATTGCTTTTGTATTTCAAAGTTATGCTCTATATCCACACATGACTGTGTATGAAAACATTGCATTTGGGTTAAAAATGCGCAAATTTAAAAAAGCAGAGATTGATAAAAAAGTTCGTGAAGCTGCAAAAATCTTAGATTTAGAAGAATTATTAGACAGACGTCCAAAACAATTGTCAGGTGGTCAAAGACAACGTGTAGCTTTAGGTAGAGCAATTGTTCGTAATCCAAAAGTATTTTTAATGGACGAACCTTTATCTAATTTAGATGCAAAATTAAGAGTTCAGATGAGAGCTGAAATCAAGAAATTGCATGAAAAATTACAAACAACTTTTATTTATGTAACGCATGACCAAACAGAAGCTTTGACTATGGGAGATAGAATTGTTGTTTTAGATAAAGGTGTTATACAACAAGTTGATACACCAGAAAATATTTATAACAACCCTTCAAACATGTTTGTTGCAGGGTTTATCGGTTCACCACAAATTAATTTTATAACTTGTCCAATTTTAAATAATACGCTTGTATTTGGTGATATGAAATTGGAATTACCAAAAGAAGTTATGGAAATTTTAGCGAATAACAAAAAAGTTGTTTTAGGTATCAGACCAGAAGATATGATAAATTCTGACGGCAATATTAAATTATGCGTAAAAGTTGATATGACAGAGCTTTTAGGCAGTGAAAAAATTGCTTATTTTAATATTGGTGATAGCAAATGTTGCGCTAAATTACCAGCAAAATATGATTTAGATGAAAATTTAATCTTGAATATTGATAGCAAAAAAATGTTTTTCTTCAACGAAAAAACAGGTGAAAGAATTATTTAGTTTTATCAATCCAAACCATTGTTGTGCAAGTCTTTCTTTGCATGAAAGGATTTGTCATATTATTTTTTGAATATGGCACTTTAAAATTTTGGTCATAATATTTAATATCTTTTGAGATACTTTTTAATAAAGATAAAAATTTCATAGTACATATATTATGGTTCTAGTTATTTTTCAAATAATCCCCAGTAAGTTTAATATTTACAAGTTTTTAATTAGTCTTTTGTGCTAAACTAAACTTATGCAAGAAAATAAGCTAATTGAAATTATAAAAAATACCCTAAATTCTAAATATATTAACGATGATTGTGCATATTTAGAAGATTTAGGTATTGTTGTAACACAAGATAGTTTAGTGGAAGATGTACATTTTTCTCTAAACTACACAAATGCTTTTCAATTAGGTTATAAGTCAGTTGCGGTAAATCTTTCAGATGTTTACGCATCTGGTGCTAAAGCAAAATATTTAACTTGTTCTTTGTCTTTGCCAAATTATATTGATGAAAATTTTATCAAAGAATTTTATGAAGGTGCAAAATCTGTAAACCCAGATGTTGAAATAGTTGGCGGTGATGTTACAGGTGGAAATAAGTTGTTTATTTCAATTTGTGCAATCGGTGATGCCAGAAATAGAAAAATATCTTCTCGAAGCAATGCAAAAGAAGATTATAAAATAATAACAAATGGTGTTCATGGTTCGAGCGGTGCAGGTTTTGAACTTTTACAAAAAGGTTTAAACTCTCCACAAATCTTAATTGATGCGCATTTAATGCCAAAAGTTGATGATGTTTTATCAAAAGAAATTGCTCTTAATATAAAAGATGATTACGCAATGATGGATTCATCAGACGGTTTAATGGACGCTTTGTACAAAATTTCTAAATTGAGTAATTTAACTGCAGAAGTTGATTTTAATGCTATTCCAATTGATGAAGAAATAAAAGATTTTGATGATTACAAAAGCAAAGTTTTTTTTGGTGCAGAGGATTACAAACTTATCGCATGTGTTCCAGAAGAGTTTTTAAAAACATTGGATAAAAATTTATACACAGAAATTGGTATTATGACTAGAAAACAAGAGAATGTTTATGTGAAAGTTAAATTTGATGAAGTATTAAAAACTTTTACTGAAAAAGATGTTGATGAAAAAACATTTAGACATTTTGATTAAAATTACTTAATTATCATTTAATAAATTTTTAGTTTAGCTTATTATATAAATATCGGAAGAAATATAAAAAGAGGTTTAAAAAATGAAAAATAGAGTTGGCATTGATATCGGTGGTACAAATATTAAAATAGCTTTAATTACAAACGAAGGAAAGATTTTATACTCAAAAACTTTTCCAACAGAAGCTGAAAAGGGTTATGAATATACAGTAGCCAACATTAAAGAAGAAATAAAAGTTTTGATGACAGAAACTGAATCAACTTCTAAAACAATTGAAACAATTGGTTTTGGTTTTCCAGGACAAATCGATTACAAAACAGGTACAGTAAAAGTTTCTACAAATATTCCAGGTTGGAACGGTGTAGAACTTGCAAAAATTATTAAAGATGAATTCAATATTCCAGCTTTTGTTGATAATGACGTAAGATGTGCAACATTAGGTGAAATGAAATATGGTGCAGGTAAAGGTGCACAAAACTTAGTTTGCGTAACAGTTGGTACTGGTATTGGTTCAGGTTTAGTTTTAAACGGCAAATTATACAGAGGCGCAAGCAACGCAGCGGGCGAAATTGGTCATATTAAATTATCTGATTCAAATTGTGCTCCATTATGTGGTTGCGGTGATTATGGTTGTTTTGAAGCTTACGCTTCAGGTCCAAGCATTGTTGCTATGGCAGAAGATTATATCAGAGGTGGCAAAGCTACAATGTACAGAGAAATGGCTAAAGGTGA
Organism: uncultured Candidatus Melainabacteria bacterium; assembly: GCA_934700335.1. Lineage (GTDB taxonomy): Bacteria > Cyanobacteriota > Vampirovibrionia > Gastranaerophilales > Gastranaerophilaceae > UBA791. The sequence goes on along the minus strand of CAKUXM010000019.1, from coordinate 11,860 downwards.
AGCTATTACTCCATATATCGTATTCAAAGCTGCTGAACAAGGTGATGCTGTTGCTATCCAAATCTTCAAAAAAATTGGTGAATATTTAGGATTAGGTTTAACAAATATTATCAATATCTTAAACCCAGATAAAATAATTATCGGTGGTGGTATTGCTGCTGCTGGTGATTTATTATTTGACCCAATAAGAGAAACTGTTAATAAACGTGCAATGAGAATTGCAAGAGAAGCAGTTCAAATTGTACCTGCTGAATTAGGTAATACAGCAGGTGTTATGGGTGCTGCTTTATTAATGGACAACTAATTAATGAGCGTATATTTTTTTTACGGCGACGAAGAGTACAGCATTGAGCAAGCAATAAATGAAAAAAAGAAATTGCTTGATAAAAATTTTAGTGCGATGAACTTCAAAACTTATGACAATCCGTCATTTACTGATTTGATTTCAATTCTTCGTACTACTCCGATGATGTTTGGCAAAATGCTTATTGTGCTTAACTGTCTTGATTATTTTTCAAAATCTTTTGAAGATTCTCAAAACAAACAAATTGAAGAAGCTTTATCGCTTGTATCAGAAGATGTAGATATTGTTTTTACTGCAATTTTACCTAGAAATGAAGGTAAAAAACTTGATTCACGTAGAAAACTTTTTAAACTTCTATCAAAACAAAATGCTCAAGAGTTTAAAACAATTCCTACATATAAAGTTGATGAAATTACAAGTTGGATAAACAAATACGCAAGAAAAATTGGCATAAAAGTTGAACAAGAGGCAAGCTTGACTCTTATTGAACAAATTGGAAATAATTTAAGAGAATTTGTAAATGAGTTAGACAAACTTAAATTAGCAGTTTATCCAGAAAAAATTGTTACTAAAAATGATGTAAAAGTTAACTGTATTACAAATGAGGATTTGTTTAATTTTACAGATTATTTAATGACAAACAAAACTGATTTAGCTCTTTTAGAGTTTAGAAAATTATTGCAGAAAAAACATGAACTAGAAATAATGTCTGCATTACAAACTATGCTCAGAAAATGGATTTTGATAAAATTAAACGAAAAGAAAATATCTACGTTTGAGATTTCTAAACTTACAGGCATGCACGAATTTGTTATTCAAAAAAATATGCAAAAAATGAAAAATCATTCTTTACGTGATTTGATAAAATTAAAACAAAATCTTATAGATGCAGAATACAAGATTAAATCAGGACAAGCGCTTGATACAAAAGAGGTAATTGAATATGCAATTATCGGATAAATACGAGTTTTTAACAAAATATTTTAACGAAGCTAAAAATACTGATAATTATTCTGTATTTCAAGCTCTTTTGTTTTATGGAAGCGATTTAGAGTCTCAATACAAAATGGCTTTATACGTTGCAAAAATGCTAAATTGTGAAAGAAATTTTGATGAAAATTGTAATTGCCAAAATTGTCGTTGGATAGATTCACACGAACACCCTGCTGTCATTACTGTTTCAAAGGTTGATTACAAGCCTGAAGATGATACTTCAAAAACAGTTATATCTTTAAAACAAGCTCAAATGATTAAGAATTCTCTTACAAATTCTAGTGATTATCATAGAGTTTTTATTTTCTGCGACAAAGGAAACAATGACGAAATTTTAGGTTTAAATCAAATGAATTTTCAAGAAGAAACTGCAAATGCCCTTCTTAAAACAATTGAAGAACCTCCTAAAAATACAACATTTATCTTTCTTACAAGAGATAAAAATGATGTTCTACAAACTATTCAATCAAGATGTATGGCGTTTTTCGTTCCATCTTTTGAGATTGAAGGTTATGATTATTCTTTGATTGAAGATGTTTTTGCTGATTATTTTGAATTTGAAAGAGGAGAAGTTTTTAATATTGCGAACGACTTGTTTCAACTTACGAAAGAGAATGAACCAATTGAAGTTTTGGAAAGCCTTCAACATTATATGCTTTGCCTGATGAAAAATAATACGGAAGATAAAAACATAACAAATAGATTGATAAATGATTTAAAACAAGTTGAAACTGCTAAAAAAGAAGTTAAGCTTGGAATGAATGTTCAAAATGTTTTAGAAGATATGTGTTTGAAAATAATTAAGTAAATAAAAGAGGCGAAGCCAACGGCTTCGCCTCTTCTTTTAAAAAAGATTTATTATTTTCTGCTAAATTGAATTGTATCGTCTTTAGCATCAATAACCAAAGTATCACCTTTGATGAATTTTTGAGCCAAGATTAATTTAGCCAATGGGTTTTCAACCATTTGTCTAATTGTACGTTTCAATGGTCTTGCACCATAGATTGGATTATAACCTTGTGTTGCAAGTAATTCTTTAGCATCAGGTGTAACTTCAAGATTAATTTCCTGTTCGCCTAGACGTTTTCCTAAAGATTCCATTTGAATATCAACGATTTGTTTCAAGTTTTCCAATGTTAAACCTTTGAAGAAGATTGTTTCATCAACACGGTTTAAGAATTCTGGTTTAAATCTATCTTTCAAGATATTCATAACTTTTTCTTTAGTGTCGCTAAAATTACCACTTATAGAATCTTCCAAGATAACATCACTACCAATGTTACTTGTCATAATTATAAGTGTATTTTTGAAATCAACTGTTCTGCCTTTAGAATCAGTCAAACGACCGTCATCAAAGATTTGTAACATTATGTTGAATACATCAGGGTGCGCTTTTTCAATTTCATCAAAAAGTACAACAGAATAAGGTTTTCTTCTTACTGCTTCTGTAAGTTGACCGCCTTCATCATAACCAACGTATCCCGGAGGAGCTCCGACCAATCTTGCAACATTATGTTTTTCCATGTATTCAGACATATCAATTCTTACAATTGCGTCTTCGTCATTGAACATAAATTCTGCCAAAGATTTTGCAAGTTCTGTTTTACCAACACCAGTTGGACCTAAGAAAATAAATGTACCAATTGGACGTTTTGGATCTTTCAAACCAGAACGAGCACGACGGATTGCATCAGAAACAGTGTTTACGGCTTCGTCTTGACCAATTAATCTTTTATGAAGTACGTCTTCCATTGAAATTAATTTTTGCATTTCGCTTTCAACCAATTTAGAAACAGGAACTCCTGTCCATTTACTTACAACTTCTGCAATATCGTCTCCGTCAATTTCTTCTTTTAAAAGTTGATTATCTTTTTTGTCAGCACCTTGAACTTCTTCAAGTTTCTTTTGCAAGTCCATTAATTTACCGTATTTTAATTCGGCAGCTTTTTGCAAATCTGTATTTCTTTCAGCTTTTTCAATTTCGATTTTTACTTTTTCAATTTCTTCTTTGATAGAAGCTTCACCTTGAATTGTAGCCTTTTCTTTGTTCCATTGTTCTTTCAAAACTGCAATTTTTGCTTCTAAATCAGATATTTCTTGTGAAATTTCAAGAATTTTTCTTTCGCAATCAGGGTTTGATTCTTCTTTTTTTAATGCTTCTCTTTCAATTTCTAATTGAACTTTTTGTCTTGCCATAATATCAATTTCTTCCGGCATAGAGTCGATTTCAATACGTAATGAAGAAGCGGCTTCATCAATCAAATCGATAGCTTTATCCGGTAAAAATCTATCTGTAATATATCTATCAGAAAGTTTTGCGGCTTGAATTAAGGCACTATCAAGAATACGAACTCCGTGATGAACTTCGTATTTTTCTTTCAAACCTCTCAAGATACTGATTGTATCTTCAACAGAAGGTTCATCAACCATTACAGGTTGAAATCTTCTTTCCAAAGCGGGGTCTTTTTCAATGTATTTTCTGTATTCGTTAATTGTTGTAGCACCGATTGTTCTTAAAACACCTCTTGCTAACATTGGTTTTAACAAGTTACCAGCGTCCATAGAACCTTCTGTAGCGCCTGCCCCAACGACTGTATGTAATTCATCAATGAACATTACAATTTCGCCGTTTGAATCTTCAACTTCTTTCAATACGGCTTTCAGTCTTTCTTCAAATTCACCTCTAAATTTAGCACCTGCAACCAATGCACCTAAATCTAATGAGATTAATTTTACGTTTTTAAGACTTTCTGGTACATCGCCTCTAACAATACGTTGAGCTAAACCTTCAATGATGGCTGTTTTACCAACACCAGGTTCACCAATTAAAACGGGGTTATTTTTAGTACGTCTATTTAAAACTTGGATTATTCTTCTAACTTCTTCATCACGTCCGATTACTGGGTCTAATTTACCTTTACGAGCACGTTCTGTTAAGTCTGTTGAATATTTTTCAAGAGCTTTCATGTTTTCTTCTGCGTTTTTGTTATCCACTTTTTTATTACCTCTTATTTTTTTCATTGCATTTAAAACGGCTGTTGTATTTACTCGATGATTGCTTAAAAGTCTTTGTATATTTGAGCCTTCAAGCTTTGTCATTGCAAGCAGAATGTGTTCAATAGAAATAAAATCATCTTTTAATTCTGTACAAGTTGCATCAGCAATATCTAATAATTTTTCTGTATCAGATGATAGAAATAATTTCTGCACATTCGTCATATTAGAAAGGGTTGGAAAATTTGCAACCATTGTTGACAAAGCGCCTACAAAGTTTTCATTAATAAGTTTTAATTCATTCAAGTAATCTCTTGAGATACCTTTATCTTTTACCATAGCAAGTAAAATATGTTCAGGTTCTATTTGAGAATTCTTATGTGAATTCATTTCAGCACTGGCTGAAGAAATTATTTCTTGTGAATAATTAGTAAGTCTATCAAAATTAATCATAAAACATTTATCTCCTATATATAATATAAGGGCATTTTTTAAAAAAGAAATAAAACTTTATAATTAATTAACAATTTAGTGAATGGTGAGTAGTGAGTTGTGGGTATAATAATATTGTAGGTTAGGGTTTCCACCCCAACAAACTTTAAAATTTCAGTGCATTTTCTAAATCAGCAATGATATCATCAATATCTTCAAGCCCTACTGAAAGTCGCATGAAATCTTCACCAATTCCACATTCATTCATTTGTTCTGTAGTTAGTTGTCTATGTGTTGTAATTGCCGGATATGTAATGATAGAACGACTATCACCAATATTTGTTGCATGAATTAATAGTTTCATATTTTCTATAAATTTAGTACCAGATTCTCTTCCGCCTTTAATACCAAAGCTTATGATAGAAGAAGCACCTTTTGGTAAATATTTTTCTGCTAATTCATAATATTTATCACCTTCAAGTTTTGGATATTTTACCCAAGTTACGTTTTTATGATTTTGTAAATATTTTGCAACCTTTAATGCAGTGGAAGATAATCTTTCCATACGTAGAGAAAGTGTTTCAAGTCCCTGTATAGTTAAAAACGCGTTAAATGGACTTAAACAACAACCCAAATCTCTAATCATTTGAGCTCTTGCTTTAACGATATATGCCAATTTACCAAAGTTTTCAACATATCTAAGACCATGATAACTTTCATCTGGTTCTGTTAATTCAGGGAATTTACCTGATTTTGTCCAATCAAAATTACCGCTATCAACGATAACTCCGCCCATACAAGTTCCATGACCGCAAATATATTTTGTCAAAGAATGTACAACAATATCTGCACCATGTTTAATTGGCTGACATAAATATGGGCTTGGAATAGTGTTATCAGCAATTAACGGAATTGAATGTTTATGAGCAACCTTTGCCAATGCTTCAATATCTAAAACACTTAGAGAAGGATTGTTTAAAACCTCTGCAAAAATACATTTTGTTTTTTCGTTGATAAGTTTTTCAAAATCTTCTGCCTTGTCAGATGAAACAAGATGAACAATAATTCCCATTTTTTGTAGTGTAACATTAATTAAATTAATTGTTCCACCATACATATTTGTTGATGCAACGACTTCATCACCAGCTTTTAAAATGTTTAAAAGAGCAATTGTAGATGCTGATTGACCAGAAGAAACACAAAGAGCACCAACACCACCTTCAATACCTGCAAGTCTTTCTTCAAGAACTTGTGTTGTAGGGTTTGAAAGTCTTGTGTAAATATCTCCACTAGTTTTTAAATCAAACAGGTCGGCTGCATATTGTACAGTATCAAAGCTGAAAGCTGTAGTTTGATAAATTGGTACAGGTGGTGTGTTTCTGTTTTCTGCAGGGATATGTGAACCTTGCACACAAATAGTATCAAATTTCATAATATTTTATCTCACGTTCATTTTTATAATGTCTGAAACCCATGGAATATAAGAATATTTTCCTTGTAATGATGTTATTACTAAGTAGAATAAAACAGCATAAATACATAAACCAATAATTGAACAACCGAAAATGATGTCTATTGATAAATAATACAATACTGCTGTAGTAATTTTGTTTATGAATGGTATAAATAATAAGATATTACAGATTAGTCCAACGAATATTGTTAATAAATAATAACCTATTGAAATAAAAATTGATTGAAAAACATGATATTTCAAAAAAGGTTTAAGAGTTCTTTTTGTAAGAATAATGATTATTAAATAAATAAATCCAACAAAGCCCATAGTTAAATAACTTAGCGCTGAAACTAATTTTTCCATAAAATACGGTTTATCTGGATTTAATCTATAGTTGTTGTTATACATTTTCTAATAATTCTCCAGCTCTGTGATCTACAATGTAATCTTCTAACAAATTAACGTAAACAAGCTTGTATTCATCGTTTTCCGGTTCTAAGTTAGAAACATAACGATAAGCTTTCAATGCGTCTTCAATCTTGTCGTCCATGTAGTAAGTATTTGCAAGTAATACTCTTGTGTTTGTATCGAATTCATTTAGAGCAAGAGCTTTTTCATAGTAATCGATAGCTTCTGTATAGTTTCCTAAATTAGAATAAAGGTTTGCGATAAGGATATACGCATTTTTTTCTTTAGGATTATATTCAATAGCTTTTTTGTAAATTTCAATAGCACCGTCATAATCTTTAAAGTCAGATTTTGCGATTGCTGCGCAAATGTAAGTTTTGTAATTATCACCAGGCAATTTTAGAGATATATCAAAGAATTCATCTGTTTTTTCTTTATTCTTTAATAAAGAATAAGTATTTGCGATACAGATAGTAACGGTTTTGTTGTCTGGTGCAATTTCATAAACTTTTAGATAGTGGTATAATGCTGCATCATAGTCAAATAATTTAAAGTTGATGTTACCTAAATCAACATTTGCAGTTAAGTTATTTGGGTCGATTGAAAGAGATTTTTCGTAATAAGCTTTTGCTTCAACGAAATCTTCAAAATCATGATAAAGCATTGCAATTGCGTTATAGATATCGGGAGACATTGTGTTAAAATCTAAAGCACGATTATAAAAACGAAGCGCTTTAGAAAAGTTTTTAAGTTCTGCATACGCATTACCCAAGTTGTAGTATACAAGGTAGTTTGTAGGGTTTTTATCCATAGCTTTGTTAAAATAACTAAGCGCTTTACGGAAATCCTTACTGTAAAAATAAATACTACCCAAATTTAACAATGCGTCTGCATCATCTGGCTTAATGCTTAATAAACTTTCATAAACTGATGCAACTTTATCAAAGTTGTTGTCTAGGGCATACAAATTTGCCAACGAATGATAATGCTCTGGATTTGTTGGATCCATAGCCATTTTCATAATCGTTTCATCAATTTGTTTTTTTATTTCGTTTGCATCTACCATATCTAAATTTTATCCTATAATTTCTATTTAGCAAATTTTTTACACATTTTCTTTATATTCAGAATATTCTTCAGTTTCAGCTTTCCATTTTTCTTCAGGAATACTGTAAGCGTGATTCCAGAATTTTTCAATCATGTAATTTTCACGTTCTTCTCTGTGAAGAATATGAACAATAACATCGCCATAATCAACTAAATTCCATCGATTTTTCATATCTCTTTCAACACCCTTTGGAAGACGTTTGAAAAGAGTTTTAATTCTGTCTTGTAAAGTTTCTGTCATAGCTTTTACTTGGGTTGGAGAATCTCCTGATGCGATTACAAAAAAATCTGCAAGAGAAGATACTTTACTAATATCAAGAATTACGATATTTTTTGCTAATCTATCATCAAGTACACGAGCAATAACAGATGCGAATTTTTCTGTTGAAATATCTTCTACCATTAGTCCTCCATCATATCAATTCTTTTTTGATGACGACCACCTTCGTATTCAGTAGTTAACCAAATATCAACGATATCAAGTGCTAATCCTGCACCGATAACTCTTTCGCCCATGCATAAAATATTTGAATTATTATGTTGGCGAGTAGCTTTTGCTGAGAAAGTGTCTCCGCAAAGGGAAGCTCTAATACCTTTTACTTTGTTTGCAACAATTGAAACACCAATACCTGTACCGCAAATAATAATACCTTTTTCATATTTGCCGTCAGCTACTGCATGTGCAACCTTCTTAGCATAAATTGGATAATCTACAGACTCTGTTGTATATGTTCCTACATCTTCTACTTCATAACAGATTTCTTTTAAGTGTTCGACAACTTTATTTTTTAGATTTAAACCACCATGGTCGCAACCAATAATAATTCTTTTTTCGCTCATTTTTTATTTTACCTTTCTAAATTATTTACATTTGCATTGATTTTTTCTAATGCTTTAATGCCTTTTTCTAATGTATCAACACGTTTTTCAAGAGTATCAACTCTTTTTGATAATTCTTTGTTTACTTCTATTAAAGCATGAATTCTATCTTCTGCACGGTTCAAACGTATGATATAATTTTGAACTTTTTCTTTTAGGTTTTCGTATAATTTGTCTAAGTCCTTGATAGCATTGAACATTGTGAATAATATATTATCTTGACGAAGAACTAAATATCCTTCTTCGTTTTTAGTAACTGCGTAAGGTAGAACTTTTTCCACGTCTTGTGCGATAAGCCCTACTCTTTGAACATCAGGTTCTGTTTTGTATGTGAATTTGTATACATCAAGTTGTTTGATTTCGTTCAAACCTGTGTTTGCAAAACCTTGAATGTTTTTAAGTCTTTTGTCTGAAATATTGTTGTATGTACCTGTGAAGGTACCCCAAATTTCTGTAGAATAGTTTGCACCGGTTCTTTGTCTGATGTAGTTTGTGTAAGTCCAGTTTGAATATGCAGAAGTACCAGCTGTAACTGTTGTTGTCGCATTTACATAACTTCCTGTATGAAGATATGTGCCTACGTTTGCGTAAGTACCAACAGTTAAGTTTGTTGTTGTTTCTGTGTTACCGTTTACTGTAAGTTTTGCATTTGTGTTAATAGAATTACCAGTTCTTACAAAAACATTACCGGCATGTAAGAAAATATTACCAGCGCCAGAGCCAACGATTGTTTCAGCAGTTGTGTTATTTGCTGTAAAACCAGATGGTAAGTTTGAATATCCAGATGATGAACCTAAACATGTTTTGTTACTACCTGAAACACTGCTACAAGCTTTGTAACCGATACCGACATTGTTAGAACCTGTTTGGTTTCCGTCTAAAGCATTTTGACCGATACCAGTGTTGGCGTTACCAGTTGTTACATTGTAGCCTGATTGATATCCAGAAAATACGTTATAACTACCGTTTGTGTTTGAATATAATGAACGATAACCGATACCTACGTTATAAGACCCTGTACCGTTTGCAAAAACTGTTTCTGCACCTATTGCAACATTGTTACTACCAGATTGTTTCGTTTGTCCGGCTAATCTACCGATAAAGACGTTATCCGCACCTGCAACATTAGATGCACCTGCATTGCTTCCTAAGGCAACGTTACATGTTCCTAATGTTGTGTTTTGTAGTGCTAATCTACCAATACCAACGTTAAAATTTGCTTTGTTTTGGTTTAATGCGTTTTGACCAATAGCTACGTTATCAGTACCTGTAGCATTTGTAAGAAGGCTGTTTTGACCTAATGCAATGTTTCTTTCACCAGTAGAGTTTGTTTGTAATGCGTTTTCACCTATTGCAATATTTGAATTACCGCCTGTATTTGTTTTTAGGGCGCTACTGCCGATTGCAACATTTGAACCCCCAGCAGTTAAAGCTGTTAAGGCTTGATAACCAATACCAGTATTGTTATTACCTGTTACACTTCCTGTCATAACATTGTAACCGGCACCAAAGTTGCTAGAACCAGTACTGTTTTGTACAGCGTTCATGCCAAAGCCCATGTTGTTATTGTTTTTAAATCTTATGTAACCAACAGTTGTGTTGTTGTACATCATTCCGATTTGAGAACGAGTATTACTGTTAGGAATGTTGATATATAGTCTTGCATAACCCTGTGCATCAGGTGTTACAGATGTACCTAACAGGGCACTTTGAGTTGAAGAGGGTGATGCAAACCAAATATCGGTATTGTTACGGGCAAGTTTCCATAAACTTCCTCCGGCGCCACCGCCACCACCACTAGTTTTTTTGTTTGTAGTTACAGGTAAAATTGCTGCCATTACTAATGACAGAATTAGTAATACAACTGTCATTTCTGCAATGGTGAAGGCTTTTCTATTTTTAAATATTGAAAATATCTCGTTCATAACCTTAACTATTATAACATATTATATAAATTAATAGAACATTGTAAATTAGTGAATGGACTTTAGTGAGTAATGAATAGAAATTTTTTGCTCACTACTCATTATTTACAATTTACTAAATCTCCGGCTGTCCCACTTGACAGTCAAACCTTGTCCTGTGGCTAGTTTCGGCATGTCGGTTTTTGATTGTAAAATTTTGTAACAATTTTTAAGTGTGGATTTTACATGATTTCTTGACTATTTATATTATCGTAGTAACATTAAAATACATGTTCTTATAGACTGTAACAGAAATGTTAAGTTTTATAAATTTTTTAGTACGTACACAATATGAATAATACAAAGAAGCGAGGTTTATAGAATGTCGACAAAATTCGCAGAACGAGTAACTCCAATGGGTATTCCTAGTACCAGATTGGACGATTTACCAGACCTTATTGAGGTGCAAAAAAAATCATTTGAATGGTTTTTAACAGAAGGTCTAAAGGAAGAATTACTTTCTTTTTCACCAATTAAAGACTATACTGGTCGTTTAGAATTACACTTTTTACCAAATTATACATTTGATAATGCTAAGTATTCTATTGAAGAAGCTAGAATTCACGATACTACTTATGCAAAACAATTACGTGTAATGGTTAGATTAGTTAACCGTGATTCTGGTGAAATTAAAGAACAAGAAGTATATATCGGTGATATTCCTACGATGACTGATAAAGGTACTTTTATTGTTAACGGTGCAGAGCGTGTTATCGTTTCTCAAATCGTTCGTTCGCCTGGTGTTTACTTCAAACGTGAAGTTTCACCTACTGGTAAACGTTTATACAATGCTACAATCATTCCAAACAGAGGTGCTTGGATTAAGATTGAAACAGATTCTAACGATTTAATTTATGTTAAAATCGATAAAAATAGAAAAATCTTAGCTACAACATTATTAAAAGCTATGGGCTTGTCAGTAGCTGAAATGGAAGCATCTTTTACTCACTTTGAATTCTTAAAGAAAACATTGGAAAAAGATACAACTGAAACTACAGAAGATGCTTTAATTGATGTATACAAAAAATTAAGACCTGGCGATCCTGCATCTGCTCAAGGTGGTCGTCAAATTATCGAAGCTCGTTTCTTCGATGAAAAGAAATACGATATTGGTCGTGTAGGTCGTTACAAATTAAATAAAAAATTAAACTTGAATATTCATGCTTCTCAAAGAACATTGACTATTACAGATATCGTTCAATCTATCGAATACTTAATTAACTTAACTTATGATGAAGGTTCTGTAGATGATATCGACCACTTAGGTAATAGACGTATTCGTTCAGTTGGTGAATTGTTACAAAACCAATTCAGAGTTGGTTT
>CAKUXM010000018.1 GCA_934700335.1 uncultured Candidatus Melainabacteria bacterium | reverse complement strand
AACAGACCGGACATGCCAAATACTCCAAATCGTCCGAATGTTCCGAACCAACCGTTGCCACCGCAACAGAATGTTCCAAATAGACCAAACATTCCGAACAATCCAAACAGACCGGACATGCCAAATACTCCAAATCGTCCGAATGTTCCGAACCAACCGTTGCCACCGCAACAGAATGTTCCAAATAGACCAAACATTCCGAACAATCCAAACAGACCGGACATGCCAAATACTCCAAATCGTCCGAATGTTCCGAACCAACCGTTGCCACCGCAACAGAATGTTCCGAATAAACCAAATATTCCGAACAATCCGAACAGACCGGACATGCCAAACATTCCAAATCGTCCGAATGTTCCAAATCAACCGTTGCCACCGCAACAGAATGTTCCGAATAAACCAAACATTCCGAACAATCCGAACAGACCGGACATGCCAAACATTCCAAATCGTCCGAATGTTCCAAATCAACCGTTGCCACCGCAACAGAATATTCCGAATATTCCAAATCGTCCAAACCATTCAAATAGACCGAATGGTATTACTGGTGGTGCTGCAAATATAACTGAAAATATTCAGTCAGAGCCCGAAAATCGTCCTATGCCAACACCTTCAAATATCAATCACAGAATACATTCTCGATTGATTAATGATATGCGTTTTGAACATATGTCAAACTTGAGAGATAGTGTTAGAAATCACATTAGACGTCCTGTTGAATTACGACCTCAAGCGCCAACAGAACAATTACAAGAAGAAGTTTCTCAGGAATTAAAACAACTTCAAAATCAAGAAGTTGCTCAACTTGCACAAAAACAAGTTGCAGCAAAAGTTTTGCCTTCAAGAATTAATTTGAGCATTTTGAATTCTCAAATTCAACAACACAGTAAACAAGCTCTAAACAACCTGGTTTTAGAAATGTCAACGGCTACTCGTCAAGGCATTACTGATACAAAGCCTATTCAAGATACAATAAGTCTTATCAATTCAAGTATTTCAGCTTCATCTCAAAATGATACGGCTCTTGCAATTAAAAACCTTATGCTTTTATATCTTCCTTGGCTTCCTTTAGAAGAGGGTGTTGGCTTTAAACTAGATGTAGAAACGAAAAAGGCTGAACCTCCAAAAGATGATGATACTTCAATTTCTATAATGATTACTACAAAGAATTATGGAAACATTGGTGCTGAAATTAATCTATTAACAACAAATTCAGTTGATATTTTTATTACATGTGATAAGAAATTTCCAAAAGAGGAACTATTAAAAAGATTAAATCATGACAGTAAAGAGCATTCTATGACAGCCTCAATCGGTATTGAGCAAACTGCACAACAAGATGTTTTAGCACCAGAAGTTCAAAAAGCTAAGGTTAATCTTTCAAACGTAACAACAATAAATCCATATTTATTATTGATGTCGCATTCTTTCATTCGACATGCAATTGAAATTGATATCAATACTACAATGTACGGTCAACCGGCGGTATCATAGTATATAATTCTATTGTATGGTTTTGCAATAAATATTCGCCCTTTGACTCAAATTCATATAATTTAGGGTTTACAAGGTCATAATAGAATTTTAATGAAGTATCACAAACTATAAATTTGTTACTTATTTTTAGTCTGTTTATATCCATTATTTTATCTATTTGAGCTTCATAATTATTTCCATCTTCAATATTTATACCACTTGTGTATATTTTTAATTCTGGATATTTTTTTTGAAAAACTTCTTTTGTTAAATATAATTGAGTTGCAATGCCGTTTATTGTTTTATAGAAATCTTCAAATTTAAAAACAATACTGTTTTGGTCGTATTTTACTTTTGCCTCTTGATTAATTAAAAAAGCTTTAATAAAATCATTGAAAATATGTAATTTACTTTTATTTTCTTCTATGTTTTCAAAATGACAAACAAGTATAAACTGTGTTACCTTTGACATTTTCTTGTTTATTTGTGTAGATATAAGAGTATTAAATCTTTTTTCTGTCGCATTTTTGTATTTTATTCTCAAAAAATTGTAGATTTTTTTTAGTCTGTACAAGATTGAATTTGAAAATTTTGAAACAAGATTTACAATAACAATAAAAAGAACTAATAAAATTATAATTCTAAGATTGTAATTCAGTTGATAAAACCCAAATAGCTCTGTATTCAAGATATCTTTGATAAATGGAATTTCCATTTGCGTGTAATCAACTTGAAAATATTGTAGAATATTATTCAAAAATGAGTTATTAAAATTCATTATTTTTTATCTTTATCTTTTCTTTGTGATTTTCTGTACCAGTAATAAATAGCTCTTGCAACACGATAACTGCTGTGTCTTACAAGACCTTCTTTGCTGTCTTCAATTAATTTCTTTTCAACAACATCAACATGAATATTTTCACTATCAAGTTTTACAGGCAATTGACCAGCTTCCTCGTATTTTTGAGCCATATTTTGTGGTAAAAAGTCGTTTACTAAAACTGCATCAATAAGTTGGTCGCTGTTTGCGTGTTTGTATAAAGCGTTGATATGGTCTGAAACTAAGTAATTATCTGTTTCACCGGGTTGAGACATAATGTTACAAACATAGATTTTTTTAGCTTTTGATTTTACAACTTCGTCTGCAATTTCTTTGATTAACAAGTTTGGAATAACACTTGTGTATAAGCTACCAGGACCTAATATAATTAAATCAGAATCTTTGATTGCTGCAATTACGTCTTCTAAAGCTTTACAGTTTTCAGGTTCTGTAAATAATCTTTTGATTTTTTTGTGTGCTTCTGGAATATTGCTTTCACCGTGAACGATTGTTCCATCTTCGTATTCTGCTGCAAGTTTCATATTATCAAGTGTTGAAGGTAAAACCCTACCTCTTATTGATAAAACATTTGAAGATTCTTTTATTGCTCTAACCATATCTCCGGTGATTGAACAAAGAGCTGTTAAGAATAAGTTACCAAAACTGTGCCCTTCAAGACCTTCACCAGTTTTAAATCTGTATTGGAAAAGTTCTGTGATTAAATCTTCGTTATCAGCTAAAGCTGCAATACAATTTCTGATATCGCCAGGAGGAAGAACGCCCATTTCTTCTCTTAAACGTCCAGATGAACCACCGTCATCTCCTACAGTTACAACTGCAGTGATGTTATTAGTAATGTTTTTTATACCTCTCAATAACATTGAAAGTCCAGTACCGCCACCGATTGCAACGATTTTTGGACCTCTGTTTAATTTTCTTCTTCTATATAATGATTCTAATAAGTTACCTTTTGCTTTTGAATCTTTTACATCAAGGATTGTAAGGTTTGTTTTTTGCCAACCTTTGAAGAAACAAATAACACCTATAAACATAATAACTAATGCTATTAAATCAGTGTTAACATGAGTTGCAACTTTTCTAATGATTTCCATTGTGAAATATACTGGTCTTAGGTTGAAAAATATCATACCACCGATTGTGATGAATAATGAGCCTAAGAAAATAAGTATAAACCATCTTTTTATTTGTAAACCTGGCATGAGCCATTTAGCATCATTTAGTAATTCTTTATCTATTAAATTCTTTTTCATTTTCTAACTAACCTTTTGTTATTTGTTATCTTCTTTTTCTTAAATAAATATTGTTTTTTTATTGTTCGCACCAACCAGCCAAACGAGCTTTGTTGTAATTGATTGGAGATGGTTCAATAATATCGTTTGCTAATTTGATTATTTCCATAGAGTTAACGTATTTGTTAGCAAAGTGGATAGAATCAACTTCCACAGGAGTTGAACCGTCTAAATTATTATTAACAGAAGATGTTGATAATAACTTTTTCAATCGATTGATTGCGAAATCTGTTTCGTTATTTTCTTCTGCATCGGTATTTAAAGTTAAATCTGCATTATAGATTTTGTTCAAGAATAATTCACTTGCTGTTGCAATGCCAACGAATTCACCAGCTTTTTTAGTGATGTCGCCAACTGCACCGTATAAAGTAAGCCATTTTGAACATTTTTTAACGGCTTTAGCAAGGTTGCAAGCAAATGTGAAATCTTTTGCTGCCATTTCATACATTGCTCCATGAGGTCTTACGTGGTCAATTTCTACGCCATAAGCTTTTGCAAATGCCATAATTGCACCAACTTGGTACACAACAAGTGTTTCAATTTCTTCTTCACTTAATTGCATTTCTCTATAACCAAAACCTTGAATATCATCAAAACCGATGTGAGCACCGATTGCTACATTTTTTTCTTTTGCTTTTAATAAAGCATTCTTGATTGTCATTGGATCACCTGCGTGAAAGCCTGTTGAAATATTTACGGAGCTAACATAATCAAGAATTTCAAATTCTGAATTGTTTTTGTAAATACCGAAACTTTGAGCTAAATCGCAGTTGAAATCTATATATTTAATTTGTTTTCTTTCCATTACTTCTGGCATATTTTCACCTATCCTTTATTATTAATTATACTTACTAAAGAATTTTAATCTATATCTTTACATAATTTTAATACTGTATAACAAAGAGAGGCTAAGCCATAGGCTTAGCCTCTCTGTACTGTCGACTTTACTAAAATTTATATTAGTTTGAAATTTATGCCATTACATTGAAGAATACTGCCAATACTGCGCCAACGATTACGCAATAATATGCGAATATTTTCAATGAGAATTTTGATACAAATATCAAAAAGTATTTAATACATAAATAACCAACTACGGCAGAAACAACTGTTCCTATTGCCATATTTGTCCAATTAAAACCTACAAGTTCAGATGGGTGAATTTCTAAAATTGGATATAAGATTGATGTACCTAGAATAATTGGAATAACAAGCAAGAAAGAAAACTTGGTTGCTGTTGTTCTGTCTAATCCCGAGAATAAGCCTGATGCAATAGTTAAGCCAGAACGTGATAATCCTGGAAATACTGCCATACCTTGCGCTATGCCCATTATGATAGATTTTTTCAAAGACATTTTGTCTGTTTTTGCATCAAATTTCTTTGAAACATATTCACTTAAGAATAAGATTATACCGGTTCCAATCAAAAGAATAGAAACGATTTCTGGTTTATAAACCAATTGTTCGCAAATATCTTTTAACGGATATGCAAGTGCAATAGTGAATACTGTACCGATTAAGATGTATAATCCTAATTTTGCATATTCATTAGAAAAATCTCTGTTTTTGATTGCTTTGAAAAATTCTACGATAATCTCCCAAAGCATTTTTCTAAAGTAAATAAGTACAGAAACAAGCGTACCAAAGTGAAGTAAGATATCAAAGAAAGTATCTTCTGCATTTACGATAGAATAATCTGCACCTGTTAAAATTTTTAAAATACTTGTTGTAAATACGATGTGTGCTGAACTTGAAATAGGTAAGAATTCACTTAAACCTTGAACTGCACCTGTTATTACTGCATTAGTTAATGTCAACATAATTAGTCTTCCTCAAAGTAACCAGCACAAGATTCTGGAGTTTCCCAAACATTAATTCTGTATAATTCTACAAAAGTTTCTTTCAATTTTGTATAAATGTAGTAAGCTAACATTTCGCTTGAAGGACTTTCGTTTTTGAATTCTGGTAATTCGTTAATATCTTGGTGATCAAGATATGCTAAAACTTTTCTCAATTCAGCTTTTAATCTTTTGAAATCAACTAAGATGTTGCTTTTATCTAAAATATCGCCTCTAACAAAAGCTTCTACCAACCAATTATGACCGTGTTGATGTTCGCATTCGCCGTCATAGTTTAGTAAGTGGTGTGCTGCTGAAAAAGACAATTGAGCTTTTACTTCGTACATAATTATTTCTCCTTATTTTTATAATTTATTTTGTGATTTTAATACAAGGTCAGTCAATTCTCTAACTGCACCTCTTCCCCCGTCTTTTGAAGATATGAAATTACATTTTGATTTAACTTCATCTACTGCATCGCTAGGGCAGGTTGCAAGTCCAACTTGTTCCAGAATGCAAATATCTGGTAAGTCGTCTCCCATGTAAGATACTTCTTCGTAAGTAAGGTGATATTTTTCTAAAAGCTCATCAAGTTTTACGATTTTGTTTTTTATGCCTTGATGAATTTCCTGAACTTTTAAGTTTTCAAATCTGTGTGAAACTGTTCCGTTTTGACGTGCGGTAATGATTGCAACTGTAAGACCTGCTTTTATACAATTTGCAATTCCTTGACCGTCTTTAGCGTTGTATTTTTTAATTTCTTTTCCGTCTTCTGTGAAAAGTAAACCGCCGTCAGTCATTACACCGTCAACATCAAATGCTAATAATTTTATTTTTTTTGCTCTTTCTTCAATTGTAGCCATATTATGCAACTCCTGCTTTTAGTAAATCGTGAATATGCAAAATGCCGATTGGCTTAGAGTTTTCGTTTAAAATTGGTAATGCTGTAATAGAATATTTTTCCATTGTATGCAATGCACCTGCTGCATAAGATGATTTTTCAACTGTTTTTGGAGATTTTGTCATGACATCTTTTACCAAAAGGTGTTCAACATCTTTGTGTTTTAAAAGCGTTCTTCTGATGTCTCCGTCTGTTAGAATACCTGTTAAAATATTGTTGTCATTGATGATAAGAGCTAAACCAAGTTTGTGGCTATCAACTGTTTCAAGAGTAGTGATAAATTGTTCGTTTTCGTTTACGATAGGTAAATTATCACTTCTCATAAGGTCTGAAACTTTGTATAATAAACCTTTGCCAAGACTTCCAGATGGGTGGAAAATTAAGAAATCTTCTGCAGTAAACCCTCTTTTTTCTAATAAGCAAACTGCCATAGCATCTCCCATTGCAAGTGTTGCAGTCGTACTAGCTGTTGGGGCTTTACCTAGTGGGCATGCTTCTTTCTCAACTGAAATATCAATTTTAACGTCTGATGCGTGAATAAGAGTTGAATCAAAATTTCCGCTCATGCCGATTAATGGTAGATTAAATCTTTTGATAAATGGTAATAAGTTAAGTAATTCTTGAGTTTCGCCACTGTTTGAAATAGCAACGACAACATCATCTCTTGTTACCATACCAGAATCGCCATGTGTACTTTCTGCTGGGTGTAAGAAGTATGAAGGAGTTCCTGTAGAAGATAGCGTTGCTGCAATTTTCTTTCCTACCAGACCAGATTTCCCCATACCTGTAACAATTACACGACCTTTGCAGTTGTACATCAAGTCGATTGCTTTATTAAATTCTTCTTCGTCAAATCTTTCAATAAGTCTATTAATAGAATCAGCTTCTATTTTTAAAACCTCTTTAGCTATATCTGTTATTGATTTTGTCAACATTTTTAACCCTCATCTGTAGAAATATTATACAATAACCTACACCATTTGTACTAGATTTTTACAATAAAGGTTAAGAAAAAAATACATAAGTCGATAAAGTAAGTGTTAAGAGATTATGAGAAGAAAATATGCAAGGTTATTTTACTCCACAAGGTAGCAATACCGAATTAAAAATTAATTCAGTAAAAAAACACATTGAAGCAACGGATTGCAAACACTTGAAAATGGATATTTCATCAATGAATGCACTTGAAGCGAGTAAGATTGTAGCATTATGTTCAACAAATCATTATCTTAAATATCCAAAAGGAATTGTTGATTGTTTAGTAAAATCAAAAAATATTATCGATTTGGTAAAACCTTTGATTTTAGACAACATGAAGTTTTTGGTAAAAGCGTAAGCAAGGAAGCGAACGTAAAAATGGCACGGAAGCTGGATAGACAAGGAAGTTTACTGAACTAAGACACGGAAGTCAAATGCGAGCACGGAAGCGAGCATACAAAATGCACGGAAGCAAAAAGATGTAATTTTTAATTATGAGATTAAAAGGAAAATTACGCTAAAATCCCCATTTATTGGGGATTTTTTGTATGTTTGTATTTAATACAATGCCTTTATCGCCAACAATATCAGTAACAATCCTGCTAAAATTTTTAAAATTTTTGTAGGGAATTTTTTTAATGTGTTTCCTTCCCAAAAACCTAGCATTGTGTTTATGAAAGTTACTAGCGCAATTAGTGCAGAGGCTTTGAAAATTGAAACTCTTTCAAGCGCCAAGCCTGCTCCTGCAGCAAGGGCATCAATACTTGTTGCGATTGCAACTGTAAATAGGCATTTTAAATCAAGACATTTGATTTTTTCACATTCGTCTTTAATAGCTTCTTTTATTATATTTAA
Organism: uncultured Candidatus Melainabacteria bacterium; assembly: GCA_934700335.1. Taxonomy (GTDB): domain Bacteria; phylum Cyanobacteriota; class Vampirovibrionia; order Gastranaerophilales; family Gastranaerophilaceae; genus UBA791. Next base: position 18,713 of record CAKUXM010000018.1, on the reverse strand, counting down.
ACCCAACAACAAGAAGATTGTGAAAACTATCCATTTAGAAAATGGTTCTAAAAAATCCGTATATGATGTTAAAATATAATAGCCGATAATAGGCATTATACCTTGAAATACACCACAAAATGTTGCAAGTGAAAGTGAATTTTTTAGTCTTTTTTCGTTAAAACACATTCCGTATGCAAAAGCTGCTGCAGTTGCATCAATTGAAAGTGCTACGGCTAAAAAAAGTACATCAATTAAATTCAATTTGTACCTCTATTTCAAATAACCTGTTCCACGTAAATGAATATTTGGTGTTGAAATCAACACCAAACGCAACTTTTAACCTATCTTCAAAAGGTTTCATTTCCTTATCTATTTTTGTTTCTGTAATTTGTTGTCTAACGTTTGCTTGATAAGCCCAATCATCTAAAAATCTTATTATTTGTAGTTTTTTAAAATCTTTATCTGAATATTTTTCTGCATTAAATTTAATCTTCATGGCGCAAAGTAAAGAACCTAACGTATTTGCGCTAGTGTTCCAAGCACTATATCCATAAAAGTTTTCGTCAATATTTTTTAGGACTTCGTCTGCAAAATTATTATCTGAGCCGTTTGCAAATCTCACGTCTGCAATGGCGTAAGGTTTTTTAGGTAAAATAAGCTTGCCACAGAAAGGTTCTGTTGATTTTTTCATAATAATTTCGCCTTGATTATTTTTGAAATTGTTTACAATTAAAATAATATCAGCGTTTTCTTCTGTTGTAATTTCCATTCCGCCAAGTTCTATTTGAGATAAAACGCTACGTTCGATTGAAACGTCTTCGTAGTTTGAGATTAGGTGTTTTTGGCTATCCTCAAGAAATATCGGCGCAACTTTTATTTTTTTATCAATTGCTCGGGAAAATAGTGAAAGCGGTATTTCATCAGCGCCTGTTTTTGTAAAGCCTCCTAAATTTTCGAGCTCTTGTGCTTCTTTTACATTCAAACCATATTCTGCACAATCATCTTTTGAAAATACAAGAGTTTTGAAAAGCCCTTCCTTTTGCCATTCTAAATAAATCTTATTTATTTCAAAATTTCTTTTTCTTGTTGATAAGTAATCGTCCAAAATTTCTTGTGGTACGTCTGTTTCAGCTGAGCCGTTTTTGTGCAAGTTGAAAGAGTATTCAAAAATTTTCTTTCCGTATTTATTCCAATATTCTTTTTCTTCTTGATTTATATTGTTATTAGAAATTCTCATAATGCTAGAAAATGCGTGGATTTCAGCCTCTTTTGATTTTAGAATTTCTTTTAAATTATTTATTCTATTTTTTATTTCATCAAAAGTTGCAGGACTTCTGCGAGAAGGAATAAGTCCACCATAAGCAATGGTATCAAGAGATAGAACCATTTTGTCCATTTTTGGTAAATCTTTTAACCAAGCTAAAATACCTTCGATATCAGCGTTTTTAATTAAGTTGCCCAAAAGTTTTCTATCTGGAAGATATAGTTCAATATTTTTATCAATGTTTGCTATGTCTTGGATTAGATTGTAGCAGACTGGTCTATTATCTATTGGAATAATACAAATTTTCATAAGAAAAGTTTACTACACATTTTACTTAAAGTATATATTCTTTACATTTTGGAAATTTTGTATAACTTTTAATGACATATTTTTGACTTATATGTATTTGTTTTTTCTAAAAAAAACAGTATAATTTAAATATGAAAAAGTTAATCGTTTCAATTTTTATATTCTTTTTTGCAACTGTAAACATCGGTTTTACAGCGACGGATAGTGCAACTGGCGAAATTAGAAGAGGATATTTAGGCACATTGCCTGATCTTACTCAAAGATTTGACAAGCAACGTTCTGAGCTTGCCCGTCCTGCATTTGACAATGTTGAAACATTTAGAAACAAAAACGAATTAAAACCAGTTCCCCGTGATAATCCGGCATACATAGATTTGATTATTAAAAGACAAAAAATTTCTCCATATACAAAAGATATTAATGATGCGATACCTCTTGTAGAATCAATGATTGAAGCTATCAATAGGGATATGAATATTCAAAAATTTGTCGCTCGTGTAAATACCTTCAACGATTGGATGAGCTATTTCAAATCTAAATACAAAGATAAACCGGAAGCTTATTACATTTCATTTCAAAAGCTTGTAGAAATTGATTTTCAATCACATTATCTTGCTGCGATAAAATATGAATCACGTTTGTATAATCCATATCTTCCATATAGTGCGGAGGGCGCAATTTACAGTCCAGAGGCTATTAGAAAACAAACATCAGCACTTCTTTCTGAGTTAGAAAAAACTTTGATTATATTGAAAGAGGTTAATTAAAAAGGCTATTGTTTTTTTGCAAAAAGCCTGTATGATAAATATATGGACATAAAGGTTAATTATTACGAGATTTTAGGGGTTGATATTTCAGCTGAGTCGGCTGAAATTAAAGCTGCGTATAGAAAATTAGCCCGTCAATATCACCCTGATGTTTGTGGTAATGATGAAGAAAATGTTGCAAAATTCAAAAAAATAACAGAAGCTTATGAAGTTTTGAGTGATTCTGCTCAAAAACAAAAATATGACATGCTAAAAGGTATTATTGCCGAAAGAAAGGCACGTCAAGAAAGAATTAACGCAGAAAAAGCTCGTGAAGCAAAAGAGGCTTCTCAAAAAAAAGAAGCAGATAAAGCTTATAAGCAAGCTCGTGAACACGACAAACAACAAGGTTTTTCAAATGTTTTAAACGATATTTTAGGAGGTTTAAAACATAAACAATCTTCAAAACCAAAACAAAAACCTAAAAAAGAAGCTCCAAAAAATGGTGATGATATAACTTGTGAAGTTATGCTTACAATGCTTGAATCAATTAATGGTTGCAACAAAACCGTTAATATTCTTGTAACAGAACCTTGTAAGGCTTGTAATGGTAGAAAATTTATTAACCAAACTCAATGCAGAGCTTGCAATGGTAAAGGTGAAGAACATAACCATAAAAAAATCACTGTAAAAATTCCACCGGCTGTAAAACATGGTTCAAAAATCCGTATTCCAAATGAAGGTAACAAAGGTATCAATGGTGGTAAAAATGGCGATTTGTATTTGAATGTACAAATCGAAAATAGTGATATTTACAAATATGACGGATTAAATATCAATTATACGCTTGTTATTCCGCCACAAGATGCTGTTTTAGGTTCAACTCAAGAAATTGTAGTACCAGACGGCAAAGTGTCTATGAAGGTTATGGCAGGAACATCTCAAGGTCAAAAATATCGTCTTGCAAATCAAGGTTTGAAAAAGGGTAACAAGACCGGCGATTTAATCGTTACTATTAAAATTGATATTCCTAAAGATTTGTCAAAGGAAGAAAAAGATTTGTACAAAAAGCTTCAAGAGCTTGCAAATAAGGAAACTGTTAAATAATGAAAGCGAAAGTAAAAGAAATATTTATTTCAACTCAGGGCGAGGGTCCTTTTGTTGGTCATAAACAAATGTTCATAAGATTTTGTGGCTGTAATTTAAAATGCAATTATTGTGATACTGATTTTGATGCAAATGATTGTATGGAATTTACTCCGGACGAATTGTTAGTAAAAGTTAAAACTTATGAAGGTTTTGATAAAATTCATTCAATTTCTTTGACTGGTGGTGAACCTCTTCTATGGGCTGATTTCTTATCAGAATTTTTGACAAAAGTTAAAAAGCCTATTTATCTTGAAACAAATGCAACTGTTACAAAAGGGCTAGAAAAAGTTTTTGATAATATTGATTACGTTTCTGCTGATATAAAATTACCTTCATCTTCTGGTATAAAAAACTCTTTTGAATTACATGATGAATTTTTTAAGGCTGTTAAAAATGCAATAATAAATTGTGCTATGACAAAACAGTATGATTGTTACAAGCAAAGACTTTTTGCAAAAATCGTTTTTGATGAAAATATTACTGATGAAGAAATTAAAAAGAGTGTTGAATTAGCTAAAAAATACGATTTTCAAATCGTTCTTCAGCCAAAAATGAATGGAATGAAATTAGAAATTCCTACTCCTGTTATTGAAAATGTTTTTGATAGATTTTTAGATGAATATGAAAATGTTAGATTAATTCCGCAAGTTCATAAATTTTTAAATATTGAATAATTTTATTCTTCAATAATTTCGTAAAGTTCGCTTGCTTGTTGAATACTAACGTTTCCTGTTGGAATTGTTAAAACCTTTACGACAACATTTTTGTTTGCGTATTCGATTTTAATAATATCACCGACTTTTAATGTTTTAGCAGGCTTTGCGATGTTGCCGTTTACGTAAACTCTTCCTGTATCAGATATTTCATTCGCTACAGTTCTTCTCTTTATTAGTCTTGAAACCTTTAAAAATTTATCTAATCTCAAAATTTTTCCCTTTTAATATATACATATGATTGATTTTTTTGTAATGTTATTATAACATATAAAATTATTAAGAGAAAAGGAATAAATAATTAATGGACGGTATAGTCAGTACCCTGTTTAAGTTTTTTATAATCGCATTTTTGCTATTTACAAATGCTTTTTTTGTAGCTGTTGAATTTTCACTTGTTAAGGTAAGAAAAACAAGAATGGAAGAATTGGCTAAGCAAGGCAATAAAACAGCAGATTTAGTTCTTAAACAAATTTCAGATATAGACAGAGTTGTGGGCGTTGCTCAATTCGGTGTAACAATCGCAAGTATCGCAATTGGTTGGGTTGGCGAAGCTACAATTGTATCAATTATACAATCTATGTTTAGCATAATTCCTCATGGTTCACAAATTGTTGCTTTACATACTGTATCTTCAATTATTTCGTTCGTACTTGTTACCTTCTTGCATGTTTCATTGGGTGAACAAGTCCCAAAATTGATTGCTTTGCAGTATACAGACGAAACAGCTTTGTTTATTGCAAAACCTACTCATTTGATTGCTGTAATTTTTAATCCGTTTGTAGCTTTATTAAATGGATTTTGTAATTTTGTATTGAAGTTGATGAAAATTGAAAGACCAAAAGAATCTTTCGCTCACTCTACAGAAGAACTTGATATGCTTGTCGATGCAAGTTTTAAAGAAGGTGTACTTAACGAAACAGAAAAAGATATTCTACATAATGCTTTTAAATTTTCGGATTTAACGGCAAAGCAGGTTATGATTCCAAGAACAGATTTGGTTTGTTTACCAAAAAATATTACTTTTGACGAATTGAAAAAGTTTACTGTTGAAAATCAATATACACGATATCCAATTTATGGTGATGACATTGATGATATTGTAGGATTTTTGCATGTTAAAGATATTTACGCATGTAATGTAAATGATGATGACTTTAAGATTGAGAACCTTTTGAGACCAATCCTTTGCGTTCCAGAAACAATCACAATGGATAATATTATTATTGAATTTAAAAAGCAACAAGCTCAAATAGCGATTGTTGTTGATGAATTTGGTGGTACAGCTGGTTTGATTACGCTTGAAGACGTATTTGAAGAAATCTTCGGCGAAGTTCAAGATGAATTTGATGAAGAAGAAGAATTAGATATTAAAAAAATAGATGAAAATATTTACCTTGCAAATGCAATGGTTAGACTTGACGAAATGGCAGAATTCTTTGACATAGACGAAGAATTGTTTGAAGAAGAAGACGTTGATACAATCGGCGGTGTCGTTTTGAAAGTCTTGGGTCGAATCGCACAAGTTAATGACTCTATCGAATGGAAAAATCTTACTCTTACTGTTAAAGAAGTTGACGGCGTAAGAATTACAAAATTGTTGGTTGTAGTTAGAGAACCTTTCCAAGTAGAAGAACATACAGAAGAAGAAGCTAAGAATTAGTGAATAGATTAGAGTGAGTAGTGAGTAGAGGGATACCCATATTGTCATGCTGAACTTGGTTCAGAATCTGACCAATGACCGCATTATGTATTTACAAACCTCAGAAAAGTAGGGTGGGAATTTAATATAAACTTTGAATTTACAAAGGATATAGTGAATTTTTCCCACCGTCATAATTTGTGGGAAAGAAAAACGTTTATTTTTTTAATGCAACGACATATTCAGATTCCCACCCTACATCTGCATTATCTATTTACCAACCTCAGATTCCGTGTCGAGCACGGAATGACAATTCTACCCTCTGCTCACTCGCGCCTATTCACTATTCACTCATTATTTGACCAATTATAGTTGGTCAAAATTCTGACATTTTATCCCTCTTCAATTTTTGGCAAATATTTTTGCCATGTTTCATCAAGGTTTTTGATAAAGATGTGTGCATCAATTACATCATCTGATGAAATGTTTGGTCTGTTGTTTTTCTCTAAAATCAAATCTTCTCTTTTTTCAACTTTTAAATTATTCAAACCTAAAAACGAATACCCAAAATCTTTCCCGCAGTGTTGGCACGTTAATTTTATAACCAAAAGCTGAGGTTCTTCACGAATAATTTCAACAGAATTTTCGTCAAAATCTTCCTTACATCTTGAGCAACATAAATCTTTAAATAATAGGCTGAAATCCTTGTCCATAGTGGTTTAATTGTATATTAAACACGTTATAAATGCAATTACATGTGGAACTTATATAGTGTACACCGAAAATGTACAGGAGCGCCATACATGTTACCCATTACTTTAATCGTTTTAGGATTTATTGTTTACTCTGCATGTGTAATTATTCCTAGCATCTGGGAAGAATTATCTGCAAAAAACTAGACATTAAATCAAAACGGTAAAAATTTTATTCTGACCAAAAATAAATTTGGGCAGAGATTTTGTGTTAAAATTTTCTTATGGAAGAATTTACACATTATACAGTAATGAAAAACGAAGCAGTAGAGTATTTTGATTTTTCAAAAGATGCTCTATTTGTTGATGCAACTTTAGGCGGAGGTGGTCATAGCGAAGAAATTCTTAAACGAATGACTCCAAATAGTCATTTGATTTCGTTTGACATTGATGACGATGCGATAAATTTTGCCAAAGGAAGATTAAAAGATTACAAAAACTTAACAATAGTGAAAGACTCTTATACAAATGTTAAGAAAGTTTTACACGACTTAGGTTATGAAAAAATAACAGGCGGAATTCTTTTTGATTTGGGCGCTTCATACCATCAATTAACGAAAAAAGAACGAGGTTTTTCTTTTACAAAAGAAGCTCCATTAGATATGAGATTTAATAAAGATGCTGATTTTTCGGCTTATGAAGTTGTAAATTCATACAGTGAGAGCGATTTAGCCAAAATTTTCTTTGAATATGGAGAAGAAAGATTTTCAAGAAAAGTTGCCCATAGAATTGTAGAAAAAAGAGCCGAAAAATCTATAGAAACAACTACTGAATTAGCAGAAATTATACGTCATGCCCTACCTTACACAAAGAGTCGTATACACCCTGCTACTAGAGTATTTCAGGCTATTAGAATTGAAGTAAATAATGAGTTAAAAAACGTAAAAGAAACTTTAAATAATTTATTTGATTTATTAGGTGAGGGTGCTATAATATCAGTAATAAGTTTCCATTCGTTAGAAGACAGAATAGTAAAAGAAACATTTAAACAATATTCAAAATCTTGCAGATGTGATATATCTGAACCTATCTGTAAATGTGGAGGACCTCTGCTAACCCTATTGGTTAAAAAACCAATTATAGCAAGTGAAAAAGAATTAGATGAAAACCCGCCTTCGAGAAGTGCAAAACTTAGAATTGCAAAATATATTAAAAAGTAATTAGGGATAAAATTTTGTTACAACAATTAAATAATAATATGCAACATACGAATGATTTTGTTAAAGAAAATCTAGAGTATAATTATCTTGACGAAATCGAAAGTCTTCAACAACAAACTCAAGTTATTGAAGGTTACTTTCCTAAAGAATTATCAGAGAAAGAAATGTATATTAGAAAAATTAATACAACTTTATGTGTAATTTTAGGTATCTTCATTGTTGTTTCAATGTTTAGCTACTACTTTGTTAGTGTTAATGAAATGAAAATGAATAAAATGAGCAAACAAATTGTTGCTTTAAATGATGAAAATTCTGAATTACAATACAAACTTGATAAATTGAAATCTTTCAACAATGTTGATATGACAATGCAAAAAAATAAAACTTTAACTAGGGCAAAACAAGTTCTTGAAGTTCCAGAAGTTAATACTGTTAACATTGTTGATAAAAAAATCAATAATGACAAATTATTTTCATATTCAATCGGATATTAATTATTTTTGAGAATAGGTAAATTCTTTTAAAAGCCTTAGTGAAGGCTTATTCATATTTGTTAATAATTTCTCAAACTGCATTTTTAGTGGTAAAATTAAGTAAAAATGGGTTGAGATGGATAAAAGAAAAGAAAAACAATTTAAAATGCTTGATAGAAGGCTAGGTTGTTGGCAAGTTGGGTTTGCCATATTTGCCATTGCCTTGATTATCCATTTGTTTTGTTTGCAGGTTTTAGATTTAAAACATTATCGTATCAAAGCTAAACGTCAAAGAATGGCAAATACCTTTGTTTTGCGTGGGGATATTTACGATAGAAACGGTATAAAACTTGCAACAGATAAAGTTTTATTTGATATTTTCTTGAGAAAAGCTGATATGGAAGACCATTCACCGGAAGAATTGGCTCAAATGCTTTCTCCTATTTTGCATATTCCATATTCTACTCTTTTGAAGATGATTAAAAAAGATTCCCCATTTGTATTGTTGAAAAAAGGTGCAGATAGAGAAACAAGAGATAAAATTGCAGAATTGCATTTAAGAGAAATTCCTATGGATAAGAAAAATATCAGAATTTATCCACAAGGTTCTTTAGCCTCTCACGTTTTGGGTTATTACAATTTTGATGCTGAAATTGCAGCAGGAGTTGAGCATACTGCAAAAGATAAATTAGAAAAAGTTGATAAAAAAACATCTGTAGAAAAAACTCCAAACGGTGATATTATCTATAATTTTGCGACAGACCCATTATTAATGACAGCACCATTAAAGGGTGAAAACGTTACTCTTACAATTGATACAGCAGTTCAACACGTTTGCGAACAAGAATTGTATAAAGCAATTTCTAAGTTTAAAGCTTTCAGAGGTTTTGTTGTTGTTATGAATCCTAGAAATGGTGAAATCTTAGGTTATGCAGCATACCCATATTATGACCCTAATAATTTCAAAAAGGCTAATTATTCTCAGTTGAAAAACTGGGCTATTACAGATATTTTTCCTCCAGGATCTACTTTTAAAATTTTAACAGTAGCATCTGCAATGGAGTTAGGTAAAATCAATAAATACTCAAAAATCAACGATACAGGTAAAATCAAAGTTGGTTGGTGGGATATTGAAAACTACGATTACAGAAAACGTCCAAATCCGGGTATGATTAGTTTGGAATACTTGTTTGAACATTCAAGTAACGTAGGTTCTGTAAGGGTTGCACAAACAATGACTTCTACTGAATTTTACAACCAATTAAGAAAATTTGGTTTTGGTTCAAGAACAGGTATTGACCTTCCTGGTGAATCAGTTGGTTTGATTAAAAAACCTCATAAATGGGACGTATCTGACCATGCTTCAATGGGTTATGGTTACGGAGCTTCTGTTACAGCAATTCAAATGGCATCAGCAATTGCTGCTATTGCAAATGACGGTGTAAGAGTTACTCCTCACGTTATCAAATATTCTGATGCGGAGGCAGAACAAAAAATTAAACGTACACAAGTTATGACAAAGGAACACGCAAATGCTGTTACTGAGGTTTTAGTTAATAGTATAAACAACGGTAAATCTAAAATAAAAATGGATAAATACAATGTAGCTGCGAAAACAGGTACATCAAGAAAACCAAAAGAAAATGGTTCTGGATATACAAACAAATTGTACACTTCTGCAATTGGTTATTTACCGGCGAGTGATCCAGAAATTTTGATATATGTAATGATTGACTCTGCTCAAGGTTATGAAATCTGGGGTAGTACAGTTGCAGTTCCTGTGTTTAAGGAAATTGCAACACAACTTGTTCATATATTAAACTTAACACCAGACAAAAAATAAGCGGAGAAGAAGATGAAATTAGATGAATTAATAAAAAATGTTGAATATACTGATATTATAAATTACAAAAACGTAGAAATTACTGGCATTTCATACAATTCAAAAACAACTCAAAAAGGTGATATTTTTGTTTGTTTAAGAGGTGAATATACAGATGGTCATAAATATTTTAAAATGGCTGAAGAAAACGGTGCTGTAGCATTTGTTTGTGAAGAAGAATTGAACACAAACTTGCCTCAAATTATTGTAAAATCTACAAGACATCAAATTGCAGATTTTGCAGCTAGTTTTTATGAATATCCTTCAAAAGATTTGAATATTGTTGGTATTACTGGTACAAACGGTAAAACTACAGTATCACATTTAGTGCAAAGGATTTTTGAAAATAATAATCAAAAATGTGGTTTGATTGGAACTTTAGGTCATAAATTTTCATCAGAAGATACTTATCATGATGCAAAACATACGACTCCACAAGCACCTGAACTTCAAAAATTGTTGAGAACTTTTGATGAAAAAGGTATTAATAATGTTTGTATGGAAGTAAGTTCACATGCTCTTGACCAAAACAGAGTTGGTGGGATTGATTACAAATGCGCTGTTATAACAAATTTGACTCAAGACCACTTAGATTATCATATTTTGATGGAAAATTATTTTGAAGCAAAAGCTATTTTGTTTAGAGGCTTGAAAGAAGGTTGTTATGCTGTTTTGAACGCTGATGATGAATATTATGAAAAATTCAGAGCAGTTGTTCCAAAAGGTGTTAAGATTATCACTTACGGTATCAAAAAAGATGCTGATTTAAAGGCTTCAAATATTGAATATTCAATACACGGTGCTAAATTTGATGTTACAACAAAAGACGGTGAATACAAATTAGACTTGAATTTGAACGGTGCTTTTAGTGTTTATAACACTTTATGTGCTTTGGCTGTTGCAGTTGCTTATGGTATTCCTTATGATGTTTCAATTGATACATTGAATAAGGTTCAAAATGTTGCCGGTAGATTTGAAATTGTTCATAAAACTCCACTTGTAATCGTTGATTACGCACACACTCCAGACGGCTTGGAGAATGTTTTAAAGGCTGCTAGAGAAATTACTCCAGAAGGTTCAAAATTAATTTGCCTATTTGGTTGTGGTGGTGATAGAGACACTACTAAACGTCCTAAAATGGGTGCTATTGCTGAAAAATTTGCAGATAAGGTTATTATCACAAGTGATAATCCTCGTTCAGAAAATCCAAATCAAATTATTTCTGATATCGTTGCAGGTTTAAAATCAATGAACCCTGAAAGAGTTTATGTAGAGCCTGATAGAGGTAAAGCTATTAGATTATCAAAAAGTATTTCAACTGAAAAAGATGTAATTGTACTTGCTGGTAAAGGTCATGAGGATTATCAAATTTTAGCTGATAAGACAATACATTTTGATGATAGAGAAGAAGCAAGAAAGACTTTTAATTCATAATGGATATAAAAGCTCAAGATATTAGAAAAACAGAATTAATAATTGAAAATCATCTTCACGGTGCGTTTGGTGTTGATTTTAATTACGCAACAGCTGATGAGATTTTGGAATGTTCTAAAAAACTTCTTAAACGTGGTATTGGCGGATTTTTTCCAACTTTTGTTACTGATGCAGTTGAAAATATTAAAAAACAAACTCAGATTATTAAAGAGGCTAAATCAAGACAGACAAATGATATGGCTGATATTTTGGGTATACATTTAGAAGGTATTTTTATGAATCCTAAAAAATGTGGTATTCAAGATGAAAGTTTATTTTTGACCCCGAATGTTGAAAATTATAAATTGATAGAAGATGATTTTATAAAGATTGTAACTGTTGCGCCAGAACTTGATGAAGGCTTGATTGATTATTTAAAATTAAAAGGTGTTAAGGTTCAAGCGGGTCATTGTGTCGGTGGTGATTTAAAAGGTGTTAATGGCGCTACACATTTGTTTAATGCAATGAGCGGAATTAGTCATAGAGAAAAATCTACTGTGCTTTCTGCGTTGATTGATGACGAAGTTTATACAGAAGTTATTATGGATTTGGTTCATTTGAGCAAAGATACATTAGAGCTTATTATGAAAACAAAACCAGAGGATAAAATTTTACCCGTAAGTGATTGCTTGCCTGTTTCTTATAGTAATAAAAAAGAAATGAATTTTTGTAATAAAACAGTCTATTATGACGGAGTTAAAATCACTTCTGAAAATGGTACTTTGGCGGGAAGTGCTTTGCTTTTAGATGATATTTTGAGAAAGTTATATAAAAATGGTATTGACGGGTTTAAGTATATTAAAAACTTGTATAAGTATCATAATTTAGAAGTTAATGGCTATGTTTATTGGAGAAATAATGATGAGATTGTAGCCATTGAAAAAGGTGATGAAGTCTTATATAAAGAATAAATAGGAGATTATTTATAATGAATAGCGATAAAATAAAAAAGGGAATAGAAAGAACACCACATAGAAGTTTACTATATGCAACAGGTGTAAGTAAAAAAGCTATGGATAGACCATTTATTGGTATAGCAAGCTCATTTACTGACTTGGTTGCAGGTCATGTTATGATGAGGGATTTGGAAAGACAAATAGAAAAAGGTATTCACTCTGGCGGTGGTCAGGCGTTTATTTTTGGTACTCCAGCTGTATGTGATGGGATTGCAATGGGTCATAGCGGAATGAAATATTCATTACCATCAAGAGATTTGATTGCAGATTGTGTTGAAACAATGGCTGCTGCTCACCAGTTAGATGGTTTAGTATTGCTTACAAACTGCGATAAGATTACTCCCGGTATGTTGATTGCGGCTTTGAGATTGAATATTCCAACAATCATTGTTACGGCAGGTCCAATGTTAGACGGTAATTGTAAATGTGAAAAACTTTCAATGATTAAAGGGACATTTGAAGCTATTGGAAGATATATGAACGGCGAAATTACAGAGGAAAGACTTCAAGAAATGGAAGAAGAATCTTGTCCTTCAGCGGGTTCTTGTCAAGGTTTGTACACTGCAAATACAATGGCATGTTTAGTTGAAACAATGGGTATGAGCTTACCAAATTGTGCTACAACAAGTACGGTTTCTGCTAAAAAACGTCAAATTGCTTTTGAAAGTGGTATGGCAATTGTTGATATGGTTAAAAATGACGTAAAACCTTCGGATATTGTTACTAAAGAGTCTTTGAGAAATGCTATTATTATGGATTTGGCATTGGGTGGTTCTACAAATTCTACCTTGCATTTGTTAGGTATTGCAGCTGCAGGTGAAATTGATTTAGGTCTTAAAGATTTTGAAGAATTGAGTGATAAAGTTCATCAACTTATCAAATTAGATCCTTCGGGAACTTATACTATGACTGATTTTCATAATGCAGGTGGCATTTCTGGTGCTATAAAAACCCTTTATAAACACTGCCCAGAATTTACTAATACAAAAAATGTTTTGGGTATGTCAGTTGAAGAAATTGCTGAAAAAGCATGGGTAAATGATGATGTTGTAAAACCTTTTGATAAACCTCTAACGCAAAGTGCGGGTTTGGGAGTTTTATATGGTAATTTATCTCCAGAGGGTTGTGTAATTAAGGTTTCAGGAGTTGATGAAGCATGCTTTGAGTTTGAAGGAAAAGCGAAATGTTATGATTCTGAAGAAGCTGCAACAGAAGCTATTCAAAAAGATGAAATTAAAGCAGGCGATGTTGTCGTAATTCGTTACGAAGGTCCTCAAGGTGGACCTGGCATGAGAGAAATGCTTGCTCCAACTTCGTTGATTGTTGGTAAAGGATTGGGTAAATCTGTTGCGTTGATTACAGACGGAAGATTTTCAGGTGGTACAAGAGGTCTTTGCATAGGTCATATTTGTCCAGAAGCTAGTCAAGGTGGTTTAATTTGTTTGATTGAAAATGGTGATACAATCAAAATTAATATCAATACAAAAGAATTAACTTTGAGCGTAGATGATGCTGAAATTGAAAGACGTAGAAAAGCATTTGTAATGCCTGAACCAAAAGAAACAAAAGGTTATTTAGCAAAATATGCAAAGAGCGTTAAGAGTGCGAACTTGGGTGCTATATCAGGCTAAGACGGTGAAATTATGTATGAATATATAAAAGGGAAATTAGCTGATAAATATTTTGATAAAAAAAGTCATTACGTTGTAATTGATGTTAATGGTATTGGATATTTGATTGATGTCATGAAAAAAGATTATGATAAAATTGATGTTAATCAAGATGAAACAAACTTGTACACTGTTCTTTTACATAGAGAAGATAGTATGTCTTTATGTGGATTTTTGGAAAAAGAAGTTAGAAATTTGTTTAATATTTTAACTCAAGTTTCTGGTGTTGGTCCAAAAATGGCTTTGAATATTTTAAACCAATTTGAACTTAAAACGCTTATTAATTGTGTTGTTCAAGAAAAAGAAAAAGAATTAACACAAGCAAAAGGAGTTGGTTCAAAATTGGCACAAAAAATTATTTTGGAATTGAAAGACAAATTTATAAATGTTGAATTAGAACCGGAAGAAGATGACAATGATGATGACATGTTTGTTGAGGTTCAAAATATGTTGCTATCTTTGCAATATACAAATGAAGAAATTAATAAAGCAAAAGAGATAGTAAACAAGATGAACAGCAACATAAAATCATCAGAAGAGTTATTGAGAGAAATCTTAAAAGTCTTGTCAGAGTAGTGTTTGACATGCTAACGATTTTGTAACGATTTTGTAACATGTCGAGTTTGAACTGGCAATAAAAATCCTTTAGATGCCTTTAAATACATGTTAGTAGTTTAGGTAGGCATAATGATTAATTCAATTTCAAATACAAGTGTTCCAAAAGTTAACAATAAAGCAACTAAAACAAGTATTTTCTATATTAATGACTTACATGGTCAAAACATGAAAATGGAAAAAGTTTATAATGCTTCTAAAGTATTTGATGAATTTGTACCTTCTAACGGTGTTAACAAATTAAAATTATCTTCTGGCGACATTTTATTAGGTGAAAACAAAAAACCTAACAAAATTGCTGCAAAATTTATGGATTTAATCGGTATCACAGCTACAGCTGTTGGTAACCACGAATGTGATTCAGATCCTAAAACATTATACGAATTAACAAAAGACAAAGCTTATAAAATGTTAGGTTTGAATGCAAAGATTGATGCTACAAACCCAATGAAATCAAGAATTGAAAAATCATATATCGAAACAAAAGAAGATGGTCAAAAATATGGTATTATTGGTTTAATGCCACCAGATTTATTCACTAGAATGTCTAAACCAGACAACTACAAAGATTTGAAAATGGACGATTTTGACCAAACTATCAAAGATGTACAAGCAGAAGTTGACAGATTACAAGAACAAGGTGTAAACAAAATTATCGTATTATCTCACGCTGGTAATGCAAACGAAAAAAGATTAGCTCAAGAAACATCTGGTATTGACGTAATTTTAGGTGGTCATTCACATGAATTAATCAAAGGTGTTAAAGAAGGTGAAAACTTATTATACGGTAAAGATGGTAACCCAGTAGTTATTACACAAGCCGGCAAAGATGCTGATAACATCGGTGTTTTAAACTTAGAATTTGATGCTGATGGTGTAATCACAAAAGTTCAAAACAACGTATCACCAACAAAAGCTTTCAGAAGAAACTTAATTATGAAATTCTTCTCAGAAAAATGTTTAGGTAAACCAGAAGTTGTTGGTTCAATCAAAGCTTCTTGTCCAGAACCAGAAAACAGAATTGCAAGCGAAAATCCACACGCTGATTTCGTTGCAGATGCAATGAGAGATTTCACAGGGGCAGACATAACACTATTAGGTTCAGCAAACTTAAGAAACACATTTGAGCAAGGCGAAATCACTACAAGAGAAATCTCAAGTATCGTTCCTTTCAAAAACGGTATGGCATTAATTCCATTAAGTGAAAAAACTATTGTTGATGCGTTAAAATTTGGCGCTCATTCATTAGTTTCTCCTGGTACAAAACCTGGTATCTTGCAAGTTTCTGGTATGAACTACGAAATCAACAAAAAAGGTGAATTGTTATCAGCAGAAGTTGTAGGTAAAGACGGTAACGTAACAAAATTAGATATCAACAATCCAAGCGAAGATAAAACTTTCAAAGTTGCAATGGATACATATTATGCAAATGGTAGAGACGGTTTCGAAATGTTAAAATCAATGGATAAAGCAGAAGCTGTATTTGAAGAAGACAAAGATTATATGGTTGCTGAATACATTAAAAAACTTCAAAATGAAGGTAAAGAAATCGAAATCAAAAACCAAAACAGAATTAAAATCGTTGAGTAAGCCAAAAATAATTTAAAGTAGAGAAAAAAGACTAAACTTTTATCAAGTTTAGTCTTTTTACATGTTTTGACTTATTTTCAAAAATCATTAAAAAATAATCATACAAATGGATGTGTAACAATTACAAAACATACTTCATAATGAGTATATGAAAGTATAGAGAGAATGCCTTTTGTTTACAGACTACAAAAAATTCTTGATTTCAGAATAAGAAAGAAGGAGGCACAGCTTTTAGAGGTACAGAAAGCCCAATCGGCGTTGTATCAGGCGGAAGAGGATATCCGAAGAAATCTTGCAGAAATTGAGGGTACAAAACAAAATATGCGACATTGTGATTACACAATGATGGAAGCATATGACAAGTATTTGCATCACCTATGGGACAAGGGTGATCAATTGGAACTTGTACGACAAGAAAAAGAAGCGATACTAAAACAAGAAGTTGCAAAACTAGTTGAGCTTGAACAGGCAGTAAAGGTGCTTGAAAAACATAAAGAAAAGAGCAGAGACGAGTTTTTAAAAGAAGAAAAAGCTGCGGAGTTAAAAAATTATTCAGAACTAGGTGTTCAAAGATACTTCCAACAAACGCAAGAAAGAATTTCAGACGAAGAACAAGAATTACTAAAAAAACTTGAGAGTGAGCAGAATGAAAATTAAGCAAAATCAAACAGTTAATGAAACAAACATAAATCAGATGTCTATTCAAACCCCTGTAAAAACAGGTGATACAACTTTTGTTGACGGTTTAAAGGATTTGGATATGGCAAAGTCTATGAAAGGAACTTTGGATACAAAAGAAGTTTCTAAAAATTCTGTTGAAAATAAATCAGAAACTTTAAAAGATGATGCTTCTGAAAAAATAAATGATTTCTGTCAGTCTAATATTAATTACGTTTCAAAAAACGAAACTGATAAAAAACAAGTTGAAAATAATAAGTTAGATAATTCAAAAATTACTGATAAAGATGAAGTTGATAAAAAAGAAACAATGCCAAAGATGATTATGGAAGAGGTTGTTCCAGAAGAGACAAAACCGACTACTCCAAAAGCTTCTATGGAAGAATTTGAATATTTTGAAAAAAGTAATAATCAGTTTTTAGCTTTAGAACAAACTATTCAAACAATAAGTGAATTACCAAAAAATAATAAGAATGAATTAAAATCAGAAATTAAAGATAATAATAAACTTCAAGAACATGAGGAAGTTCAATTAAGTGTTGAAGATTTCAAGCCGGAAGAGGTTAAAGAACAATTAAAACCTCAAATTGACAGTTTGAATTCTATGAAAGATATTTCTAATTTTGAAGATAAAGAAATTTCTAAAGATTTTAATACAATAGATAAAAAACATGATTTGAAATCTGAAATAAACAACAAAAATAATAATATGTTGGATAAGATTTTAAATGATGATGTTGTTGTTGATTTGGTTGGTAAAATTCCTGTAATGGAAGAAGTTGTTCCAAAAGAATTAAGAAAATCAGAAAATAAAATAGAAAATAAATTTGATAACAAAATTGATAAGGAAAATAAGGTTGAAACTCAACCGAAAAATCACGTTGATAATATGATAGACAAAGTTGAAACTTTGCCAATTAAAAATGTTGAAAATAATTTTAATAATAAACATAAAGATAAAGCTGATATTCAACCTATCAAACTTGTTGAAAATATGGTAGAAAAAGTTGAAGTTAAACCAGTTCAGAATTTAGAAGATAAAGTTAATAATGTAACTGAACCAAAAATGGATTTGAATAATAAAGTTCAAGATAATATTGACCTTCAACCTGCTAAACATTTTGAGAACAAAATGGATAAAGCAGAAAGAAAACCTTCTCATGAGGTTGAAAATATTTTAAACAAAGACTTTGATAACAAGGTTCAAAAAAATCTTGAAAAGACTTTTGAACCAAAGGTTGATAAACAAGTTTTTGAACCAAAAACAGAAATGAAATTAGAAACTAAAATCGAGCCAAAACAAAAGCTTGATACAAAATTTGAAACTAAGCTTGAACCAAAATTTGAGCAAAAACAAAATATTAACTCAAAACCAGAAATGAAAATTGACTCTAAGCTTGAAGTAAAACAACAAGTTGAGCCAAAAGTTGAAATGAAGTTTGAACCAAAAGTTGAACAAAAACAAAATATTAATTTAAAATCAGAAATGAAAATTGACTCTGAGCTTGAAGTAAAACAACAAGTTGAGCCAAAAGTTGAAATGAAGTTTGAGCCAAAAGTTGAACAAAAACAAAATATTAATTCAAAACCAGAAATGAAAATTGACTCTAAGCTTGAAGTAAAACAACAAGTTGAGCCAAAAGTTGAAATGAAGTTTGA
>CAKUXM010000017.1 GCA_934700335.1 uncultured Candidatus Melainabacteria bacterium | reverse complement strand
TCGATATCCTGATTTGTACGGCTCGTGAAGCTCGCCTACAACTCAAGCGAGTCTCTCCCTTGCTATTTAAAAGAAAAATTCCACTTTGGTGGAATTTTTTTGTTAACTATAAATTTAACTCACTTTTTAAATATTCTAAAAAAGCTGAACAGCCTTCAATAACATCATTATATGTTTCGTCAAAATTACCTGTATACCAAGGGTCTTTTATATTGCGAGGTTTATTTGTGTAATCTAAAAGACGTTTAATTTTATTAGATTTGTCATCTCCTACAATATATTCTATATCACTGATATTTTCTGAATCCATTGCGATAATATAATCATAATATTCATAATCGTGTTTTCTTATTTTACGAGAATAGTGTTCTTTAAAATATACACCATTTTTACGCAAAACTTCTTTTGTTCCACAATGAATACCTGCATGACACATTTCATTATAACCTTCTGTGCCGGCTGAATCTACTTCAAATTCGTTTTCTAGCCCTTGCTCTTGTACCAAATTTTCAAAAACGATTTGTGCCATTGGCGATCTGCAGATATTACCTAAGCATACAAACAAAACTTTTTTCATTCGCTTTCCTTTTGTTATCTTATAATTTTATAAATAATTATAACATTATCAAAAAAAAATAATCTAGCTCACAAAATGTTAATTTTCTACAATAAACATTTTGTTAAAGTATAACTTTTGATATTGCAAATCTTTTAGATATGCAACTTTTTAAGCCTTTTTGGATTTGACTTATTATAATATAAGAGGCGTAGCCGTTGGCTACGCCTCTTTTTGTCTATGTCTCAATAATTATATTGATTATTGACCATAAGCTCTTGTTGTAACTTTTTTGAAACCAAGAATGTTTTTTGTAGCTTGGTCAGCGTGTGATAAAGCTGAAATTCTACCGTTTGACATAGCTTGTTTTACTGAGCAGTTACCTAATGCAACTATACCAAAGTATGATGTGCAAGTAGCTGTACCTACTTTAGCTGGGTTAACTGAACCTGAACCTAATAATTGGTGAGTTGTATCTTGGTAAACGAAACCAAATGGTTCTGATGCTAATGCTGGACATGCTAATAAGCCTAATACAGCAATTGTGCTAAATAATTTTTTCATGTAAATCTCCTTTCAATATAATTCCGCATGAAATCACAAAACTTTAAAATCTTCCTTTGTGATTTCATAATTTTATCATGTTAATATAGGCATGGCACAACAAATTTTTCTTATATGAATAAATATTAAACATTTATTTTATTTCTTTTTGTAGAAATATTTAAATTTTTTTAGGCAATTTTTAATATTGAGTTAACTTGCAGATTGTGTAAGTAGTGTGTAGGTAAGAAATTTTTACGAATATTAATGCGAATTTATAAATAAATTTTAACAAATGTAAAGTTAAGGGTTGACTGATAGCTACTCTCAAGTTGTAAAATTTTTAATATAAATTTGAATTATTAAGGAACAGGTATGAAAAATAAAATTTTAATTTCAATATTATCAATATTAATTATAGGAGTTACAAGTATGGCAAATGCACAAGAACAAACTTATTCAGATGTATTTAAAAAAGTTAATTCACCAAAAGATGTGAAAAATCTTTCTATTGATGAAATGGAAGTTTTATCTGGTGATATTAGAAAAGCTATTATTAACAAGGTTAATATTATTGGTGGGCATTTAGGTCCAGACTTAGGTATTGTAGAAGCAACTATCGCAATGCACTATGTTTTTAATTCTCCAAAAGACAAATTTGTATTTGACGTATCGCACCAAATTTATCCACACAAAATTTTAACAGGAAGAAAAGATGCTTTTGTAAATCCATTGAAGCACCCGGAAATTTCTGGGTATTCTAATCCAAACGAAAGTGAACACGATAACTTTATGTTAGGTCATACTTCTACATCTCTTAGTCTTTCAACCGGTATGGCAAAAGCAAGAGATTTAAAAGGTGAAAAATATAACGTTGTTGCTTTAATTGGTGATGGCTCATTATCAGGTGGTGAAGCCTTTGAAGGTTTGAGTAATGCTGCTGTTTTAAATTCGAATATGATTATCATTGTAAACGATAACGTTATGTCTATTGCACCTGTTGAAGGTGGTATTTATAACAGCTTAAAGGCTTTAAGAGACTCAAATGGCGAAGCAAAAGATAATATCTTCAAATCAATGGGTTTTGATTATTATTACCTAGAAGAAGGTAATAATGTTGAAAAATTAATTGCATTATTTGAAAAAGTTAAAGATACTGATAAACCTACGGTTGTTCATATTCACACATTAAAAGGTAAAGGTTATGAACCAGCTGTTGCGGATAAAGAAACTTATCACTGGACAGTTCCTCAATTCATAGAAAATTACGGTAAACCTCAACCAAAAGTTGAAACATTTACAAGTCTTACAAATGATTATTTAGTAGATAAAGTTCAAAAAGACAAATCATTAATGGTTGTATCAGCTGCAACGCCTGGTGCAACTGGTTTAACAAAAGATGTAAGAGATAAATTAGGCAAAAATTATACAGACGTTCAAATTGCAGAACAACATGCAGTTGGTTATATTTCAGGCTTGGCTGCAAACGGTGCAAAACCAGTATTTGAAGTTTTGAGTTCATTTATCCAAAGAAGTTATGACCAATTATCTCAAGATTTGGCTATCAATAACGCACCTGCTACAATTCTTGTATTCTGGGGTGGAATTTCTCCTGCAGATGTAACTCACTTGCAAGTATTTGATATTCCCTTGATTAGCAATATTCCAAATATTGTTTATTTGGCTCCAACTAATAAAGAAGAATATTTAGCAATGCTTGATTGGTCTGTTGAACAAACAAAATATCCAGTTGCAATCAGAGTTCCTATGACAACACCTGTTTCTACTGGAGTAGCTGATAAAACTGATTATTCAAGATTGAATAAATTCAAAGTGGCTAACAAAGGTGAAAAAGTTGCAATCATCGGTGTTGGAAACTTCTATCAATTAGGTGAAGAAGTTCAAGCAAAATTGAAAGATGAATTAAATATCAATGCAACATTAATAAATCCTGTTTATTTGACAGGTCTTGATGAAAAAGCGTTAGATAATCTTAAAAAAGACCACTCATTAGTTATTACACTTGAAGACGGCGTTCTTGACGGCGGATATGGTGAAAAAGTTGCTAGATATTATGGTAATTCTGATATGAAAGTTCTTAACTTTGGAGCGAAAAAAGAATTTACAGACAGAGTTTCAATGGAAGAATTAAATAAACGTTATCATCTAACACCTGAACTTATTGTGGAAGATATTAAATCTAATTTATAAGGAGAAAAATATGGAAAAAAGAATTTTAATTACATATTTTTCTTGGTCAGGAAACACAAAACATATAGCAGAAGAAATTCAAGCTCGTGTTGATGGTGATATGTTTGAAATTGATAAATGGTTAGCCGAAGTTAAATAACCTTATGTATGAAAAGACGATATAAAAATATCGTCTTTTTCTTCTATATAGTTGACTATTATTTATTTGTGCTAATATTTTGTCGAGGGATAAAAATGGCAGTAAAAGAATTAACACATGGCAAACCTTTAAATCTTATCTTAGCTTTTATGTTTCCAATATTTATTGGTAACATTTTTCAACAAATGTATAATTTGGCAGATGCTATTATTGTGGGTAGATATTTAGGTGTACAAGCTCTTGCTGCTGTTGGTTGTACGGCATCACTTATATTCTTTGTGATAAGTTTTATTTTTGCTTCAACTCAAGGTTTCGCAGTTGTTTTAGCTCAAAGATTTGGAGCTAGGGATTATAAAATGGTAAGAATGTCTTTTACTACTTCATTTATGCTTTCAGGTGTGTTAATGATAGTTATGACTTTGTTGTCTGCACCTTTTTCTTATCAACTTTTGAAATTATTAAGAACACCTTACGATATTATTGATATGGCAAATACATATTTATTTATAATGTTTTTGGGTATATTTGCTACTGTATTTTATAACTTGTCTTCAAACGTCATTAGAGCGCTTGGAGATAGTAAAACCCCATTATATTTTTTGATGTTTTCTTCTGTTTTAAACATAATTTTAGCGTTTTTGTTTGTTACTAAGTTTAATATGGGTATAGCAGGTGCTGGTTGGGCAACTGTAACTGCACAATTGGTTGCTACTGTTTTGTGTATGTCTTTTATGTTTTGGAAATATCCTATCTTACATTTGAAAAAGGAAGACTGGGTTTTTGAAAAGAAATTTATACTAGAACATTTGAGAATAGGTATTCCTATGGGGTTTCAAATGTCAGTTTTGACTATTGGTATTATTGTTCTTCAATTTGTTTTGAATGGATTAGGCTCAATAGCTGTTGCTAGTTACACCTCTGCCATGAGAGTTGAACAAATCTTTTCACAATCTCTTGTAGCTTTAGGTGCGACTATGGCAACATATACCGCTCAGAATTATGGTGCTGGTAAAGTTAGTAGAATTAAGCAAGGTACAAAATGTGCTGTGACGATTGGTATTACAATTTGTGTTGTAAGTTTTATATTGTTGTCGTTCTTCTCTAAACAATTTGTTTCAATATTTATGAGTGAAGCTAATAATGAAATTATCTATTTAGGTTCAATGTATTTACATGTAATTATGATATTTATGATTTTCTTAGCTATATTATTGATATTTAGAAATATTCTTCAAGGTATGGGACAAGTTGTTGGTCCATTAATGTCAGGTGTAGCTGAACTTGTTTTGAGAGGAGCTTGTGCTCTTATTTTAGGGCATTTTTGGGGCTTTTTAGGTATTTGTTTTGCATCTCCCGCCGCTTGGATAGGTGCATCAATTGTTTTATTCTCAGGATATAAACTTAACCTCTTAAAAAGACTTAAATCTTTGAGAAAATAATATTTTTGTTATAATTTGTTGGCAACGTTCTACCATTTGAGCTTGCCAAGAATACCAAGAATAAAAGTAGACGATGATGAGTAGTGAGTAGTGAGTAGTGAGTAGTGAGTAGTGAGTAGTGAGTAGTGAGTAGTGAGTAGTGAGTAGGTACTCTATTACTTTTGTCTATTCACAATTCACCAATTTCTATTCACTATATTATTACTTATTGTTAAGAATTAAATTTTTAATCTTGAATGTAATTCTCTTTCAGAATATCATTCTGATATGGCAAAATTAATTGATCAAGTAGACGAATTAAAGAAAAAGCTGATTATTGATACAGCTAATAAGTACTTCAAAATCTCTGGATATGAAAAGACTCAAATTGACAAAATATCTAAAGAGTTAGGTATTGGGGTTGGTACGATTTACGGATATTTTAAAAATAAAGAAGGTCTTTTTCTTGCATGGCTTTCTTCTGTTATTCAAAATGCTTATGACGAAATGAAGTTTACTTGTGATGAAGTTTCTAGCCCTGTTGAGAAATTAGAAAAAATGGCTGAATACAAAATTAAATATTTTGAAAGAAACAAAACCACGATTAAAGCATATATGGAGAATAACCAATTATTCTTGCGAGGTATTTCTCGTAGAAAAGAACACCCTATGGCTTGCGTTTATGCGTATAGTGCTTCTATTATAAGGGAAATTAAAAAGATGTCAGAAGATACAGCTTATCTTTTGGCTAATATTTTTGACTCAATGATAAATTGTTATATCGAATGTTCATCTGAAAACGATGATTTAATGGCGAAGAAGAATGAAATTGTTAAAAGATTTTTAGCAATGTTAGAGGTTGGTGTATGAAAAAGATTTTACCAATAATATTTTTATTAGTTTGTATGACTCTTCCTGCTTTTGCAGAAACTAAAGAGGCATCTATTCAAAAAGTTGGTCTAACTTTTGAACAAGCTTATCAATTAATGTTAGAAAATAACAATTCATTGAAAGCTTTTGAAGAACAAATTAAAAAATCAAAATATGAGAGAAATGCGGCAATTGGTCAATATTTACCAAAGGTTGTAGTTAATGCTACATATATGCACTTTTCTGACCCTATTGCGGTTACAACTCCTGTTTCTATTCCTGCGCTACATTATAGTTCAAATTTAACAACACCAGTTCAGGAGCAAAACTTATTCACAGTAGGTGGTGCGGTTGTTTGGAACATCTTTACTGGAGGTAAAATTATTGCATTAAACTCGGCAGCAAGAGCTAAATTAGAGGCTTCTAATTCAAAATATGTTGAAGTTCAAGACAATTTAACTGTTGAGCTTGTAAAAAGATATTATGGTTTAAGACTTGCTCGTGATGTGGTTTCTGTTCGTGCTCAAGTTATGGAAGGTATTAAAAAACATCTTGATGATGCAAAAGCTCTTGAACGTGAAGGTATGATTTCTAAATCTGAAAGATTGCATGCAGAAGTTGCTTATGCTGATGCTCAAAGACAATATAAAGCTTCATTGAGAGATGCAAATGTTATTGAAGAAGGTTTGAAAACTCTTATTAAATCTAAAGATGCTGATTTGAAAGATGTTTTGATTTATCCAGATTCATTATTATTTGCTTATAATGACAGTACAATTGATGTTACAGAAATGAAGAAAAATGCTTTAGAAAACAATCCTCAACTTAAACAATTAAAGGCAAAGAAAAAAGCTTTGAATGCGAAATTTAGAAGTGAAGTAGCAAATTATTCTCCAAACGTAAGTGTATTTGCTTATGATATTGTTGGAGCAAGTGATTTATCACAGTCTTTTCCAAGAGCTGGTATAGGTGGTTCTGTTAATTTCTTGTTATTTGATGGTTTGAGCCGTTATAACAATGTTCGAGCTGCTGATGCTGATAGACACAGTGTTGACTACGAAATTGCTGATGCGCAATATAATATTGAATCTTTGGTTACAAAACAATATCAAGAATTGATGAAGAATAAAGAAATGTATGAATCATCAAACGCTTCAATGGCAAATGCGGAAGAATCTTTGCGTACTGCAAGTTTAGGGTTTAAAGAAGGTTTTAGAACTTCGCTTGATGTTACTGATGCTGAACTTGCCCTATCAAAGGTTAAGATTGAAAGACTTCAATCTCTTTACAATTACGATTTGACTTTATGTGAATTATTAAAGACAAACGGTAATACAAAAGAATTTTTAAACTACATTATTAACTCAAAAGGTGAAAAATTTTAGGTGAAATTATGAATAAGAAAAGAGTTTTAGCGGTATTAATATTAATTATTGGTATTTGTTTTATGGGTATTTATATCTACAAAAAAACAAATACATTGATTTTACAAGGTGAAGTTGAGGTTAAATCGGTTGATTTATCGTCAAAAGTTACTGGTCGTGTTCAAAAGATTAATATTAAAAAAGGAGACAAAGTTAAAAAAGGTGATGTTCTGTTAATTTTAGATACTCCTGAAATTCAAGCAAAGGCTGACCAAACAGCTGCAACTTTAGCACTTGCAATGGCACAACAAGAAAAAGCTTCAAATGGTGCGAGAGTTGAACAAAGACAAATGGCTCTAAATCAATTAAACCTTGCTAAAAAGACTTATGATAGAATAAACAGACTTCACAAAGAAGGTGTTGTTCCTACTCAAAAACTTGATGAAGCTTATGCACAATACAAATCAGCACAAGATGCTTATAATATGACAGCTTCAGCTAGATATGAAGATAAACTTTCAGCTAGTGCAAATGTTCAACGTGCAAAAGGTGCGATTAGTGAAGTTTCATCATATTTAAAAGAAAACTCAATTGTTTCACCTATTGATGGTGAAATTACTGAACTTACCGTTGATGAGGGCGAACTTGTCGGGGCTGGTTATCCAATCATTACCGTTGCTGATAATACTGATTCTTGGGTAACTTTCAATATGAGAGAGGACTTATTATCAAAAATAAAAATGGATAAAGAATTCTTTGTTAAAATTCCTGCTTTAGACAACCAAAAAATTAAAGTTAAAGTTAATTACATTTCTGTTTTAGGTAATTTTGCAACTTGGAGAGCGACAAAAGCTAAAGGTGATTTTGATATGAAAACCTTCGAAGTCAGAGCTGTTCCTGTTGAACCAATTTCTGACTTGAGAGCTGGTATGAGCGCAATTACTGATTGGGAAAAGATTAAATAAAATGTCTTATAAAGCAGTTGTAAAAAGAGAAGTTAATCAATTTATTCATCAACCATTAATAATTGTTTTAATGGTTGTTTTGCCGATTGCTCTTTGCTTAATTACAACTTCTATATTTAAAGAGGGTTCACCTAGAAATCTTCCTATTGCGATTTTAAATCAGGATAATTCGGAATTATCAAGACTTCTTGAACGTAATATTCAAGCTCTTCCTTCATGTAATATTGAATACAGAATTACTGATTTTGAGCAAGGAAAAGACCTTTTTACAAGAGGTAAGATTTATGCAATGATTGCCATTCCTAAAGATTTTCAATCTGATATTTATAGAATGAAAAACCCTAAATTGGTTATGTATTATAACAATCAGATGATTTTGATTGGAGGTATCATATCAAAGGATATTACCACTGTTGTACAAACAATGATTGTCGGTATTGATGCAAAAACAAGAGCAAAAAAGGGTTTACCAATGCAGGTTGCTGTTAAAAAAGCAAACTTGATTGCAGTTGATGACCATGTTCGCTCTAATCCTTATTTGAATTATCAATACTTTTTATCATTAATTGCATTTGGACATATTTTGCAAATTTTAATTCTTATGGTTGCAATGTGGGCGTTTGGTATTGAATTTAAGAAAGGTACAACTAAAAAGTGGCTTAAATCTGCAAATGGTTCTATAATCGTTGCAACACTTGGTAAAATTACTCCATATTTTTTAGTTTTTTCTTGTGATTTTGCAATAATTTATTTTATGTACTTTGTACTGTTTAATTCACCATTTAGCGGAAATTTCTTTATGGTAGTTGTTTCAACATTGTTATTTATCTTTACGGTATTATGTTTGGGCGCATTGTTTATGTCTATAAATGGTAATTTTAGATATTGTTTAAGTAACGCAGCATTTTATTCAGCAATGGGTTTTGCGTTTGCAGGGGTTACTTATCCTGTTATGGCGATGCCTTTGTTTGCAAAGATTTATAGCGCTTCCTTACCATTAAGTCATTATATTAAAATTTTATTAAATCAAACAATGCGAGATTTACCTGTTGTTTATGATTTACAAAATATATTTGCGCTACTTTGTATTGTTGGTTTATGTTTTTTGACTTTACCACGATTGAAAAAGTTGGCAAATGATGAAAGTACTTGGTATCAAAAATGATGAAAAAATTCTGGAAAATAATGAAATCTGAATATCGTCGGTTTTTCCATGATGGTGGTTCTGTTCTTATTATGGTAATTGGTGTTATTGCGTATTCAATTTTTTATTCTATTCCATATTCTCACGAGGTGCTTCAAGAAGTTCCTGTTGCAGTTGTTGATATGGATAATACAGAATTATCAAGAGAATTTACTCAACGCCTTGATGCGAATGACAACGTTGAAGTCGTTAGAAAAACTATTGATAAAAACGAGGCACAACATCTTTTTTATTCAAATAAATTGAAAGGATATGTTGTAATTCCAAAAGATTTCGAAAAAGATATAAAAAATGGTAATCAAACTCACGTTTCAATGTATGCGGATTCAAGTTATTTGATTATTTATAAAGCTGTTGCAACTGGTACAACTCAAACGGCGGTGTCTTTGGGTGGTGCTATTGAAGTTAATAGCCTTATGAAACAAGGTGTTCCAAAACAAATGGCAATGAATTTAAAACAACCATTTGAATTCGTTTCAACACCACTTTATAATCCTGCCGGTGGGTATGCTACGTATATTTATCCTGTGATTTTGATTTTAATTCTTCATCAAACAATTGTTGTAGGGTTAGGACTTTTGCTTGGTACTATGAAAGAAAAACATAGAGATTTTTGTTATCATAAACAAAATCGAGGATTTGTATTGTTTGCTCGTTCGACTGCCTATGTTTTATTGTATATGTTTTATTCACTATTTTACTACCTGTTGTATCCGGCAATCGTAAATTATCCGATGTCGTATAATTTATTACCACTGTTTATATTCTTGGTACCGTTCTATTATGCAACAGTATTTTTTGCACATTTCTTGTCTGTTTTGTACACAACAAGAGAATCTTCATTATTAATTTTCGTTGTATCTTCTTTAATCTTAATTTTCCTTCCCGGTTTTATTTGGCCAAAAGAAGCAATTCCGATGTATTTAAACGTAATTTCGTTCTTTATTCCTGCAACAAAAGGTGTTGACGGAATTATAAAATTAAATCAAATGGGGGCAACTTTCTATCAAATATTTGGAGATTTCTGCGTAATAGTATTCTTAGCAGTATTATATTATTTCTTAGCTCTAAAATTCGCTTGTAAATGTAAATCTGATAAATGTTAATAATTTTTAATAAAAATGGCAATTTTTTCTTTTAGGATACTTTAATAGTTATCAATTAGTATAAGAAGGTGGAAAAGCATGTCAACAAATGATATTGGGAATATTTCTCAAAGATTAAAACAAATGCAACAACAACAGTCAACACAAGCTTCTCAAGATGATGGCTCTACGATTGATGTTTTTAGTACGGGTGATGTTGGTGCAAAGGTTAGTTTAGTAGCTGATGAAAATAATTCATTGTTTACAAAGACTAATTTAATACAAGACAATAAACAACTTGAAAACAAGCCAACAGATGTTTCAAAGGATACACCATTGCCAAAAGAATTTGAAAAATATGCCGGTAATCCCAAAGATGTCGCAGCATTGAAAGCTTTGACTCCAGAACAGTTAGAAAAAGCAAAACAATTCACTTCAACAAAAATGCTTGCTCAAAATATTGCTCAAGTTGTTCAAATCTTTGACAAAGACCAATGCGCAAAAGTTAAACAAAAAGTTGACGATATTACGGAATATATTGGTGGTGATAAAAATACTTTCGCAGTTGTATTAGGTCGTGATAAATACGATACAAAAAGTTTTAACCTAAATGCTTTAGGTCTAACTTTTAATTTGACTACAGAAATTTTAGATGAAAATTTAGATGTTCGTTCAATTGAAAAAACAGAAGAATTTCAAACTAAAGAAGGTGATAAGTATCGTATGCAAGAAGCTTATGACCTTAAAAATAATACTATTTCAAAAACAAGATACGAATTTGATAAAGATTCAAAAATGCCTTATGTAACTTATGAAATTCGTTCAAAGATTAAAGATGATGGGACTATGATTTCAAGAGAATATACTCGTCCTTCTAATGTTGAAGGTGTTAGAACCGTTGATATTCTAACAGAAGACGGTTTGAAGGAAGTAAGCTCTGCAAAACAAAAGAAAAATGGTAAAGTTAAAGTTCAAAAAGATATGGAATCTTTAGACGGTACTAGAACACAATACAAATATAAAGATGACCCTAAGGGTGATAGATATTTGCGTTACAAGATTACAGACAAAGAGGGTAAAGTCTTGATGGATAATAAAAAGACATTTACTGTTGTATCTGATAATGAGTTTAAATCAACATTTAACGATAAAAGTTATACAATGAAAATTGCAGATAATAAATTAACTGTAGTTGATGACAAAGATGAAAAACGTACGGCTACATTTGATTTAGGAGAAGTTAAAGGTGATAGCGAAAAACTTATTAAAACACTTAAGCATCTTTCAGGTGATGAATTGTTAGAAATGAGCGAAACAGTTAAAAACTTTGAAGGTATGACAAATGAATTAGAATCATATTTTAACGGGGTTGATAAATCACTTCACTCTGGTGAGAATTTGTTTGTTGTTCTTCACGAGCTTGGTCATGCTAAAGACTTTAAAAATGTTGATGCCACAAACAATATAACTATTTATAAGACTATTGATAATTTGATTTCTCAAAATAAAGATTTATTAGATATTTATAATAGCGAAAAATCAGCATTTACAGAAGCATTTCCAGAGGCTCAAAGAGAACACGTTGATTACTTCACAAATGCGTTAACTCACTACGGTGGACCTTCTGGCGGTGTAAAAGAGACTGTTGCAGAAGGTAATGCAATTCATAATACACCAATGACACACGAATTATTGTCGTTGAGAACTCAGTATTTGCAACAATATTTCCCAAGAACAATGGCTAAGTTGAATGAGTTATATCAATCAAATGCTAAAAAGGATTTGTCTCAAGCATCAAAACCATTCAAGTTGGAACTTCCAAAATTTGAATTACCAAAAAGAAATTAGACAATAACTTAAATAAAAAATGACCGACCTTTAAAAAGTCGGTTATTTTTTTAGTTTATGTCGAATTTTTGTTTAAAATATTTGTATGCGTATTCTAACCTTGAAAGTTCTTCTTGGTTCTCTTCCGGATTATATTTAGATTTTAACTCTGTATACTTTTTTTGAATGTTTTCAAAATTTGAACCAGCAGGAAGATTTAATACTGAGTAGTGTATTTCTTCAGGCGAAAGAACTTCTTCTTCTGGAAAAAAGTTTTTGTCGTAACTATTCGTAGCTTTTTCTATCTCTTTACTCATAGTTTCAAAAGCATCTTTCAGTGATACTTCTTTTTTATTCTTATTAATTAAATTTTTAATACCATTAAAAAAGTTTGTCATAATTACTCTTTGTCGATTTTATCTGTTTCGTTTCTACGAATTTTTTTGTAACTGTAACAGAAGTAGAATAGAATACCTACTAGCATATAACCAATAAATATTGGTGTTGATGCGCTACCAGATTTAAATGAAGAGTAGCACAATCCTGCACAAATTACTATTCCAATCAATGGAACAAATGGAGAGAATGGAACCTTAAATGACCGATGAACATTAGGTTCTGTTTTTCTCAAAATAGGGATTGCTACACAAACAATGATTAATGAGAAAAAGGTACCTAAGTTGCATAATTCGGCAGAGATTGTAAGGTCTGTAGTTAAGACTCCTACTATCATAATTAATCCAATAATCCAAATAATTCTGTTTGGGCTGTTAGTTTTTTTGCTAAGCACTCTTAATGAACTTGGTAAATAGAAGTCTCTGCTCATTGCATAAAGTATTCTTGAACCTGCAATTGTCATAACAAGGTTTACAGATGTCATAGCAGCTAACGCTCCTAATGAAACTAAACCTGCGATTTTAGATTGTCCAATGTAGTTTAGAGCATAAGCCATTGGAGCTTCTAAGTTTATTTGATTAAGTGGCATTATGCCTGTTAAAACTAGGGCTACTGCCATATATACGATAGTACAAATTACTAATGATAAAATAATTGCGATAGGAATATCTCTTCTAGGCTTTTTACATTCTTCTGAAACGGTTGCTACTGCATCAAAACCGATGTATGCGAAGAAGATTATAAATGCGCCGATACAAATTCCGCTAAAACCATTTGGTGCAAATGGTACCCAATTTTCTGGTTTTACATAGAAAAGACCAGTAAAGATAAATAATAATGCAATTAGGATTTTAACTCCAACCATAATTGTTGTAACGATTGTAGATTCTTTTGTTCCTCTTGTGATACATAGAGTTAAAAGAATAACAAAAACAATTGCCGGTAAGTTTATTGAAAATGGCATTCCGAATACGTGAGGTACACTGTTAATAACGTCAGCACTTTGTTTCATAAGCGTGTGATAATCAGTTACAAGCCATACAGGCGGATTGATAAGCCAATCTGGCAAATATTTATCAAATCCTCTTAAAAATTGAAATAAATATCCATTCCACGCAATAGCGCCAGCAATACCACCAATAATATATTCAAGGATTAATAACCAACCTACAATCCACGCAACAAATTCACCTAGCGTTGCGTAGGTATAAATATAAGCACTACCTGCAACCGGCATGATACAAGCAAGTTCGCAATAACATAATGCTGAGAATACGCAAGCTACAACTGCAATTATCATAGAAATTGTAACCGCAGAACCTGCACCTAGTGTTGTTCCAGAACCGGCAGTTGCAACACCGATTATTGTGAATAGACCTGCACCAAAGATTGCACCAACACCAAGCATAACTAAATCAAAAAGTCCTAATGTTTTTTTGATTTCAGAATTTGCTGCTGTTTCAATAATTTCAGTAGAGTTTTTTCTTTTTATCAAATTTTTTAATAGGGTTGTGATAGTCTCTTTCATACTCTTTTAACCTTAGCACAAACACGCCTTCGTTTTTAGCAATTTCCTAGTATTTTTACATATCAAAACATTTGTTACAAATTTGGCTATAATGTAACAAATACATGCTTTTTGATTAATTAATTTTTAATCTTCGTTTTTATATGATTATGGTAGTAGAATGTTTTAATTTAAATTCGTTTAATCAGATAGGTACTTGTAGTCCTCTATCAAAAAATGCTACGAAGTATGTTTCAAATCCTGTAAAAACTGACAAAACTGATGATAGCAATAAAGCTGTAGTTTCAAAAGATGGAAATACAGCGATTAGAAATATGGCTTTAGCATCATTAAAGCTAAAAAAATCAGCCATTGTCATTCAAAATGGCAAAGAATATAATATTAAAGGTAAATATAAGGTAATTGGTGAGTTACCAACAAAAGAGGTCAATGCAACTTGGGCTTCACGTGGTTATACTGATGCACCTTATAAACCAAATGAAAAAGCTCAGATTATTGAACTTACAGATAAAGCAAAATTTGTAAGAACTTATGATAATAAAAATTCTTTCAAAGCTGGTGGCTGGGTTATGAAGTATGAGGATATCAAAGGTTTATCGCCGGAAGAAATTGCTGATAAATTTGCATTACCACAAGTTCCAAAATATGTATGTGATTGTACACTTGAAACCGGTACAAAGTTATGCACAGGTGAGTGTAATCCTTTGTATGGCAGAAAAGGCGGTGGTACTCAATTTGACTTGATGGGTGTCCGTACAGGAAAATTTGACAATGAAAGAGAAATCGGTAAATCTCTTACTTAATTTGGCAATTTTTTCTATTTAATTGTTTTATAGTTTATGTCTGACTATGTAATTTTAGGAGAATATTATATATGGATATTGAAATTAAGAAAAATCAGGGGTTGTCGCAAGCAATTGCTTCTAAACTAGGTTTATCAAAAGCGGAATGCAAAAAGATTGACATAACGGTTTGGCAAGATGTTATGAAAGCTGTTGATGAAGAACAAACTGCTCGTAAAGAGAAAAATTCTAATGATACAAGTATTTTCTCTGGTGGTAATGATGTTTCAACTATTGATAAAAAAGAAAATTGGAAAAGTAATTTTATAGCAAAAGAAGGTACAGTTTCACTGAGTGATGAATCTTGGTCAAAGATTTCTGGTATGCTTGGTAAAAAAGAAGCGCCTAAAACAGAAGAAAAACCAAAAGCTGAAAATAAACCAAAGGCAGAAGAAAAACCAAAGTCTGAAGGTAAAGTTATAAAACGTTCAGTTGACAATGAAAAGAAGGATATTCTTGTTACTAAAAATGAAAAAGGTCAAAAAGTTCGTCGTGAATTAAATGCTGACGGTACTGCAGGTGATACTTTGGCTGCAACAAAGACTTTTGGTAACAATAAATATATTGCTGGTGATTTTCCTCCAGAAACTCGTATTAGGGAACGTACTGTAAATGGTCAAAAAGGTACTCAAATCGGTGTTTATCATGATGATAACGGCAATAAAGTTAGAAAATTAGTTGTTACTGATACTAAAACTGGTAAGAAAACTCTGGGCGAAGAAGTTATTCCAGTAAAAACTTTTGGTAAAAATAAATATATTACTAAAACAGAATTTGATGCCAAAGTTCAAGCTGATTTAGGCGGAAAAACTTTACCAGAAGATGTAACCGCAAAAATCTCTGGCGATAAAATTACATATAAGTGTAATGGCAAAACTATTTCCAGAGAAGCTGTTTTAGCAAAGATTAAATAATTAATAAAGACTTGTAAATAAAACTCCTCTTTGTCTAAGGGGAGTTTTTTATATTATAATGATATTATGAGCAACCCAATAACAGACAGTACTTTATCAGCATATAAAGCGTATCTTACACTAATTCATACTCGCATGCTAGATAAATATTTTGAACAACAAAAACCTTATATTTGCTGTAAGGCTGGTTGTTCTTATTGTTGCGAAAATGGTCAATATCCAATGACTGAAATTGAATTATCATACCTAATGTTGGGTTATAAATTATTGCCGTTTAATATTCAACAAAGGGTTAGAGATAATTTTGAAAAATTAAAAGCAAAATATGAATTTTTTAAACAACACTACAGAGAAACAAAAGATAATCCTACTTTTATGTATGAATGTCCATTTTTGATTGATGGAAAATGTAGTGTTTATGATTTTAGGGCAATAATTTGTCGTACACATGGGTTGTTGTTTTTTGTTGAAGAAAAAGAGGGTTCTCATAATGGAAATAAAATTCCATATTGTGTTCATTATGGATTAAACTACAGTAATATTTATGACCCTGAAACTGGAACTCTTTCCGATGAAAAGATGAAAGATTTAGGTATTGAACAAGAGCCAATTGCTTATAATTTGAGTTTAAAAACCTTGCTTAGAAAAGAAATAACACATAACTTTGATTTTGAGTTTGGTGAAGTTAAACCATTGATAGATTGGTTTATGCCTGAGTAGTCTAGAAACCTTACTAATTGTTTGAGTTTTAATCTTCTTTTATATTCACGTAAAAGGAGATATTTTATGGCAGTAAACTTAAATAGAAAAACCTTTGATGAAATGATTACTAAGGGTAAAGGTATTTCATTGGTTGATTTTTGGGCCCCTTGGTGTGGACCGTGTAGACAACAAGTTCCGATTGTTGATGCCTTAGCTGATGAAATTTCTAAAAAAGCTTTTGTTGGAAAAGTTAACGTTGAAGAAGAATCTATTCTTTCAAAGATGTTCGATATTATTTCTATTCCGACATTAATTGTTTTCAAAAATGGTCAACCTGTTGAGAGAATGTCTGGTTTGCATACAAAACCTCAACTTGAAGAAGCTATTCAAAGACATTTATAAATTACCAATTTTCAGAACCATATTTTTCGTAAAATTTTAAAATGTCATTTA
The DNA here is from genome assembly GCA_934700335.1 of uncultured Candidatus Melainabacteria bacterium. Lineage (GTDB taxonomy): Bacteria > Cyanobacteriota > Vampirovibrionia > Gastranaerophilales > Gastranaerophilaceae > UBA791. The sequence goes on along the minus strand of CAKUXM010000017.1, from coordinate 11,739 downwards.
TTTTACCAATTCTTTTATTAATTTCGTTAATTTGGTCTTGATTTTTGGCTAATTTCAAAAGCTCATTTAATTCTCGTAAATTATCTTTTTGATGTTTAATTTCTTGAATTTTATGAGTTTTTTGTTCTTCTAGCCAACCTTGAAATCCGCAATGTGGTGGAACTATTGACCACGCAGAAAATGGGTTTAGTCTGCAAAGAAGAGGTCTGTGTTCGTAATCTCCGCATTTGTTGTCCTCTCTTAGGTATTTGCACTTGTAGAAGGTTATATCTTTAAGTTTTTGAGAAGTTCTTGAAAGAATGTTTTCTACGATTTCTGAGGATTCTTTTTTGGCATCTTCGATTGTATCAAAAGGTACAAAAATACTTAAAAAATCTGTTGCTGAGTCGTCGCCTTGTGCTTTCTTTTTAAGGAGTTCTTTATAGGTAAATTTTGTCGTTACGACACGACAACAATCTCCACACATTTTGCAGAGTTCTTGTGGACGATTTTTTATCAAATTTAATAATTCTTGTTTTTCTTCTTCTCTCATAATTTTTTATAGAGAGGGCTTAATCTGAAAGATTAAGCCCTCTTAAAATATTCATTATTTGTTATTTTTTATTTACTTCTTTAGCAATTTCTGCTGTTATATCTTCTCCGCCGTATAATACTATGCCTTTTGCAAGTACTAAATCATAACCAGAAGATTGTGCTTGTTTAGTAATAATATTTGAGATTTTTTTATCGATTTCTGCTAATTTTTTAGAATAGCTTTCAGCGTTTGCTTTTCTTTTTTGAACTAATGATTGTTGATATTTGTTAGCTAATTTTGCTTTGTTTTCATCTGTTGATTGTTTATCAACGTCAGCTTTTGCATTTTCAACGAATTTTTTCATATCTTCAATATTTTTAAGTTGTTCTTTTTTCAATGCTTTAACTTGGTTTGATGATTCAACTAATTTTGGAACATCTACAACTGCGACTTTGTATGAAGCTGGTGATTGAGACATTGCAAAGTTATTTACGCCTAAACCTAATACAAACGCAAATGCTACGATACCTAATATTTTTAAATTTTTCATGTGATAGTCCTTTCTTTTTTTTATCTTATTATATAATAAAAAATTTTCTTTTGTATTAGAAAATTGATTAATATTACATGTAAAGTTTTAATACATATTTGTAACAAAGTTATGTTTTTAGATAAGATAATAAAAAAGAGGAATATAAATATGGTTAAAGTTGCAGTTTGCGGTGCAAACGGAAAAATGGGTAAAGAAGTTGTAAAAATGGTAAAAGAATCGCCAAATCTTCAACTTATTGCCACAATTGATATAAACGATGCGGATTACACTTCTATCGAAGAAGCTTGTAAAAATAGTGAAATAGATGTCCTAGTTGATTTTACAAATCCAGACTCTGTATATAAAAATGCTATGGACTGCTTGAATAACGGAGTTAGACCGGTAATTGGTACAACGGGTTTGTCAGATGAACAGATTGAAAATTTAAAAAAACTAACTTCTGAAAAAGACACAGGTTGTTTTATCGCACCAAATTTTTCTACAGGTGCAGTTTTGATGATGGAATTTGCTAAAAAAGCTGCAAAATATTTTGATAATGCAGAAATTATTGAACTTCATCATAATCAAAAGAAAGATGCGCCTTCTGGTACTGCAGTTAAAACTGCAAAAATGATGAGCGAATCTAAAGAGTCTTTTACAAATGGTAATTGTCTTGAAAAAGAATTGATAAAAGGTTCAAGAGGTGGAGACTCTTATTCAAATATTCATATTCATTCTGTTCGTATGCCTGGTTATATGGCATCACAAGAAGTTTTATTTGGAAGTGATGGGCAGATTTTAACTATTAGACACGATTCATCAAATAGAACATGTTATATGTCGGGGGTTAAAATGGCAGTTGAATACATTGCTGGACATAATGAATTCGTTTGGGGATTAGAAAATATTTTATAACAGGAGATAAAATTATGACAGGAAAAGCTAATTTAGCTGTTTTAGGTGCAACAGGCGTTGTAGGGAGACATATTTTAGAAATTTTAAAAGAACTAGAAGTTCAGTATAATACAATTAAATTTTTATCAAGTAAAAAATCTGCCGGTTCAAAGATTATGTTTGACGGTAAGGAATACATTGTTGAAGAAGCTACACCAGATAGTTTCGAAGGTGTAAATGTAGTTTTAGCATCTGCTGGCGGTTCTACAAGTAAAATGTTTGCACCGGAAATTGTTAAGCGTGGCGGTGTAATCATTGATAATTCAAGCGCTTTCAGAATGGATAAAGATGTACCTTTAGTTATTGCAGGAGTTAATGATGAGGATTTAAAATTGCACAAAGGTATTATTGCAAATCCTAATTGTTCAACTTCACAATTAATGCTTGCGTTAGAACCGTTGAATAAAGCTTTTAAAATTAAAAGATTGATTGTTTCTACTTATCAATCAGTTTCAGGTGCTGGTTTAAAAGCTATTAACGAATTGAAAAATTCTACACAAGCAAAATTAAACGGCGAAAAATTTGAACCAGTTGCCTTCAAAAAAGACATTGCATTCAACTGTATCCCGCAAATTGACGTGTTCTGCGATAATGATTACACAAATGAAGAAATGAAAGTTGTAAGAGAAACAAAGAAAATTCTTCATTTAGCAGAAGATACTCCGATTTCTTGTACAGCAGTAAGAGTTCCGGTGTTTGTAAGCCATAGTGAAGCTGTTGATGTTGAATTTGAAGAAAAAGTTGATAAAGCTTCGGTAACAGAAGTTCTAAAAAATGCTTATGGTGTTGAAGTTGTTGATGATACAGCAAATTATGTATATCCAGTTCCGACAGAAGCAGAAGGTAAAGACCCGGTTTATGTGGGAAGAATTAGAAAATGTTTAGCATTCGATAATGGCATTTCATTCTTCTGTGTTGCCGATAATTTAAGAATTGGTGCAGCTTTAAATACTGTCAGATTAGCAAAATTGGTTATCGAACAAGGATTATATTAATGTTTAATTTAATAGAAAAAGAAAATTTAGTTTCAACAATTGAAGAATTAAGAAAACAAGGTAAAACAATAGTAACAACAAATGGCTGTTTTGATTTGTTACATGTCGGGCATGTTCGATATTTGCAAAAAACAAAAACTTTTGCAGATGTATGTATTGTGATGTTAAATTCTGATGCCTCTGTAAAGCGCTTAAAAGGTGAAAGTAGACCATTAAATAGCGAACGTGATAGAGCAGAAATTTTATGTGCTTTATCTTGTGTTGATTATGTGGTAATATTTGATGAGGATACACCACGCAACCTATTAGACATCATTAAACCAGATGTACATACAAAAGGTGGAGATTACACATTAGATACTCTTCCAGAGGCTGATGTGATTAAGAAAAACAACATTCATGTTGAATTTATAACATTTGTAGAAGGAAAATCTACAACGAATATTATTAATAAAATGAACAATCATCATAATTAAGGAGAAAAAAATAAAATGGCAAAATTCAAAGTTGAAGAAATTGCACAAATTGTAGGCGGTATCTTAAGCAAGGTAGAAGATGCAGAAGTGTCAATGATTGCACCACCTCTACTTGCCGATGAGTCAACATTAGCGTTAGCTTTTGAAGAAGATGAAATTGTAAATCTTGCGAAAACGAAAGCAAAGGCTGCATTAGTTCCATTAGGTGTTTCAATTGATAGATTAACTACTATTGAAGTTGAAAGACCTAGACTTGCAATGATGAAATTATTAACTTTATTCTATGAAGAACCAAAAGTTAATGAAGGTGTTCACCCGTCTGCTGTTGTTGACCCAACTGCTGAATTAGGTGAAGGTGTTAAAATCGGACCTAATGTTGTAATTGCTGCTCACGCAAAAATCGGTGCAAAAACTAGAATTTTGGCAAATTGTTTTATTGGTGAAGCTGCTCAATTGGGCGAAAATTGCTTCTTACATTCTGGCATTAATATCGGTACAAGAGTTAAAGTTGGTAAAGATTGTATTTTCCATAATGGCGTTTCTCTTGGTGCTGACGGTTTCAGCTTTGTAACTGAAAATCCTGATAATATCGAACAAGCTAGAAAAGGTAAAGAATTATCAGAAAACACTCAACAAGTTATTTTCAAAATCCCTTCATTAGGATCAGTTGTAATTGAAGATAATGTTGAAATTGGTGCGAATACAACAATTGATAGAGGTACTATCGAAAATACAACTATCGGTGCTAACACAAAAATTGATGACCAAGTTATGATTGGTCATAACTGCCGTGTTGGTAAAGGTTGCTTGATTGTATCACAAGTTGGTATTGCCGGTAGCTGTGTTATCGGCGACAGAGTCGTTATTGCAGGTCAAGCTGGTTTGGCAGACCATATTAATATCGGTAGTGATTCTATTATCGCAGCAAAAGCGGGTGTTACAAAATCATTCCCAGCTAAATCAATTATTGTTGGTATTCCTGCTGTTCCTAAAAAAGAATTTATCAAACAGATTAAAACAGTTAGAGATGCGGGTGAATTGATTGCTAAATTCAAAAAGTATGAACCATTATTAAAAGGCTTTATTGAGGATACTGAAGAATAATGGGGACAATTTCTAAAACAATTAATGTTACTGGTAACAGCTTGATGAAAAATCAAGATACGTCCGTTGAAATAAATCCAAACGATTTAGGTCAAATTAGATTTTTTGTGAAAAATTCTAAAGAACCCGTAATTGCCCATGTGGATAATTTAGTTTCGACAGACCATTGTGTTACTATTGGCAACAAGAACAAAGATAAAGTAATGCTTATTGAACACTTTATGGCAGCTTGTGCTTTTTGTGGCATTGATTCTATAGATGTTAACATTAGCAATTACGAACTTCCTATTCTTGATGGTAGTTCTCTTGAATGGGTTAAATTGTTCAAAAATGCAGGTATAAAAAAATCAAAACAAAAATTTTATACAGTATCAGAACCGGTGTATTATTTAAATGGTAAAACTTCTTTAATAGTTGTTCCGGATAAAGAATTATACATTTCTTATTCTGTTAACTATGACCACCCTGATTTAAATAACCGTTGGGTATGTTTTAATCATAAAGTGAAAGAAGAAGAAATTATTGGCGCAAGAACATTTGGTTACTTAAAAGATTTGAAAAAATATCAACTTTTAGGTTTTGCAAGAGGTGTAACATACGATAATACTGTTGGTTTAAAAGATGAAGGTTACACAACAGAATTACGTTCTGCATATGAACCAGCAAAACATAAAATTCTTGATTTGATTGGCGATTTTAACCTTACTGGTTTTAATCCATTAAACTTTAAAGCACAAATTATTGTGAAAGAAGCAGGACATGCTGTTCATGGTATTGTGGCAAGAGAATTGAAAGATAAATTAGTTGAAATTTAAGGAGAAAACTAATGGCAGATGAAATTTTAAGCTTTGATATTATGCAAATTATGGAGATGATTCCACATCGTTATCCATTTTTGTTAGTTGATAGAATTACAGAATGTGTTCCTGGTAAATATGCTAAGGGATATAAAAATTTGACAATGAACGAAGAATTCTTTCAAGGTCATTTTCCAAATAATCCGATTATGCCAGGTGTTTTGCAAGTTGAAGCTATGGCGCAATGTTCAGCACCAATTCTTTGTACTTTAGAACAATTCAAAGGTAAATTGGCATTATTTGCTGCACTTGAAAATGTTAGATTTAAAAATATTGTTCGTCCTGGTGATAGACTAGATATGGAAATTCAACTTACAAAATTAAAAGGTCCTATCGGTAAATGTCATGCAGTAGGTACTGTAGATGGTAAAGTCGTCGTTGAAGCTGATATGACAGTTTGCATGAAATAAGTTTAGAAAGGTATTTTTGAGGGGCTGATTTTGAAAAAATCAGCCCCTCATTTTTTTGATATTAAGGATATATAAATATTTTTAATATTTTTAAATATTCCTATATAATAAAATAAGAAGAGAATTAAAATTTGGAAGGAATTTGGAAGTATGATAGATAAAACCGCTATAATTCACCCTACTGCTGAAATTGCAGAAGACGCAATTATCGGACCTAACGTAGTTATTGGTGAAAATGTAAAAATTGGTAGCAGAACTAGAGTTATTGCAAATGCGTTTGTAGAATTTGCAGAAATTGGTGAAGATTGTACAATCAGCCCTTTTGCAACGATTGGTTCAGAACCTCAAGATTTAGGATACAAATGTGAACCTACAAAGGTTGTTATAGGTAACGGCACAATTATTAAAGAAAACGCAACTGTACACAGAGGTGCTGCATGTGGTGATTTCACAACAAGAATAGGTGAAAAATGCTTGTTAATGGTTGGTACTCACGTTGCGCACAATTGTGTTTTAGGTGATCAAGTTATAATGGCAAATCTTGCAACTCTTGGTGGACATTGCCATGTTGGTTTTGGTGCTTGGTTAGGCGGAATGACTGTATTTCACCAAAACGTAAGAGTTGGTGATATGGCTATCATTAGCGGTTTCTCTGCAACACGTCAAGATATCTTACCATATTCAAAAGGTGAAGGTAGACCACCTGTTCCAACAGGATTGAATGTTGTTGCTATGAGAAGAAGAGGTGTTTCTCAAGAAGATAGAACAGCTATGAATGAAGCTTTCAAATTATTGATTTCACCTGAATACAACACAACTCAAGCTATTGAAAAAATTCAAGCAGAAATTCCAATGAATAAATATATTGAAAACATGATTGAATTTATTAAATCATCAAAACGTGGTGTTTTATTAAAATCTCATAAAACAGGTAATGCTTCTCTAGGTTTGGAAGAAGAATTATAATCAAAAATAAATTTATATTTAAGAAGGCGCCGACGGAAGTCGGCGCCTTCTTTTATTTTTAATCTTTAATCTTCATCAAGAGATTTCATAGAAACTCCGACTTTGTTCGGAAAGATATTTTTCAATTTGTTAGCCAAATCATTTGTTGCATTTACCCAGAAGTGTGCAGAAGTTAGGATTTTAGTTTCACCTATTATGTCGTCGTTTAGTTTTATAACCACTGGGTCGAAACCTGTATTTTTAACCATAACGTCTTTTAGTGCAACGAGTTCTTCGTATGGTAAATCTTGAAGAAGTTCGACTGTCATAATGTTGCAGTTATCAACTGGACGAACATTATCTATGACTAAACTTGGGTTTTCTCTGTTTTCGTCGTCATCACGGTAATTTACTTTACCTGTTATGATAACTCTTTGTTCAGGTTGCAAGAAATCGTTAAATTCTAACAATTTTTTGTGGAAGCAAACAGTTTCCATTTTGCTTGTTAAATCTTCAATAGTGCAGATTTTTAAGAATTTTGTCGGGTCTTTTTTCGTTGGAATTTGTCTTGATGCAGAAATAAGACCGCAAATTGTAACCACTTTATCTTTTTCCATTCCTTTAATTTCTGCAATTTTATGAGTTGCAAGGTACGGCAGTTTGTCTTTAATACTTGATAATGGGTGAGAACTTACGTAGAACCCTAAGAATTCTTTTTCAAAATTTTGGATTTCTCTTTGCGGATATTCTTCATCTGTGCCAGAAAGTTGGAATTGTGCACCTGCAAAGTCCTCTGTATCTTCAAGTCCTGCAAATAAACTTACTTGTCCTGATTCTTTTTGTTTCGCTTCTCTTGAAGCTGTTGCAACAATGTATTCAAGGTTGTCTAATAATTGTTTACGACTTTTTTCAATGCTTGAGAACGCACCAGCTTTTATCAAACCTTCTAAAACTCTTTTGTTTGTAGCTTTTGAATCCATACGTTTGCAGTAATCGTAGATTGATTTAAAGTCTCCGTTTTCTTCTCTTTCTTTGATGATTAAATCAACAACTACTTCACCTACTTGTTTGATAGATGCTAAACCGAAACGAATGTTGTCTCCGTCTGGATAGAATTCAGCAAAGGATTTGTTGATATCAGGTGGTAATACTTGAATACCTTTCTTTTGTGCATCTTCAATATAAAGAGCTGTTTTTTCTGCATCAGTTGAAACACTTGAGATTAAGCAAGCTAAATATTCAACCGGATAATGAGCTTTTAAGTATGCTGTTTGATAAGCAACAAAGGCGTATGCTGCAGAGTGGCTTCGGTTGAAACAGTATGATGCGAATTTTTCAATTTTTTCAAATAAATCTGTCGCATCTTTTGCGCTCATACCGTGTCGTGCAGAATTTTCGATAAACTTACCTTTCTGCTTCTGCATTTCTTCAATTTTTTTCTTACCCATCATACGACGAACCATATCGGCTTGACCTAATGAGTAATCGGCAAGGACTTGGAATACTTGCATAATTTGCTCTTGATATACGATTGTTCCGTAGGTATCTTTTAGTACGGGCTCAAGTAATGGGTGAGGATAAGTAACCGCAACACGTCCGTGTTTTCTGTCTACGAACTCATCAACCATGCCGGAATCTAATGGCCCTGGACGGAACAAAGCGACTAAAGCACCCATATCTTCAAATACGTCCGGTCTTAATCTTTTTACAAGGTTTTTCATGCCGGCAGATTCAAGTTGGAAGATGCCGTCTGTGTCGCCCTTCATTAATAATTTATAAACAGCTTTGTCATCAAGTGGAATATCATTAATTACAATACGTTTACCTGTACGTTTTTCAATTAAATCAACTGTTTTGTAAATCGTAGTTAAGTTTCTTAAACCTAAAAAGTCCATTTTTAAAAGACTTAAAACTTCTGTTACATCATGAGGTGGGTAACCTGTTTGGACAATACCATCTTTTGACGGTTGCACTGGTAAGATTTGATCTAAAGGTTTTGGCGCAATGATTACACCTGCTGCGTGAGTACCAGTGTTGTTTTTGATACCTTCAATTGCAACGGCTAAATCAACCCATTTCTTCATACCAACAGTTTTACCTGTTTCTATATCGATTACGAATTGAGTGTCTTCGTCATAGTGTTGTCTTAATTCGGAACCTTCAAACTGAATGGCTTTACCTAAAGTTTTTGCTTTGTCGTCTTGTGATAATGCGTATTCAATACAAGGGTCGATTAATGATGCCATTCTGTTACTATCTGCAAATGGTATTCTCAAAATACGGGCAACACCTTTGAAGGCTGCTTTAGCTGCATAAGTACCAAAAGTAATGATTTGACAAACCCTGTCTTCGCCGTATTTTTTAGTTACGTAATCAATAACTTCCCCACGACGTTCGATACAAAAGTCTATATCTATATCTGGCATTGTGAAACGTTCTGGATTTAAGAATCTTTCAAACAAGAGTTTATGTTCAATTGGGTCAAGGTCTGTAATCTCAAGAGCGTATGCAACAACAGAACCAGCTGCTGAACCACGACCTGGACCTACTGGAATACCATGAGTTTTTGCATAGTGGATAAAGTCCCAAGTGATTAAGAAGTATGCTGCAAAACCCATTTGGTCAATTACGCTTAACTCATATTCTGCACGTTGTTTTAATTCTGGTGTGATTTCTCCATATCTCTTTTTCATACCTTCAAATACTAGGTAGTTAAGATACGTTTCTGAATCATAACCTTTTGGAACTTCATATGCAGGAAGTGGAGACTTACCAAGATCTAATGTAAGATGACATTTTTCTGCAATTGCTACTGTATTGTTAATACATTCTTCAAAAGTCTTATCATCTAACCAGCTAAAACTTTCTCTCAATTGTTCTGCCGTTTTAACGTAGAATTCGTTGCCTTCAAAGTGGAAACGATTTGGGTCATCTTTTGCACTATTAGTATTCATACACAATAAAGTATCGTGCATATCTGCATCAGATTTCTTCAAATAGTGAGAGTCGTTTGTGATAACCATTTTGATATCAAGTTCTCTTGCTATCTTTATTAATTCAGGGTTAGTCTTCTTTTGGTCGTCTAAACCATGGTCTTGTAATTCTATATAGTAGTCTTCACCAAATAAATCTTTATATTGTTTCGCAACTTCTCTTGCTTTTTCGGGTTCGTGTTTTAAAAGATTTTGTAGAACTTCACCACCTAAACATGCTGACAAACAGATTAAACCTTCGTGATGTTCTTTTAAAAGCTCCCAGTTAATACGAGGTTTATAATAAAAACCGTTACACCATGCTACAGATGTAAGTCTTATAATATTTTGATAACCAGTTTTATCTTTTGCTATTAAAACTAAGTGATAAAGAGGATTGTGCAAGTTATTCTTTACTGCGATATCTCCGTCATGCACGTAAAATTCGCAACCTAAAAGAGGTTTGATACCTTCTTCTTTTGCTGTCGTGTAAAGCTCCATATCTCCATACATAACACCGTGATCCGTTATGGCAATTGCCGGCATGTTATTTTCTTTTGCAAATTTAACATAATCCTTTATTCGAATTGCACCATCTAATAACGAATATTCTGTGTGTACATGCAACGGAACATATTGCATTGTCATTTGCGACTTACCTCTTTATTTAACCCTATTTATAAGCTAGTAATGACAAATAATGTCATTTATATCTTGCTATCCTTACATATCTATTTTAGCATGCTAAATTCAAAACTTGAAAGCAAAAAATATATAATTATAATATTAGTATACATAATTTATGGAGAAGATAATGAGAGTTAAGAAAGCTTTAACTATTTTTGTGGCAATGTTAGTTATGACGGGTATTTCTGTTCAAACACCTTCACTTGCAAAAGATGTTAGTGAAAATGCTACAATCGCATCAAGAGAAGGTTATCCTAAACGTTATAATAGCGAAGAGTATTTGAAACTCATCAAAAAAGAATATAGAAAAGTTACAAAAGATGAAAATATAGCCGTTGCAATAGATATGATGAAAGATACAAATGCTGATTTTTCACGCTCGGCACTTCTTGGGTACAATCTAACTAAAAAACCAGTTAAAATTATGTTTAAAGATTTGTCTAAAATTGACGAAAAATACGCATCATTTGATGCTTTGGGTTGGAAAAAAGGTACAAGATTATATATTTATATAAATGAAAGTCATTATGATGCACCACCTGCAGCTATCACAGCTTTACTCTCTCACGAAGCCCTTCATCAAGATGAATATAATTCACTTGCAGAAGAAACTTACGCATGGACAATGGAGGCTGCTGTTTGGTGCGAAATGACTGAACTTTATCCTGAAGAAACAAAGATTTCTCACCCTCTTGTAACAAGAGAAGAAACTCTTAAAAAACTGTTTATTAAAGGTAGATATTCTGATAAGTATATTAAAAAGAGCGTACACTCAAATAGAGGTTATCAAGATTTGCCACAAACTTCTCCAGGGTTTGAAAAACTGTAGGTTGGTATGGACAAAAAATATTACGTATATATTTTGTTAACGGAGGATAATACCTTGTATTGTGGTTATACAGATGACGTTGAGAAACGTTTTGAAAAGCACAAGCAAGGTCTTGCTGCAAAGTATACACGTGCTCATAAACCTCTTAAAGTTGTTTATACACATGAATTTGATACAAAATCAGAAGCAATGAAGGAAGAATGCAGGATTAAGAAACTGCCAAGAATTAAAAAGCTAGAATTAATTAGTGAATAGTTAACAGTGAGTAGTGAATTGTCATTCCGTGCTTGACACGGAATCTGAGGCTAGTGAGTGGATAATGCTGTCGCTGGACAGATGCTGAATCAAGTTCAGCATGACAGTGAGGGTTTCTCTCACTATTCACTACTCACTAATTTCTACTCACTCCTTCACACCAAAACCATGAAAAATATGGAATTTTACCCAATTATTACGAAATGTAA
>CAKUXM010000016.1 GCA_934700335.1 uncultured Candidatus Melainabacteria bacterium | reverse complement strand
TATCAAATCAACTAAGAGAATACCTACTCACTACTCACTACTCACTAACGTCTATTACATAAACTTAACAACATAGAAGGTCGCAAGAGAGAAGTACACAGCCAAACCTAAAACGTCAATAGCTGTTGCAATTACGGGTCCAGAGGCAACTGCAGGGTCAATATTCATTTTCTTCATTGCAAACGGTGTAAATGTACCAATCAAAGTTGCAAGCGCCATATTGATTGCCATTGAAACTCCTACGACACAACCTAATTCAACGTTATTTTGCCAACCCCAAGTACACAATGTAACCATTATTCCGAAAACTGTTCCGATAATTAAACCAATGACACTTTCTCTAAAAATGTTATACATTGCAGAACTTACTGTGATTTGACCTGTTGAAAGACCACGAACCATAAGCGTAATACTTTGTGTTCCAATATTACCAGCCAAACCTGCTAGTAGTGGCATAAAGATTGCAACGATTGGAAAAGTTTTTAACGTTCCGTCAAAATGATTTGCAACATTTACAGCAATAAATTCACCTACAAGTGTTACAAACAACCAAGGAGTTCTTGCTCTAACAGATGTAAACAAACTACCAGCAAGGATTTCGTCCTCATCAATATCACCTGTCGAAATACCTGAAGATGCGTAAATTTCTTCTGTAGTTTCTTCTTCAACAACATCTTGAATATCGTCCCAAGTTACAACCCCTTTCAACCTATTATATAAATCAACAACTGGTATTGCATCAAATTGATATTTCATAAATTCATCTGCGATGTAATCTTGAGGGTCGTCAACGTGAAGTTTAACAATATCAGATGTCATAATTTCAGAAATTTTAACATTTTTTCTAGTTGTTAATAAAGCTCTCAAAGAAACAACGCCGATTAAATGGTTTTGCTTATCTACAACATAGATATAGTATAAATCCAAGTTATCTTCTTCTGCTTTAATGCGAACATAGTCCAATACTTGTTGAACAGTCATATCCATAAAAACTGTCATAACGATTGGGTTCATCAAACCACCGGCAGTTTCTTCGTTATATGTTAAAAGTTCTCTAACCTCGTCTGAAAACTTTTGAGGTAATTTATCAAGATATGTTTCAGATTCATCTTCTTCCATATCACCCAATACGTCGGCAGCAGCATCGTGGGGCATCATTGTGATGATTTTAGAAGCTCGTTCTTCATCAATTGCGCCTAATAACTCTACTTGAAGTTGAGGCGATAAGTATTCGATAATTTCAGCAGCCTTGTCAATGTCTATAAGCTTAAAGCAATCTAGACGTTCGTCTTCTTTTAATTCTTGTAAGATGTCTGCCAAATCGGCACTATGATAGCTGTTAAGTTCTTCCGCTAATGGCTCAATTTGTGCATCTGCAAGCAGTTCACGTATTCTTTCTATTGTTGCTGAAATGTTTTTCATAATTTTATTATATATTAAATATTTTTTTTGTAATATATTATCGCAATAGAAAGGTTAGAACTTCAAAAATTTTTATTCAAATTCAATAACAACAATTTCAGGAGTGCATAAAAACCTGATTGGTAATTTGCTAGTACCAATTCCAGCTGTAACGTACATTTTTTTATTACCTTCTTCAAAATATCCGCTAGCGTATTTTGTGCCAAATTTAGACGGGCAAAATAAAGCTCCGATAATTGGTAATCTCACTTGTCCACCATGCAAATGCCCTGCCAATGTAAGATTTACAGAGTCTGGCACATTTTCAAAAACATCTGGAGAATGCGTTAACAGAATTGTTGCACCGTTTGTCCCGTTTAAAGCTTTTTCTACATCAGGTTTACCTGTTTTTAAATCCTCAACTCCAGCAACAAAAAGACATTTGTCATCTGTTTGTACAAAAGTATTATTATTTGATAAAGTTACAATACCGTCTTGAGAAAGTATTTGAGCGACCTTTTCATTATCTCTATGATAATCATGATTACCTAATGACGTGTAAAATCCATATTTTGATTTCACATTACCAAATTCTTTTGCAATCTTATCTAAGCTCATTGTTGAAATATTTCTATAACCTGAAAAAAAATCACCCGTAGACAAAACCAAATCTGGGTTTTCAGTATTAATCAGCTCAACAATTTTCTTTAATCTTTTTTCTTCATAAAATTTTATGTGAAAATCACTTGCAAAAACAATTTTCAAGCCCTTTAAATCTTCATCTTTTATTTTAAGCCTTTTAACAACAAGTCTATTTGGCTCAAGAAATAACCAAACAATTAAGATTAAACAAACTATAATTGCAATAATATTTATCATACAGATATTATAAAGGGTTGACTTTTAAAAGCCAACCCTTTTGTAAATTTATTGTGATGTTTTTTATTCAATATTACTATCGTTTGGATTTGTCTTTCTTGCATTTTGGTCATCATTAACAACCATAATCAAAGTCGCAACATCTGCAAAGTCTTTTGGTAATTTATTTTCATCAATACCATCAGAAAAACCGAAAATTTTCTTATCAAATTTTACATCAACTTTTTTGTTGCCGTATGTACCCTTCATAATTCTATCGCCGTCGTCTAAAACTGCATTTTCATTTGCATATTCAATTCTAAATGATTTACCTTTGTATGTTCCTTTATAAGTTTTCTTTGCAGTAGGAGAAAGTAATTTTTCACTTGATTTCATTTCAAGTTTTTCATTACCAATTTTACCAGAGAAAGTCTTTTCGTTTGTCATAGAGATAATTTTATTACGCTCTTCAACATCAACTTTCTTATCACCAATGTTACCAATAATTTGATAACCTCTTTCAAAAATATTACTTCTTCTTCTTAGGTTAAAATCTTGTCCTGCAATATTACCTTTATAACTTTTAATAGCAGTTCTTCTAATTTTACCTTGAGCTTCAGGGCTTTCAGGCGCAACAGCACCAAAAACCATAATTTCTTCTTGTTTTTGTTCTGCCTTTTCAGTTTGATTTAATTTTGTATTTTGTAAATTATTTATACCATTAATATTCATATCTGTCATAAGTTACTCCTTTAGTCTTTTAATTTACCTGATTTTTCTAATTCAGTATGTGCTACAAAAATAAACGATGCAACATCTTCAAATTCTTTTGGTAAATTATTAATCTTCATTCTATCATTATCAGTTAATTTTGCTGGACGTTTTTTGATATCAACTCGTTGACCGTCAAAATAACCTCTGATAACTCTGTCTCCATCATCTTTTTCAATATTATCTCTACCAACTTCTACTTGGAAAGATTTACCTTTGTATTTTCCCTCGTAGATTGCACGTTCTGCGTTTGAAAAATTCTTTTCTTTTGATTGCATTTCAAAATCGCTATCACCGATTTTGCCAAAATATTTATTCAATCCATTCATCGTGAATTGAAGTTCACGTTCTTCAATATCAACATCTTGTCTTCCAATTCTGCCTAAATATTGACTTCCAGAATCGAATTCATTTTCACGTTTGTACATTTTGAAATTATTAGAACCAATTTTACCATGATAACCTTCTTTATCACCGAAAACAGTTGCTTTTCTAAAACCACCATAAGTTTCAACCATTATGGCTGATTTATTATAAGAATATTTACGACTGTCAATTTCGTTTTCAGCATAAAGCTCTTTTTGTTTTCTATAAGATTTATCCACTTCTTCTGTACGGTTTTTACTCATCTCAGAAGTATATACGAAATCTTTATCCGTTCTATCTTTTTCGTCCATATCGTATTTAGAGCTATCAAATTTTTCACGTTCGTTTTCTCTAATATTATATTCTTTTGTACTAAATCCACAATAATTTTTTACAGGTTTAGGATCTGTTGTGTAATTGTATGATTTTGGAGCTTCAGCAGATTTTTGTTTATCAGAAGACGCTTCTTTTGATTGCTTTGGTTTTCCTATTGTGTCGTCTTTTTGATACTTTTCTAAAACTTCTTTTTTTATTTGCTCTGCAGATTTTCCTTTTACATTGATTTTATATTTTTCAATGTAATCTGAATAATTTCTTATCACTTTTTGACGTTCTTTTTCAGCTTTTTCTTGAGCTTCTAATGTTTTTTGATAATTTTGTCTTTTTTGTCCTTCTTTATTTAATTTTTTAGCTTCTTGTTTTTCAGCCTTTGTCATTTCAAAAGCAGGTTTATTTGAGGCATTATCTAATTTTTTATTTTGTTTTTCTAATTCACTAATAACAGTTTTATCAAAA
Organism: uncultured Candidatus Melainabacteria bacterium; assembly: GCA_934700335.1. Lineage (GTDB taxonomy): Bacteria > Cyanobacteriota > Vampirovibrionia > Gastranaerophilales > Gastranaerophilaceae > UBA791. Next base: position 26,059 of record CAKUXM010000016.1, on the reverse strand, counting down.
ATGCTACCAGCTTGTTGAGCCGAATTATCGCCACTCAAATAACTTGGAACTTTATTATTATTCTTTTTTTGAGGTTCGTTTGCACCACTTAAATTAATATTCACCGCTTTCATAAACCGCCTTTAATATACCTGTTTTTTCAAGTTCTGTATGTGCAACAAATATAAATGATGCAATATCTTCAAAATCTTTTGGTAGGTCTTTTATTTGGAATCTGTCGTTATGTGTTAAATTTGCAGGATATTTTGTGATATCAACTCTTTGTCCGTCAAAATAACCTCTGATAACTCTGTCACCGTCATCTTTTTCAATATTATCTCTACCAACTTCTACTTGAAAAGATTTTCCTTTGTATTTGCCCTCGTAGATTGCACGTTCTGCCTCTGAATAAGCCTTTAAATTTGATTCCATTTCAAAATCATTATTACCGATTTTTCCAAAATATCTATTCAAACCAGAGGAAAAACCGATTAAAGTATGATGAATGTCACGTTCTTCAATATCAACGTCTTGTCTTCCAATTCTACCTAAATATTGATTACCTGGATCAAAATCGTTTTCACGTTTGTACATTTTGAAGTTATTAGAACCGATTTTACCATGATAACCTTCTATATCGCCAAAAACTGTTGCTTCTCTAAAACCACCATAAGTTTCAACCATTATAGCTGATTCTTGATAAGAATACATACGTCTATCAATTTCATTTTCAGCATAGAACTCTTGTTTCTTTCTATATGCTTTATTTGTTTCTTCTAAACAATTTTTACTTCTCTTAGATGTATATTTAAAGTTTTTGTCAGTTTCATCTTTTTCATCCATATCATATTTAGAGATGTCATATTTTTCATATTTTTTTTCTATTAATTCATATCTTTCTGGATTAAAACCACAGTAATTTTTTATAGGTTTTGGATCTGTTGTATAATTGTATGATTTTGGAGCTTTCGCAGATTTTTGTTTATTTGGAGAAGTTTCTTTTGATTGCTTTGGTTTTTCTATTGTGCTATTTTTTTGGTATATATCATAAACAGCCTGTTTTATTTGTTCTGCTGATTTTCCTCTTACATCAATTTTATATTTTTTGATGTAAGAATCATACTTTCTTATAGCCTCTTGACGTTCTTCTTCAGCTTTTACTTTTTTTTGGTAATTTGCTCTTTGTTTTTGTTCTTTATTTAATTTTTCTGCTTCTTGTTTTTCAGCTTTTGTCATTTCAAAAGCTGGTTTGTTTGAAGCATTGTCTAATTTTTTATTTTGTTTTTCGAATTCGCCAATAACAGTTGGCATTTTAGAATTATTCTCAAAAATGCTACCTGATTTTTGAGATGAATTATCACCACTCAAATAATTTGGAACTTTATTATTATTCTTTTTTTGAGGTTCGTTTGCACCACTTAAATTAATATTCATATCTGTCATTGATTACTCCTTTAATTTACCTGATTTTTCTAATTCAGTATGTGCTACAAAAATAAACGATGCAACATCTTCAAATTCTTTTGGTAAATTATTAATCTTCATTCTATCATTATCAGTTAATTTTGCTGGACGTTTTTTGATATCAACTCGTTGACCGTCAAAATAACCTCTGATAACTCTGTCTCCATCATCTTTTTCAATATTATCTCTACCAACTTCTACTTGGAAAGATTTACCTTTGTATTTTCCCTCGTAGATTGCACGTTCTGCGTTTGAAAAATTCTTTTCTTTTGATTGCATTTCAAAATCGCTATCACCGATTTTGCCAAAATATTTATTCAATCCATTCATCGTGAATTGAAGTTCACGTTCTTCAATATCAACATCTTGTCTTCCAATTCTGCCTAAATATTGACTTCCAGAATCGAATTCATTTTCACGTTTGTACATTTTGAAATTATTAGAACCAATTTTACCATGATAACCTTCTTTATCACCGAAAACAGTTGCTTTTCTAAAACCACCATAAGTTTCAACCATTATGGCTGATTTATTATAAGAATATTTACGACTGTCAATTTCGTTTTCAGCATAAAGCTCTTTTTGTTTTCTATAAGATTTATCCACTTCTTCTGTACGGTTTTTACTCATCTCAGAAGTATATACGAAATCTTTATCCGTTCTATCTTTTTCGTCCATATCGTATTTAGAGCTATCAAATTTTTCACGTTCGTTTTCTCTAATATTATATTCTTTTGTACTAAATCCACAATAATTTTTTACAGGTTTAGGATCTGTTGTGTAATTGTATGATTTTGGAGCTTCAGCAGATTTTTGTTTATCAGAAGACGCTTCTTTTGATTGCTTTGGTTTTCCTATTGTGTCGTCTTTTTGATACTTTTCTAAAACTTCTTTTTTTATTTGCTCTGCAGATTTTCCTTTTACATTGATTTTATATTTTTCAATGTAATCTGAATAATTTCTTATCACTTTTTGACGTTCTTTTTCAGCTTTTTCTTGAGCTTCTAATGTTTTTTGATAATTTTGTCTTTTTTGTCCTTCTTTATTTAATTTTTTAGCTTCTTGTTTTTCAGCCTTTGTCATTTCAAAAGCAGGTTTATTTGAGGCATTATCTAATTTTTTATTTTGTTTTTCTAATTCACTAATAACAGTTTTATCAAAAATGCTACCAGCTTGTTGAGCCGAATTATCGCCACTCAAATAACTTGGAACTTTATTATTGTTCTTCTTTTGAGGCTCGTTTGCACCATTTAGATTAATATTCATATCAACCATTTATTTTAAACTCCTTGAATATAGTTATAATATAACATTTTCTATAACTAGTCTAGTTCTATTCTTGAACAAGTTTATTTAATCTTTTACAGAAAGCATCGGCATTTAATTTTTTACCTGTAACTTTTTCTAAGATTTCATCATCTGTTTTTGAACCACCGTATTGGAAAACATTTTCGTCCAAGTATTTTGCAGTATCTTTGTTTTCTGTCAATTTGCCCAATTTTTTAGTTAAACCATCATACAATTGAGCCTTAATCAAAGATGCTCTAAAGTAGTTTTGATAATATGCAGGGTGAGACAAAAAGTGCGGAATAGTTGCCCATTCGTTTGTAGCCTCGTCTTTTTCACTACGTCCTTTATATTTTACGCCCATATCCTTCCAAAGTTTTTTCAAATCTTGGTCTGGGTTTTCGTACATATTACGTTCAAAATCAATGATAGCCATACTTGAACCTACAAAAGTTGATTCTTCTTTACCTAATGATTTTGCAAATTTTTCATTAACTTCTGGTGAAATTTTATCTTTTGCAAGACCTTCTGTTCTAATCATATCTCCCATCATCATTGCAACAGCTTCTGTCATTGTACTTGTTGTATCTTGTTCCATATAAGGAAGTGCTGGGTTTGTTTTTACTGTAAATACAGAGTGTCCAAGTTCGTGCATCAAAGTATCAACACTTGAAACATTATCAGTCAGGTTTGCTAAAATTCTTGCATCTTTACCTGCTTTGATAGGGAATGAAAAGCCATGAGTATTTTTGTTTTCACGAGGGAACAAATCTAATTTAATTGGCAATTCGTCAATATCATAACCCATGCCAGCATACGCTTTTTTAGACATTTCAACAACTTCTTCTTTTGTCTTGATAGAGTCGTTGACGATTTTTTCTGGGTCCTCACCTGCTAAATAGCCAAAGTGATAACTTCTTAAATCTTCTGGTTTCACGTTAAAAGCTTCTGACAAATCTTTTTTAATACCTGCCATAACTTTTGCGTTAGAGTCTTTTGTGTTTTTTGCAACATCATCTAAAAGTTTATCAAGTTCTTCTGGTTCAATGTCATAATCTTCTTTTAATTTCATATCAAAATAGTTGTCATAACCTTTTTTCTTAGCAAAATCGTTTCTCATTTTCACTAATTCAACAAGGTCATCAGCAATCAAATCACCTGATTTAATTTTAGCTTCTGCAGCTTTTTTACGGATTTCTGGATTTTTTTCAGTTTCCATAATCTTACCAATTTCAGCTTTAGAAATAGGTTTTCCGTCTATTGTCATTTGATAAGAATTAAGCTTTTGTGAAATTTCGTTTTCTTTTTCGTTCATAGCTTTCATTTCGGCTTTATATTCAATACCGTCCCCGAAAGCACTTGTTAAATTGCGAAGTTGTTTTTGTAATTTTTTATCCTTAACTCCACCTGATTTATTTATTTCTTTTAATTCTGCATAAATCTCTGCATTATCAAAAAATTCTGTTGACTTATCTTGTGCAACATTCATTTTGTTCATATTTTCTTCTGTACTATTTTTATAAAAATCCCAACATGCAGCTTCTGCATCTGACATCAAAGGTTCCATATCTTTTGAAATTTTTTCACGTAATTCTATAAATTTTTCATCATTACTCATTTTTGGTTGTACTCCGGAAAAAGTTACACTATCCATTGGCATTGGTTTTGTTTTTGGATACGGATTAGTATTTACATTTTGATTATTTACTATGATATTTGAATTAAAATTATTTATTTTCATAACAAAATAAGTCCTTTCTTTGTTTTAAATAAAGTACCTAAAAATATAAATTGCTACAAATTTAGTACAAGGTAACAAAAATTTACGCTAAAATTCTATTTATCTTCAATATGCAAGTATTTTGTTAGAATTAATTTTTTCAAAGCTTTAGAGTATGGTGATTCAGGTTGAAGGTCTAAAACCTTGTTCAAAGATACAATGGCACTTTCATACAAGCCCAGTTTTTTCTTAACAACGGCTGAATAATAATGAGCATCAATAAATTTTTCATCAAGTTCTGTCGCTTTTTCTAAATTAGTCAGGGCTTCTTGAAGTTCTTCTTCTGTCGCATCTTCAAACGCAAGAATAGCTTGAGCTTTATTGTAATAAGCATCAATCATCTTTTTATCTAACAGAATAGCTTTTCCATAGTTTTCGTAAGCCGCTCTCAATTGACCTAAGTTATGGTATGCAATTGCCTTTGAAAAATAAGTTAAGGCATTACCATTGTTTAGTTCAAGAGATTTATTCAAAGAGTCAATTGCATCTTCAAATTTGCCTTGATTTGTTAACTCTATACCTTCGTTTAAATAAAATTTGTAATCTTGTTCTGTCATTTTTTAACTCTACTATAACTATACGTTTGCAAGTGAATATTTATTTTTGTATTCTTCAAATTCTTTTTTGAATTCTTCATCTTGAGATGTTTTAATTTCGTTCAAATATTCGTGAGTTGCAAAAGCAGAATCTTTCAATTGAATTATGCAAGCTGCAACATTCGAACAGTGGTCAGAAACTCTTTCCATATTGTTCAACAAATCGTTAAGCATAAAGCCTAATTCAATTGTACATTTACCTTCTTGAAGTCTTTTAACGTGATTATCTTTAATTTCGCTAATAATGATGTCAACAACTTGTTCGAGAGGCTCAATTCTTTTTGCAGCAACTAAATCATCTTCGCAGAAAGCTTTCATAGTTAATTCTGCAATTTCAGAAAGGGCATTTGTTGCAACTTGAATTTCTGCTTTTGCTTCATCAGAGAACATGATTTGTTTCTCGTTCATTTCTTGTGCAATTTTTAAGATATTAATACCATGATCGCCAATTCTTTCAAAATCACCAATACAGTGTAATAATTTAGAAATTTCGTTGCTGTCTTCTTCAGAAATATCTTTACCAGAAAGTTTTACCAAGAATGTACCTAGTTTATCTTCGTACATATCAATTCTTGGTTCTTTTCTCAAGATTTTATCTAATCTACGAGGGCTGAAGTTATTAATCATTTTTAATGAACGGAAAAAGTTCTTTTTAGCCATAATTGCCATAGTGTTTGATAAATGTTTACATTCATTAATTGCAAAAGTTGGAGTAAGCAATAATCTTTCGTCCAAGAATACTTCTTCTTCGTCTTCTTTTGGTTTAACAAGCTTAACAGCAAGTTTTTCAATTTGTTTAGTGAATGGGAATAACAATGTCATTGTAACAACGTTAAAGATTGTGTGAGCTAACGCAATTCCCACAGGATTAATTATTTGATTAATAAATTTAGTATGTAAAATATAATTTTCTAAAATGAAATCACCGATATAGAACAATGGTAAACAAAGAATAACTCCGATAATACTAATTGAAATGTGAGCAACAGCAACACGTTTAGCATTAGTATTAACACCAATACTTGAAATCAATGCAGTTGCGCAAGTACCAATGTTCATACCCATAATTGTTGGAACAGCCATTCCGATTGAAATACTACCTGTTAATGACAAGGCTTGCAAAATACCAACAGCAGCAGCTGAACTTTGGATAATACCAGTAAAGATTGTACCAACGGCAACACCTAAAAGTGGGTTAGTAAATGCAATTAAGAATTTTTGGAATTCTGGTTTGTCTGCAAGTGGAGTCATTGATTGTGCCATCATAATCATACCCACCATAAGGATTGAGAAACCTACAAGAATTGAACCTAAGCTTTTTCTCTTATTGCTTTTTGCCATCATCATCATACATACACCGACTAGGGCGAATAAAGGCGAAAAGCTTTCTGGTTTCAATAATCTTAAAAAGATGTTTGCGCTTGCATCAATACCAGATAAAGATAAAATCCATGCTGTTAGGGTTGTACCAACGTGAGCACCCATAATAACACCGATTGTTTGTCCTAACTCCATAATTCCAGAGTTTACTAAACCTACTAACATAACAGTAAGTGCTGATGACGACTGAATTGCAATCGTGATACCAGCACCTAAAGCTAAACTTTTATAAGGGTTTGACGTCATTTGACGTAACATTTTTTCTAATTTACCACCGGCAACTTTTTCTAAGCCTGATGACATAACTCCCATGCCATATAGGAAGAATGCTAGTCCTCCACACAGTGTAAATATTGAAAATATATCCATTTTTTATTTTCCTTTTCTTTTTCTAATTCCTAAGTCTTTTACAAGAAAATTATAAATTAAAAAATATCAAAAGAAAATTAAATTGTAATCAATCTTAACTTCTTGAAATTGCAACTACCCCAGAGCAAATCATTTCTTTAATTCCGATAGGTTTAAGCAGTTCAATCAACGATTTGATATGGTTTTCGTCGCCAACTGCTTGAATAATATATTCTCTTTGTGAAATATTTAAAATTTTAGCTCCAAAGATTTCGATAAGTTTAATAACTTCCGCTCTATCTTCATCTTTAACTTTGATTTTTACAAACATTAATTCACTGCAAATTGAGTTATCAGCTTTCATTTCATTAATTTTAATTACTGGAATTAATCTATGTAATTGTTTTGTGATTTGTTCAATAACTTTTTCATCACCATTTGTAACAATAGTTATTTTTGAATGCTCTTTATCCAACGTTGTTGATGCCGTAATACTTTCAATACTAAAACCTCTACCAGAAAATAGGTTAGAAACTCTTGAAACAACACCTGCTTCGTTTTTTGTTAAGATAGATAAAATATGTTTCATAGTTAATTATCCTTTGTCTGAAAGTAATACATTATTAAGACCTTTGCCTGATAGCACCCAAGGGTAAACCATTTCAAAAGGTTCAATTATAAAGTCCATAAATACTGGTCCATCATATTCAAAAGCTTCTTTTAAAGCTGGTACAATTTCTTCTTCTCTTTGAATTCTGATACCTTTTGCACCATAAGCTTCCGCTAATTTTACATAATCTGGTGAAGAAATTTTTGTTTGTGAATAATGACCGTCATATAATTTTTCTTGCCATTGTCTTACCATACCTAAGTAACCGTTGTTCATAATAACAACTTTTACTGGTAATTTATAATCAACGCAAGTCATAAGCTCTTGAATGTTCATTTGTAGAGAACCATCACCTGCTATACAAAGAACAGGCTTGTCTTGTCCTAAGCAAGCTCCCATTGAGGCAGGAAAACCAAAGCCCATAGTACCTAAGCCCCCTGAAGTTACAAGTTTTCTTGGTTTATCAAAGTTAAAAGCTTGTACTGTCCACATTTGATGTTGTCCAACTTCTGTTGCGACAACGGGTTCCATATCTTTTGTATATTCATAAACTGCATCAAGCACTGTATTAGCGTGCAATTTATCAGAACGGATTTCCGGAATAGCTCTTTTTGTTTTCCATTCGTTGATTACTTGGAACCACATTTTTTTGAAAGTTTCATTGCCTTCGTATTCAAGATTATCAAGTTCTTTCAGCATTGTTTGTAATGTTAATTTAGCATCACCTACAATTGGAACATCGACTTGGACATTTTTAGAAATCGAACAAGGGTCAATATCAATGTGAATAATTTTAGCATCTTGCGCAAATTTCTTTAAAGAACCAGTGATTCTATCGTTAAATCTTGTACCGATTGCAAGAAGCACATCACAATCATTAACCGCAAAATTTGCCCAATAATTGCCGTGCATACCAAGCATACCAAGTGATAAATAATCATTTGTTGGGTATGTACCAACACCCATAAGAGTATTCGCTACAGGAATTTCTAATTTTCTTGCAAGTTCTCTCAATTCTTCACAAGCATCTGCCGCTAAAACTCCACCGCCCGCAATGATAACAGGTCTTTTAGCTCTGCATAAAAGTTTTATTGCAGTAGAAATTTGTTTTGCATTACCTTGATAATTTGGCTTATAACCTTGTAAATTAACTGTTTTAGGATATTCAAATTCACTGTTTGCTGTCATAACATTTTTTGCCAAATCAATTAAAACAGGACCTTGTTTACCTGTTGTTGCAATGTGAAAAGCTTCTTTGATTACTTTTGGTAATTCTTTAACATCTTTTACCAAATAATTATGTTTACAACATGCACGGGTAATACCAACGATATCGGCTTCTTGAAAAGCATCATTACCGATTAAGTTAGCAGAAACCTGACCAGTAAATACAACAATTGGATACCCGTCAAGGTAAGCATTTGCAATACCCGTAACAGTATTTGTTGCACCTGGACCAGAGGTTACAATTGCAACACCGCATTTGCCAGAAACTCTTGCATAACCTTCTGCTGCGTGTACTGCCGCTTGCTCGTGTCTTACTAAATAATGTTTAATATCTTTTTCATGGTATAAAGCTTCGTAAATATCAAGTATTGCGCCTCCTGGGTACCCGAAAACTGTATCAACACCTTCTTTTTTTAGAGCTTCAATAAGTATTTGCGCTCCTGAAAGTGTTTTTGCTTCACATGTTTCTTGAGACATATTATTTCCTTCTTCATTCTTCTAATCAATAGTAATTGTAGTATTTTAATTTATACAATAATTTTGTGTTTTTATCAAGAATTTTTGAAGGTTTTATTAAATATTGTTATAGATGTAGTATTTATTTACCTACTCTTCTTCGTAGAATATTTGCCCCGCTTCTGGCAATTGAGCAGTATAGGCATTCTTAATCTTTATTGTATTTTTCGTTTTATTAATATCGTTTTTTAAATTTTCTTGAATTTTTATTAATGAGTCAAGCGTATATTTTATATCTACAACGGCTTTTGATTCCAAATTCTCAATTTCTTTTTTTAATTCTTCTGGAACTGACATACCACGTCTTGCGAATTTAATTTGTTTCATCAAATTATCAATCATAGAAGATTTAATAACAGCATCATCTATTTGACCATTTGCAACGAGAATTTTTATTTCTTCATTTAGATTAAACAGTTGCGAATACATACATTTTAATTGAATTATTTGTTCTTGACTCATAAATTTTATCCTTCGTACGAATCCCCGTCTTCATCATCTTCGTCGTCGTCTTCGTATTCTTCTTCATCATCATCATAATCTTCGTCATTGGCAACGTAAGTATCACCACTTACGTTGTTTGTTTGAGGTTGAGACTCTTGTTGAACAATGTTCATAGCTTGTTTCCAAGTTAGTCTTAAATCAACTAGGAATTTTAAAACTTCTTGTACAATTTCTTTGTCCTTCTTCATATTTGCTTCTACAAGTCGATTATAAAAATATTGGTACAAAGCATTTAATCTAACGGCAAAGTCTCCGCCTTGTTCAAAATCAATAGTATTCATAAATTCTAACAAGATACGTTCTGCACCCACAATATTGTTATATGTTTCTTGATGATTTTTTTCATCAATTGCAACAATTGCCTTATTTAAAAATTGAATTGCTCCATCATAAAGCAAAATTAGCACTTTTTCTGGTGTTGCAGTTTCAACTTCTGTTCTTTGATATTGTTTTAAATATGGATTCATCTATACCTCTGCTATATTTTTTTGTTAACAAGTACACCTGACGATATTTTTAATTTATCAATTAGTTTTATTAAATCAGTTGTATTAATCGTTTCTACGACTTTGTTTGTATTCTTATTATATAATTCTATTACTTCTGAATTTTTATTCAAGCGAATTGCTAATTGATCAGCAAATTTTGTATAAAAATCCAAATCTTTTATTTTTGAATCCAGAGATTCTGTCTCTATTGTGTAAGGTTCTTCCACTTTTGTAGTTGAAGCTAATTTTTTAGAACCTTTCTTTTTTAATTTTGTTCTTTTTTTTGTTGGAGACTCTTTTTCTTTCTCTTCATCTAAGGTAACCGCTTTTTCGCTGTCCATGTTTGCAATTTGGTCAACATTCTTAGTGCCAAGACCACTTTTTATACTTTGTTCAGTATTCACCGCCATTTGAGCTGATGTATTATCTTGTCCTAAACCGACTTGTCTTATTGAAAATCCGTCTAATGCCATTTTGTTTACCCATGTAAATATCTTGCACTAAACATGATTATAATATATAATGTAAAAAAATAGAATATATCGGAGAGTTGATTTTTTGAAAAAGAGTTTACTAGATTCATTTACAGAAAAACTATTTGAATTCCCTCTGTGGGTTAAACAAGTTGTATATTTAAGATTGAGAGATCACTTAAAAACGTATTTAAGTGATGAGTTTTTGAACACAAAAACAGAAGACAGTTTCCACTTGTACAGACCATCTTTGTCTTACATTGGTAAAACTGAATTGTTAGAAAAAGAAGCAGGCTTAGATGCGAACTTGTATACTTTCTTGAGCTTGGTTGAAGAAGGTAATGACATTATCACAATTGCTCTTAACAACTTCTGGACAATAGAAGAAGTTTCTAAATACTTCATTTTCTGTTGTGAACAAAATTATATAAAATCTCCTGTACCAAATCCAATTATGATTATGGCTGGATATTTAGCAGGTAAATATCGTACAGGTGAATATTTCAAACGTATTGGTAAAATTAATATCGACCAATTAGAACACACAATCCGTATTCAAAAAGAATTGAGAGAAAAAGGAGAAAGACCTCAATTTGTTGAATTGATGATTGAATTCGGCTATGTTACAGAAGCAGATTCTAAAGCTTTATTAATAATCAAAGAACAATCTACAAAGAGATTTATACTTGATGTATCTTTAATTCCAGAAGGTATGTCTTTAGACGGTCAAAGTGCTGATAAATACATTGCAGAAGTAAATGAATTAAAGCAAGAAAATGCAAAATTGAAATCTCAATTAAATAAAATATTATTATTCTTGAAGAAAAATGCAAAATAAATATTATTATCCACTTAGATTAGTAGAACATGTCAGGGACGGGCTTGTAGAACAAGAACATTCTGGTTTTGTTGTTCTGCATATTAATGGAGAGACAAAAGAATTTGGTGATACTCAGGATTATCCGTTTTATCTTCGTTCTTGTGCAAAACCCTTGCAAGCAACACTTTTGATTGACGAAAAACTTGATGAAACTTTAGGCTTAACATCAGAAGAAATCGCTATTGGTTGCGCCTCTCATGCTGGTGAAGATTGCCACGTACAAACAGCAAAAAGCTTTATGTACAAGGCTGATGTCTGCGAAGGTTGGATAAGATGTGGACTTCATACTCCTTTGGCAAAGTCTATTACTTGTGATGAACCAACAGTTTTTCATAATAATTGTTGTGGAAAACACATATTAATGTTGGCTTTAGCTAAACATTTTGGATTTGACGTTAACACTTATTTAGACAAAGATCACCCTTTACAAAAAATGATTAAGAAAAAGGTTTATGAACTTTGCGAATACGATGGCGACACCCCAGTAACAAAAGATGGCTGTGGCGTTCCAATTTTTTCTATGCCTCTAAATAATATGTTGAAAGGGTATATAAATTTATTTTCAAATACAAAATATAAAAAGATTAAAGATGCTTTCTTAAATAATCCATACATAATCGGTGGCGAAGATAGATTAGATACAAAAGTTATGCAAGACGCAACTGGCTGTATTGCAAAAGTCGGAGCTGAAGGTTTATGCGTTGTTTATAATACATTAACAAATGAGGGATTTATTGTTAAAATCTTAGATTCTGATATGCCAACAAGAGAACTTGTTGTCCTAAATATTATGAACAAACTTGGCTGGGGACATTTTGAAATCAACAAAAATATCAAAACTCTTCACGGCGATATCGTCGGTCAAAAAGAATTTATGATTGATGAAATTTAACAGAAAGAGGGCGAAGCTTTGAAAAAGCTTCGCCCTCTTGTTTTTTTTAATTTTTATTTACCCCTACATTTTTTCTGGAGCAGAAACAGCAAGGATATCAAGTGCTTGTTTTAGAACTGATTTTGTTGCATAAACAAGTGCCAATCTTCCTTCCATAACTTTTTTATCGTCAACTAGTACACGATTTTTTGTATAGAATGAGTGGAATTCAGCAGCAAGTTCAGCTAAGTATCTGCAAATTGTATAAACACTTCTTGCTTGTTCTGATTGAACGATTGTATTTTTGAAATCTTCAAGTTTTAGAATTAAAGATTTTGCATTTTCAACATCATCTTCAATTGTTTCTGCTTTAAAGTTTTTGAAGATGTTATTTAATTCTTCTTGAGTCATTAAAGCCGGAGTTTTTTCACCTGTTTCTGTGTTTACTTTTTCATTAACTACATTTCTCAAGATTGAGCAAGCTCTTGCATGAGCGTATTGAACGTAAAATACAGGATTTTCATCTGTTGATTTTTTAGCAAGTTCAATATCAAAATCAAGAGTATTATTAATATCTCTCATACACATCCAAAATCTTGTTGCATCAACACCAACGTCTTCGATTAAGTCGCCAAGAGTAATCATATTTTTACGTTTACCCATTCTTGTTTGTTCACCGTTGATAACAAGGTTAACAAGTTGTCCCAAAAGAACTTCAAGTTTATTAGGGTCATAGCCAAGAGCTTCAATTGATGCTTTTACACGTGCAACATAGCCGTGGTGGTCAGCACCCCAAATGTTGATTAATCTATCAAAACCTCTGTCTAATTTGTCTTTATGATAAGCAATATCTGCTGTCAAATAAGTATTTGAACCGTCAGCTTTTTTGATAACTCTATCTTCGTCATCACCGTATTCAGATGATTTAAACCAAATTGCGCCATCTTTTTCGTAAAGTTTACCACTTTCTTCAAGTTTTTGATAAGATGCCTCAACTTTACCTGTGTTGTGTAAATCTAATTCTGAATAGAATTTGTCGAAATGTACTCTAAAATTATCTAATAAATCTCTTTGTTGTTTTTCCATTTCCTTTTTTGTGTAATCAGAAAGAACTTTTACATCTTCAGTGTATTCGTGTTCTGACAAGAATTTTTTAGCAACAGGAATTAAGTATTCTCCTGGATAGAAATTTTTTCTTTCAACTTCATCAGTTGGAAAATCAACATTTTCGCCTTTTTCTTGTTTAAGTCTGATTAATAGAGAGTTACCTAATTTTTGAATTTGGCTACCCGCATCGTTTATATAAAATTCTTGATAAACATCATGTCCATAGAATTTTAAAAGGTTTGCAAGTGCACTACCCATAGCTGCCCAACGTCCATGACCAATATGGAAAGGTCCTGTAGGGTTTGCTGAAATATATTCAAGGTTTATATATTCCTTGTTAATGTTTTTAGGCTTACCATAATTTTCGCCTTTTGATAGAATTTCTTCTACTGTATCTGCAAGCATTTTTTTGCCAGCTTTAAAATTCATAAATCCACCGATTAAAGTTACTTCATAGCCATTTTTAGAAAGTTGTTTTTCAATGTTTTGAGCAATAACTGGTGGTGCTGTCTTTAAATCACGAGCTAAAGGTGATACATTAATTGCAAAATCACCAAAATCTGGATTTTTAGGCTTTTCAACATGAAGGTTAAACGTTGTTATTTCTGGATAAGCCTTTTTTAAAGCTTCTTTTGTTTCATTTTCAAAAAATTGTTTATACATAAATTTATTCTCCGTTTTATAAATTTATTATAAATCAAACAAATGCTTTTTAAAAATCCATTGGAATAGATAAATTTTCAATAATATATTTTTAGCAAAATAAAAAAAGGAAATTTACTTATTTAAGTAAGACTTATTTCAATAGTTTAAGTTCTAATAACTGACCAGCAAGAGAGAAGGTTGCAGAATATTTCACACCGTCAATCTTAACATTACCATATAAAACTTTTTGAACAGTTGCATCTGCAGTAGTTTCAGCAAGAGTTAACATCATAATTTCAGTAGCCTTTTTACCAACGCTTGCACCTTTAAACGCAGCAGAAGTAAAGTAATTAATACCAGTACTTGCTAAAGCACTCGCAACAAATGTAGAACCATCAAGGACAGAAAATTTTAAAATATCTTGAATATCTTCTTTTGTCATACCCTTTTTAGAGGCTAGTCTATCTGCTGAATATACCACCATATTTGTACCCGCAGCCGCAACAGCACCTTTTAGTGCAGATGCCATTGTTACACCACTTCCGGTTGCAAAACTAACACCTATCATAATTGGACCCATAATTAAACAGTCCGCTGCATACTCACCAACTTCTTGTGAAATATTATAATCAGTTACTCTTTTAGCAATGTCGTTTTCAACACCATAAGCCGCATTATAACTTGCTTCAAATTCCTTTTTTAAAATATTTATTTCTTTGCCTTGTGTAATTTTATAGGTTTCTCTGTGCATTTGTCTTGAGTGTGAATTTGCAAATTTAACCATAACCTTATATTTTTCATCAAGACTCGCATTGTCTTTTAATTTTGATTCTTTAAATTTTTGTTCAAGAATTTTTGAGCCTGCTTTTTTATCACCTTTTCCTAAAATCATACTAAACGTATCATAATTTCTTTGATACATTTCTTCTTTAGTCTCAAGTTTATTAATAACAGGCATACTACCAGATATTGTATGAATCATTTCATATTTATCTTCAAGTTTTTTATTATCAATCAGGTCAGATAATTTTTCATTGAAAAATTTCTCACTACTCATTGCAACTAAGCTCGTTTTTAATTGTGTTTCTTTGTTTTTGTAAGTGGCAATTAATTCAGGGTCATAATCAACCTTGAAAACTGTTTTAAATACTTCTCTAAATTCGTCGTCGCCTTTGTCTGCAACAGCTCTAAGACAAGCAATTTCATCTCTGTGTTTATCAATGTCTTCTTTAACTAATTTTTTGCGATTTTTAGAATTCCACAATGCACTAACTTTATCTGCTATTTTTCCGAAAAAACCGTCATACTCAACTCTATCATTAAAAGCTTTTTCAGCTTTATTGACGTTTGATTCTAAAAGTTGCGTTGTATAATCATAGAATTTTTCAGGCGCAGAATTTGCAATAACCTCTTTTTCCTCTTTGGATAAAGAAGCTTTGTTTTCTATCGCTTGAACTAGCCCATTTGTAATTCTATTTAATTTTGTAGCTTGTGGTGCAAATATAGGTTTATTTACTTGTTTTTGCAGTTCTTCTTCAAAATTCTTTTTAAAATGTTCAACTTGAACACCTTTATCTCTACCGTCTTCTGCCAATACATCAAATAAATTTTTTACAACAGTTTCTCTCGTTTCAATATCAGAACCATTTTCATTTAAAATATCCGAAATTAATGTATTTTTTGGAAATAGTTTATCGTAAGCTTTAATAGTAGGTACAATGTTTGTTTTATCTATCTTGTTAAATTCGTTTTTAAACTTTTTGTTATCTAGAGCTCCTACAGATGATTTTAATTCATTATATAAATTATTTGCTATTTCTCTACCTTGTTCAAGTCTGCTTTTTGGCTTGATTGCGCCAGTAAAATTAATCAATGGATAGGCGACAAAATTGTTTCCAGAAGTATTCTTTATAGGGTTAGTCATTACGTTTTCTGACGAAACATCAGATGCTTTCCTACTTTCCTTCTGAATAATTGTCCTATAATTAAATATATTTGATTTTTGTGGATTTATAATTAGCATGCAAAAAATATATAAAAATACCTACTTACATGTCTATTAAAGCTCGTAAATATTAAATTTGCTACATGCTCTTCATTTTCGTTACAATAGTTAACTCAAAAAGCGTTTATTTTAAGTATATAATTTTATTATGGAGCTTTTTGAAAATTTAAAAAATAAAATAGATTTTTATATAAGAAAGAAAACCAGATTTTCTCGTCAAGGTTATTTTGAAGAACCTGAAAACTTATCAAATATCTTTTCTGGCAAATTAAAACAGCGTGAAAATGATTTAATGAAGAAATATGGTTTAGAATATTTGTCTAATATGACTGAGCTAAATTATCGAGAAAATCTTTATATGTTAGATATCTTAGATAAATATTTTGATATTATTAATCAAAAAGACATATCTGCATTGGATATTGGTTGCAAAAATTGGAATTATGTCAAAGGTCAGTATACTTTTTTTAAAAAACATTGCACAAACCTTTCTCTAAAAGGTATTGAAATTGATGCTTATAGACTTTATTGGAATTTGTATTCAAGATATGAAGTGGCGAAATTTTATAAAAATGGCTTAAAAAATGTTAGATATATTCCGAAAGATTTTCTAAACTATGATGAAAAATTCGATTATCTAACTTGGTTACTTCCTTTTGTTAGAAAATATCCGCATATGCGTTGGGGGCTACCTTTAGAATTCTTTAACCCTAAAAAAATGCTTTGGCACGCATATTTTTCTCTAAAAACTGGTGGAAAATTATTCATAGTTAATCAAAGTGAAGTCGAATACGATATTCAAAAAGATTTGTTGAATGAATGCGCTATACCATTTAAAGAAATTGGAGAAATTAAAAGTGATTTCTTAGAGCATAACTACAAAAGATTTGCTCTTGTAGTTACAAAAATGGGACCAGATGATAATGAATGGTTAAAAGAATAACAAAAAAAGAAGGAGCTGAGGTTTTACCTCAGCTCCTTCTTAATTAAAATAAAAATTATTTGTTAGCGGCTGCTCTATCTTGTTCAATCATGATTTTCAAAGCATCAACTGCAACTCTTACTGCTGCTGAAGTATCTTCGCTCATTTTTTGATCCATGCCAGCTGCTTCTCTTTCTTGATTCCAGATTACGTGGAAACAAGAACCACATCTGCATTTTAATGCATCAGCTACAACAAATAATGCTGCTGATTCCATTTCAGAAGCTTTAACACCTAATTTTTTCCAAGCTTCCCATTTTTGTAATAATTCGTATGAAACAGGCATTTTAGCTGGGCTATGTTGACCGTAGAATGCATCTTTACATTGAACAACACCTGTGTGAGTTGTTTTACCCATTGCTAAAGCTGCTTGTCTTAAAGCAACTGTAATGTCTAAATTTGCTACTGCAGGATATTCAATTGGAGCATATTCCATTGAAGTGTGTTCAAATCTGATTGCACCTGTAGCAACTACGATATCGCCTGATTGTACGTTTAAATCAATACCACCGCAAGTACCAGTTCTGATGAATGTATCAGCACCAATGTTATGTAATTCTTCCATAGCGATAGAAGCTGATGGACCACCTATACCTGTTGAACATACTGAAACTTTTTCGCCTAACAATGTACCTGTGTAAATATTATATTCTCTATTTTGTGCTACGTGATGAGCATTATCAAATAAAGCTGCGATTGATTCGCATCTACCAGGGTCGCCAGGTAAAATTACGTAACGACCTACATCACCTTCAACACAATGAATGTGGAATTGTTTTTCTAATTCTTGCATAAAATAAACACCTTTCTTAATTTGCTATATTACAGAAAACTTTTTTTTATAATATCAAAAAAAACCTTTTTTGCAAGCAGAATTATTATATTTTGTCGTTTATTTGGTTTAAATTTTTCTTTTTATAATGATTTTTTTTTGAACATATATTATAATAGTTACATTACGTATGGGGAGATGTTATGAGAGAAGAATTATTACTTATAATTGAAAAAAACAGTAGAATTGATTTAAAAGAATTGGCTGTAATTCTTGGTGTTTCAATAGAAGATGTTGTTAATGAACTTCAAACTTTGGAAAAAGAAGGTATTATTTGTGGCTATCATACCCTTATTGATTGGGACAAAACTCCTGTTGAAAAAATCAATGCTTTAATTGAAGTTAGAGTTACACCACAAAGAGGTCAAGGCTTTGACCATATCGCAGAAAGAATTTATAACTATCCAGAAGTAAAATCAGTTTATTTAATTTCTGGAGCTTATGATTTGCTAGTTACATTAGAAGAAAAATCTTTGAAAGAAATTTCAGCTTTTGTTTCTGATAAATTATCAACACTAGATAGCGTTTTGAGTACTGCTACTCACTTTATTTTGAAAAAATATAAAGATCACGGCACTATTTTAGAAAAAAAACAACACGAAGATGAAAGAGAAATGATGTTATAATGAGTATTCCAATTTCAAAAACAATAGAAGCAATAAAACCGTCAGGTATTAGAAAATTTTTTGATATAGTTTCAGAAATGAAAGATGCTATATCGTTAGGAGTTGGCGAACCTGATTTTGATACGCCTTGGCACATTAGAGATGAAGGTATTTATGCCTTTGAACAAGGTAAAACGTTCTATACTTCAAATTCTGGTTTAAAAGTTTTGAGGGTAGAAATTTCAAATTATATCAAGCGTAAACAAAAGATTTCTTACTGTCCAGACGGCGAAATTCTTGTTACGGTTGGAGGTTCTGAAGCTATTGATATTGGATTGAGAGCAATGATTAACGAAGGTGATGAGGTTATCATTCCTCAACCTTCTTATGTTTCTTACGAACCTTGTGCTCTTCTTGCAGGAGCAAAACCTGTTATTCTTAATCTAAAAGCCGAAAATGATTTTAGATTAACTCCTGAAGAATTGGAAGAAGCTATTACTGAAAAAACAAAAGTTTTGATACTTCCTTATCCAAACAATCCGACAGGTGCAATTATGGATAAAAATGATTTAGAAAAAATCGCAGAAGTTATTAAAAAACACGACATCTTTGTAATGTCAGATGAAATTTATTCAGAGCTTACTTACAATGGTGAACACGTATCAATTGCAAGTCTTGCGGGCATGAGGGAACGCACATTATTAATTAATGGTTTTTCAAAAGCTTATGCAATGACAGGTTGGAGACTTGGTTATGCATGTGGTCCAAAAGAACTTTTAACACAAATGACAAAAATTCATCAATACGCAATTATGTGTGCGCCTACAATTAGTCAATATGCAGCGGTCGAAGCTCTTAAAAATGGTGATGATGACGTTAAAGAAATGAAAATGTCTTATAACCAAAGACGAAGATTTTTGATGAACGCTTTTAAAGAAATGGGTTTAGAATGCTTTGAACCTTATGGCGCATTCTATGTATTCCCTTGCATTAAAGAATTTGGAATGACAAGCGAAGAATTTGCGACAAAATTTTTAGAAGAAGAACACGTTGCAGTTGTTCCAGGAACAGCTTTTGGTGATAGTGGAGAAGGATTTTTGAGAATATCTTACGCATATTCATTAGAAACTTTGAAAATTGCTATGGAAAAACTTTCTAAATTTATTACTAAATTAAGAAATAAATAAAAATTCTAGCTTATAAATGTCAGATTTGTACAAACCTAAAAAATAATGTATAATTAAATACATGAAAGAAAACAAAACCCAAGTAATAGTTGTTGGCGGTGGGCCAGCCGGCATTTCAGCAGCTATTACAATTGCAAAAAGCGGTAAAGAAGTTATCTTAATAGAACGTGGAAATTTCTCTGGTTCTAAAAATATGTTTGGAGGCGCAATCTACACTCAGCCAACTAAAGAAATTTTTCCAGATTTTGAAAAAACAGCTCCTCTAGAAAGAAACAACATCAAACATAATTACACAATTCTTGCCGAAACAGACTCTACAACTGTTACATATAGAGACAACACACTTCATTCTAACAGTTACAGTGTAATTCGTTCAAAATTCGACCGTTGGCTTGCAGAAGAAGCTAAAAAAGCAGGTGTAATTCTTGTTACGCAAACAGTCGTTAAAGAATTAATTTTAAAAAAGAAAAAAGTAATTGGTGTAAAAACAGAGCTTGAAGACTACTATGCAGACATAGTAATACTTGCAGACGGTGTAAACTCACTTCTAGCACGACAAATCGGTTTAAGAAAAGATTTTAGTCCTAAAAATGTAGCACTTGGCATAAAAGAAGTATACAAAATAGGTCAAGAAAAAATCAACGAAAGATTTAATCTAAAAGACAACGAAGGTTGCATCACAGAAATTTTCGGATATCCAATGCTTGGAGAACTTGGTCTTGGTTACATGTACACAAACAAAGACACTGTAACACTTGGTCTAGGTATAACCCTAAGTGAACTTATAAAAACGAAAATAAAACCTTATGAACTTTTAGACAAATTAAAAAGTCATCAATCAATTTCATCATTCATAGAAGGTGGCGAACTTCTAGAATATTCTGCACACCTTATCCCAGAAGGTGGTTACAAATCAATACCTAAACTTTATGCAGACGGAGTAATGATAGTTGGAGACAGCGCATGCCTTGTTAATAATCTTCATTGGGAAGGTACAAACCTTGCCATGATTTCAGGTAAGTTTGCTGGTGAAACTGCAATCATAGCAATTAACAAAAATGACTTCACAAAACGTACACTTTCTCTTTACAAAAAGAAACTTGACAAATCTTTTGTAATAGCTGATATGAAGTCATATAAAGACTTAATGGACATTATGCACAAAAATAGTAAATCATTCTTAAACTATTACTTGCGCAAAATCAATAAATTCTTTAAAATGTTTATAGAGGTTGATAGCATAGCTAAGAGAAATAAATTTAGAAACTTTATTTTTACAACCTTAAAAGAAAGAGGTCTTACTGGCTTATTAAAAGACGGTCTAAATGTTTTAAAACTCGTATGGGGGATTTTAAAATGAACATAGATGACAGACTTGCTAAAATCAAATATGAAACAGATGAGAACTCTCATTTAAAAGTAAATATTAATGATTGCAGAAACTGCAAATCAAAAATTTGTACAACTATTTGCCCTGCAAATGTGTACGAATGGAACGCAGAAGAAAACAGACTTATTATAAATTATGAAAACTGTTTAGAATGCGGAGCATGCAGAATAGCATGTGAGAAAAAAAGTTTAGAATGGCAATACCCAAAAGGTACAAAAGGAGTAACCTACAAATTCGGTTAATGGAGGCAGAAATGAAAGAAGAATACAGCTCACAATCACGTCGTTGGTATGATAAAGACCCAGTTTTATCACAAGCAATGCAAACACTTGAGCAATCAGATGACGGAACTCAAATTAGAATAGCTCTAAATTTGATTAAAATTATCATCGAACACAATATTGAAAGTGAAAAATTTGAAGCAGTTGAAGACTTAATCACTGCAGTAAGTTCTGGTCAAAGCGACAGTAGAAACGGCAGATGGTACGATATTGATAACACTTTAAAAACTGCTATGAACATGTTACAAAATTGTCCGGAAACAACACAACACATTATTGCTAAAGAAATGGCAAAAATGGTTGTTACTAAAATCAAAGAAGATGAAGATAGCTTAGATTAATTTTCTATCTTTATCTGAATTAATTTGGTGAAGCTTTTAATATCAAATGATATCTAAAATCGCCATAATATACGACAACAGAGTAAAATTGGTTGTCTAGTTCATCAACTTCTAAATATGTTTTTGGAGCTGATCTTCTTTTTGATGAACTAGATATTCTACCAACAGCTGCAATGAACTGAATATGTACCTTTTGAGTAAAAGTTAATTTAGGTTTAGGCAAATGTGCCTCGTAAAAGCCTAGAGGTACAATGTCCCTGTTATAACAAGGAATATAATATTTTATTTTGCCATTTTCTTTGAACAAAATATACCAATCCCCGTCGTGCTCACGTGGAGTTAGCAAATAATACCCTGGTTCAATTGTTGTACCTTTAAAATACAACGGTGAATTCAATCTAAACAACGGATACGGAGTATACGCATAAGATTGCATATCATAATATTGATCAGGGTCAATTCCATGTATAAAAGAAAATTTTGCAGGCATTAAATTGTTATATATTTCAATATAATCCTCATCAGTCTCTGCGTGTGCAGGAATGGAGAATAATACAAAAGATATTAATAACAAATATAAAAGTCTTTTCATATAAAATATTTTAATGTATTTAACAAAAAAGACAACCTACGTTTAGCGGACTTTATTTTCTTCGTGTTTTAATAATCTTTTGATATTGTCTTTGTGCAAAATAGTAATATAAAGAGCACCCAATGCGCAATAAGCGACATAAGCCATTGGCATATCAAGGGCATACATTAAGAATGGAGAAACCCAAACGGCGATTATAGAACCTACAGAAACATATTTTGAAAAATAAGTAATTGTTACCCAAATAAAAGCAATTGTAAGACCTACTAACCAGTTTAAAGCTAAGATTGTACCAACACCAGTAGCAACAGATTTACCTCCATGAAACTTTAAGAAAATAGGTTTACTGTGTCCAATGATTACACCAACTGCAGCTAAAACAGGTAAGATACCGTTGATTAAGGAATAGTCAATGTAAGTTGCAGCAACTACTGGGATAATACCTTTGATTGCATCAGTTAAAAGAACTATAACAAACCATTTAAAACCTAGTACACGTTTAACATTTGTAGCGCCTGTAGAACCAGAACCGATTTCTCTGATATCTTGATGAGCAAGAGCTTTAACTACGACATAACCAGTTGGAAAAGAACCTATAAGATATGCACCAACTAAAACAGCTAAAGCTACTAAAATATATGATAAAATTGCTGTACTTAACATAATAAAATCTCCTATTTTGTACAAGAAAAATCTATCATAAATAAAGAAAAATGTCGATAGAGGGACTTGAACCCTCACGGCTTTCACCACATGCACCTCAAGCATGCACGTCTACCATTCCGCCATATCGACATTTTAATTATTCAATTTTCAAATTTTATTAAGGCGGAATGGTCTTAATTGGACTACCTCCGCAAAGCTCCGGTTTGTCATCACATCGACATTTTAAGTGTAATAAGACAGACATTACTCATGCCTGAAACATCGACAGAGTTAAGTCCTTACAGACCTTTCATTCTCCAAACTGGCCAGAACAAGAAAGTCGCTTTACCTATAAATCTATCTTCTGGTAAAAAGCCCCAAAATCTACTATCTTGAGAGTTTCCCCTATTATCTCCCATCATAAAATATTGATGTTCAGGAACAATCATTGGACCACAAAACATTCTTTCAGAACAAGGAATATAATCATATTCGCTCATTACGTATGGTTCAGCTAATTTTTCATCATTAATATAAACATTATACTTGCCATCTGCTGATTTTTTAACTTCTAATTTATCACCAGGCATACCAACAACACGTTTAATATATGCTATATCTTTACAGAAAAACCCTGTCAATCTTTGGAAAGTCTTAATTGGTGTATATTTCAAATCTTGGAATGGTGGATAAAACACCATAACATCACCACGTTTTGGAGTTGAATAAAATCTTGAAAATCTTTCTACAAAAATTCTATCGCCTTCAATCAAAGTTGGTTTCATAGACCCAGAAGGAATCCAACGAATTTCACCAATAAAGAAACGAATAATTATGACCATAACAATTACGAAAACTACTGTTTCGATTGTCTCTTTCATTGCAGGTTTAATTTTTTTATAATACTTGTTAAATAATTCTTTGTAAACTTCTAAATTCATAATTTAAGTAAATCCAAGATTTCCAAAAGTGCTTTTGAATAAACATTTTTATCCAAATTACTTAATACCTCACGAGTATTAACAAGATAATTATCTAACAATTGGGAAGCTTTTTCAATACCTAACGAAATATTCTTCAAATCGCATTCAGCATAAATGGCTGGCGCAGTATAAATACCTTTTTCAAAATCATTATTAACAGGTTTGTTGTCGTTGTTTGAAAAATTTAAAATATCATCTCTTATTTGAAAAGCTATACCAAAATTATTAGCAAAATTTTCAGAAACAGATTTGTTCAACCCAGCAAGAATTGATGCTGAAACTAAAGAAGCCTCAAAAAGAGAAGCTGTTTTTGCCCTAGATTTTTCAATATATTCATAAATTGTAGGCATTTTGTATTTTGAAAAATACTGAGAAATTTCACCCATACACATATTTTCAATAGCTTTTGCAAATAGTCCTAAAATCTCTGAATTATTCAAAGATAATATTTTTTTCAAAGCAATCGATAATAAATAATCACCAGCAATCACAGCAATTGAATTATCAAACTTTTTGTTAAAAGTTGGTAAATTTCTACGTACATCAGATTCATCAATAATATCATCATGAATAAGCGTTGCATTATGAATTAATTCAATTACAGACTGTAAGAGAATTTGTTTTTTATCAATTTCAACATTATTCGCCCTTAGAAACAAAAAGGCAATAACCGAACGAATATGCTTTGAAGGCGCAGAAATAAAATCTTCAAGAAAGGAGTTAAACTCAGTTGACACTGAATTAAATTCACACAATAAATTCTTAACAGAAGAAATTTCACCTTCAACAAGAGATATTATTTTATTGTAAGCAACATTATCAAAACTCATTTAATAATTGTAACATAAAAAATATATCTGGGTTAATTGCCTTCAAGGATGTAAAATGGGTTAAATCTGGTTTTTCACCAAAAATTTTTGTCAACAAGTCCACATCATAATCATACAAAATTGAACCGTGTTGTAAAATATAGCCTTGTTTACGACACTGCGCAGAACCGATTAACTTTTTACCCTTGTAACATAAATCAGCACCTGTTGAAACAAGCATACAATAGTTAAATTTAGTATGAATAGGATTATTTGTACCAAAATCTAACTCAATATTAAATCTTTTGAAAAAATCAATTAAAATTTGAGAAATTTCAATATAAGATTTTGTAACAGATTCACCATTTTTAAGATAAGATACAGGACAAATAAATGAATAAGTTATTTCCATATCATGAAGAAGCGCACGTCCGCCAGTAATACGACGAACAACATCAATATTTTCAGATTTCAAAAAATCATAATCAAGAAAATTATCAAGCTGATTACGACCTAAAGAAATACACTTAGGTGCCCACCCGTAAAGACGAAAAATAGGCTCTTGAAAGTTTGTAGCAATCGAATTGTCTAACAAATCAGAATCCATTTGCATATTTTCTTCGCCAGTATAAATTTTGAATGGAATAAATTTCATAAGATGATTATAACAAAAAATAAGATTTTATTGCAAAATATACAGCTGACATTCCATACTCCTATTGAGTATAGAAAATTTTTACTTGCGAGTTAATTGTCCACTTTTTGGGGGACAATTCAAATGTGAGAGGTTACGCACTCAATAAAAAAGGGCTCTTTCGAGCCCTGTTGTAAACAAATACCTTTTCCTTTTCCTCGTTTTGTTAACCCATTTCCCAATCCGTGCTTATTTAATTAAGCGATAAAATTTGAACCAAGGTAGCTTGCACCGTGAAAGAATGATTCTTGCATAATACCTTTTAATGATTTTCTTCTAACGTCTTTTTTAGAAGCTGCGTTGATTGATTCAGAAGAAGCTTTGTAATAATCAGCTACAACTTGTGAAAATAATTGGTTTGCCATTATGTTTGCCTCTCTTAAATCTCTCTTACTCTTATATAAAGTAAAAAAGTTTTAAGAAATTGCCTTTTTTGTTGCATAAAAGTTCATATTTCTTAACAAAGTAGCCAGAAGTCTCCGGCAATCAGCTTTTGCTGAATGCTAAAAAATATGCGCTAAATAAATATAATTTTCCTTACTTATATAAAGTATTTTT
>CAKUXM010000015.1 GCA_934700335.1 uncultured Candidatus Melainabacteria bacterium | reverse complement strand
AAGTTTGTTGACATTACATTTGCTACTTCCATTGCTGAAGATACTCTTTGTTGTGCAGCACCGATTGCTGTTTTTCTATCTGTAACGTTTGATAAAGCTTTATCAATGTTATCCAAGAATGCTTGTGCTGTTACGTCATTTCTGAAAATTTCATCAAGATTTCCAACTGCTGATTTATCACCAGCTGTTTTTTCAAAATGGAATTTTTCTGTAGTTGCAGCATTTGTAACATTGCCGCCTTCTTTAGCTGCTTCGTAAGATTCTTTTGCTGCTTTAACGTCAGCATCAGCTGTAATAGCTGTTAATTTTGTAGTATCAGTATCATCTACTAAATAATAATCATTACCGATTCTAGTTAGGTTCTTACCATCATAAGAACCGCCGCCTTTACCTTCAAATTTTTGTACATTGCCTTTGCCGTTACCAGTAATTTCATAATCACCTAATAATGATTCTGCATCAGTTGCCGCAAACAATGAACCGTCTAAATTAATAATAGAATCAGTACCAGATTCAATACCAACTTGTAGGTTTACACCAGCGTCCATAGAACCATCTAGTAATTTTTTACCATTGAACTCTGTTGTACCTGAGATACGTGTAATTTCTTTCAAACGACCATCGATTTCTGATTTGATTGCTGTCATCGCATCTTCACCGTATGTACCATTGGCTGCTTGTTCAGTTAAGTCTCTGATACGTGTCATGTTTGATTGGATTACGTCTAATGTTCCTTCTTCTGTATCCAACAATGAAGAACCCATTTGAGCGTTGTCTTGTGCTACTGCTAATGAACTAATTTTATAATCTAATTTTGTTGCTACTGCTGAACCTGCTGCATCATCTTTTGACGAATTGATTCTCAAACCTGTTGATAATCTTTCCATCGCTGTGTTCATTTTTGATGTTGCGCCATTTAATGATTTTTGTGCGATTAATGATGCAACGTTTGTGTTAATTGTAATAGCCATAATTTTCGATCTCCTTTTCTAATTGATTTGTTTTACATCCTTGTAACTCATACCTTTATCCTCTGTATGAAAGAGCTTTATAAAAACTTCTACGTTCTAGTCCACTAACTCAAGGTATTCCCGATTTAGATTCAATTGCCATAAACTTAAACTCCTTTCTTTAATGCTCTATACCGAATCCGTACGGTATTGTTATATCGTGGTCTAATATAACGTCATTGGACAATTCAAAGTTATATACATTATATGCCACATGAATTTTTTTTTATAACGCATGTAAAAATTTTCATTAATATTTCGTTACAATATAGCGAAATTGTGGTAAATAGTGAATTGTGAGTGGTGAGTTGTGAGTAGAAAAACTCTATTCACTACTCACTAACGTCTATTCACTTTTTTATTTACCCTCTCCGAATTATCTAATTCTCACTATCGTTCAAATTGATAATTCTCCTCTCCCCTATTTCAGTAAAACTGAAATGTGGCGAGGGGAAATATCCTATTCACCAACAAGAAAGCTTTTCACAACCTTTGTTTGTTTTTCAAATTCCAATAAAAACGCATCATGTCCGGCATTAGATTGAATTTCTAAGTACGAAACCTCTTTACCATTTTTTATCAATGCTTTTACAATCTCTTTCGACTGGCTTGATGGGAACAACCAATCCGATGAAAATGATATTATTAAAAATTTTGATTGTATATTTTCAAAAGCCTTCTCCAATGTTCCATACTTCAATGTTAAATCGTAATAATCACATGCCTTTGTAATATATAAATAACTATTTGCATCAAATCTATCAACAAAAACTTGTCCTTGATGTTGCAAATAGCTTTCTACTTGAAACTCTACATTAAAATCAAAATCAAGTTTATCCTTATCCTGCAAATTTCTTGCAAACTTATTGTGCATAGAACCCTCAGACAAATAAGTAATGTGTCCTATCATTCTTGCAATAGCTAAGCCCTTTTCAGGCATTTTACCTTCATAATAATTACCATGATTAAAATTACTATCAGACAAAATCGCATTTCGACCAACAGCATTAAAAGCAATTGCCTGTGCCGAAAGTCTTGAAGTAGAAGCAATAACAATCGTTTTCTTAACCATTTCAGGATATGAAACAGACCATTCAATAGCTTGCATTCCACCCATAGAACCACCTGCAACGATTAATTTCTTAACTCCCAAGTAATCAATTAATCTCTTTTGAACTCTTACGGCATCTTCAAAAGTTATTACTGGAAAATCTAATCCATAAGCTTTACCCGTATCAGGATTAAGAGAATTTGGACCTGTAGTTCCACTACAACCACCTAACATATTTGAACATACTATAAAATATTTATCACTATCAAAAGCCTTTCCGCTTCCGACCATATCATTCCACCACCCAGCTTTTTTATCACCCTCGTGATATCCGGCAGCATGTGCATCTCCCGTCAAAGCATGCAAAAGTAAAATGCAATTATCTTTGTTCTCATTCAATTCGCCATAAGTCTCATACGCAATCTCAAATTCCTTCAAAGCTTTCCCGCAATCAAGTTCTAAAACTTCATCAAATTTAATTATCTTTGTCGCTGTGATAAATCTTTCCATAAAAATTACCTTTTTGATTATTTTATCATAATTTTTGTTTTATTCCTAAATAAAATAATTGAACTATAATATATATTGATGAAAAAATTATTAATCTCATTATTTTTCATATTGATAATACAAAACCCTGTTTTTGCAATAAAAATAGGGCTTCAAACTGGTGTAATTTCAACAAAAGTTGGTGCATCAACCGATGCAAAAATAATAGATGTCAGAACAAACAAAACACTCTACACTCTTGAAGATATGCGAAGTTATGAATTTAAAGCATACAAAAACCTAATAGCCTTTAAATTCAACAACGATTATTACAATCTTAAAACAAATCAAGTTGCAATAATACCAACCTCTTCAACTGGTTTTGTAAATGCAAAAAACCGTTGGTACAGAGGAGAACTTAGAATTATAAACATAAACGGAAGATTGAATGTAATAAATAAATTAAATATAGAAGACTACATCAGAGGAGTTGTACCTTGCGAAATGCCATCTAGCTGGAACTACGAAGCTCACAAAGCCCAAGCAATCGCCGCTCGAAGTTATGCACTTGCAAACTTAGGAAAACGTGCCTCACAAGGTTATGACCTAAAAGACACTCCAGAAGATCAAGCCTACGGTGGTGCAACTAGTGAAAAAATTAATACAAACCGTGCCGTTAAAGATTCAGAAGGTATCGTTATGATCTACGATCTTAAAATTATCCCTGCATACTACTCAGCTTCAGCAGGTGGACAAACAAAAAACGCAGGTGATGTTTGGACTCGTGATTTACCTTACATAAAATCAGTACCTTCTTATGACCGTGGCATAAAGAAGAATGGTCATGGTATCGGAATGTCTCAACATGGTGCCAACAACCTTGCTAACAGTGGTTACAACGCTTATCAAATCCTTCACCATTTCTACAAAAATATAAAATTCGCCCGTATCAAGCAAGACTACTACAAATAGTAGCATTCTTAAAATTTTTTAACATTTGCATGTTTTTTGAAAAAAATACTTGCAAATCAAATAGGACTAGCTATAATAAATTTATACATGACACAAAACATAGATTTTATGTAGTTCTCAGCTATGTCTTATCTAAAAAATTACAAATTCATTTAATTTGGGGTGTCAGTTGTTCAATTACATAAGGAGGAAAAAATGAACAAAGAAGAATTAGTAAAAGAAGTTGCAAAAAAATCTAAATTATCACAAAAAGCAGTTGCAGACGTATTAGCTGCTACTTTAGAAACAGTTGAAAAAACAGTTGCTAAAGGTAAAAAAGTTACTTTAGTTGGTTTCGGTACTTTCGAACCTCGCAAAAGAGCTGCTAGAATGGGTAGAAACCCTCAAACTGGTAAAGAATTAAAAATCGAAGCTAAAACTGTACCAGCTTTCTCAGCAGGTAAAAAATTCAAAGAATTAGTAAAATAGTTCTTTAAAAACTTTAAAAAAGACCCAATGTCTTATGCTTTTAGCCTTATCATTGAGTCTTAAAACAATTCTTAGACCTCTGAAATTTCAGAGGTCTTTTTTTATGCCTTCGTTAAAAAAGTCAAAAGTTTATCACCATATTTTTTTTGCTTTAGCATGCTAAAACCTTTTATTTCAACATTTTCTGGGTGTTCAACTACACAAATATGAAAATCTGGAACAATTTCCAAAGTTCTCTCATAAACTCCCGCATAATAAGGCGGATCAATATAAACAATGTCAAAAGATTTATCAGTCTTAAATTTTAACGTATCCATATTATACAAATCAAGTTTAACACCTAACATTTTATAATTCTTTTTAATAATCTGTGCAATTCTTCTATCTTTTTCAATTACAGTTACCTCTTTAAATCCACGTGAAAAAGCTTCCAAGCCCATTACACCCGAACCCCCATACATATCAAGAAAAGTAGCACCTTCAAAATCAACATAAGATTGAAGCACATTAAAAACCGCCATTCTAACCTTTGACAAAGTTGGTCGAACTAAATCTGTTTCCGGTGCTATAACTTTTTGTCCTTTAAATTTTCCAGCTGTTATATTCATTATCCCGCTCCATTTATTGCAAAATAAACATCTTTTAAGCGTTTTTTACTAATATGAGTATAAAGTTGCGTAGTAGAAACATCGCTATGACCTAAAAGCTCTTGCACAACTCTCAAGTCAGCTCCATTTTCCAGCAAATGTGTTGCAAAGCTATGACGCATTGTATGTGGAGAAATATTTTTATGAAACTTTTCACCCAATTTATGAATAAAATTGTAAACATCTTGTCTTGTTACAAATCTTCCTTCTGTATTTATCAAAAAATTTTTTGTATCAATTCTAAATTTTTTCAAGATAAAATCTCTTATCTTTAAATAATCCTCAATTGCATTCGCAGATACATTATTAAAAGGTACAATTCTTTCCTTTGCTCCCTTACCTCTTGCAACAAGGTATTTTTGGCTTAAATCAAAACTATTAGTCTTTAAGTCAACAAGTTCGCTCACACGAAGACCTGAACCGTAAAGAAGTTCAAGCTCAACTCTTTCAAGTGGATTTAAGTTCTCAGCAAGCATTTTTTTTATATCTTCAACAGATATAACCTTTGGCAATCTCTGTGGAAGTTTTGGCATTTCAATTGTATCTATTGGATTTGAACTTATTTTTTCATTTGCGCTTAACCATCTATAATAACCCCTCAATGAAGCAATTTTTCTTGAAATGCTCGTTGGATTGTAATGATTTTCATGCAAATCTCTCAAATAAGCATTCACGATTAATCTAGAAATATTCTTTTCATCAACTGAAAATTTTGTAAGACAAAATTCTATAAACGTTTCTAAATCACGTCTATAGGCATCTATCGTATTTTGAGAAAGACCTCTTTCTACATCAAGAAAGTCCAAATATTCTGATAAATCTTGAATACTCATACATAAATTATAATATTTTTTCAAATTAAATTAATAATATAAATAGCTGAAATTTATAAATTATCTCGTGGGTGAGAAGATTCGTAAACATCTTGTAAGTGCTTTGTACTAATGTGAGTGTAAATTTGTGTATTTGAAATACTAGCATGCCCCAAAAGTTCTTGTACAACTCTCAAGTCTGCTCCATTTTCAATCAATTTTGTCGCAAAACTATGTCTAAACATATGAGGTGTAACCTTTTTCGGCAATTGAATATTATCAACAACATCTTTAATTGCATTTCTAACAGTTTTGTTTTGAAGTCTATAACCAGTATTATTAATAAAAACAGGTGTGCTTTCAGTTATTTCTTCCAATTTAAAACCTTTTGCAACAATCAAAGGTCTTGCATTTTCAATATATCTTTGCAAATAAGTTTTTGCCCTATCCGTAACAAGTACAATTCTTTCCTTTGCACCTTTACCAAAAACTCTAATCTCGTTATTATCAAGATTTAAGTCGCCAAAATTAAGCCCACTTAATTCACTAATACGCATGCCCGTAGCCCAAAGAAGTTCTAAAATAGCCTTGTTACGATAACCAGCAGGAGTATCCATTTTAACATTATTTAAAATCTTTTCCATTTCTTGCGGAGTCAAAAATTTTGGCAAAGATTTTGGACGTTTAGGAGAATTTAAATTTGCAGCAGGATTAATCTCCATAACTTTTTCTCTGTATAAAAACTTATAAAAGGTTCTGACAGATGCCAATTTTCTCGCAACTGTAGTCTTTTTATAATCAAACTTTTGTATAAAATAAAGATATTCTCTCAATTTTGTATAATTGACAGACGTACATGGAATATCCTTCAACCAAATCAAAAATGTCAACAAGTCTGACGTATAAGCCTTTAGAGTATGTTCTGAAAAATTTTTCTCAACAATCAAATATGTCTTAAACATTTCAAGATATTGTTTTGATAAATCTAAAAGTGCCATAACCCCTCTATGTTGATTTTTTCACGTTATTATTATACAATATTTACATTATTTTGGACAAACTTTTACAAAAAATAACGGAAGAAAATCAGTATGAAAAATAAGATTATATTAACACTAGCAACTGCACTACTAGTATGCAATACAGCCAATTCAGCACCCGCACAAAAATCAACTGCTACAAAACCTGCACCAAAAATGGCAGTTAAAGTTGAAACAAATACTTACAGCTCAAACTCATCTGTAATAAAAATGCTTGAATACAGCAATAATGCTAACGCTGAAGCAAAAATTAATTCATTACTAAAAGCTAATCCAAACGATATTAATGCAAGAAGTTTGCAAATCATTTTAAAAGTTAAGAAAAAAAGCTTAGATTCTGCTCAAGCAGACATAAACAAATATATGAAAACAACACCTCAAAATGCCAACTTACACTACGCACAAGGGTTGTTATATTTAGCAAGATTAAATTCTTCTAACATGGATTATCAAGCAAACAAAACTGAGCTTATTAATTCTGCAAAAGAACAATTTACACTTGCAACTCTTTTAGACCAAAAACATTTTGCAGCATACAATGCTCTAGGGCTATGTGAATTGAAATTAAACAAACTGGATAAAGCAAAAGAAATGTTCTTAAAATCAATTTCTATTGATTCACAATTTGCAACTGCGCTAGATAATTTAGGGACAATTGATTATTTGAACAATGATTTAAACGAGGCTGAATTAAAATTCAAAAAGTCAGTTAAAATAAATCCTCGTAACGCTTCAGCATACTTCCATTTAGCACAATTAGCTAACAAAAGACAAGATTATTCTCAAGCATTAACATACTTGAATAACGCTCAATGTATAAACTCTAATTCTTCATCAATTTTTAACTTATTTGGTGAAATTTACAGAAATCAAGGCAACGAAGCAGCTGCAATTCAAGCGTTCAAAAAAGCAAGCGCTATTGCACCAGAAAATATTCAACCATATTTAAACCTAGCAGAAATCTATGAAAAACGTTCTGATAGCGAATTTGCAATCGAACAACTAAAAACAGTTTCTGTAACTAATCCTAACCTTTATGATGCGAAATTAAAAATTGCAGACATAAGTTATTCAGCTGGTAAATATGACCAAGCTCTGAAATATTACACATCTCTTATCGGTGTAAAAAAATACAATGAAGAAGCTCTAAAAGGTGTTTCTAACACATATTTTGAGCTAGCAAAAGTTGTTTCTTCAAAAAATATAATCGGTTCAACTCAAAACTTCACAAAAGCATTAGATAAGGTAAACAAAGCTATTGCAGCTAATCCAAAAGATTTGGAATTGTATTTAGCAAAAATCAAATTGATGAACGTATCTAATCAAAAATATAATCAAAAAGAATTGTTATCACAGCTTGTTAGCTTTCCAGTAAAAAACACTAACGATATGGTAACTAAAGGTGAAGCATATTTTGTACTAGACGATATTCAACATTCAAATGAAATGTTTAACCTAGCTGTAAACAATACAAAAACCCTAAAAGACGATTTGTATTTAGGTGAAATTTTAACTTACCATAAACACTATGCACCAGCTAAACAAGCTTTAAGAAAAGCTTTATCAAAAGATGCAGATAATAAAATTGCGCTAAGTAACTTTGAATACATCTTAAAAACTGAAAACCGTTCGAATGCTATTTTGAAAGATGCCAACGTATTTTTTGAAAAGAAAAATTATATCTTAGCCAGAGAATATGCTATCAGAGCATTAAACTTCAACCCTTCAAACGTTGATGCTTTATTACTTTTAGCAAAAGCAAGTGAAAAGGATAAAAATTACTACAATGCTATTTATAATTACCAAAAATATTTAGCATATCCTCACAAAAAATTTGAAGTTAGAAAAATAAATAGAAAAATCAAAAAATTAGAAAAAAAATTAAGATAATAAAATGAAAAAATCATTAGACGGCAAGTTTTTAATAAGCGCAGCAAAACTATCTCAATGTCCCGATTACGGATTACCCGAGATAGCTTTAATTGGTCGTTCAAATGTTGGTAAATCATCATTTATCAATGGACTTGCAAACAACAAAAAACTTGCTAAAACCTCTAATACTCCTGGAAAAACAAGGCTTATAAACTTCTTCAATTTCTCAAACAAGTTTATTATAACTGACCTTCCAGGATATGGTTATGCAAGAGTTTCTCAAGGCATGAAAGATGATTGGCAAAAGAACCTTGAACAATATTTATTAAAAAGAGAACAAATAGTTAAGCTTGTTCAATTCGTTGATGCACGCCATGAAATTCAAAAAAATGATTACCAAATGCGTGAATGGATTAATCATCACGGACTTAACACAGTAACTGTTTTATCAAAAGTTGACCTTGTTAAACAAAACGATTTGAACAAAAGAATACAAGAGATTAAAAAGAATTTTGGGTCAGAAGTTCTACTATTTACAGCCAAAAACAATAGATACAACGAAGAAGTTATTAAATACATCTTCGACAATATCCTCTATTTAGATGATGAAAATTAATATACCCATCTGTTAAACTGATATTATAAAAGATTAGGATATCTTTAGGGGGAAAGTATCAATGGCTTTAAGTATCAGTAATCCAATAATTAGAACTAATGAAGATTTTTATCCGCAAAACAATGGTGAAATTTCTGATTCTTTAACTCAAAATTGGACAGAACAAGCAATTGAATGTTACAACTTAAAATGTGATTGCTCTCAATGCTCACTTTCTGCTGGACAATATTCATTTGTTTGTCAAATGCCAAAAGTTATTAAATTATTGGTTAAATTAATTGGCACACCAAACGAATAATATTTTTAAATTCTATTTTGATAATTTATCAAGTAAAAGTTGAGCTGCGGTTAAAATCGGGTCTATACTTGTGGAAATTGTCGGTGTATACGTTAAATCTGTATTGACAAAATCGTCTAAATTGTAACCTTTTAATAATGCTGTGGTTACTACGTTAACCCTTTTATCCGCATCACCAAATCCAACACATTGAACACCTAAAATCTTTTTAGATTTTTTACTTGCAACAAATTTTATTGTTATTGATTTTACGTCTGGAATATATTTTGACCTGTCCAATGTAGTAAACATTATAGACACCACATCAAAACCTAAACTTTTTGCTTTTTCTTCTGTTAGACCTGTTTTTGACATTGAAAAATCAAAATATTTTACAACAGATGAACCCAAAACACCTTCAAAGGTTTCGTTTTCAATACCTGCAATATTTAAGGCACAAACCCTGCCTTCTTTGTTTGCCGTTGAACCTAGCGGAATATAATCATATTTTTTTGAGACAATATTGTATTTTTCAACACAATCACCAACTGCCCAAATATTTTTTATATTCGTTCTCATTTTGTTATCAACTTTTATCGCACCAGTTTTACCAATTTTTATCCCTGCATCACGAGCAAGTTCAATACAAGGTCTTACACCTGTTGCGACCAAAATCATATCTGTGTAAAAATGTTTTCCTTTTTCGGTTAAAACTTCTATCTCATCACCAGATTTTTTAACCTCAATAACAGTATCTGATGTAATTATTTTAGTCAAAGACGGGTTTATAAGCTTGATATTATCTTGAATAACTTTTGCAATATCTTCATCATAAAATTTCATTAAATGAGAGTGTAAATCTATAATTGTCGTAGTTACGTTCTGTTTTACAAAACTCTCCATAACCTCAATGCCAATATAGTTACCACCAATTATCAGAGCTTTTTCAATTTCTAATAATTTTGATTTTATAATTTTTGCATCTGTCAATGTTCTTAGTGTAAAAACATTTTCAATAGTATCTAAGCCTTTAATCTCTGGAACAAAAGGTCTTGCTCCTGTTGCAATAACTAATTTGTCATATTGCTCATAAAATTCAGAATTGTCTCTTAAATTTTTTATTAAAACTTGTTTTTTCTTTGGCAAAATCTTCAAAACTTCATGAAAATTTTTAACATGTATACCTTTTTCTTCAAACTCATCAATAGTTCTTATGATAAGTTTTTCCATATCTCTAATTGAACCACCAATATAATATGGCAACCCGCAAGCTGAATAAGAAACAAATTGTTCTTTTGTATAAATTGTTATCTCATATTCTGGTTTTAAACGTTTTAATTTTGCAGCAGTCTTTGAACCGCCCGCAACGCCACCTATAATAATAACTTTAGTCATAATAGATTTTTAAACTTATCAGAAAAATTTTTCCATTAGACAATAGAATAAAAAAAGGATATGACTTTTGCCATATCCTTTTTAAATATTTAACTTGTAGATAAATTATTTCTTATAAATAATAGATAATTCATCACCAGGGTTCAATGCTGAATCATTGATTGAAGAAGGTAAGATTACGTATCTAACTTCATCACCTAATTCATAAAGAACACCGAATGTACCAGATACTGCCAATTTAGCTGTATCAGCTACGAAGTAACCTAAAGTAACGAATGATTTACCAACATTTCTTAAACCAGCCATTGGTTGTAATGAGAATGTGTTAGCAATCGCATTTGACCAATTGTCAGCGTATCTTTCACCATCGTTAGAGATGTTCATAGCTTGTGTAGAAATTGTTCTAGCAGCAGTACCACCAACTCTGCCAATTGCAGAAACTGGAGTAGCTAAGATACGAGCAACAAAGTTTGTTGTTTTTGCTTCTTTAACAGCAGCTCTTGAAACTGTTGGGAAATTAGCTGAAACTTTACCGTTTTTGATTGTATTGAATTTAACTTTTACATAACCAGGATTTTTAATACCAGGTCTAGCAACTTCAACAACTTCACCGATTACTTTTGAACCAGCAGCAAATTCAGTACCGTTAACAGTTGCAGCTTCTACTGTTTCAGCGTAAACTGTTTCACCAATATTGATGTGT
This sequence comes from uncultured Candidatus Melainabacteria bacterium, assembly GCA_934700335.1. Taxonomy (GTDB): domain Bacteria; phylum Cyanobacteriota; class Vampirovibrionia; order Gastranaerophilales; family Gastranaerophilaceae; genus UBA791. The sequence goes on along the minus strand of CAKUXM010000015.1, from coordinate 24,025 downwards.
CTAGCATCAACTCTTTCTTTAATTTTTACTCTAACAGTTGAAGTATTAGCACAATTAGCTAAGAATTCTTTATTGTAATATTGACTGTGGCTTAAAGTAACAACCAATTTTTGTAATTGTTCAGTTGTTAAGTATTTGTTGTTAGCAACTGATTGTAAATCTGGAAGATTATCTAAGATACCAGCTTCCATAACTTTTACAGTAGGTGCAGTCGCCCAAGCTGGAATTTCTTTCATTTCATATTTGTTAGCTAATTTACCAACAACTGTATTTTTTGGTTCATTAGTTAATAATTGAGCTAATGTAGCGAATACTTCAGCTTTTGTAATTTTTTGATCTGGTCTGAATTTTTTGTCTGGGTAACCAATCATAACATTTGCAGCTAATGCTTTGTAAATATGAGATTGTAATTTATGACCAGCAACATCTTTATATGTGTATTTGTTTTTAGCAGGTGTTTTTAAACCTAAAGCTTGTGATAAAGCGTGAGCCATTTCAGAACGTAAAGCTGGAGCCTTAAAGTTGAAAGCTTTACCGTAAATTGCAGCTAAATCGTCAGCCAAAGCGTTTGCTTCTGCATCAATTAATACGTTTTCTTTACCTTGAATTGCTTCGTTAGCAGCTGCTAACATTTTGTCGCCAACCAAGTAAACACCTCTTGTAGCTTGTGTTTCAACAGCTGATGAATTAAACATTGTTGGGTGAGCATATGCTTCTACGTTTGCTTTTTCGCAAGCCATAACAGCTGAAGAAGCCATTGCTAACACAGATAATGTTAATAATGATTTTGCTAATTTCATTTTTTTCTCCTTTTGCTATTCTTTTGAATAAATGTATTAAACTAACTAATATTATTTGTTCTATTATATCCTATATTATTATACTTAAAAAGATTAAATCAACAAAATTTTAATAAAATTTAACTTTTAAAATTTAGATGTTATAATTGTTTTCATGGATATTAATACACAAAAAAAATTAGTAGCATCTACTTCTATCATATCAAATGCAATAATTATTGTACTTAAATTCATTGCAGGACTTGTTTCTGGAAGTATTAGTATCATTTCAGAAGCGATACATTCATTTAGCGATTTTTTAGCATCAGTTTTAACTTTTTTTGCTGTGTCTCGTTCTAGCGAACCAGCAGACAAAGATCACCCTTTCGGGCATGGTAAATACGAAGATATGTCTGGGTTTATTGAAGGGTTTTTAATAATCCTTGCCGCTATGTATATCATTTACGAAGCATCTAAAAAATTAATTTTTGGATATCATGCCGAATTAGATTCAGAAATTTGTATATTTGTAATGGCATTTGCGGTTGTTGCAAATATATTGGTAAGTAAATCACTATTTAGTGTCGCAAAAAAATCAAAATCAGTTTCATTATATGCAGATGCTGAACATTTAAGAACAGATGTTTTTTCATCTCTTGGAGTTTTAATCGGTTTAATTGTGATAAAATTCACAGGTTTAACAATCCTTGACCCAATTATTGCTATAATCGTTGCAGGTATTATATTTAAGGCTGGCTATTCTATAACAAAAGAAACCTTAAACAACCTTCTTGACGGTTCGATATCAAAAGGCGAAATCAACGAAATAACAAATATTTTAGATACTTTTACAAACATAAAAGGATATAAAGATTTAAAGGCAAGAAACATTGGTCCAATGGTAAAAGTTGAACTAACTGTTCTTTTTGATAACGATATGAAAATATTTGACTGTCATAAAATTTGCGACGAAATAGAACAAAAGATTTCTGCTAAAATAGGCAACGTCTCAATGATTATACATTCAGAACCCATAAACACAAAAGCATCAATTTCTCAATAAAATATCACGATTTTAATTTTAATCGTGATAAAAATCCTTATGTTAAGTCATGTTACTTTTAAAAAATATTAAGGGTTGACAAGACACTTAATATTTTCTATACTGTTTTATATAAGGAAATAAATCACGATTACCGCAAAAAAGGAGAAATAAATATGCCAAAAACAACAACAAAGAAGACAGCAACTAAAAAGTCTTCAAAAAAACAAGATGCTGTTGAAAAATTAGAAAAAGCATACAATGCTTCTAATTTGGTAGATAGCGTTGAAGCATTTGAAGCTCTAATCGATAGAGTTCATAAAGCTCAAGAAGAATATTCACACTATTCTCAAGAACAAGTTGATAAAATCTTCAAAGCTGCTGCTGCTGCTGCAGACAAAGCTCGTATTCCTCTAGCTAGAATGGCTATAGAAGAAACTGGTATGGGTGTTTTAGAAGATAAAATCATCAAAAACCATTTCGCTTCAGAATACATTTATAACAAACACAAAAACGTTAAAACTTGTGGTGTTATTAAAGAAGATAAAGCAAACGGTACAAAAATCGTAGCTGAACCTTTGGGTATATTAGCAGGTATCATTCCTACAACAAACCCAACTTCAACTGCAATTTTCAAATCATTAATCGCTTTGAAAACTAGAAATGCAATCATCTTCTCACCACACCCAAGAGCAACAAAATCAACAATTGCAGCAGCTAAATTAGTTTTAGATGCAGCAGTTAAAGCTGGTGCTCCAAAAGACATCATCGGTTGGATTGACGTTCCATCAATCGAATTATCAAGCGCATTGATGAAACACCCTAAAATCGATTGTATTTTAGCAACAGGTGGTCCTGGAATGGTTAAAGCAGCTTATTCATCAGGTAATCCTGCATTAGGTGTAGGTCCTGGTAATACATCTGCAGTAATCGACGAAACAGCTGACATTAAAATGGCTGTATCTTCAATTCTTATGTCAAAAACTTTTGACAACGGTATGATTTGTGCATCAGAACAATCAGTAATAGTTGTTGAAGATATTTACGAAGAAGTTAAAAAAGAATTTATATATCGTGGCGCTTACCTTGTAAACAAAGCAGAACAAAAGAAAATGGTAGATTTACCATTTATTGATCCTGCTAGAGGAACTGCTCACCCAGCAATCGTTGGTCAACCAGCACATAAAATTGCTGAATTAGCCGGATTTAAAACTCCAGAAGATGCAAAAATTCTTTTAGTTGAAAGACCAGAAGTTGATTGGAATGACCCATTCTCAAGAGAAAAATTATCTCCAATCCTAGCGATGTACAAGGCTAAAAACTATGAACAAGCTGCAGAAATGGCTTATGAATTAGTAAATAAAGGTGGTGCTGGTCATACATCAGTATTGTACACAGATGCTAGAAAGAGTGATAGAATTAACGCATACGCTGAAAAAATGCCTACTTGCCGTGTATTAATCAACTCTCCATCATCTCAAGGTGGTATTGGTGATTTATATAACTTTAAACTTGAACCATCATTAACATTAGGTTGTGGTTCTTGGGGTGGTAACGCCGTTTCTGGTAACGTTGGTGTTGAACACTTATTAAACTACAAAACTGTAGCTGAAAGGAGAGAAAATATGTTATGGTTTAAGGCTCCAGCTAAAATCTACTTCAAAAGAGGTGCTACTGATTTAGCTTTAAGAGAATTACAAGGCAAAAAACGTGCATTTATCGTAACTGACAGATTCTTGTATAATTCAGGTGCAGTTAATAAAATAACAAATGTTTTAGATGAAATCGGTATTGAACACCAAGTATTCTTTGACGTTAAACCAGACCCAACATTGTCTACAATTAACCAAGCAATGTCTATCTTAAAACCATTTGAACCAGATGTAATCATTTCATTAGGTGGTGGTTCTCCAATGGACGCAGCAAAAATTATGTGGTTAATGTATGAACAACCTGATACAGTATTTGAAGATATCTCAATGAGATTTATGGATATCAGAAAGAGAATTTGTCAATTACCAGAATTAGGACAAAAAGCAACAATGGTTGCAATCCCTACAACTTCAGGTACAGGTTCAGAAGTTACACCATTTGCAATCATTACAGATGATGAAACTCACGTTAAATACGCAATTGCAGATTATGCTTTAACTCCAAATATGGCAATCATCGACCCTGACTTTGTTGATGGAATGCCAAAAGGCTTAACATCTGCATCAGGTATTGACGCATTAGTTCACGCAATTGAAGCATACGTTTCATGTATGGCAACAAACTTTACTAATTCAAATGCTTTAGAAGCTACAAAATTAGTATTCAAATATTTAGAAAGAAGTTACAATGAAGGAGTAAACGATCCTATTGCAAGAGAAAAAATGCACTATGCTGCGACAATTGCAGGTATGGCATTTGCTAACTCATTCTTAGGATTATGCCACTCTATGGCTCACAAACTTGGTGCTATGTATCACGTTCCACACGGTGTTGCAAATGCATTGTTAATCAGACAAGTTATTAAATATAATTCTTCTGATGCTCCTCACAAACAAGCAATTTTCCCACAATATAAATATCCATGTGCTAAGATGAAATATGGTCAAATTGCTGATGAATTAAACTTAGGTGGTAAAAACGATGATGAAAAAGTTAAATTATTAATTAAAGCAATTGATAAATTAATGAAAGATATTGATTTACCAAATTCTATCGAAGAATTCATCTCTAAAAATGGCTTCACTAAAGAATACTGGAATGAACATCTTGACGAATTGGTTGAATTAGCATTCGATGACCAATGTACAGGTGCTAACCCAGCATATCCATTAATGTCAGATATCAAGAAAATATATATTGATGCATTCAATGGTGTAGTTTAATATAAAAACTAATAAGAGGATAAACTTCTTTGGGTTTATCCTCTTATTTTTTTTAAAGTGAGGTTTTATAATGGATATTCCAGATAAAGTTATTAACAGACTAACTCTATATCATTATATTCTAGATGATTTTGATGAAGATTCGGTTGAATTCATATCAAGTACGCAGATAGCTGATTTATTGAATATAGATGATTCACAGGTTAGAAAAGATATTAAATACTTAAATAATACAGGTAAATGTAGAGTTGGTTATAATATAAAAGAGTTGAAACTTTCTATTGAAAAAACTTTAGGTTTTTCAAAGCCAAAAGATGTGTTTATAATTGGTGCAGGTAATTTAGGATCTGCGCTGGCAAAATATGACAGTTTTTCTAATTATGGTTTAAATATTTTGGCTATGTTTGATGTTGACCCTATAAAAATAGGGATAACTATTAATAATAGAGAAGTTTTTCCGATGAGCAAGTTAGCAAATTTGGTAAAAAGGTTAAATGTCAACTTTGCGATTTTAACCGTACCTAGGGAATATGCCCAAGAATCAGCAGATTTCTTAGCAGCGGCAGGAATTAGATATATATGGAATTTTACTCCATGTATTTTGAATGTACCAAAAGAAGTTAAAGTTTGGAATGAAAATTTGATTGGTAGCTTTTTACAATTTACAAAAAAAGGTATTGATGAGGTGAATTAAGAATGACAGTTGAAATAAAAGTTTGCATGGGAAGCGCTTGTTTTGCGAGAGGAAATGCAGAAAATATTGAATTTATAGAAAATTTTATAAAAGAAAATTCTTTAGATGCTAAAATAGAGTTAGTTGGTTCAAGATGTGAAGGTTATTGTGCCGAAGGTCCAAATATTTACATTGATGGAAAATTACACTCAAATATAGACAAAGATAAACTAAAAAGTCTAATGGAAGGTATATGTAATGAATAAACTTTATCCAGTTTACACGCTTAAAAACGAATGTCATGATTGCTATAAATGTGTAAGAGAGTGTCATATTAAAGCAATCAAGGTTCAAGACGGAAGCGCATCTGTTATTAATGACAAATGTATAGCTTGCGGGCACTGCGTAAAAGTTTGTCCTTCTGGTGCTAAAAAAGTTAGAAACGATATTGACAAGGTAAAGACCTTATTTACTGCCCAAAAGCAAGTATATGTTTCGCTTGCGCCAAGTTGGGCTGGAATTTACGATTTAACACCTGCACAAATGGTTGCTGTACTTAAAAAATTAGGTTTTTATGCAGTAAGTGAAACGGCATTAGGTGCTCAACAAGTTTCTATTAAAACAGCAGAAATGCTTAATAATGGCGAGAGTGGTTTGTATATTTCAAGTGCATGTCCTGTAATTGTTGATTATATTAGATATTACAAACCTGAATTTGCAAAATATATTACTCCACTTGCCTCTCCGGCTTTAACTCATGCAAAAATATTAAAAGAAAAATACGGAGATAAGATTAGCATTGTATTTATTGGACCTTGCATTGGAAAGAAAAATGAAGCCGATTCAAACCCTGATTTTATAGATACAGCTTTAACATTTGAAGAATTGAATTACTGGATAAGCGAAGAATTTATAAATATAAGCGAAATAGAAATTAATAATAACGACAAATTTGTTCCAGAAGAAGCCTTTGAAGGCGCTTTATATCCTGTTGAAGGGGGTATGAATGACACAATTAAAGAGGTTGGAGTAAACGAAGACGTTACTCTTGTAAAAATTAGCGGATTAGAAAACTTTGATAATTTTGTTGAAGGATTGAACACTAATTCCCTTAATAATAAAGTTTTTGTAGAAGCTTTATCTTGCGAAACAGGTTGCATAAATGGACCATGTATTGCAAATAAAAAAGCAGGTTTATCAATAACTACAGACATTTTGTCAAAGATAAAACATAGAGATAAAATTCCAACAGTTGCAGAAACGGTTTTTAAAAAAGAATACGCAAGCAAACCAATAATTGAAGATGATATCAAATTTGCAGATATCACAAACGCATTAAAGAAAATAGGAAAACATACACCAGAAGATGAGTTAAATTGCGGAGGTTGCGGATATTCAACTTGTCGTGATATGGCAAAAGCACTTATAAGCGGAGATGCAGAACCTTCAATGTGTATTTCATATATGAGAAAAATTGCTATGCGAAAAGCTGCAGCAATGTTACGTTGTATGCCTTCTGCCATTGTTATGGTAGATAAAGAGTTAAATATTGTTGAAGCAAATGATGCTTTTATGAAAATGTTCTGCGGTGATATGTACGACATCTTTGCATCAAGAAAAGAAGGATTATCAGGTGCTTCTTTAGACAGAATTATTTCTTTCAGTGATATTTTCAGCCAATTACTTAAATCAGGTGGTGATATTCATAAATCACATTACCAAGTCAAAAACAAATTGTACGACATAAGCGCATTTACGATTGAAGACGGAGAAATTGTAGGTGCAGTAATAACTGATGTTACAAAGGCAGAAATAGATAGAGAAAAAATCGCTGCAAAAGCAAGAGAAGTTATTACAAAAAACATTACCAAAGTTCAAGAAATAGCATGTCTGCTAGGAGAACACATGGTGGAAACAGAAGTTCTTCTAAATTCTATTGCAGAAGATTATTCTAACGATAATTCAGACGACGACGGAGAAGAATTGTAATGTTTATCGACATTGACGTTGCACAAGAAAAAAAATATAACCAAAACACATTTGGAGATTATTTTGCCTCAAAACGTTTTCCAGATAGTGGTAGACTTCTTGCCGTACTATCAGACGGATTAGGAAGTGGCGTCAAAGCTAATATTTTGGCATGTATGACTTCAACTATGCTTTTAAAGTTTATGGAAGAAGGAACAAGCATTAAAAAAGCTTGCGAAACAGTTATGAACTCTCTTCCTGTATGTCAAGTTAGAAAAATAAGCTATTCAACATTTTCAGCAATTGACTGTAACGAAAATGGAACAGCAAAAATTGTTGAAGAAGGTAATCCTCAATTTTTATGGATTAGAAACGGCGAAGTTTTAGAACCAGAGTTTGAAGTTTTGACATCAAAAGAATTTCCAAACAGACACATGCATATTTATCATTTAAAAATGCAAACAAATGATAGATTGATATTCTGTTCAGACGGAGTAACTCAAGCGGCACTTGGCACAAAAAATTTAAGATTAGGATTAAGACGAGAAGGCTTAATTGAAATCGTTAAAAAAGAATTGGAAAAAGAACCAGATATTTCAAGTTCAAATTTAGCTAAACGTATTGTAAAACAAGCTATTTTAACTGAACCCGACAGAAAACCAAAGGACGATATTTCAGCAGTTTGTGTATACTATAGAGAACCAAGAAATGCTGTTGTCTTTACTGGTCCACCTTATCATCAATCAAAAGATAAATTTTATGCTCAAGCTTTAATTGATTTTAACGGGAAAAAAGCAATTTCAGGCGGAACAACGGCAAATCTTGTATCAAGAGAATTAAATATTCCAATAAAAACAAATATTAATTTGAACATAGGTAAGCTTCCTGCCATTTCTTATATGGAAGGAATTGATTTAGTAACAGAAGGAATCTTAACATTGACTAAAGCTTGTGAATATCTTGAAACAGGCGAAGTTAATAATGATGCAGCCGGAGACCTTGTAAAATTTATGCTTGATACAGATTGCATAACTTTCATGGTTGGTGCAAAATTAAATCAGGCACATTACGATCCCAATTTACCTATCGAAATTGAAATTCGTAAAAACGTCATAAAAAAGATTTCAGATATCCTAGAAAATAAGTATTATAAAAAAGTAACAGTTCAATACATGTAAGGAGAAATAAATGGAAAAGATTAAAGTTGATATATGTTTAGGCACAACTTGTTTCGTAATGGGTGGCTCTAACTTACAAGAACTAATCGACATCGTTCCTAGAAAGTTTGGCGATAAGGTTGAGATAAATGGAAGCACTTGTTTAGAAGTATGTTCAAAAAATACAGAATACTCTAAAGCACCTTATGTAAGAGTAAATGATGAGATTATTTCTGAAGCAACTATCGAAAAAGTTTTGGAAAAAATTAATGAAATCTTAAATAAATAATAGTATAATTTTGTATATAATTTAAGTATGGAAGATAGGAAAATGAATAATAACGGACAATCAATACATTTAAAAAAAGAAATTTTGATTAGACTTGTAAAAGCATTTTTTTCAGATGACTTTGCAGAAAACACAAGACTAATCCCCTATGATATGAGACCAAAAGGAGCAGAAGTTCCTTATAGATGTTGTATATACAAAGAGAGAGCTATTCTTAAAGATAGAGCCATCGCTGGTTTAGGTTTTCAAATTGAAGAAGATGATGAAAGAAAATCACTTCACACATACGCAAAAGAAGCGTTAAAAAGAACAGAGCTTGATAATAGAAACTTAACAGTTTTACAAGCAGCATGTAAGGGTTGCGTATCAAGTCAAATTCACGTAACAGACTTATGCCAAGGTTGTGTTGCAAGACCTTGCGAAACAACATGTAAATTTGGTGCAATATCAATCGTTGACGGCAAATCACACATTGACACGACAAAATGTAAAAAATGCAAAATGTGTATGAATGCTTGTCCATATAGTGCAATCGTACAAACAACAGTACCTTGTGAAGCTGCATGTCCTGTTGGTGCTATTTCAAAAGACGAAACAGGTTTTGCAAGTATTGATTTTGAAAAATGTATCAGCTGTGGTAAATGTATTGCAGCATGCCCATTCGGCGCTGTACATGAAAGAAGCCAATTAATCGATATTTTAAAAGCTATTAAATCAGATAAAAAAGTTGTTGCAATGATTGCACCATCAATCGTTGGACAATTTCCAGGAACACTTTATCAATTAAAAACAGCTATTCTAAAAGCTGGTTTTGATGAAGTAATTGAAGTTGCACAAGGTGCAGATATCACAACAAAAAATGAAGCTGCTGAATTCAAAGAAAGAATGGAAGAAGGCGCAAGTTTTATGACAACGTCTTGTTGTGCAGCATATAATAACCTTGTTGCAAAACACTTACCAGAAGTCAAACCTTTTGTTTCAACAACAAAAACTCCATTGTACTACACAGCAGAACTTGTTAAGAACGCTGAACCAGACACAATTACAGTCTTTGTAAGCCCTTGTGTTGCAAAACGTTCTGAAGGTAAAGCAAACGACAATGTAAATTTTGTAATGAGCTACGAAGAACTTGGTGCAGTATTCATCGGTCGTCAAATCGATGTATTAAATTGCGAAGAAACAGAATTTGAAACAAAGAGTTCAAAACAAGGTAGAAAATTCGGTGTTTCTGGAGGTGTTGCAAGCGCAGTTCAATTCTTAGCACCAGAAGCTAAACCTTGTATTATTAATGGTTTAAATAAAACTACAATTAAAGAATTGAAACAATACGCTACAAAAGGCGAATGCGCTGGTTGCAATATAGTAGAAGTTATGAGTTGCGAAGGCGGTTGTGCTGGTGGCAATGCTACAATTAACCAACCAAGAATTTCTGCTAAACAACTTAACCAACTTCTTGAAAACAGTGAAGATATTACAGAATAATAAAAAAAGGAATAAAAATGTTAAAATCATCTGATGCTTTAATAATTATGATAGATATGCAAGAAAAACTTGTAAACGCTACTAATGCCGAAAATGAAGTTAAACAAGCAGAAAAGATTATTAAAGCAGCAGAGATTTTAGATATTCCAGTTCTTGTAAGTGAGCAATACCCAAAAGGTCTTGGTCAAACTGTTGAAGTTCTTAAAAACAACAAACAAAAATATGTTGAAAAAACTTCTTTCTCACTTACAAAAGAAGAAACAGCAGTTAATATGGTAAAACTTTTCCATAAAAAACAAATCGTTTTATTTGGTATAGAAACACATATTTGCGTTTATCAAACTGCAATGGACTTAATCAAAAGAGGCTACGAAGTCTATCTAATCAAAGATGCTTGCAAAAGCAGAAAAGAATACGAATACAACACAGGTATTGATTTAATGCGCCAAAACGGTGTTAAAATTTCTTGCGTTGAAATAGCTTTGTTTGAATTCTTAGAATCTTCTAAACACCCTCATTTCAAAGAAGTTCAACAACTTATTAAGTAACATTGTTGTATTTTATAAGTATTTAAGGTAAAATATCATCTATGAAAGATTGTATATTTTGTAAAATTGCGAATAAAGAAATTCCTAGCGAATTTTTATATGAAAACGACTATTTATTTGTAATTAAAGACATTAATCCAAAAGCCCCTATTCACTTGCTTGTCATAACAAAAGAACACGCAGCGAATTTGAACGAAATTAATGATGAAAAACTTTTGGCAGAAATTTTAAAAGGTATTAAAGCTGTTTGTGAAAAATTAAACATAAAAGAATACAAAACAGTTATTAATACTGGTAAATCTGCTGGACAAGAAGTGTTCCACTTCCACGCACATATTTTAGCTCAATAATGGTCAAAAAGTAAAAAGGATTAAACATGACAAATAAAGGTCAATATTACAGAGAATTAACACCTTCTGGCTTTGGCATTGCGATAAAAATCAAAGATGTTTTATTTTCAGAACAATCAAAATACCAAAAAATCGAAATCATTGATACAGATTCACAACTTGGTAAAATGATTACTCTAAACGGTCTTATGTACGCAACAGAAGGCGATGAATACTATTACAGTGAAATGGTTACACATGTTCCTTTGTTAAACCACAAATGTCCTAAAAATGTTTTAGTAATTGGCGGTGGAACAGGTGCTACTGCAAAAGAAATTTTAAAACATGACACTATTGAAAAGGTTGTTATTGTTGATATTGACGAAATGGTAGTAAATACTTGTAGAAAATATTTACCATCAATTTCAAGTGGCTTAGACGACCCAAGAGTTGAAGTATTGATTATGGATGCATTTGAATATATCAAGGACAAAAAAGACATGTTCGATGTAATCATTATTTGCACACCAACACCTCTTGGACCTGGGGTTGGAGAATTTACTAACCAATTCTATGACAACATCAAAGCTTCTATGAGAAAAAATGGTATTTTAGTTGTTCAGTCTGAATCACCTGTAACAAAGGATGAAGATTCATTATCATTATACAAACTTCTTTTAGAAGAATTTAATGTAGTTGAGGCATACTCTTCACCACTTCCGACATATCCAGGTGGTTATTGGGTTTGGGCAATCTGTTCAGACACATCATATCCAGCGGAAGATATTGATGAAGAACGTTGCGAAAAAATTTCAAGTCAATGTAAACTTTATACAAAAAAATATCACGCAAAATGTTTTAAAGCACAAACCTTGCTTGATGAATTACAATAGGTTTTCGTAAACAGAAATATCTCTTGATGCTAAAGGTTTTGGAATAAAATCAACATTATATCTTTCTGCAATCATTCTTATATTAGAAGCTGCAGAACAGATATAGATTTTTGTTTTGTAATATTGTTTTAGCATTTGAATTTGTTGGATTAACCATTCGCCTGCGTATAGAGGTTCAAAATCATACTCCATGTGTAAATCTGTTATGATTAAATCATAAGGGTCAGAAACCATTCCAAATACTAAATCATACGCATCTCTAGCTGATAATGCAGTATCAATTTCTATATCTTTGTAATTACAAAGCATATTTTCTTTGTGATAAGCAACCCAACTTCTTGAATCATCAACTATTAGTATTTTTTTCATTGTTTGTAATCCTTAGAATTTCATAGATATTCATCTTTTTAGCTTTACCACGAATTTGTACTTCTGAAATTTTGATTACGTCAACATAACCCTTAACTTCATCATACGTCGAACTACTAATCAAAAAGTTTGTTTTATAGATTTTGTTATAACTTTCAAGACGTGATGCAAGGTTAACAGTATCACCGATAACCGTGTATTCAAGACGTTTTTCAGAACCAATGTTACCTACGAAAGCATCACCAGTGTTTATACCAACACCAATTTCAATTTTCGGTTTACCTTCGTATAACCATTTTTCCTGAAGTTGTTTAACCTTTTTAAGCATTGCATTTGCACATAAAACGGCGTTTAGAGCATGGTTTTTATCTTGAATAGGTTCACCAAAGATTGCCATAACAGCATCACCGATAAATTTGTTGATAACACCATTATATTTTGTAATTATTGGTTCAATTTCTGTAAAATATTCGTTTAAGATAACAGAAATCTCTTCTGGAGTAAGCTTTTCACTCATAGAAGTAAAGCCTCTGATATCTGCGAATAAAACAGTTACGTTTGAACGTTTTCCGCCAAGAGATAAGTTATCAATGTTGCTTACAACATTTCTCATAACGTCTTGAGAAATATATCTACCCATAGCATCTTTAATTTTATCTTTGTTACGAGCTTCTAGGATAAACTTGTAAGAATATCCGAAAATCATTGTGATTAATTGAAGTGCAAGCGGTGTTATAACATTTATTGCAATATTAAACTTGAAGAAAGTTATACAAATTGCGATATATGCAATCATAATAAGAGCAATAATACCCAAGGACATAAACAATGAGTAATAAGTTACGATTAAGAAGGTTGCTAAGATAAGTACAACTTGAACAATGAAATCTTGTAAAATCGGTGTTGGAACTATAAATTCGTCATATAAAAGATTGTCTAAGTTTGTTGCCTGAATATCAACCCCTGGGTGTTTTGGGTGAATAGGAGTTGGCAAAGCATCTTCCAAACCTAATGCTGCAGCTTTTGCATTTGCACCGACAAAAACAATTTTTCCATCAAACTCTTTTGGATTAATAACAGGTTTTTTACCTTTTTGAATATTATCCCAAGATTCAACAATATCAATAGCAGAATAAGTTTTTCTTGAATATTCTGATTGTGGCAATGTTTTGTAAAAATGCATGTAATTATACATTGCTGTGTATGATTGATTTACAGGAATTTTCAAATCAGTTTTATTGTTTGTAATGTATTTATCTGTAACAGTAAATTCAGTAATACCATTTAATTTAGCATACATTTTCAAACCCAATGACGGATATAATTTACCCTTGTATGATAATAATTGAGGAACTGTTCTTATGTAACCGTCTCTATCAAGCTCAACGTATACAGAGCCCACGTCTTTTGCTGCTTTAAAATATCCTTCTGGATACATTGATAAACTTCTAAATGGACTTCTCGCTTTTTGAGAACGTTCATCATTAATTTTTATAGCAAATTTTTCATCAAAAGCTTTATCATAAGCTTCACCAATAGATTTATCATTGTATGATTTAACTAATGGCGCAAAACCTACGACTAATTTATTACTGCTTTCAACAGCCCTGTATAATTCTAAATCAGCTTTAAAATTATCTTTATCAACAGAAGATAAAATTGAGTCGAAGCCAATCAATTTAGCATTTGTGTATTTGTCCAAATAGTTGAACATTTTTGCATACATATCTCTTTTCCAGGGCCAACGTTGCTTTGATATTGATTTGTCATCAATAACGATAATAACAGCATCGTTATGACCTGCCTTATCTGCAACGACAGAATTCATCATTACATTGTAAAATTTAGGTTCAACAAAAAAGTTGAAGATAAAATATGTAATGAACATAAAAACTATAACTGCCGTAAAAATTATTATTGGTTTAAACTTTTTCATCATAACTCCGTTTTACTTCTTTCATGATATAATAAATGTGAAAAAAAGGATACTAATTATGGCAAATTTAATCGATTTATTAAAAGAAGAAAAACTTTACCCAATCATCAGATGTGCAGATCCTCAAAAAACAAAGGATACTGCAAGAGCATTAATTGACGGCGGAATAAAAATATTAGAAATAACTCTTGAAAACAGAGGGATTTATGATGCAATTGAAGAATTATCAAAAGAAGTTACAATCTGCGCAGGTGGCGTTATTACTGCACAACAAGCAACAAACGCTATTCAACACGGTGCAAAAATCATTTCTTCTCCCATTTTCCAAATGAACATGGTTAAGATTTCAAAGAACGCACAAATTCCGTTTATCGCTGGTACTTCAACAGCAAACGAAGCTTATCAAGCTTGGAAAGCAAGAGTTCCATTAATTAAAATTTATCCAATCACTGCATTGGGCGGACCATTGTACGTTGAAGACTTGCTAAGACCAATGCCATTCTTGAATATTATGCCAATGGGTAATATTAAATTAGAAGAAGTTCCACAATATATTGAAGCTGGAGCTGCAGCAGTTGGCGTTGGTAGAGATTTGTATAAAGGGTTTAACTTCTCAGAAATTACTAACCGTACTAAAAAGATTATGCAAGAATTAAAAGGTTAACAAAATGGCAAAAAAGGTTGTTATCTCTGGATATTATGGCTGTGATAATTTTGGCGACGAAACTATTTTAAAAGTTTTGGTTGATAAATTAAAGGAAGAAAACGCTGATATTACTGTGCTTTCTTTAAATCCAGAAAAGACAAAGGCTTTGCATAAAGTTAAAACAGTTAAGAGTTTTGACTTGTTGAGAGTTATAACAACTATTATGAAATCAGATGTACTTATATCTGGTGGAGGAAGCCTTTTACAAGATGCCACAAGCTTAAAAAGTTTGTTGTATTACCTTTTTGTAATTTCTGTTGCAGAATTTTTCCATAAAAAGGTTATGATTTTTGCACAAGGTATTGGACCAATAAATAATAAACTTGGTCAAAACTGGTGTAAGAAACTTCTTAAAAAGGCAACTTGCGTAACTGTGAGAGACGATAAGAGCTTGTTCTTGCTAAGAGGTTGGGGAATTAATACAGAACGTGTTGTAGACCCACTATTTGCCCTTAAACTTGCTGGCTCTATGCCTACTGAAACTGTTGGTATCCAACTTAGAAGTTTTAAAGGTTTGACAGAAACATTTTTACAAAAACTTGCTAAATCTGTTGAACAAAATTTCTATAATAAAAAAATTAAGATTTTTTCTTTCCAAGATAGCTTAGATAAAGAGGTTTGCACACATTTTGAAGGCATATTGAAAAGCTTGAACCCCAATATGCAAACAGAAGTTGTTTATAATAAAACTCCAGAAGAACTAATTGAACAAATGAGAAGTCTTAAATATATGATAGCAATGAGATTTCACGCATGCTTGATTTGCGCTAAATATGGAGTAAAGACTTTGGCTCTTTCTTATGATTATAAAGTAGAAAGATTGGCAGAAGACTTAAAATTACCTTATACAAATATAAAACCAGATGTTAATATGGACTTTTTCATTAATCTAATGAGAAATGTTGATAAAAGTCAGTTACTTACAATTATTAATTCAAAAGAATTTGACTGGTCTTATTTAGAAAAAGTTGTTAAATAATTTCTCATCTAAATGGATGAGGTGGGCATGGGGAAATATAGTATCTTTGGGATGTAGAAATAAATACTACAAATACATATCCCAAAATATATGTCGATAAATAGCAAAAGTAATATGTTTTGGAGTACCGTTAAAACTTAACGGTAAATAGAAATGCGTTAAGCAGGTGTTAAGTCTGGAATCATGCAGGTTTATCAAGGCTTAGGCTCTTTACCCTCGCCCAATTCTGGGAGAGGGCTAGGGTGAGGGTTCACTCCGATTTAGCGCCCTCACTGATTTTTTACGCACTCATAAATTCGTGCAAAAATCTCCTCTCTAAAAAATTCTGCGCTCGCATTACACTACGTTTCCGTTGACAGTTGCTCGACTCTCGCTTTGCTCGTGCCTCTGCTCGCTTGGGCGAGGGAATATACATTTTAAAAAATGAATTATTAGGTTTTATTGCTTACTATAATGAGCATAGACCTCATTCTTCACTTAATAGACTTACACCTTGTGAGTTTAATCAAAAATGTAACTAATTGATTGTCGTGTACAGCAATGACATGAAACAGTACCCTAGCATATAATACATGTTACAAATGTAACGACTCTTCATGTTTTGAACTTATAAATTATTTTTTTGATGATGTCATGCTCAAAAGAGTATTAACCATTTCTAAAATACTCATAATTCCAGTGAACAAACTTCCATTACCTGATTTTTTATTAGTGTTTGTAAATGTATCAACTTGAAGTTCAGTTTGTGCGATTGGTGTTGTTGATACTGTTTGAACATCATTATTTTCAGCTATCTTTTCTGTATTTCCTTTAAAAGAAACTGGTGTAATCTTATTAATCATATTTCTCTCCTTAACAATTTTTGCATATCACAGCAACCTACTTTGTCAAAGCAGAAACGGGAAATTAAAACCTATCTTTTAATTTCTATTTCCTGTCACGAGGTTGTAAAACAAACAAGCATTCCGACTATACGGCTGCGGACCAGTGTGGGACCTTCCCCCTTCTTTCCTCATCTGTTACCTATATTCTAAATCAAACACGCAAAACATTATACATGCTATTTACATCAGTTAATATTTAATTATTCAATACATTTTTTATTATAGAAACAAAATCTTCTAAATATTTTCCACATTTTTTACTATAAATTGCGCAAATATCCCTCGTAGGTCGATAATTTTTTATTTTTTTATAAACAACTTTATCATTATATTTTACAAACAACTGAGGTACAAAAGCTATGCCTAACTCCTGTTCCACAAGTGAATGCGCTGTCTCAACATTTCGACATTCAGCCAAAACTTTTGGTTCAAACTTCGATTTTTTACATAATTCTCTTGCCAATTTGCCCAACATCTGTTCACTAGACAGCATAACAAAAGGTTTATCCGTCAAATCTGCTAAATCAACCTCGTCTTCCTCAATTGAAAAACTTTTCGGAATATCTAAATAAATTTCTTCCTTCATCAACAATTCACTATTATATGAAACAGAATCAACATTTACCTCATCTAAAAGCAAGTCTAATTCTTTATCCTCAAGCATTTTATGCAAAATCGGTGTCGGATATTCTTTTATCACAACAAAAGAATGTGGATACAAATTTCTGAACTCTTTTATTACCTGTGGTAAAAGATAAATACTTCTGTGAGTCGCAACACCTACAATAATTCTGACATTATTCTGACTAGAAATCTCTTTTAATTTATCTAACATTTCCTCTTCAGTTGCCAAAACACTCTTTGCCCATTCAATATAAATCTCTCCCGCATAAGTCAATTTTAAAGGAGTAACATTTGTCTCAAATAATTTAACTCTTAACTCTTTTTCCAAATTTTTAATACATTGACTCAAAGACGACTGTGAAACAAACAACTTCTTTGAAGCCTTTGTAATATTCAATTCTTCCGCAATAGTAACAATATATTTTAGCTGATTTATATTCATAGCAAAATTATACCATAAGAAAAACTTATAATTATAATAAAAAATTAGTATTTTTAATTATGACAATTTAGGTTTATTATAATTGCGAAAGGAAAAAGATATGAGTATTTTTGAAGCTGGAATGATGGTATGTTTTGGTGCAAGTTGGCCTATCGCTGCATACAAAACATTTAAAGCAAAAAGTGTAGACGGAAAAAGTTTAAGATTTTCATTTTTAATATTATTGGGTTATGTTTTCGGGATTATACACAAAGTCTTATATAGCCCAGATTTGGTAATAATTTTGTACATACTAAACATGCTTTTCTTACTAATAGATATTGGTCTTCATATCAAATATAAATACCAAAAAAGAAAAGCCTAAAAGTGTTTATTTTAGAGGTCAAAATGTTCTTAATTAAATAGACAGATTATTTAGTGTAACCATTTACCCCTTAGTATTTTTATTTATTACCAAAGAGTTTTTTCAATTTGTCAAAAATTTTCTTTGCCAAATCAGAATCGCTCTCTTGCAAAAACGAAGCGTCATCATCTTCGTTAAAGATGCTTTTATCAAATTCATCTCTATCACGCTCTTTTTGCTCTTCGTCTTGTTGCTCTTGTTGAAAATACCCTGTATTTCCAGCGCCACCATCGCCAACCTTTGAGGATTGTTGTATTGTCGGTTGATTGAATTCGTTGCCAACAGGGTTAAAATTAAAGCTCATAAGAAAATCCTTTTTGTTTACAGTTTAAAGAATTACACGTATATTTTCATCGTATACATGTATTATTCCTTAAATCTCTGCAAGTCTAACATTTAAAAAGTCGACTTTCTTTAAAGTTTCTTCTAAGAACAATTCAAAACTTGCTCTCTTTTGAACAGTATTCGGTTGAGATATCAATTTTGTGCAATTTAAAAGTTCAAACTGCAATAACTGTGATAAAAAGATTGTCTTTGAAATCTTATCTAAAATTGTGTAAGAAGTAACATAAAAAACTTCGTCATCAACATCTTTATTTAAAAGCGTTTTAATAGAACCTCTTATTTCAAAATTCAACTCTTCTTCATTTCTAACAAGGTTTCTAGCCTCTTTTTTCAACTCAACAGGGTTATAATTACTTTCGTACAAAGTATCGTTAATTATGTCTTCAGTCGATTTATTATCAAAAGGAATTTCAATATTAGACATAATCTTTTCAAAATTCAAATTTTCTGCCCCATCTATTTGAGCACCGAAAGTTGTTGTATTAAAGGCTTTCAATTGAGGATTTTCGCTAAAGAAGTTTTGGAATTGTTTAATAAAGATTTCATAATCTTCTCTAGATTTAACAGTTTCACCTGTAACTGATTTTACAAGTACAACTTTTTTCTCTAAATCACCCACTTTAATCTTATCTTCACCAACTTCTATTTCAACAGGGAAGTTTTCTGTACAATAAAGGTCATCATTTTTAAAGGCTAAATCAACGCCAGACAATATAATATTTTTACAGCCCAATTCTTTTGCACATATCATTGCGCAATATGTAGAAGTACCAGCTGTTTTATACAAGCGAACATAAGAATTCTTTTCTGATAAAGTTTTAGCTAAATCAAAATTGTCTGGATAATAGATAAAACAACGTTTTTTCAAAACATTATAAAGCTCTTCATCAGCTTTTATATCCACGACAAAATTTATATCCTTCAATTTTGATGAATTACTGTCAAATGTCTTTGTAATATCTTTTGTATCAGTAAAGATAATAAAATTTGGAATAACATCGTGCTTTAATAAAAAATTTGTTGCTCTATTTACAGCAAAAATAACTAATCTGTCAGAATATTTTTTAATATAATCAATATTATCCTTCAAACTTGGACCTGCGCCTGCAATAAGCGCTGTTCTACCTTCAAACTTGTTATCCAGCAAGCTTATTGGATAAGTTTGTCCACTATTTTTTATAAATTTAATACTCGAAGTTACCCAAGATTCTGAATTAACCTTGATTGTATTAATATCTGCAATCTTCATTGCACATGTTTCATAAACTTTTTCCGTAAATGTCTTGATTTCATTAGAATATAGCTGAATATAATTTCTCAAAAAGACCATTTCAATCTTGTCATTAATAATATATTTTTTAGAAATAAATTTATAAACTTCTTCAAAATCACAAGACAAAAACAATCGACCGCTTTCAATGTATTTTGAATAATCAACCATTTCAAAAGCCGTTCTTATAACATTTATATCTGGTTCAATCAAAACTATTTTGCTATTATATTTTTCAAAAACATAATCTAGCATATATCCAACGCCTAAACCAAAAACAATAATAAAATCAAAAGCACCCAAAGAAGATTTTATACTTGATTGAACATCATAAAAAGCATCTTCAATAGGATTATCAATACTTTCAAGCGGTATATTATTTTTTATAAAAATAATATCATCACTCTTTGATTTAGCAATATCGATTGTTTTTCTCGCATCATCAAAAGATAAGCCAATTAATTTATCAGCTAAATTTGAATTACATTTTTTTAAAGCTAAAATATTTTGATTAAACATAAATTTAAAATACCAGTTATACAAAAAAAAAGCAAGTTCGTTACCGAACTTGCTTTTCCTTTTTATCTATCGAATTACTCAATAGTAAAGTCAGGAGCACCAAACATACCTTCAATTTCTTCTAAGATTGCAGAAGGTTTTCTAGCTTGGTTACGTGCTGCTGCTCTTCTTTGTGCTTCTTTATCTTTTTCTTCATTTGCATGAGTCAAGTGGTGGTAACCAGTACCAGCTGGGATTAGACGACCAATGATAACGTTTTCTTTCAAACCTCTCAATAAGTCTTTCTTACCATCTACGGCTGCTTCTGTAAGAATTCTTGTTGTTTCTTGGAATGAAGCTGCTGAAATAAATGATTCAGTGTTCAATGAGGCTTTTGTGATACCTAATAACATGTATTCACAAGTTGCTGGTTGTAAACCATTTGCAACTGCTTCCTTGTTTTCTTTTTCAAATGTTTGCATTTCTACAAGTTCACCAGGAAGAAGTTTTGTATCACCAGGTTCGATTACTTTAACTTTCTTAGTCATTTGACGAACGATGATTTCAATGTGTTTATCAGCAATTTCTACACCTTGAGAACGATATACACGTTGTACTTCGTCTACAAGGTATTGTTGTGCAACTTCTGGACCACATAATCTCATAACGTCGTGTGGATTTAGTGAACCACTTGTTAATGGTTGACCTTTTTTAATCTTTTCGCCGTTTGAAACTACGATATTAGAATCAATTGCAAATTTGATTTCTGTTCTTGAACCATCTTCTGTTTCCAAGTATAGTCTTGGCATATCATCATCTGTTTCAATAACAGCTTTACCATCAAATTCTGCTAAGATTGCGCTATCTTTTGGTTTTCTACCTTCAAGTAATTCTTCAACTCTTGGAAGACCTTGAACGATATCACCTGTTTTTTGTCTTTCGTATAACAATGTAGCCAACATATCACCACGTAGTACTAATGAATTTTCTTCAACTAGTAACTGAGTACCTGGACTAATTAAGTATGGTCTACCTTCTCTAATAACAACTTCTGATTTTGTTACAGAAACTACTTGACCTGAAACTGGAGATCTGTCGCCACCTTCTGATAATAAATCATCTAGTTTAACCATATCGCCGGTTTTTGCTGTTGCTTTTGTTTTGATTGAAACTTTTGATTCAAAGTTTTCGCAAACTAATAACAATCTTCTTGCATCTTCTTCAGCTTTCTTGATTGATGCAACACCGTCATTAATTACTAATACTTGTGTTTTTGCAACTGGAGTTTTTGGTTCAATGATATCACCATGATTTACAAGTAATTCTGTTTGCATTGAAGAATTCAATCTAGAATTGCCTTCCATTTCACGACGAACGATTAATGTTTCAAGTACTACAATCTTCAAGTCGTTGTTCTTATCAAGTTCCACCATACCTTTTAAGTGTGATAAGTAACCTTGCATTTGAAGAACTAAACTTGTTCTTGTTAATGTAGCACCGTCAAGATTTCTAACTCTTGCACCGTCCTTGTATTGTAATTGTGTTACAGGAACGATATCAATTAAATCATCTGTTTTGTTAAAGTTAATTGAAACTTCTTGAGGTTTGATTTTGATAACTTTTACAGGTCTTACCAAAATTTGAATTGGTTTATCTGTAATGTTTTCTTCATCTAAGCTCAATGATGTATCAAGTTCTTCATCTAAATCATCGATATCAGCAAAATCATCATCTGAATCCATTACTGTAACAATAGAAGTTTCTTTTGCTTTAATACCTTCTGCGATTACAGTACCTTTTTTGATAACTTCGTTTTCTTCAACTTTTAATTCAGAAACACTTGATAATGTATGAATTTGACCAGGTCTGATTACAGCTTCATGAATTACGTCGTTGTATTCTTTAATTTCAACGATACCATCTAAATGACAATATACGTCTTTAACAATTTCTGTACCAGCTGTTACGTATGATCCAGATTCAACCATTTTTAAAGCAGAGTCTTTGCTTAATTGGTGAACTTCTTCTGGAATAAATACTACATCACCTGATTTTGTAATGATTTGGTTTTCATCAACTTCTACATCGATATATTTAATTTCACCAGAAGATTCAACTGAACAATCACCATTGATTAATTCGGCAATAATCATACCATTTTCAACCGGAGTATCAACTGGAGATTTAACGATATATTTTTCACCAGTTGCTTCAACTGTCCAAAGTTGTTCTTTCTTAGTTTGTTCAAATGTAGCATTTGAAGGCATTAATGATGCAATAACGATTGTTAATTCTTTACCTTGAACAATCTTTTTGATTTTATGACCTTCAAATTTTGTTTCTTCAATAACAAGGTCTTGACCAATACGAACTTCACCACCATGTTCACAAATAGTTAAAGTTTCAGCAAGTTTTTCGCCTTCTTTCATTTTTTGACCGTCTTTAACTAATAATTTAGAACCACTTGGTAAATTGTAAACGTCGCCACCTAAAACCCAAACAACACCTTGTTTGTTTGCTGTTCTGGAAATGTTACCTTGTCTATCTTTCTTTTCATCAGCAACAAAATCTTTAAACACAACTTCACCTGATAAATCAGAAGTAATATCTTTTGTAGCTTTTTCTGTTAAACGAGAACCGTCCCCTTGAGATACAGGTTCGTATTCAGCAAGTCTAAAGCCCTTTTCAACTTCTTGACCGTCAGTAAAGAAGATTGTTGCACCAGCAGGAATGTGGTATTTAGTAGTTCTCTTAGCACCTACGATTTCTGCTTCAACTTCATACATAGAAAGTTTTACAACGTCCCCATGACGAGTTCTTACTTCTCTAGTTTTTAACTTACAAGAGATTTTACCAGAATCTTTAGCTTCAACAGTTTTCATAGCACCAGAACCTTTGAATACACCACCTGTGTGGAATGTTCTCATTGTTAACTGTGTACCTGGTTCACCGATTGATTGAGCTGCTATAATACCGATTGCTTCGCCTACATCAACAAGCTTTTGAGTTGTCATTGCCCAACCATAACATTTTTGGCAAACACCATATTCTAATTCACAAGTTAAACCTGAACGAACTGCAAGTTCTTCTAAGTTTAAATGACGAACTTTTTCAATATCTTCACGACCCATTGTTGTATTTGCAGGAACAAGAACTGTACCGTCTGTATCAACAATGTCTTGTGCAATTGTTCTACCCAATAATCTGTCGATTAATGGAACGATAACTGAACCACCGTCTGTAATACTCTTTAACATAATGTGTTTAGTACCATGACAGTCTGTATCACGAATGATAACATCTTGTGCAACGTCAACCAGACGTCTTGTTAAGTAACCAGAGTCAGCTGTTTTCAACGCTGTATCTACAAGACCTTTACGTGCACCGTATGATGAAATGATGTATTCAGTACAAGATAGACCTTCTTTAAAGTTTGCTTTAATAGGTAAGTCGATGATTTGACCTTGCGCATCTGCCATCAATCCACGCATACCAACTAATTGTGATACTTGTGATAAGTTACCTCTGGCACC
>CAKUXM010000014.1 GCA_934700335.1 uncultured Candidatus Melainabacteria bacterium | reverse complement strand
TATCTTGCTTGTCCTGCTGCTAATCCCATTTTCTACCTTTCTTTATTTCCCTAACAATATATTTATCGACATACATGCATATAAACTTTAGTTTTATTATACATGTATGTTACATAACTTTACAAAAGAGAGAAATTTTGAAAAATTTTTTCTCAAAAAAAAATTTTTTTTTTAATTTTTCATGAAAAAACCGAAAAATTTTTATGTAAAATTTGTAAATTTTGTGTAAATTTTTGAAACAATTTGAACTAAAAAATGAAAATCTATTAATATTTCTTAACAAAAGAAGAAAATTAAAAATTTTGGACAAAAAATTTTGAAAATTTTGAAAGAGAAATTTTTAATAAAAAAGTAAAAAAAATGACAAAATGTGTAAATTTTTGAAACAATTTCTTTCAAAAATCAAAAATTTCTTAATATTTTGTAATATTTGAAATTTCGCAACCAGTAGGGATTGTTTTTAGTCCTTCTGCTGTCCAATAATTTTCAACGTGATTGATTTTTTCGTCTAGAACAAAATAAGTTGAGCCTGAACCTGACATAATAGAATTAGGATTAGCCTTTTTTATTTTTTGTAATTCGTCATAAATATTATAAACGCCAACTTCTAAGTCGTTTTGTAAAAGATTTTTTATATCTTCATTCTTCTTCAAGCCTTCAATCATTTTTTCTGTGTTATCAAAATGAGGTTTATTTTCTAATTCTGCGTATCTTTGATAGCCTTCTTTGGCTGAAATGCCAAGTTCGGGTTTGATTAGCGAAACTGGGTATTCCTTAAAAGGTAATCTTTCAACATGTTCGCCTCGTCCTGTTGCTAGTGTGCAACCACCCATAAGGCATACATTCAAATCTGACCCTAATTGTGCGCAAAGTTCGTGCAATTCGTTTTCTGCTAATTTATTATCAAAATATTTATTCAAAACTAAAAATGTTCCGGCAGCATTTGTGCTACCGCCAGCAAGTCCTGCTTCTGACGGAATATTTTTTTCTAAATTAACATCAAATTTATGTGGTTCAATATTTGCTTTTTCTGCGTACAATTTAATTGCCTTATATACAATATTCTTTTCGTTATAAGGAATTTTAGGATTATTACCGGACAAATTAATTTCAATTTTATCACTTTTTTCGATATTAAAAGTAAGATAATCATACAAATTAATCATTTGCATAATACTTTTAATTTCGTGAAACCCGTCTTCTCTTTTTCTTACAATTTCAAGTGTTAAATTAATTTTTGCAGGAGTTTTTACTTTAATTTGCATAATTCCTCAGATAATCTTCCAAAATCTTCTATTGATATACTTTCAGAACGTGTATTTTCTGAAATTCCAACTTTTTCAAGTGCTGTTAAAATTTTATCTTTATCAAAACCTTTATTCATTAAAGCGTTTTTAATATTTTTTCTTCTTGCAGAAAATCCGCCACGAATAGTTTTTCTGAAATATGAATAATCAGAAAGTTTAAGAAGTGGTTCTTCTCTAACAACCAATCTTACAAGTGCAGAATTAACTTTTGGTGCCGGATAGAAGGATTTTGATTTAACTTGTTTTAAAATTCTGCAATTTGCCCAGAATTGAGATAGTACAGTAAGTAAGCCATAAGCTTTGTTTGGCGATTTTTCGTTTGCGGACATTCTGATAGCAACTTCTTCTTGAACCATTAAAATAATTTCTGAAATTGATTGTCTATTTTTATTATCCAAGTCATCAATTTCACCTAGCAAATGAGCAAGAATAGGGCTAGTTATATAATACGGAATATTCGCTACAACTTTAACCTTTTTACCTTTTGCCAATTCTGATATATCAGTTTTTAAAATATCGTTATGTACTATTTCAAGATTATCAGCATTTAACTTGTTCAATTCTTCAATAGCTTGTTCGTCCAATTCAACGGCAATAACTTTCCCTGCATATTTGACAAGTTGTTCTGTTACAAAGCCAATTCCCGGACCAATTTCAATAACAGTGTCCTCTTTTGTTAAATTTGCTTCGTTAACGATAAAATTGATTATATCTCCGTCTATTAAAAAGTTTTGACCTAATCTCTTTTTTGTTCTAAATCTTTTTGCTCTATTAAAATAGTCCATTAAATATATCCTTCTTACTAATTAATAATAATACAAACAGGTAAATGTTTTTTCAAGATGTTCTTGATAATTTAATTAGTGTTATAATTTAGAAGGGAGTTAACTGTGAGTTATACTGAAACAAAAGAGAAATTAGAAAAATCTGATATATTAAATATTTTTTATAATGGTTGTAAGCCAAAATCTGAACATAAAATTGGTTTAGAGTACGAAAGACTTCCTCTAAAAAATAATAATTACAAAATGGTTGATTTCTTTGAAGACAAAGGCGTTTGTAATTTTTTGAGAAGATTTTCTGATGAGCATTCTTGGGATTATATTGTAGACGAATATAATTTAATAGGATTAAAAAAGGGTCATGATACAATCACTCTTGAACCAGGTTGTCAAATGGAGTTTAGTCTAAAACCGGAAGAAAAAATTGAAGACATAAAAAATAAAGTTAATATATTAAATAGCATGATGCAAAATCTATTAGATGAATTTGATTTTTCATTGTATGAATATGGTATTTCTCCATTATCAACTTATAAATCAATAAATTTACTTCCAAAACGCAGATACGGAATTATGGCAAGTTATCTGTGGGGAATTCTTTCTGACGTCATGATGAGAGAAACGGCAGGAATTCAAGTTTGCTTGGATTATGACTCAGAAGAAGATGCTATGAAAAAATTTAGAATTGCTAATATGATTTCACCATTTGTAACCGCTATGTTTGCGAATTCACCAATTAGAGGTGGTGTGGATTCCGGTTATAAATCATTTAGAGCTCTTGCTTGGTTGAACACAGATAGCGATAGATGTGGATTTGCAACTAAATTTAATAAAGATTATGGCTTTGATGACTATGTAAATACAGTTATGAATGTTCCTATTATATTTATTAGCAAAGGCTCTGACAATATTAAAGTAAATGGTCGTTTAAAATTTAAAAATTACATGGAAGACGGTTATCAAGATTTTTACGCAACTTTAGATGATTTTAAATTGCATGCAAATTTATACTTCCCAGAAGTTCGATTGAGAGAATTTATTGAAATCAGAAACCACGATTGCGTTAATAAAAACATGTTATATTCATTATTAGCATTTTACAAAGGTATTTTCTATTCAGAAGATGCTCTTAATGAGGTTGATGCAATATTATCGAATTTTACATATCAAGATTTATCTGAATTAAGATATGATGTTCCAAAACTGGCATTACAATCAGTCGTGAATGGATTACCTATTAAAGATGTTTGTCGTGAATTGATGAGAATATCGTATGTTTCTCTAAATGAAGCTTTAAATAATGAAGAAATATATCTTGAGCCAATTATGGAATTTGTTGAAGCCGGAGTTTCACCGGCAGACGTTATTCTATTAAATTGGAATGGCTTATGGAAGAAAGATATTAATAAGCTTATGAGATATTTGAAGTCTGCTTAATCATTTGCCAACATTTACTCAAAACTGTATAATTAAAAAATGGCACATATGAGTATTTCGTTAAAAACTACGGCAACATATCAGCTGTATAAACTTTTTAGAACTCAAGTTGAGGACTTTTTCTCTAACTTGGGTGAAATCTCTATCATGACATTTTATACTGTATTTTATCTATTAAAAGGTAAAATTAAGTGGAAAGAGGTTGTGTATCAGTGCTATCGATTTGGTGTAACATCATTGCCA
Source organism: uncultured Candidatus Melainabacteria bacterium (assembly GCA_934700335.1). Taxonomy (GTDB): domain Bacteria; phylum Cyanobacteriota; class Vampirovibrionia; order Gastranaerophilales; family Gastranaerophilaceae; genus UBA791. The sequence continues at coordinate 32,730 of CAKUXM010000014.1, read as the reverse complement.
ATTACCTTGTCTATTGTTGGTATGACATCAATTATTGTTGCAACTCAGGTTGCAAATGAAATGGTGAAGCAGGGCGGAACAAACTTTGTCGGAATGACAATAACCATGCTTATTATTCGTGAAGCTGGTATTATTATGTCTGGCTTTGCGATTATTTCAATGATTGGGTCATCTTTGGCATCAGAGGTTGCGACAATGCGAGTTACTGAACAAATTGATGCTATTAAAGTTTTAAAAGTTAACCCTATTCAGTATTTATTTGTTCCAAGAGTTTTGTCTGGAATGTTGATGATGCCAGTTATTTGGGTTCTTGCTTCTCTTGTAGGAGTTTTAGCTGGCGGTTTTGCTTCAAACCTTTCATCAGGTTTGAGTTACAGGGCTTATTTTGATTCTGTTTGGTATGGTATTTATATTTATGATATTAAGGTTAACCTTTTAAAAGCGGTTACTTATGGCTTTTTTATTTCCTTAATTAGCTGTACTTTTGGGTACAACGCTTCCGGTGGTGCTAAAGGTGTCGGTATTGCAACAACAAGAGCTGTTGTATGGTCTTTTGTTGCAATTGTTATTTTAGATATGATTTATGCAATGTGCTTTTTCTTTTAGGGTGTGAATTATGATTGAAGTTAGAAATTTAGTTAAAAAATTTGATGATAAAACAGTTTTAAATAATATTTCATTTGACGTAAAAGATGGTGAAACATTAGCTATCGTTGGTTTTAGTGGCTCTGGTAAAAGTACTATTTTAAAAATTATTTGTGGACTACTTCAACAAGATATGGGAACTGTAAAAACTTCAGAAGGTGATATTGCAATGGTTTTTCAATATTCAGCACTATTTGACTCAATGAATGTGTTTGATAACATTGCATTTGCGCTTACAGAAAGACCTGATTTAAGAAAAAAATATACAAAAGACGATTTGAATAATATAGTTAAACAAAAATTAAAATTAGTCGGTTTAGCAGGGATTGAAGACAAATTTCCATCAGAACTTTCAGGTGGTATGCAAAAACGTGTAAGCTTTGCCCGTGCTATTGTTACTGAGCCTAAAACAATTTTGTTTGACGAACCTACTGCGGGGTTGGACCCTATTTCATCTACTTTGATTGAGGATTATATCGTTAGATTGAAAGATGAAACAAAAGCTTCTTCAATTGTGGTTACTCACCAAATGTCTACAATTAAAAGAACAGCAGATAGAGTCTTAATGATTTACAAAGGTGAAAAAGTTTTTGAAGGAACTCCTGAAGAAATGTTACATTCTGGAAATGATTACACTAAGCAGTTTGTAGCGGCATCTCTTGAAGGTCCTATGAAAATGTTGGCAGAATAAATTTTTTCTGATAAACTTAAAACAAAGGAAGGAATTGGGGATATATGAACCTTTCATCATCATTTAAAGTGGGGATATTAACGTTAGTTGCAATAATCGTATTATTGTTTACTATTCTTTGGGCTCAAGGTCGTGCTTTTTCAAATGCAGACAGAGTTGAGGTTATGTTTAAAGATGTAAACGGTATGCGCCCCGGTAGTGGTGTTCAAATGATGGGGTTAAGAGTAGGTCAAGTTGAAGAGATTATTCCTGTTGTTGAAGACGGAAAAAGTTATGTAAAACTTAGATTTGTTATTACAGAAAAAGGTGTTACTATTCCTAAGGCTTCAAGCATTTCTATTCAACAATCAGGTTTGATTGGTGAACAATTCCTTGAAATTACTCCTCCAAAAACAAGAACAGTTTATGTTCCAATGATTCAACGTTCTTTATTGTTTAAAGACGATAAAGTTCAAATTAAATTGGACGAAAAATATTACGATGTAGGGTATGTTAAAAACACTCAAGTTTTGAGCACAAGTACATTGCCACTTCAATTAAGACAAAATATTCATACTCAATATGCTTACAAAATAGATTACATTGTTAATCTTCCAGGATTAATTTTGCCTGAATTTTTGAAAGGAAATATCGTTAGAGATGGTAAAGTTAAAAAACTTAGAATTGCTCCATTAGATGATTCTCCGCTCCCTTATCCAGAACAAAATTCAATTTATACAATTATTGAACCAATGAGAATTTCGGATTTTATGGAATGGCAATACAAAGCTGCTGAATCTTTAACAGAAACAAATAAGAAAATTAATGATTTATTGTCTGATGACGTTATTGCTGATTTGAAACAATCTGTTATTAATATCAACGAATTGACTGCACAAGCAACTACAACTGTTGCGAAAGCAGAAAAACTCCTTGATGCCTCTCAAAAGGACTTAGACCAAATGATGGCAATGATGAATTCAATTACAAAAGACTTTAACAAAGTTACAAATGATGTTAATTCTATTATTGGCGATCCTAAGTTTAAACCAGTTCTATATGATACAGCAACATCTATCAATAGACTTTCTAATAACTTGAGTAATGTCCTTGAAAAAACAGATTCTAAAGTTATTGCAGAAGACTTAACTGTTATTATGACAAACGTTAGTGATATTTCTACTTACGTTAACAATATGACAAAAGACGACAAGGTTAAGAAAGACTTATCTACTGCAGTTACTAATATCAATAAAGCTATGAGTGATATATCTTCAGCGTTAGAGGTTGTTAATAGCTTACCACCTGATAAGAAAAAAGAAGTTTCTTGTATTCTTTCAGATGTTGCAGCTTCAACTGCCAACTTGAGAAAATTCTCAGAAAAATTGAATAAAAGATTTTTATTATTTAGATTGATGTTTTAATTATGAATATAAAAAGTGAAATTACAAAATTACATTATAGTGGTGAAAGAACTTTGTTGTACTATATCTTGTCAATTCCAACTTTTTTCTATTCATTGATTACAAAAATTAGAAACACTCTTTATGATTTAAACATTTTAAAAGCAGTTAAGGTTAACGCAAATGTCATTGCTGTTGGCAATTTGACTACAGGTGGAGTTGGTAAAACTCCTCTTGTTTCAGAAATCGCTAAATACTATTTATCAAAAGGTGAAAAGACTGCTGTAATATCAAGAGGTTATAGAGGGGAACTTTCTTCTAAAAACGTTAATGTTATTTCTGATGGTGAAAAAATTTTTTATGAGGCTAAAAAATCTGGGGACGAGCCTTATTGGTATGCTCAAAATATTAAAGGGCTTATTGTTATAACTTGTTCTTCAAGAGTTAAGGCAGCACGATATGCTATAGAACATTTTGGTGTTAAAAATATTATTCTTGACGATGCTTTTCAACATAGAAAAATTTATAGAGATAAAAATATTTTAGTAATTGATAGTGAAAAGCGTTTTGGTAATGCGAAACAACTTCCTCAAGGTCCGTTGAGAGAATCTCTCACAAATATCCGACGTGCTGATAAAATTGTTGTTATGTCCAAAGCTTCTAATAATTACGAAAAAGTTATTGAATTCGCAGAAGAATTAAACGCTCAAATTTGTGATGCGGGGCCTGCGGAAGTTTATAATATTAAAACAGGGGTTCATCTTCCTAATGACGTTGAAGCTGTTGCAGTTTGTGCTATAGGTCAACCTGAACAATTCTTTAAATTTTTATCGCCAAGATTTATTATAAGAGATAAAATTGTATTTGACGACCACCATATTTATAAGAAATCAGAACTTGAAAATATTAAAATGCCGATTGTTACGACTGAAAAAGATGCAGTTAAGATTAAAGATTTTAATTTAGACAATGTTTATGCCTTAAAATTAAGATTAAATATTAATTGTGCGGAATTATTAAATGACTGATAAAATTGATGAAATTGTTAAAATTTTGAACAATACAAATATGCCTCAAAGTGATTTTGTAAAACTAATGGAAAACTTTAAAAATCCATATTTGGTTTTGATTGCGTGTATATTGAGCTTACGCACAAATGACAAAACAACTTACCCTGCAACTTTGAGAATGCTTGAGCTTGCAAAAACCCCCGAAGAAATGGCAAAAGTTAATGTTGAAGATTTAGCAAGGGCTATTTATCCGGTTGGTTTTTATGCAAATAAAGCAAGACAAATTGTTCAGTTATCAAAAGAACTTGTGGAGAAATACAATTCTCAAGTTCCAGAAGAAATCGAAGAACTTATCAAATTCAATGGGGTTGGTCGAAAAACTGCTAATCTCGTTTTGGCAAAAGGTTTTAACAAACCTGCAATCTGTGTTGACGTCCATGTTCACAGAATTTTTAATAGATTAGGTTATGTAAAAACTAAAAATCCAGAAGAAACAGAGTTTGCGCTTAGAGAAAAGCTTCCTAAAAAATATTGGATTGATATAAACACCTTGATTGTTACTTTTGGGCAAAATATTTGTAAACCTCAAAAACCTTTATGTGAAAAGTGCCCAATATCAAAATATTGCGATAAAATTTTTGATTAAGATTTGCTAAAAATTTTACACATTTTACAATATTTGATATTCTATAAGTTGATTATAAGGGAGAAATTATGAAACGTTTTATAGCAATATTAGCAGTTATTTTGTTTATACAAGGTTCATCGGCAAATGCAAAAATGACAGCTGAAGCGCATGCTCATTATCAAAATGCTTGTCAGCTTGAATACCAACATAAGTATGAAGAAGCTATCCAGTTGATTTATGCTGCAATTAAAGAAAATGGTGATGATGCTATTTTATATACGAAATTGGCAGGCTTATACACTGATTTAGGCGATAACCAAAATGCACTAGCTGCCTATAAAAAGGCTATTAAATTAAGACCAAACGATGCTTTTATCTATATCAGTATTGGTAATATTCTTCAAAATATGAATGATTATGACAATGCTTATAAGTCATATATGCAAGCAATGGAGCTATTCCCTACTTATAAATATAATTACGTCAATATTGCTAATATTTTGTATTTACAAGGTAACTACAGTCAAGCAATTGATAATTACAAGATGTTTTTAAGTGCTTATCCAGACCACTACGAAGCTCGTGAAAATTTGGCGAATTCGTATCTTAGAAATAATGATTTTGTAAAAGCTATTGATGAATTTGGCGAATTATATACAAAAAATCCAGCTTTGTTTAAGGATTATGCTTCATACGGTTATGCGTTGTTTAAACAAGGTCAATACTCAACTGCGATTGATATGTTTAAGATTGCATTGAGAAACAATAATGATAATATTTCAACTATGAGTTATCTTGCTATTTCTTATCAAGAAGTGAAACGTTATAACGAGTCTAAGGCAATGTTTGACAGAGTATTTGAACTGAAACCAGATTGTCATGGTCTTAGATTTAATTACGCTCAACTTCTTGCAGATATGAAAAACATTGACGGTGCAGTAGAACAATACAAAATGTATTTAAAAGCTTATCCAGAAGATATCAATGCTTCTATTAAGTTAGGTTTACTATACAAAAATAACAAAAAATACAATGAGGCTATTGAAATTTTCACAAAGGTTCTTGAACAAGATTCTTCTGACATGAAGACAGAAAAAGCTTTAGCTGAAGCTTATCATGCAAAAGGTGATTATACTAATGCTTTAAAACATTATAACATTGTTCTTGAAAACGAAGAAAATAGAGAAGCTTTGGCAAATAAGGCTTTAGTTCTTCATGCTTTGAAAAAATATGATGAAGCGATTAGTTTGTACTACGATTTGCTTGCAGAACAATCAAATGATAGATTGAGAAACAATTTGGTTGAAGCTCTTTGTATCAAAGGTGATAATATGCTTGTAAACGCTGAATTTAAGAATGCTTTGAACTTCTATGACAAAGCCATTGAGGTTGACCCAAATTCTGCAAAGGCAAATTTTGGTTTGGCAAAAGCTCACGACAGTTTAAATTTTAGAGATAGAGCTGATAAATACTATCAAAAAGCTGTTTCGCTTGATCCAAACAATAAAACTTACAAAACAGCTTATGAAGCTTTCAAACAAGCCTTAACAGTTAATGACAAAGCTATTGAAGAAAATGAGGCTAAAGTCGATGCTACTATTAGCCAGACAGACTCCGCTACTGCTCAAAGTTCAGTTGCTCCTCAACAAGTAACTGCATCTGCGGAATCATCAATTGATGACTTGATGATTAAAGACAAATCTAACGCTATTCAGGACAAGTCTAAAACTTTGATTACAGAAGGTGATTCTCTATACAAACAAACTCGTTTTGATGAAGCATTAACTAAATATATTGAAGCCTTAAAAATCAATGCTAACGACCCTGTAACAGCCTTCAAGGTTGGGAACTTATACAAAATGCAAAATGATATTGATAATGCAATTAACTACTATAAAAAAGCTACAAGTTTAAATAAAAACTATGCTGATGCGTGGTTCAATTTAGGTTTGTCATATGCAACTCTAAACAATTATAGATTATGCAGAGAATGCTTTAATAAGGTAATTTCGCTAAACCCAAATTATGCTAATGCTTATTATGCAATGGCATTGAGTTATGAAAAAGATGAAGACTATGCAAACGCTGTTAAATACTATAAGTCATATTACAATTTAGTATCTGATGATAAAACTAAAAAAGCAATTGCTAGTAAAATCTCAACATTGGAAGCAAATTTACCATAAGATAATATGAAAAAGATATTAATTACATTGATAATGGTTATGTTTATTGCTACTGGTTGTAGTAATAAGCATGCTGTTATCATTTTTAATAATGAACCATTTTCAAAAGATAACTTTCATCAAGTTAAAACAAATTTTAAAGTTGGAGAAAGAATTTATTATTTGTTTGCAACAGCAAAGGACATGAAATCGCCCTATATAAGAGTTCAGGTTTCTTCTGTTATTGATAAAACAACTCCACTTTTTTATAAACCATATTGGTCAGGGGATTATAGATTGATGAAAGATGAAGTGAATTATTACACAGATTACGTTGTAGTTCATTCTAGAGGTAAGTTTTTAATGCAGATTTTTAAACGAGAAAACTTGCATCACCCGATGGCATTTGCATTTTTTGTTGTGAATTAGCTATTTCTTTTCAAAAACTATCATTGACCAATTACCGTTTTGTTCATACTTAACAATTTTTAAGTCTTCATTCATCTTTTTAATTAAGTAATTTTTCACGTAAGAAAAAATCATATAAGGTTGTGGTGTGCTGTTGTAGTATTTATCGTTTTGAGTAATAGTGTATAGTTGCACATCACTGAACATAGAAACAGAGTTTAAAAAGATTACTGCAATTTTTGAACCTTTTTTGAGGTTTTGGTAAAACTCATTTTCAATCATTGATGAAAAATGAGGATTGTTACTAGATGTATAAATAGGTTTGTATATTTCTTTTCCTTTTAAAACAGCTTCTTGATAACTTGTATCTGGAGTTAAGTAGTAGAAGAAATTTCCTTTATGAACTTCTCTTATTTCGTATTGAGAATAATCGAAGTATTTCATAAATCTTTCACGTGGATAATACGTAAAAAGAATGACGTCATCTTTCTTTAAGTGAGCATCATTTAGTAATTCTGCAACTAGTTTGTTTGATTCTGGCTTGATAAAATGTTCTTTAAATGTTGGTGTGAATAATACAAAAATATTTAAAACAAACAAAGTTACAATTAATGAAGCTTTTAGTTTGTATCTTTTTATACTTGATAAACCAAGCATTGATAAATAAATAAATATTGGATAAACTTCAATATTGTATTTGCTCAAAAATACAAATTTTGAAGTAAATGAAACCAAAAGTAAAATTATTGTTGGTACAGAAGCAATAATTAATAGTTTTTTAGCGTTTGAGTTTTCTGCGAATAATGAAACAACTAAGCCTATTACGCAAATAGTTGTTGGAATTATTCCAAACACAAAATAATCAGGTGTTATTGCCGTAAAAAGATTCGCAGGGGCATTTAGAAGGTTTATCAAATAATTTGAAAACATATCTGTAAACATAAATGCCAATTTTGAGAATGAAGAAATTCCCCACCATTGAGAATATGAGATTGTTGTGAAAATTTTTATTATAATTGGAGTAATCAATAAGAAAAATACACCAACGGTTAAAAATATATTTGTCGCATATTTAGGTTTGTTTTCCTTTAAAAACATTGCAACAATAATTAAGTTTGTTAAAACATAAATAAATCCTAGAGTATGAGTCAAAAGGATTAATATATTAAAAAATAAATACCAAAAAAGATTTTTTTTGTTGATTTCTTCAAAGAGTCTTAGAGTAAACAATAATGACAACGCAGAAAGTAAGAATATTAGAACATAAGGTCTAACTTCGTACGAATAATATATCAAAAATCCACTTACTGCAGTGAAAAAGGCACAAACAAAACCTAAAGTTTTACTTTTTGTTTTACCTACGAAAAACATTGTAACTATTGATATTAAACCGATAATTGTTGAGGACGATCTTAGTACTACATCGCTATTACCAAATATTGAAGTATATATTTTTAAAAACACATAATACAACGGTAAGTGGCATTGTTCCAACATAGCTTTTATAAAGGGTTGAAGCAATGGTTTTTGCGAAATAAACCAACCTACATATTCGTCATTCCACAAACCTTGTATGTGTTCATATGGAATAATTCTGAAATATAACCCTAATACTACGATAATTAAGCTAGCTAAAATTGTAAAATTCATATTTTAATTATATAATATAAACAAAATTATGAAACTAATTATTCAAATACCGTGTTTTAATGAAGAAAAAACTTTACCAATCACTTTAAAAGCTTTGCCAAAATCAATTGACGGCATTGACGAAATTGAAGTGATAATCATTGATGACGGCTCGTCTGACAAAACAGTTGAGGTTGCCAAAGACCTTGGTGTAAAAAATATTTTTTCTTTGAATAAAAATTATGGTCTTGCTCGTGCCTTTTCTTATGGCTTAAACAAGGCTATTGAACTTGGTGCCGATATTGTTGTTAACACTGATGCGGATAACCAGTATTGTGCAGATGATATTGAAAAAATTGTTATACCAATTTTGAATAATAAGGCTGATATGGTTGTCGGAGAAAGACCAATCTCTGATATTAAACATTTTTCAATATCTAAGAAAATGCTACAGAAGCTTGGTTCAAAAGTGATGAGTTTAATTAGTGGTGTAAAAATAAATGATGCCCCAAGTGGTTTCAGGGCATTTTCAAGACGTGCCGCAATGAGTATTAACGTGTTCGATAATTATACTTATACTCTTGAAACTATTATTCAAGCAAACGCAAAAGGTTTGGTCATTGAGAATGTTCCAATTAGAGTTAATAAAGAAGAAAGACCATCTCGTCTTATTTCAAATATTTTTGTTTATATTTTGCGCTCAATTTTAACAATGACAAGAATGTTTATTGTTTACAGACCTTTTAGATTTTTTGCAACTATTTCTGCGATTTTCTTAATTTTAGGACTATTAACAGGTGGAAGATTTTTGTATTACTACTTTGTTGGCGAAGGTTCTGGACATGTTCAGTCCTTAATCTTGGCATCAATTCTTATCATAACAGGTGTTCAGACGTTTGTTGTTGCAATTGCATCAGATTTACTTTCTATAAATAGAAAGCTTTTAGAAGATATTCAAATGAGACTAAAAAATAAATAATTATGCGATTGAAGCTAATTTTTTGTCGTTATCAACAACGTCCTGTGGTAAACCTACGTGATGAATACGAGGAATAATATAATCTTCATTGAATTCTATTGGTTCATCAATATTGTCATCTGTATCGTTACATACAAAGATTAATTTTCCGTCTGGAGCAACTTTAGCACCGATAACAGTAATTTCATGACCACCTAAAACTTTGTTTTCTTCGTCCATTTCTGTATAACCAATAATAACGTTTTCACCTTGAGCTAATGATTTTAACAAGCTTCTTTTAACTGTGTTAGCATCAGTTGTATGACCAACTAAAACAGCAGCTTGAGAGCCATCATTTTGCTCTACAGTTTTAACATCTTGGAATGTAACTGAAGTTTTTGCTTTGTCCCCAATAACTGATTCTGTGAAAGTCTTTTCGATTTCTACTAAACCTCTGTTGTCAGGGCTGAAAGAACCGATTCTTTTATCAGTTAAAGCATTATAAGTTTGTTGTGAACCAATGTTCATGAATGTTGATTGCATTAATACGTCAACTACTGAACGTTCACCGGCATCTTTATAAGAATTTTGAATTTGTGCTCTGATGATTGCGTTTTTATCAGGAGCAACAGTAACTACAGCTTTATCATTACCTTTCATTTGATAAGGAATTTTGAAGTTGTCTAATAACCAAATTGAATCTTCTTTGTTTTCGCATAAGCTGTTTAAAGAAATTTCTTTTGTTGCAGACATTTTATCTGAGCTAAAACCTTCTGCTAATCTTGCAAATTCAGCTGGCATTTGACTAGCTAAATTGTATTCGATAGATGCGGCAACACAGCAACCTGAATTTTTAACGTTTTGTTCAGCTTTTACTGCATTAACATCTTTGTTTTCATCTTCTGATTGATATTCTGCAACTGCATTTTGCAAATGAGCTGGAATATCACCAAATTTTTGAGTGATTTTGAACGGATTTGCTAATGTCTTAACTGCTTCATTTAATACAACCTTTGCATCAAGACCTTTTGCTCTAGGGTTGGTAATAATATTGTGCAAATTGTCTAATGTTGAAGTTTTATCATTTGAATTATTGTTTAATAAAATACCTGTTTTTAACAATAAATTAGCAGCTTGTCTGCCTTCTTTATCAAGGTTAGCTACTAAATCAGAATATTTTGCTATATCAGCTTTTGAATTTAATTGAGTTTGAATTGTTGCATTATGTTGTAATGCTTGATAAGTTGGAGCTTTGATAGGATTTTGTGCATAATTTTGAACATTTGCAGGTCTTGAAGCGTTTCCAAATGAAACATTTTTAGATGCAATATTCAAATTGTTTAATTTAAAGAAATTAGCTTGCACTATTATTACCTACCTTATATTGTTATTAAAAATATTTTTATAGAAAAATTGCCTTTTTTGAGCTAAAATTATTAACAATGGTAACAAATTTGATACAATTAAAAATTAAGCCTATGAATCGAGAGCAAATTATTATTGCTGTAGACAGGCTTACCCGTTTTAAGCCGACTGTCGATAAATATTTGAGAGTTTTTAGAGAAACTATTTTAAATAATTTAATTACACCTTCTTTTAAGAAAAAAGACTTAGACGAAATGGATTATGCAGTGATTACAAATTATGCAACAGAAATAATTAATTACTCGCTAAAAACTTTAAATTCTTTTGTGGAAGATGATTACAAGCTAAATGAAGATTTAAAGACTTATGAAAATAAAATTTTTATTAATAATGATGATACTCAAAAGCTTTTAAACAATAAAATTAGCTATAAATCTGTCCTAAAATTACTTTCAAATGATGATTTGAAAGTTAAAAATTTATTATGGTTATCAAAAATTAATGTAGAAGGAAATTCTAGTGAAATGAGAAACAAATTTTCAACTCATTTTCCCCTACAAAAAATTATTATTGCAGAAGGTATTACGGAAGAAATTTTACTTCCTGTTTTTTCAGATATATTAGATGTTGATTTTGATAAATATGGTTTTCATATCATTTCCGCAGGTGGCAAAAATCAAGTTGTGAAAGCTTTTTACAACTATGCTGATATTTTAAGATTGCCTATTTTTGTCCTGTTAGATAATGATGCAAAAGAAAATTTGGAACAAATAAAACCAAAAGTTAGAGAAATTGATAAAATTCATTTAGTTCAATCTGGTGAATTTGAGGATTTATTACCGATTTCATTGATTTTAAGAACTTTAAATAATCACCTTAAAAACTTGTCTTCTGTTGAATTATCAGACTTTGACACAGAATTATCAATGGTTAAAAATTTAGAAGAGATTTATAAAGAAAAGGGGCTAGAAGCTTTTAAAAAAGCTGATTTTGCGCATTTGATTAGCAAAAATGTTAAAACAAAATCTGATTTATCAAGCGAAATTATAAAAATTATTGATGAGTTAATGGCTTAACCTCTTTGATATGTACCTTCACGAATTTGGCGCATGTAATATTTAACTCCATTTGTAAGCATTAAATCTGGTTCTGTCATACAAAATGAGTCAAATAGCACCATTGCTCTTTGTTTATTGCCTGCTTCAAGGTACATAAAACCAAGCAAAACTCTATCTAAAACATTTTTACTTGATGAATAATATTTGATTTTACTTGTCAAAACGCCTTGTTGACGATATGCCTTTGCAAGGTTCTTGTAATATTCAACATTTAGTGGATAAAGAGTTCTTGCACTTTCAAAACATTGTGCTGCGTATCGACTGAATTCAAGTTTATAATAAACATTTCCTAAATTATTATAATAAACTGATGTAGCTTGTGTTCCTGGATTTAGGTCAATTGCAATTTTAAACTCTTTAACTGCAGCATAGTAATTACCTTGTTCAACGTAAACAAGACCCATATTATTATGAAAATATGCGTTTTTTTGTGAATCGATTGTCTCAACATCTGGTTTTGCATAGCCCACGCAAAAGACAATTATGACTAAAAGTACAAATACTTTTAAAGTTTTCATCATAATAATTCGATTTCCATATTTTCGTATGCAAAGTAGGCTTTGTCAGCCATATTTCCATAGAATGAAGCTAAACTATCAAGCTTTTCGTCTGTATAGCTTGGGTCGTAGTGGAAAAATACCAATTTACTTGCATTTGCATAATTTTGACATTCAAGTGCCATATCAAATGTTGAGTGTCCATAGCCTTGTTTTGGGTGATATGGATTTAAGTAATCTTCTGTTGTGTATTGCGCATCGTGGATTAATAAATCGCAATTTCTTGCGAATTTTGTTAATTTTTTGTCTCCACCAAAATATGTTTCTTTGTCAGATGCGTATACTAAATTTCTACCCCTATAAGTGATTTTATAAATCATAACACCGTCTTGAGGGTGAGCTGTTGATTTATAGCAAGTAATTAAAACATCATCTTCTTGTAATTTTATATCATCTGGTTTTTCGACACGTAAAACGATTGGGTCAGTACCGTGTCTTAAAATGATTGCTGTATTTGAGTTGATGTTTGAAATATTCAAGTTGGCTGCAATGTCTCCTAAATCAACTGGAAATGATTTTGTGAATAAAAGTTCAGCTAATCCGTCTGCAAGGTCATCACTGTAATTTGATGCGCCAAAAACATTAATTTTAGACGAAGCTAAATGAGCCGGAGTAAAAAATGTAAACCCTAAAATATGGTCTAAGTGAATATGACTCAACAATAAAGTTGCTTCAATTGGTTTTCTTGAATTTTCATCATTACCTGAAACTAAGTATTTTTGCATAAGCTCATTACCAAGTTCAATTAAACCAGTACCTGCATCAAGAATAATTAAATGTCCGTTAACATTTACTTCAACGCAAGCCGTATTACCTCCAAATTTCATGAAGTTTTTATTCGCTTTTGGATAAGAACCTCTTACCCCTCTGAATTTTACTCTAAACTCGTTAGCCATATATTTTATAACCTTTCTATTTCATAGGTATATGTTCTATCTTTCGTATCTCCATAATATAGTTTTGAAGAAAATACCATTAATTTAGCTTTTCTTTGTAAAGATTTTAAATTTGTTTCTTTGAATGTGATTTCAAAAACTGTTTTTTTCTTGTGGTTAACCACGCTTACAATCCTAAACGCATTTGGATAAGACACAAGCGCCGGAGTACTTACAAATAAAAGATTTTCTTTTTGAACAATCTTTGTTGTGTGGTAGTGTCCAGTAAATACACCAATTGGGTTTTTATATTTTTCTAGAATTGCTAACACTTCGTCCGCATTTAAAAGTTTGTGATTTTCACTACTAAATGGTTCAATTATAGGTACGTGCATGAAGATTAGTACAGTTGAATCTTTTGCTGATTTAAGTTGATTGTCTAGCCATTTTAATTGAGTTTTGTCAACATAACCATTTGCAGTAACTCTATCATCAATAATTGAATCTAAAACTATTACCTTGTAACGAGATTTAGGTACAAAAGAATAATACATTTTATTAAATTTAAAATTTTTATTAGTTTCTCTTAAAATACTATTATAAAGTGATTTTGTAAGGTATCCGCCAACGCAAGTATCGTGGTTACCTAAAGTTGCATACCATGGATATTTTATTTTATTTGCTACGTCAATAAATTTTCTTAATTCTTTTTCGTATGGAGTGTTGATTTGGTCTCCAGTAAACATTACAAAATCAAGATTTTCAGTATCGTTGATTTGAGAAATAGCATCTTCTAAAAGGTCTGGAGACTCTTTTGATAAGCGATACAACGTATTCGTACCATTTGACGAGTAGTGGGTATCACTAACGTGCGCAAATCTTAAACCAGATGTTTCTGCATTTGTAACTTGAATTCCCCATGTCGTGATTACGACAAAAAGTAGCAATAATACAATATTGCTTAATTTATCAAATAACCCTTTTTGTTTTCTTCTTCTCATAAATCAAACTCTATTTACTTGCTTTTTAATATTATAAAACAAATAAACAAATAGTGCATAATTATTTCAATAAATTAAAATTAGCTATTTGCGATTTGTTCAATTATGCTTTGAGTACTGTTAGGGTCGTGAGCACCGCAAGAATTCCATAGTAAAACGTTTAATTGTTGGTTTGGTTCCATTCCTGCAAATTGGTATGAACAAGTACCTTGAATCATATTCAAAGAACCGTCAGAATATGGTTTAAAGTAACTACAACATTGGCAAATATTTAGTGTAAAATTGTAATCTCTTAATTTATCAACCAATTCTTTTAATGCTTCGTTCATTCTTAAATGGTTAGAAGTGCTAAATTTTTTGTTTTTGTATTTAAAAATAACACGAGACATGTCATTTTGAACAATTAATTCTAACTTACAAGGCAATTTTTTATTTTTGATTGTCGCAACAACATCTACAACATATTTTTGTTTATCAGACATTTCATTCGTAAATAATTTTTTCTTGATAAAGCTCAAAACTGGGAATGAGAATATCATATGAATTAAAGAATAAATCGGATATAAAATTAAATATAAATATTCTTTACCTCTTAAGTCAGCTCTGATTAAGCTCAAGAAAAATCCTGCTACTAAGAATAATGCTGTAACTAAAATTACTTTTGATGATACAAAGAAATAATAGTTATATGAGAACGCAAATACTAATGGATATGCAAGCATTAACAGTAAACAATTTGGGTTTAGTAATGAATAAACATATTCAAGGTATGAGAAATTCAAAGTTCTTGTAGTAGAAAAACAATTTTTGAATAATTTCAAACGTGTAAATAAATTAACTCTCTTAATTTCAATTTCGCTGTCGGTTGAGTAACATCTGATGTTAGGATTGAAACAGCAATGTTTTTTGATTTTTGTTAATAGCATGCTGTATTTTAATTCTGATTCTACATTTTTAAAATCGATACTTCCAATTGCATCAACCAAGTCTTTTTTTATAACTAATATTTCAGAATTTATTGGATTTGATAAACCTAACATACTTCTTGAATTGAATAAAAAGTTATTTAGGTATTTGCTATAAGCTCGCTTGATTTTATTTTTAAGATTTTGACGATGATTTTGGTATACAACAGCACCAGTAATAACATCGTTTTTAGATAACGCATAATTAATATTTGTAAGAAAATCAGTATTAATATATTTATCCACGTCTAAAAATACATAAGCATCAATGTTTGTATTTTGAATAAGTTTTTCTAACAAAATTGAATAAGAAGAATCTTTTCCAATTAGTCCGCCTTCATTTAAGTTTAGAACATTTACAGAAGATTTTAGAGAAACGAAATCCTCTGAACCGTCAGTACAATTATCTAAAATAACGTATGTTTGAAAATTGTTTATAGCATAATCTTGACGTCTTAACTGATTTAATATTTTTTCTAAAGCTTTTAATTGATTATGCGAATATACAATTACACAAAGCTGTTTTTTTTCAATATTGTATGCCAAAACTTTGTCTATCTTTGATGAATTAGTGTTTAAACTTCTAAGAGATAACACAAAAAAATAGACTGAAAATACGGCTATATATATGTATAAGGCATTAATTAATAATTGCATTTTACTTACCTTCAACTATATTGTATGCAAAATATGAGAAAATTACCATAAATTTTTTAAAACTGTAATATTAATATATATTTTGTTTAAAAATTTTTTAATTCGTGAGATACTAAATTTGTAGCAAAAGGAGATTTTATGCAAGAATTTGTATTTTATGACGGGGAATTTATTGAAAAAGAAAAAGCTAGTTTACCGATTATGACACACGCATTTTTATATGGTACTGGCGTATTTGAAGGTATTAGAGCATACTATAATAAAGAAGAAAATCAACTATATGCTTTTAGAGTAAGAGAACACTTTGAAAGACTTATGAGAAGTGCTCATGTTATGTATATGGAAAATCCATTTACTTTAGAAGGATATTGTGAAAACTTAAAAGAACTTTTAAAGAAAAATGCTTACAGACAAGATGTTTATATTAGACCAAACTTGTTTAAAGCTGCAGAAAAAATTGGTCCAGGTTTATTAAATAATAAAGACTCATACTTATTATTTACGCTACCAATGGGCGATTACATTGACACAACAAAAGGTTTGAATGTATGTGTTTCAAATTGGAGAAGAAATTCAGACAATGCTATTCCTCCAAGAGCGAAAGTTTCTGGTGCTTACGCAAATACGGCATTGATTAAATCAGATGCTCAATTATCTGGGTTTGATGATGCAATTGTTCTTGACGAAAATGGTAGAGTAACAGAAGGTTCTGCAATGAACATGTTCTTAGTTCAAAATGGTAAACTTGTTACTACAAGAACTACAGATAACATCTTAATTGGTGTAACACGTAACACAATTATTCAATTGGCTAATGACTTAGGTATTGAAGTTGAAGAAAGAGAAGTTTCTAGAACAGAACTTTATACTTCTGACGAAGCTTTCTATTGTGGTACTGGAGCTCAAATCAGTCCTATCGTTACAATTGACCACAGAAAATTAGGTACTGGTGAAGTTGGTCCTATGGCAACTAAATTACAAAAACTTTATTTTGACGTTGTTAAAGGTAAAGTTGATAAATATAAAGAATGGTGCATGCCAATTTATGATTAGTTTTTTAGGGCTTTGCGTTCAAAACTTCATAAAATCTTTGAAATACTTGTTTTCTAAACAAGTAAGATTTTCATCAATAATTTCACAGGCAGCAGCAATAAGTTATGATTCTTTGACAATATCATTGACAATTTCATTTATTGCTGCTGTTGTCATTACAATTCAGGTTGCAAAACAATTTTTGATGTCCGGTGCTGACACTTATATAGGAGGAACAATTACCGTTGTCATGATAAGAGAAATTGCTCCTGGATTTGTGGCATTAGCCATTGGCGCTCGTGCCGGGACTGCAATAAGTGCAGAAATTGCTAATATGCAAGTAACAGAGCAAGTTGATGCAATAAAAACCTTAAAAGTTGACCCTGTGGGTTACTATTTCACTCCAAGACTTATTTCTGCAGCGATAACTGTTCCAATGGTAGTTTTAATTGCGGAAGTCATTGGTATTTTAGGTGGATTGATTGTTTCTTATTTTACCATCGGTTTACACCCTTACAGATATTTGAATTCAGTTTGGTTATGGCTTGAAATGAAAGATGTTTATATCAGTTTGTTTAAGGCTTTAATCTTTGGGATTTTGATTGCGCTTGTTTGTGCAACTCAAGGTTATACGACAAAAGGTGGTGCTAAAGAGGTTGGTATTTCTACAACTCAAGCAGCAATAAAATCGACCATCTATATGCTGATGGCCGACTTTATAATAAATTTAGTTTTCTACGTATTCTAATTAAGAATTTTCATCATCTTGTAAGTATTTGTAATCTAATAAACTACCAGTATTTGAAGATGTTGTCTCGTAGAATGTAGACATGTTAGATAACATTCTTTCTAACTCTTCTTTACGTTGCTTTTCTTTTTCAGAACGATTGTTAAAATCTTGAATTTCAGCCTGAGTAACTTTACCGTCTTTATTTGTATCAATTTCGTCAAAGTATTGAGTTACTGTATTTAATAGAGATGAACTCATACCTGTTGAAGTTCCAAGAGTGCAAAGTTGTTCTTTAGTCATACCTGTTGTAGATAATGAGTTAGTAAAACTTTGTAATTCTTGAACTCCAATTTTACCGTCGCCGTCTTTATCAAGCTGCGAAAAGTTAGTTGTTAAATATGATTTAAAATTTGTGCCCAATGAATTACTTGATAATGCCGTAGATGCTTCTGTACTGTTTAAGTTAGCAAGAGTAATTCCATCTTTAAATGTATTTGATAATACAGAATAAGTATTATTTAAACCAGATGTAACTCCCATAAATAATGATGATCCGTCTAATCTTGCCATATTATTCTCTCTCCTATATAATACCTTCTGGATATATATTAATAATTTTTTTGACAAAATCAACCATATATATAGATTATTTTTTATGAAAAATAGAACTTTTTTCTAATGTAACTAAGTAAATATTATTTAAACTATATTTATGGAAATATTTATAAGCGACAAATGTATTAATTGTGGAGCATGTAATCAAATTTACGATGAAGTTTTTGACATGACAAAATATGGAGCAACTCCAAACAATGACAGAATTTTAGACGAAGATAAATGTCTTGAAGCTGTATTCAACTGTCCAGTTAATGCAATTTATATAAAGTAACCATTTATCTAGTCATACTCTTGAAAAATAACTAAGCATGTGTTATAATTTAGGTGTAGTGTACAGATAGGGAAATCTAAACTGTGTTAAATGGAATTGACTTAACGAATAGCGATATTTCGAAGTTATTAAAAGGCACTCGAAAAAATATTAAAGATGCAAAGGGTTCATATACTAAAAAGGACTCTGATTCTTCTGCGTACGTTGAAACAGATGTTGATAATGAAGTAGATGCTTCAAACTTATACAATAAAAAAGGTCTGGTTTCTAAAAAAGAATTTCAACTAAAGGAAGATACAATTCTCCCAGAAAGATATAATACAAAACTTTTATCAAGCAAGGTGTATTATAAAGGAGAACAAGTATCACAAATGGACTTAATTGAAACAGCTGTTCAAGAAGGTGCTATCGAGCTAGACGAAGAACAATCTATTTGGGAGAATTACCGCTCAGCTTGGAAAGCTTTAATTCAAGATAACGCAAAGCCTCTTTATAATTGGGGGTCTTCATTATATTCAGAAGACGGTAAATACAAGTTCAGAGTAGAAGACGGAGAAATAACTGGTCTTATTTCTGCAAAAAATTCTTCTGGAGTATCTCTTCAAGATATGGCTTATGAACTTGCAAATGGCAAATCTCCAGATGAAATCACTGATGTGTCTTGGTTAAGCTGGAATGATAGAGAACTTTATGATGCGGCGTGTAATATTGGAAAGGCTAAAAATCTCTATAATGAGGCTACAAGTCAATATCGATTAGCAAATATTTCATATAATGACTACTTAGATAAGCTTGAACCAATATTTTTTGTTATGTATGGAGATTATATGGACGAGGGTAGCAAGGTTGCTAATTTAGAAAAGATGTTTTCTAGTGAAAATTATGCGCAAACTGCTCTTGAAAATTATAATCCTACAAAATATTCAATTGTATTTAATGAAGAATAAGAATATAAATAAAATTAAAGGCTCCTTTGGGAGCCTTCTTTATTACTTGTTAGTTATATTTAAAACCATCTTTTTCCATTCTGTTAAGAACTTCTTGTAGTTTTTCATCAGAGCAAACGTAGGATACTCTAAAATATCCTTTGCCTAAATCCCCAAACCCTTCACCAGGAACAACCATAACACCAGATTTTTCTAGCAAATCTGAACAAAATTTTTCTGATGAGTCATAGCATTTTGGCATTTTAACCCATAAGTAGAAGGTTGCATCTGGAATAATTGGTATTTCATAACCCAAGTTTCTAAGACCATTTGCGAATAAGTCTCTTTTTCTTTTGAATTCGCTATTTAACCAAGCATTGTATTTGTCTGCTTCGTCTGAATTTAATAAATTTGCGCCCGCATTTTGAATAGCCTTAAAGATGCCTGTATCAATTGTAGTTTTTTGCTTACAAAAATAACTTAAAGCTTCTGCATTACCGCAAACCCAACCAAGTCTCCAACCTGTCATTGCATAAGGTTTAGAGAATGAGAAAAATTCTACAGCAATATCTTTTGCACCTTCAACTTCTAAAATGCTGTGTGGCTTTTTATTTTCGTCATAATATAAATCACAATATGCAGAATCACCTATTAATAAGATGTGGTGTTTTTTACAAAATTCAACTGCTTTTTTGTAATAATCAAGTGTTGCTGTAGCCCCAAGTGGGTTTGAAGGATAGTTAACTAAAAGAGCTTTTACTTTTTTAGGGTCAAAACCGTCTTTTATTAAATTATCCCAAACTTCGTCTAAATCTGGCATAAAATTGTTTTCTGGATTTAACGGAACTGAATATGAATAACCGCCAGAAACCTTTACCATTTCTTTGTATGAAGCATAAGAAGGGTTTGGAGTTAAGATTATGTCTTTGTCTTTGATATCGTGTTTTGGATTAATCAAAGCTCTAATCATGTTTGCAATACCTTCTTTTGAACCTATAAGCGAACAAATTTCAGTTTTTGGATTAAGCTCTACTCCAAATCTCTTTTTCATTCTGTTTGCAACTGCTTCAAGATATGTTTTTTCACCTTTTGGTGAAGAATATGTATGCATGGCATCAATATCAACAAGTTTTTTAATTTCGTCAATGACAAATTGAGGAGGTCTGCAAGTAGGTGCGCCCATTGCCAATGAAATTGGTTCTCGACCTTTTGCAGTTAACTGATTTCTTAATTCTGCTGTTCTTTCAGTTATTTTAAACATTATATATGTTTCAATAGAAGTTACATTTTCATTAAATAGTTCTTTCATATGAGGTTCCTTTCTTGGTTTTATTATATCATAACAATTGCGCAATAGATAAAACGGGATAAACTATGACTATTAAAGAGAGATTAGAAGATTTTGAATACGCATATTTGAGTGAGTTTGCTCAAAAGAGCAAAGAAACAAAAGGTAGATTGAGAAAGATTGAAGATTGTCCGTTGAGAACAAATTTTCAACGTGATAGAGATAGAATTATTCACTCAAAATCTTTTAGAAGACTTAAACATAAAACACAAGTTTTTTTGGCTCCTTTTGATGACCACTTCAGAACTCGTTTGACGCATACTCTTGAAGTTTCTCAAATTGCAAGAACTCTAGCCAGAGCTTTAAGGTTAAATGAAGATTTAACAGAAGCAATTGCGCTAGGTCATGATTTGGGTCATACTCCGTTTGGTCATTGTGGTGAAGGTGTTTTGAACGAAATTACCGGACATTTTTTACATAATGAACAAAGCGTTAGAGTTGTTGAAAAACTTGAAGATTTGAACTTATGTAGAGAAACAGTTCAAGGTATTTATACTCATTCTTGGGGTTTAGAACCTAAAACTCTTGAAGCACAATGCGTTCAACTTGCTGATAAAATTGCGTATATTAACCACGATATCGAAGATTCTATCCGTGCGGGTGTAATCTCAGAAGAAGATTTACCAAAAGAATGTAGAGAATATTTTACATCTGTTCAATCAAAACGTTTAAATAAAATGATTACAGAAATTATTAAAAATTCTATTGAGAAACCAGTAGTTTCAATGAGTGAAGAAGGTTGGCATTATACAAATCTTCTTCGTGATTGGATGTTTAAAAATGTTTATACGGATTCACCTGCAAAGCTAGAAGAGAAAAAAGCAAGAAATATTATTAAAGCTTTGTTTGAGTACTATTCAGACAAGTTAAAAGGTTATTGTGAGGAAGAAAAAATTCAACGAGCAGTAACTGATTATATTGCAAGTATGACAGATTCATATGCAATCGAAAAATACAAAGATATTTTTATCCCAAAACCGCTTGCAATGCCTCAAAGAGATGAAAATCTTTTGAAATTGGCTAATGTAATTTAATCTTTTTCAATATAAACCATTTTCTTTCTGAAATGCCATTGAAATGCTGTAAGTACAAAAATAATTATAAATAATACATAAGCTAATGCACTTGCTTTACCAATTCTAAAATATTCAAATGCGTTTTTATAAATTGCGTATACGATAACATTTGTGCTATCAAGTGGACCACCTTGCGTCATTAGATATATAAGGTCAAAGACTTGGAATGAACTTATTGCAGTTATTATCACTACAAAAAATATTGTTGGTGATAACAAAGGAATTGTTATTTTACAAAAAGTTTGAATTGCATTTGCTCCATCAATTTTAGATGCTTCTAAAAGTTCTGTGTTTATTCCTGTCAAACCTGCAAGGAAGATTATCATATTATATCCAATTAATTTCCAAACTGAAACGATTATTAATGCTGGCATTGCAAAATTTGTATCATATAACCAATTTATATGAAGATGTAAAAATTGATTTAAGCAACCAATATTCGGGTCAAATATCCACTCCCAAACGATAGCGCTTACTATCATTGGAGTTACAAATGGTATAAAGTATGCTGTTTTATAAAATTCTTTAAACCATATTTTTGAATTTAATATACAAGCTAGAATTAGCGGAATAATTACCGCTAAAACTGTTACAGATATTGAATAGACAAACGTGTTTATTAAAATTTTTACAAAGACCTTATCTGTAAATATTTCATAATAATTTGATAATCCAACATATTTTATTTCGTTTAACAAATCCCAATCTGCAAAACTTAGTGCAAATGAGGCGATTGTTGGAACTACAATAAATATGAATGTTCCAACAATCGCAGGTAAAATAAATAACATTCCTGCAACGCTTGGTTTATTAAATAAGTCTGATATTTTTAATTTCATATTGTTCATGATACCATAATAAAAAAGTAGGAGAAAAGATAAATGATTAATTGGGATTCAGCATTTGGCAAAAACGATATCAGAGGTATTTACGGTAAAGATGTAACAGAAGAATTGTTTTTCTTTACATCAAAGGCTTATATAAAATACATTATGGAACAAACTGGTAAACAGGCTAAAGATATATGGGTTACCGTTTGTATGGACGCAAGAACTCATTCTCCACAATTAAAGGATATTATTATTAAAGGTGTTACTTCTGCCGGAGCAAATATTATTGATTTAGGTTTAGCAGCAACTCCAATTGGTTATTATTCTGAACATGCAGATTTAAAAGAAATTACTGGCGAAAATGAAGTTATGGGTGCAATGATTGTTACAGCAAGCCATAATCCAAGCCAGTACAATGGTTTAAAAATGACTTTTGATAAAAAATCAATGACTGAATCTCAATTCCAAGAAGTTAAAAAACTTGCAATTGAACAAAGCAAAGAATCATTATTATCACACACTTTTGGAAAATCGGTTCAACACGATATTATTCCAGAATATATTAACGAACTTTGTACGCAATTTAAATCAATCGGTAAAGGTATCAAAGTTGTAGTTGATAGTGCAAATGGTACTGGAGGAATTGTAGGACCTGAATTGTACAGAAGATTGGGTTGCAGCGTGATTGAATTATATTCAAATCCTGATGGAAGATTTCCACACCATCACCCAAACCCAAGTGATGAATCAACTTTAGACGATATTAAAAAAGCTGTTATTGAAAATAAAGCTGACTTAGGTATCGCTTTTGATGGTGATAGCGATAGAATTGGTGTTATTGACTCAAAAGGTAATCACTTAACAGGTGATAAATTATTATTAATTTATGCGCTAGATGTTATTGAACGATATAGATTAACAAAAACAACACCAGTAATTGTTTCAGAAGTTAAATGCTCACAAGTTTTATTTGATACAATCAATAAATCTGGTGGTAAAGCTATTATGTGTAAAACTGGACATGGATATATAAAAGCGAAAATGGCAGAAACAAATGCTCATCTTGCGGGAGAAATGAGTGGGCATATTTTCTTTAAAGATAGATATTACGGTTATGATGACGCATTCTATGCTGGTTGCCGAGTTATTGAGATTATTGCAAAAATGCGAGAAAATAATAAAAACTTTGATTTAACAGACATGCTAAAACCATTTAATGCAGTTTATATTTCAGACGAAGTTAGATTACATTGCGAAAATGAACTTAAAAAACCTGTATTAGAAATGTTTAAAAATTTAGTTGAAGATAATAAAAATATGTTCGGCAATAAAATTCAAGATATCATCACTTTAGACGGTATGAGAATTGTGTTTGATGGTGGTTTTGCATTAGTAAGACAATCAAATACAGAACCTGTATTCACATTAAGATTTGAAGCAACAAATCAAAAAGATTGCGAACATTACAGTGAAGTTATGATACAAAATTTAAACGATTGTATAACAAATTGTAACAAAAATTAATATTTCTATTAAAAAAAGGCAATAATTCCATATTTTTCACGTTTATATATGTACAGGATATTAAACGAGGAAAACATGGTATACAGTAACAACAATGTTAGCTTTAATGGCGGCATTAGATATTCAGCAAAAGATATAGAAAATTTAGCAAAATATGCTACTGGTGTTGCTCTTACAAACACTACTAATTTGGGTTTGTCTGAAGTATTAACAAGTTCTACTTCTAATATGGCATTGCAAGGTGGTTCTTGGCTATGGAACAACAGAAAAGACCTTAAAGGTGGTTTTCAAGCCTTAGCCAATGGTACAAATTATGCAGCAATCAGACAAGCTTCTGGTTTCGGTGGTGTTCTTGCTTCTAACGCAGGTGCAAGTTTGTTAAAAGCAATTCCAACTGCTGAAAAATTGGCTGAAGCAACTGTATATTCAAAAGGTACAATCGATTTATATAATTCTGCTAGAACAGCAGCTCAAGAAGCTCTTAAATCTGGCTCTAAAGAAGCAATCAACAATGCTCATAAATTATTTGCACAAGCAAATCAAGCAGGTTATTTAGAAAAATCTGCTGCTGCAACTGGTGTTGGTTCAAAAATTTCAAACGTATTAGGTATTACAAAATTAAATAAAGGTCTTAACGCTTTAGCTGTTAAATCTCCATCTTTTGGTAAATGCTTGAACGCATTCAAAGCTAACGGTGGTACAGCAATGTTAATCATGGAAGGCGGTTTTGAAGTTGTTTCTAACGTAATTCCAACATTCAAACAATTAGGCGCAAAATCAGGTGTTAAACAACTTGGTAAATCCACTGTTAAAACAGTCGCTTCAGTAGGTGGCTGGGTAGCCGGTGCAGCCTTAGGTACTAAAATAGGTGCTTTAATTGGTTCTGTTATCCCTGGCGCAGGTACAGCAGTTGGTGCAGTTGTAGGTGGCGCAATCGGTTCTCTATGTTCATTAATTGGTGGTTCAATAGGTAGCCGTCTTGCTAAGAAAGGTGCTGAAAAAATTGTTGGTAAAGATGAATTAGTTCTTGCTCAAGAAAGACAAGCTCAACAATTAGCGCAAGCAGCACAAACTGATAGCACTGTTTTAAATCAAGTTGCTGGAGCTGCAGCTGAAAGATTGGAAACTGAAGGAACCGGCTCTGATGATGCAAAAGTTGCTTTCCAAAGTTTGTCAAATTTATCTCAACGAAGAGGTTCTGTGGGTACTACAACTCAACAAAGACAAATTCAAACAACAACAAACCCATTCTTAGCTTATACAGCAGGGTTAAACGCAACTCCAAGCTTTTCAAAACAAAATGACTTGATGGCTCAATCAGTTGGTTTAAGATACTAATCAAAAAGTTTTAATAAGAAAAAGCCTCGAAATAATTCGAGGCTTTTTAATTTGTAAATGTATATTTTAGAACTAATTAAAAAGATTGAATATGTAAATCTCTTTCCATTTTTGCGCTTGATGAATTTAGTGCCATTGAAATTATCTTTTCAATACAATTACTAATTTTTTTTACGTCCAAAATCAAGGCATTATAATCTGCATCTTTCTTTGCTTGAATTTCTTCTTGAAGTTTTTCATACTTATCCATGACAATCTATCCTCTCGTTTTATATAATGTATATAAAACAATTAATTATACTGAAATTTAGATAAAATAGATTTTTTTACATATTTTAATACTTGAATTGGAATGTAAAAATATGATAAATAGATGATTATAGTGTATTTTAGTTTGTTTTTGCAATTATGCTTTTTTATAAAATCTAATGTGCATTTTCTAATTTTTCTATTGTTTTTAAAATTTAATTTAGTTCTGTTAAATTTACCTGCATTGTTAGAGTGAACTCGTTTTTTTACAAGATTTTCGTCCAAAATTGCTGAACAATTAGTTAAATGAACAAAGTTAAATAAAAATTTATCAGGGCAAATTCGCCAATCATCTGTGTTGTTGTAATCTTTGACTACTTCTAAACTTGATTTTCTAAACATAGCCGATGACATTGGAGACCAATACCACCCACCAAATGGTGAAGTTAAAAGATTTAATTTCTTTATCTTACAGTTTTGTTTTTTTTTGTTTTTTATATTGCCAAATTCGTCAATTTCTGTGCAATTACACGAAACAAATCCGACATCTGTTTTTATATGAGCTTCCAATAATTTTTTAGTATAATCAATTTCTAAAACATCATCAGAATCAACAAAGCAAACAAAATCCCCAGTTGCAACAGAAAGCCCTGTTAAAGAAGCTTTTAGTTGACCTTGATTTTTATCGTGAATAATTAATTTAACTTCTAAATTAGGATTCTTGTTAATGAAAGTGTTTATTCTTTTTACCGAATTATCTGTTGAAAAGTCGTCAACCACAATAATTTCAAAATCATGAAACGACTGATTTTTAATAGAATTAAGAGTTTCTTCTATAAATTGTTCGTAATTATAAGAAGTAACGACAAAAGATACTTTATCCATTATTTTTAGCCTGTTTTTTATTATGCAAAACAGAACTAATAAAGGCTAAAATAATAAACCCTAAGCCAATACCGCCTGTTATGTATTCAGAGACTTCGTGAAATGTAGAGATGAACATAATTATTGCCAGTGCGCCAATTGCCCAATGTGCGCCACTTTCAAGATATAGATATTGCGTAAGAGTTTTCTTTTCAACAAGCATTACTGTCAATGAACGAACAAAGAATGCTCCTATTGAAAGTCCTATTGTAATGATTAAAATATCAGAGCTGAGTGCGAATGCGCCTAAAACACCGTCAAGAGAAAATGATGCATCTATAAGTTCTAAATATAAAAAGCTAACAAAACCTGTGCTTTTTGCACAATTAGCAATAATTTTTGCTCTTTCTTCTTCGTGTTTTTCAAGAGCTTGCGAAATTCCATCAATTAATAAATAAGTTATTACACCAAAGATACCTGAAATCAAAACTTCATTTTGTTGAGCTTGAGCAACAAAACTACTTGTTAAAACCAATACAAGCAATGTTATTACGCCTTCAAATCCTTTGACTTTAGCACAATGACAAAGCTTTTCTTCAATAAACTTTATCCAATGAACTTCTTTTTTTTCGTTAAAGAAAAAGTTTAAAAACAACATCAATAAGAAACTTCCACCAAAAGCAACGATTGGTGCGTGAGTGATACTTAAATAATGTGCGTATTGAGAAGCATTATTCAATGCCATATCAAGGACTTTAAGGCATGAAAGTCTTGCAAAAATTGAAACTACAGCTATTGGAAATAATAATCTCATACCAAAGACAGCAATTAAAATCCCCCAAGTCAAGAAACGGTGTTGCCATTTTGGAGACATTTTTTCTAATTTTGTTGCATTGATAACGGCATTATCAAAAGATAAACTAACTTCTAAAATAGATAAGATGAATGCGATAAATACGCAATGGAAACCGCTTCCTTGTAAAACATGTTCACCCCAGAACCACGCTAATGCTAAACCAATTATAGATATAACAAGTGAATCTAAAATATGTTTCATAGTGTATCCTTAATCTCGTTAATAATTTCGTCTGCTTTTTGGTTTAAATTTTCTAAATCCGAGTCGTTATTTACTACAAAATCCCAGTCTTTTATATCGTCTAAACCAATCTCTGTGATATCGTTTTCACCAATGAGAGTTCCTCTTTTTTCTCTAATTTCACGAGGACACTCAATACGAATTGTTATAGCTCCAGCATTTTTGAAAACTTCGTATTCGTGAGGAACTCTAACGTCAGTTACCATAATATTTCCGTCTTGCTCAATAATCTTTTGTAACCAGTAATCCTGATGTTGAGAACGTCCCCAATTGCCCAAATCAATTAAACCTTGTCTATATAAAGGTTTGTTTTTCTCAATTTCTTCGTATGTTAAATTATGGCTTTTACCATATTCTAATTTAATAATATCTCCCATTGCACATCTGTGAAATGAAGGCATTTTACTTAGCATAATTTTAGCCAAAGTATCTTTACCGGAATACTGTTTACCCGAAAATATAATAATTTTATCAGCCATAACCCCTCCGAAGTTATAATATAATTCTTAAATAGAACATGTCAAATAAGTTAATATTTAGGCTTAATTTATTGCAAATTAAAAATGTTACATATATAATAGACTTAATTGATTTACATTAGTTGGTAGGATTTATGAATTTTCAAGATTTGATTTTAAATTTATCAAAATATTGGTCAGAACAAGGTTGTATTATTCAACAACCGTATGACATAGAAAAGGGTGCATCAACAATGAACCCTGCAACATTTTTAAGAGCATTAGGTCCAGAACCTTGGAATACTGCGATGGTTGAACCTTGTAGAAGACCTACAGATGCCAGATATGGTGAAAACCCTAACAGATTAGGACATTATTATCAATTTCAAGTTATTTTAAAACCATCACCAGAAGATGCACAAGACGTATATTTAAAGAGTTTAGAAGCTATTGGTATTGATTTAACAAAACACGACGTAAGATTTGTCGAAGACAACTGGGAATCTCCAACATTAGGTGCAAATGGAGTAGGTTGGGAAGTTTGGTTAGACGGTATGGAAATTACTCAGTTTACATACTTCCAACAAGTTGGTGGTTTAGAAGTTAGACCAGTTGCACTTGAACTTACTTACGGTGTTGAAAGAATTGCAATGTACTTACAAGATGTTCAACATTTCCAAGATATTCAATGGAATGATACTGTAAAATACGGTGAAATCTTCTTACAAAACGAAGTTGAAATGTCTAAATACAATTTTGAAGTATCAAATGCTGATGCGTTATATAAAATGTTTGATTTATATCAAAATGAGGTTGATAATTGTATTAATGCAGAACTTGTTTTGCCAGCGTATGATTATGTATTAAAATGTTCTCATACCTTTAATTTACTAGACGCAAGGGGCGTTATCAGTAAAGACGAAAGAAACTTATTCATTGGTAGAATAAGAACGATGGCAACAAAAGTCGCAAAATTATATGTAGCACAAAGAGAAAAAATGGGATTCCCTCTTTGTAAGTAAGAAGATTAAACACAGTTAAACCGAAAGAAGAAGATGGATAATAACCAAGAAAATAATAAACCTTTATCGAGAGTTCTAAGTAAATTATTTAAAAGAAAAAATCCAGACGATATGATGAAGGTAGCTAGAAGAAACGGCTTAAAAAAGACCTTGACAGCTATTGATTTAATTGTCTTAGGTATTGGTATTCTTATTGGTTCTGGTATTTTTGCCGTTGTAGGTATTGCAGCCGCAACCCCAAACACAGGCGCAGGTCCAGCTTTAGTCGTTTCAATGATTATTGCGGCATTTGCTTGTGTATTCTCTGCATTATGCTATTGCGAATTTGCTGCAATGTTACCAGTTGCCGGTGGGGCTTATGTTTATACATTTGCGACACTTGGAGAATTTATGGCATGGATGGTTGGTTGCGTATTAATGCTAGAATATGGTATCGGCTCAGTTGGTGTTGCTTGTGCTTGGTCAAATTACTTCGTTCAATTTCTAAAAGGTTTTGAGGGGCATTTACCAAATATTTTAACTAATATGCCAATTTGGTTAACTACTGATTATAATTCTGCTATTAAATTATTAGGAGATAATGCACAAAACGTATTACCAACGATTTTTGGGTTGCCGATTTCAATAAATTTACCTGCAATCTTGATTATTGTTACTATTGCTTTGATTTTAAGAAGTGGAACAAAAGATTCAACTATTACGGCAACAGTTATGGTTGTTGTTAAATTAGCAGTAATTGCTTTATTCGTATTAGTAGGAGCTTTCTATGTAAAACCAGAAAACTGGGTTCCATTTGCACCTAATGGTTTTCAGGGTATATTAAGCGGGGCATTTATTATTTTCTTTGCATACATTGGCTTTGATGCTTTAGCAACAACAGCAGAAGAATGTAAAAATCCTCAAAAAGATTTACCAATCGGTATTATAGGTTCATTATTTGTAACAACAATTGTTTATGTGTCAGTAGCCTTAGTACTAACAGGTATGCACCCGACAAGTGGTGTAGCAATTCCTGCAGGCTTTTTAAAAGCACCAATGGTATATGTTATGAATATGGTTCATCAAGACTGGGTTGCGGGTTTGATTTCTGTAGGTTCTCTTGCTGGTCTCACTTCTGTTTTACTGGTTATGTTGATGGCTACAACAAGAATATTATACGCTATGAGTCGTGATAACTTTTTACCGACTATATTTAAAAAGTTAAATAGAAAAACAAGAACTCCAAATGTTTTAACTTACGTTGTATCTGCAGTTTTAATCTTGGGCGTTCTTACAATGGATTTAAGCGCAGCCGCTGAACTTTGTAATTATGGAGCATTCACATCATTTATTATTGTTTGCGTTGCTGTATTGATTTTAAGAAAAGTTGATCCGGATAGACCAAGACCATTTAAAGTACCATTTTCACCTTGGTTTCCACTATTGGGCATTCTTTGCTTGTCTGGTTTAATGTTATATTTTATATTTACGTCTGCGACAATTATGTCTGCAATTTTATTCCCAATTGTAATGGTTTTAGGCGTTATAGTTTATGCGTTTTATGGATATAAGAAAAATCGTAGACGTGAAAAAATCGTTGAAGAAATGGAACGTAGAGCTCAGGCAATAAAAGAGGAACAAGTTCGCAATGAGTATTAAAGATGTTCTACACAATGCACTAAGACGAAGAAAAGTTGATGATTTAATTCAACTGAGTCAAAATACTGATTTAAAAAAGACATTAGGTATTTTTGATTTAATTATTTTAGGTATTGGAGCCGTTGTAGGAACAGGTATTTTTTCTATCATTGGGATTGCAATAAAAGGTGGAGCAGAAAGCACAGGTGCAGGGCCGGCTATCTGTGTGTCAATGATTTTGGCAGCTATTCCTTGTGTATTTTCAGCACTTTGTTATTCTGAAATTGCATCAATGATTCCTGTAGCAGGTAGTGCATATACCTATACATACGCTGCTATGGGTGAACTTGCGGCTTGGATGGTTGGTTGGATATTAATGCTAGAATATGCGATTAGTAATATTACTGTGGCAAGTGCTTGGTGCGGTTATTGTGTTCAATTACTAAAAGGTTTTTCACATGTTCTTCCTTCATGGATCGTTAATTTCCCACTTTGGCTGAGAACAGATTATATTACAATGTCCCATATGTGCGAAAAATATGGCTGGAATATACATGATAAAATTCCATATATTTTCGATAAAATTCCTGTATGTATGAATTTGCCTGCAATATTCATTGTGTTTGTAATTACATGGATGTTGCTAAAAGGAGTTAAAGAATCAGCTAAATTCGCAAGTATTATGGTTTCTATCAATATATTTATGATTTTAACTTTTGTTGTAGTTGGAGCTTTTTATGTAAAGCCGGAAAACTGGACGCCTTTTGCTCCTAACGGTTTTGAAGGCGTATTTATGGGAGCTTTTTTAATATTTTTTGCATATATTGGATTTGATGCAATTTCTACTACCGCAGAAGAAGTTAAAAATCCTCAAAAAGATTTACCAATTGGTATTTTAGGCACATTGGTTATTTGTACTATCTTATATGTTTTGGTAGCCCTTGTCTTAACTGGTGTTGTCCCTTTAAATTCAATTGACACATCAGCGCCACTTGCTCATGCAATGAGCTTTATCCATCAAGATTGGTTTGCGGGGTTTATTTCACTAGCTGCTCTTTGTGGACTTACTTCTGTTCTTTTAATTTATCAATTAGGTACAACAAGAATTTTATATGCAATGAGCCGTGATAACTTTTTGCCAAGAGGTTGGAGAATGGTTGATAGACGTACTAGGATACCAGCTTTCTTAACTTGGTTAAGTGCATTTGTCGTTATCTTTGGAGCCTTGTTTATGGACTTGAGCATTTCAGCAGAATTATGTAATTTTGGAACGTTTACTTCATTTATTATTATTTGTGTTGCTGTTCTTATTTTAAGAAAAACCGAACCAAATAGAAAACGACCATTCAAAGTTCCATTTTCACCGTTATTTCCTTGTTTGGGTATAATTTCATGCGGGGCATTGATGATTTATTCATTAAAATCCTTAACAACATCTGCGTTGTTGTTCCCATTGTGGTTACTTGCAGGCTTTATGATTTATGTTCTATATGGCTATAATAAAAAACGCCACGAAAGATTTAAACAATCCACAATCCGAGATATTGAAAAGAATATCGAGGAAATTGTAAATCGATAGGAGTTTTGAGAGTGCTAAGCACTCTTTTTTTTAGCATAATTGTAACGAAATGTAAAGACAAGCTAAAGTTCAACCGAACATGTGCCGATAATATTCAT
>CAKUXM010000013.1 GCA_934700335.1 uncultured Candidatus Melainabacteria bacterium | reverse complement strand
TATCTTGCTTGTCCTGCTGCTAATCCCATTTTCTACCTTTCTTTATTTCCCTAACAATATATTTATCGACATACATGTATTTAAACTTTAGTTTTATTATACATGTATGTTACATAACTTTACAAAAGAGAGAAATTTTGAAAAATTTTTCTCAAAAAAAATTTTTTTTGAAAATTTTTCATGAAAAATCGAAAAAAAATTATGTAAAATTTGTAAATTTTGTGTAAATTTTTGAAAAATTTTGAACTAAAATTTGAAAATCTATTAACATTTCTTAACAAAAGAAGAAAATGAAAAATTATATGAAAAATATTCCTAAAATATTTTTGAAAATTTTCATCAAAAAAACAAAAATTTTCTCAAAATTTTAAGATTTTTTGTAAAATTTTGTTAAGGTAATTTTTCTATCAAATCTGCTCTTCTGATTTTTGTTCTCAAAAGGCTTTGTTCTTTTCTAAATTTTTCTATTTCAGCGTGATTTCCATTTAAAAGAACTTCTGGAACCTTAAACCCACGATATTCTCTAGGTTTTGTGTATTGAGGATATTCCAAAAGACCATTAGAAAAGCTATCAACTTCTGCAGATTCAATTTTACCTAAAGTGCCTTCAATTTTTCTACTTACAGCATCTAAAATGCACAATGCAGGAAGTTCTCCTCCTGTAAGAACAAAGTCTCCTATAGAAATTTCAACAGGTTTTATTACATCTCTAATTCTTTCATCAAACCCTTCGTAATGCCCGCAAAGCATTGTAATTTGGTCATATTTAGCCAATTCTAAACATAACTTTTCGTCAAAAGGTTTTCCTTGCGGAGTCAACATAACTGTCAAAGAATTTTCGCATCTTTCAACTGATTCATACGCATCAACATATGGTTGAGGCATCAAAACCATACCAGCTCCGCCACCATAAGGAGTATCATCGACTTTTTTATGTTTATCCAAAGAAAAATCTCTTGGGTTAACAGTGTTAACCTCTATGATATTACGTTCTTGTGCCCTTTTTAAAATACTTTGAGAACAATAATTTTCTATCATGTCAGGAAAAAGCGTTAGAATATCAAATCTCATTCTTCAATCAATCCTTCAAGGTTTTCAATGATAATGCGATTATTATCTAAATCGATTTCTTTGCAGATGTCTTTTACAAAAGGTACGTATGAAATCTTGCCACTTGCTGTTTTTACGGTAAGTAAGTCAGTGCCTCCATTATTTGATAACCCAACAACCACTGCGATTTTTCTATTATTTGCAAAAACTTCCATACCAACTAAATCGCTTGTTAGAAATTCATCTTCTTCAAGGTCTTCTTTTAATTGGTTTTCTTCAACAAATAGAGCACAGCCCTTAAATTCCATAAGTTCGTCTATTGAATTTATGTCTTCAAATTTCATAATTGCGCACTTATTGCTGAATTTTACTGATAAAATATTAATTTCTTTGTATTCTGTATCAGTTTTAATATAAGCATGAGAAAGATTTTTGATAAAATCAGCGTTTTTCTTTGAAAATCCGATTTTAGCTTCACCTTTAATGCCATGAAAATTTAAAATTTTTGCAACCGAAACTAACTTATTCTTCATCTTTTTTAGTTTTTCTTGTAGCTCTCTTCTTTGGCGTTTCTTCTACTGTTTCAGTTTCAGCTTCAGCTTCCTCAGTTTTCTTTTTAGTTGTTCTTTTTTTCTTTGGCTTTTCTTCAGCAGTTTCATCTGCAGAAGGTTTTTCAACCTCAGCTTTTTTCTTTGTTGTTTTTTTAGCTTTAGGTTTTTCTTCTGTTACTGGTTCAGTTGTTTCTTCTGCCTTTTGATTTTTAAATTCTTCCGGAGCATCTGGTCTATCTTGGTTCCATCTTTCTAAGCCCATTTGTGCTCTTATAAGACCTATACCAACATGTACTCTCCACTCGTCCATTCTCAATTGAGTTGCAATGATTTTATGGCAACCAATTGGTGGAAGTGGTAAAAGTGGTTCATACAAGCTCTTAATAGCTAACATTTGATCTTCTGAAATTGCCAATTTTCTCTTTGGATAAGGTAATTTTGGTAACATCAATTTTTGACGAATTAAATTAATCCCAAAGAAAACTTTTCTTGGTTCCAATTCCATTTTTGCTCCAATTACCTCGTGTGCATCTGGATTTGGAAGAGGAAGCATTGTTTTATATAAAGCTTCAATTGTCTCCAATTGTTCCTTTGTAACTAAAAGTGGTTTTGCTTGTTTTTGAGGTCTTTGAGGTTTTCTACCGCCACCAAATCTGTTACCGCCACCTTGTGGTCTACGAGACTGGAAGCCACCTCTGTTATCTCTGTTATAACCGCCTTGTTGAGGTCTTTGGTATCCGCCTCCTCTGTTATCACGGTTGTAACCGCCTTGTTGTGGTCTTTGTTGATATCCACCTCTATTATCTCTGTTATAACCGCCTTGTTGAGGTCTTTGGTATCCGCCACCTCTGTTATCACGGTTATAACCACTGCTGTAACCGCCTTCTCTATTATTATCTCTTCTTTGGTATCCACCGGCTGAGTATCCACCTTGTGAATATCCACCTTCTCGTCTTTGATATCCGCCTGATGAGTAACCCCCTGATGAATATCCGCCTTCTCTTTGTTGATAATTGTTTCTTGGTCTGTCTTCATAACCTCCAAATGATGTTTGGCGTTGTTGATAGTTCTCTGAGCTATAACTTGCCATATTTGATTGTGATGAGCTATCTTCTGAACCGTTATCTACTTTCTTTTCTGCGTATAAACAGTTTGGGCAAATCACACGTTTGGGGTTTTTTGTTTCAAATTCTGCGCCACATTTGATGCACTTATTTAAATACATAGTCTATAAAGCCTCATAAATAATCTGGTAAACTAACTTAATAAATAATTAAAAAATTCTCCTCAATAAATAAAACTAAATCAATAAAATCTAAATAACTAACTTCTATTTCGTATCTTTCTAATTATTCCTATATTTATTATAACTGAATTGCACAATTTTGCAAGTCATGGATTTTCTACTTTTCAATCATAAAGGTAACTGGACCGTCATTGATTAGTGAAACCTTCATCATAGCCCCAAATTTGCCGTGTTTTACTACAGAAACCTTTGTTTGTACATATTTTAAGAATTCTTCATACAATTTGTTAGCTTTCGTGGGTAATTCTGCTTTGTCAAAAGATGGTCGTGTACCTTTTTTAGTATCTCCGCATAATGTAAATTGAGATACAACAAGTAATTCGCCGTTAATATCATTTAACGATAAATTCATTTTTTCATTTTCGTCTTCAAAAATTCTTAGATTAACAATTTTATCTGCTAATTTTTGAACATTTTCAGAAGTATCACCTTTTTCAATTCCAAGCAACAACAAAATTCCTTTACCAATCTTTGAATAAATTTCGTTATCAATCGTTACCGATGCTTCGTTTACTCTTTGGATAAGTCCTTTCATACAACTTTTCCTCTCAATTGTCCGCATGCTGCATCAATATCAGAACCTCTTTCAAGTCTTATGGTAACCTTTTTGCCTGAATGTTCTAAAATACATTTAAACTTCATAATGTCGTTATTTGAAGGTCTTTTAAATCCTGTTTCGTCAACTGGGTTATAAGGTATCAAATTAACATTACATTTAATGTCATGCAAAAATTCTGCAACTTCTTTTGCATGCTCAATTCTGTCGTTCACATTTCTAATCAACAAATATTCAATTGTAATTCGTCTACCTGTAACCTCGTTATAGTATTTTAAAGCTTTTTTAACTTCGTCCATTGAATATTTATTGTCAATTTGCATTAATGTACGTCTAATATTAGAGTTTGGGGCATGCAAAGACAATGCCAAAGTTATTTGTAACTGTTTATCAGCCAATTCCCTAATCTTTGGTGCAATACCGCTTGTAGAAACGGTTATTCTTCTTTGACTTATTACCAAATTTGTATTTATAAAATCAATCGCTTCCAAAACGTTCTTTAAGTTTAATAGTGGCTCTCCTTGCCCCATAAATACGATATTCGTAACTTTTAAGCCGGTATCTCTTTGAATTGTTAAAACTTGTTCAACAATTTCAGATGGTGTTAAGTTTCTTATAAAACCTCTTTTTCCTGTTGCGCAAAAGGCACAATTTACGCTACAACCAACTTGTGAACTTACGCAGGCTGTTAAGTTTGCCCTATTGTCAAATCTCATTAAAACAGTTTCAACGCATTCCCCATCGGCATATTCAATTAAATATTTTATAGTGCCGTCCTTTGATGTTTGTTTGCGCTTGATTGTTGAGGTTGTAATTGTGGCTATCTCATTTAACTCATCTCTAAATTTTTTACTCAAATCAGTCATCTCATCAATGCTTTTTGCTGATTTTAAGTAAATCCAATTAAAGATTTGTCTTGCTCTAAATGATGATGCACCTAAAGGTTTTATAAGTTCGTTTATTTCTTCTAAATTTAATGTTGAAAGATTTGTTTTTGTCATAATTTATACCAAAATTTGTAAAAATCATTCTGTATCTTTAGCACTACGACCAGAAATGTTCACTACTACTATATCATCTTTTTTCTAAATTTAAAATATCGTTGATAGCTTTTACTCTCAATATATCATCTAAAACATTGTTTCTCCATTTTTTATATTCACATTTTACCGGATATATTTCTAATGGATTGTCTGGATAATCTCTGCAAATCTGTGGTCTATCCTCGTATTTTGGACATAAATTGTCTTTTGTAACTAAATTACAATGATAAAAATAAATCTTTTCGTGTAGTGATTTTACGGCTTTTACATATTCGGGGTGAAGTTTTTCAACTTCCTCAATATTTTTGTACAACGTAAACGTATTTATAAATTCTTTTGCAAATTTATCGCCGTTGTTTGCTTTTTCTTCCAATTCTTCTGGAGAATTTGGGCAAGCTGCCAGTCTGCAACAAGAACCGCATTTTCCGCAAGATATTTCTTTTCTCTTATTTAAAATACGTGTTTTTAATTCTAAAAGTCGAGTTTCTGCATTATCATCAAACGTTTTCAGCTCTTCTTTTAGTATTCTGACATACTTTTCGTTTAATTTATCCACTAAATTAAAAATCTCGCTCATAGCTGAATAGTACCATAGTATAGCCTATCTGTACAGTTATAATTTAACTCCCTTAATTTTATACTGCTCTGTGAAATAAGTTAAAGGAGGACAATGTGATTAGTGAAAGAATTACAACATTACTTAATGAACAACTTAATAAAGAGTTTTATTCAGGCTATTTATATCTATCAATGGCTAGTTATTTTCTTAAATTTGGGTTACATGGTTTTGCAAGTTGGTGTACTATTCAAGCAAAAGAAGAAGTTGATCATGGAATGATTATTTTTACATACTTAAATAACTGTGATGCAAGCTATAAGTTTCAAAATATTCCTGCTCCTGATATTGAATATAAATCACCGCTTGAAGCAATGGAACACGCCTTTTCTCACGAAAAATCTGTTACAAATTCTATAAATTGCCTAAAAGCTTCAGCAGATGAGTTTAACGATAGAATGACATCTTTATTCTTGGATTGGTATATTCAAGAACAATTTGAAGAAGAACATCAATTGCGCTCAATCTTAAATCAATTGAAATTCTGTATTGATAATAAAATTATCTTGATGTTGCTTGATAACAGGTTAAACGAAAGAGTTTACGAAAAGACTGAATATAAATTTTAACAACAAAAAAGCTAGATTAAAAATCTAGCTTTTTTGTTTTGGTTTAATTAATGGTTATAGTTTAAAATTTTTGATTAAGCAGCTTTAGTGAACAAGAATTTAGCGATAGTACCTAAGCCTTTCAAGATAGGGTTAGAGTATTTGTATAACATTGTTCCCCCAAGAGCTAGAGTAGCACCACCTGCTGCATAACCTAAATATTTTTTAGCACTTTCACCAGTGCTTACAGCAGTGCCGTTGATTTTAGCAACGTTTTCTTCAGAAGTTCTTCTGTTGCCTAAACCAAGAGTAACAACTTGTTTGAAACCTTCAATGAAAGAACCACCAGCGTTAGCTCTGATATCATCAGTTAATAAAGAACCAGTTTGTTGAGCATAAATTCTTTCAGCATAAGCTCTTGCTTGAGCTTCTTTTTCTTCAGCAGTACCTTGTAATTGTGCACCATAAGAATCTTTAACAGATGCAACTAATTTGTTGTAAGCTGCTTGAACAGCATTTTGTTTGTTGCCTTGAGCTTTTTCAGCTAAAACTTGAACTTGTTTTGAAATTCCATCAGTTTGAGCAGACATTTGGAATTGAGCATTGTTTTGATTTCTGTATAATTTAACTTGTCTATCTATTGCATATTGATCCATTTGGTTCATATAGTTAATTTGAGTAGCTGGATTGTAGAACCCACCCATCATCATTGGATTCATCATACCAGAAGCCATAATGTCTGTACCAAACATAGGATTCATACCGTAATTCATCATAACCAAACCACCTTTTTAACTTTTCGTCTTTGCAGACTTTTTATAACCTAAACCTTACATCTTATTAAACGTTTTTTCTTCTGAAATATTGCCTTTTTGGATATTTTCTTCTTAATATTTCGTAACAAAAGGTCGAAATTCTTTTGAAATCCGACCTTTTGTTAGTTTAGTTTTGGTTTAATTAATGGTTATGGTTTAAAAATTTTGATTAAGCAGCTTTAGTAAACAAGAATTTAGCAATAGCACCTAAGCCTTTCAAGATAGGGTTAGAGTATTTATATAACATTGTTCCGCCAAGAGCTAGAGTAGCACCACCTGCTGCGTAACCTAAATATTTTTTAGCACTTTCACCAGTGCTTACAGCAGTGCCGTTGATTTTAGCAACGTTTTCTTCAGAAGTTCTTCTGTTGCCTAAACCAAGAGTAACAACTTGTTTGAAACCTTCAATGAAAGAACCACCAGCGTTAGCTCTGATATCATCAGTTAATAAAGAACCAGTTTGTTGAGCATAAATTCTTTCAGCATAAGCTCTTGCTTGAGCTTCTTTTTCTTCAGCAGTACCTTGTAATTGTGCACCATAAGAATCTTTAACAGATGCAACTAATTTGTTGTAAGCTGCTTGAACAGCATTTTGTTTGTTGCCTTGAGCTTTTTCAGCTAAAACTTGAACTTGTTTTGAAATTCCATCAGTTTGAGCAGACATTTGGAATTGAGCATTGTTTTGATTTCTGTATAATTTAACTTGTCTATCTATTGCATATTGATCCATTTGGTTCATATAGTTAATTTGAGTAGCTGGATTGTAGAACCCACCCATCATCATTGGATTCATCATACCAGAAGCCATAATGTCTGTACCAAACATAGGATTCATACCGTAATTCATCATAACCAAACCACCTTTTTAACTTTTCGTCTTTGCAGACTTTTTATAACCTAAACCTTACATCTTATTAAACAAATTCTTCCTTTAAAAATTGCTTTTTACTCAAATCTATGCTTAACATATCTTAATATAAAAAACAAAAAGCCTTTATTTTATCCCTATAAAATAAAGGCTATATAAGTAAAAGAGACATCTATAAGATTATGACACATGTAATTTCTTATTTCAAATTTATGGACGGCAGAATGTATTTAATTTATAATTTTTGTATGAAAAAGTTTTTGATTTTATCAATAATATTTAGTATCTTCGTTCTTCCTGTATTTGCAGAAGAGGAAGTTGCGGAACCTAAAAAAACAGAAACTAACAGGGTTAAATTGTTCAATAAAAAGCCTGTCCGAGAAGTTCAGGAGGTTTCGAATGAAGAGCAAGAAAATCTTTCAGCAGATGCAATGGTTTTATATAATGCAAATGATATTGAAGGTGCTCTGAAAATTCTAAAATCAATAGAGGATACTAAAAAGACTGCACTTGATTGGTTATTAATGGGAAATATTTATCAAGATAAAAAAGATATTGATAATGCTGCTCTTATGTATCAAAAATCTATTCTTGCCGATAAAACCTTCTACAGAGCTTATTATAATTTAGGTAATTTATATTTAGAAGATGAAAACGCAATCGAGGCTATAAAATTATACAAGCAATCTTTAAAATATAAATATGATTT
The DNA here is from genome assembly GCA_934700335.1 of uncultured Candidatus Melainabacteria bacterium. Lineage (GTDB taxonomy): Bacteria > Cyanobacteriota > Vampirovibrionia > Gastranaerophilales > Gastranaerophilaceae > UBA791. The sequence goes on along the minus strand of CAKUXM010000013.1, from coordinate 31,268 downwards.
TGCGTATGCGCATTACAATATTGGTTGTGCTTACGTTAAGATTGGCAAACTTAAAAACGCTAAGTCTTCTTTTCTACGTGCAATTGATAACAAAAGAGATATGTCAGAGGTTTATTATAATTTAGCTTTTGTATACAAGAAATTAAACAATACGAAAAAAGCCGAACAATATTTAAAAATTTACAATGAACTTATTCTTAGAAAGTTGTGATACTATTAGAGTATGGAAAGATTAGGGCAGATAAAAAAATATTTATCAAAAATAATAGTACTTGTATTTTTGCTGAGTGGCATTTTTATTGGTGTTTTTAAGCAAGATTTAGTAAAACATGAATATGATAAAGCCCTCGGCATGGTATACATTTACAAAGGCGATAAAGCTCTAAAAAAACAAGAATTACAAGATGCAATCAGTTATTACAGAAAAGGTTTGGAACTCTATCCCCGCCATTACAACGCTTGGTATAACTTAGGTAACTTGTATGTCTTATACGAAGACTATTTCGCCGCAACTGATGCTTATAGCAAGGCTATTGAACTGAACAGCAATTATATTTTAGCGAGAATGAATTTAGGTATTATTCTTTCTGAAAAGATTGGTGATTTTGATGAAGCAATTGATCAATATCAAAAAATTACGGAATCTAAAAAGAGAGGATTTTATATCCCTTTTGTAATGAATACAGGAAAGAGTATTAAGTTAAATAAGGCAATTGCTTATTACAATATGGGTCATACATATAGACAAAAAGCTATTTATTTGCCACAATCTGAATACAGACTTACAAAAGAATATTTGAATAAATCCGCAGAAGCTTATGAAAATGCGTTAAAGATTTTGGGGAATGATTATGATACAAGTTATAATTTAGCACTTGTATATCATTTATTGAGAGAATACAACAAAGCTGGTCAATATTATTGTAAGGCTATTGAAGCTGACCACATGAGTTTTGAAGCACATTACAACTTAGGGATTTTATTAAAGCATTTGAAATTTTACAAAGAATCTCTTGACGAAATGCAAAAGGCTTCAATGATTGTATCTACTGCAAAAACTCCATATTCTCACGCACTATACATATTCAATGTGTTAAATGAAGTTTCTACATCAGCATTTTTAGAAGCTTCAAAAGAAATGGCTGACGGTAAAATCTTTGGTCAAAAATTGACAGAAAAAGAAAAGAAAAATTTAAGCAAGGCTGAGTTAGAAAGAGTTAAACGATTAGAAAAACTTGAAGAAGAATATAATCAAGAACAATATGCAGTTGGTTTAACTCATGGTAAAATTGTTGCTAACGAAGAACTTGATGAAATTATTAACAAAAAATTTAAAGAATGTCCTGTAGAATTATTTGCAGAAGACTAAAATAATGTTGTACTAGAGGAAGAGGAAATTGAAAACTTTAGCGTATCTATCAAGCTATAAGACTTTAAAAAACGATTTCTACGAAGAAATTGAAAAACAAAAAGCCAATATTGAGGACTATGCTTTTCAGTATGACATTTGTATTGATAGATTTTTTACAGAAAGTTTTGAATCAAATGACACTTCAAAACCTGTATTAATTAATATAATCCATGATTATTACGATTCTGTTAAAACAATAATTGCACAAAATCCTAATTCTATCAGCAGAAATTCTGATTTCAGATATTGGATTTTAGATGAATTAAAAAGAATTGGCATAGATATTATATTTTTAGAAAATACAGGAGAACCTGTTGCAAACAAGAATATTCTTCAAAAAACCACAGAAATAAAAAGTAAGATTAAAGAAATTCCGTCTCTACCTCACGTTGTTACAAAGGTAATGGAAGTGGTTCAAGACGATAATTCATCAGCTTTTACTTTATCAAAAATTATTGCGGGTGATTTAGGATTAACTTCAAAAGTTCTTAAAATAGTTAATTCAGCCGTTTATGGCTTTGAAAAACAAATTACTTCAATACGTCAAGCAATTGTTGTACTAGGGTTTACTACAATTAGAGGTATTGTGCTTTCTGCGGGTATTTTTAAAATCTTTTCCCCTCAAAAAAATACAATTTTTGATTATGAAGATTTCTGGAGACATTGCATGTTGACGGCTATGGCATCTAAACATCTTTTAAGATTGATTGATTCGTCTACACATCATGATATTTTTTCAATTGCATTTTTGCATGATTTAGGAAAAATTATCCTTGCGCAATATGATTACGATAATTATTTGAATGTATATTCACAAATTCAAGAGCAAGACGATTATCGTGTGAAATTTAGGATTGAAGATGAAGCTTGTGGTATAAACCATTGTGAAATCGCTTACAGTGTTTTGAACAGTTGGAATTTGCCTTCTGTTTTCCCAGAAGTTTGTTTATATCATCATACTCCTCAACTTAGCAAAGATTACGAATTCGCTTGTACATTAGTGTATATTGCTGATACAATTGTTAACTATGTTGTAAAAGGTAAATTACTTGACACAAAACCTTTTGAAGAGGATACTTTAAGTAGGTTTAATATAACTCAAGAAAATTTGGAAGACTTGTACAATTATACAACAGAACAAGTTGAAAAAGTAAAAGACATTACGGGATTTTTTAACTAATGACTAAAGAATTAGATTTATTAGAAGATATTTCTAACACGCTATCTAAAATTAAATATGAGGACAGCATTACAGATGAAATTATGTCTGTATTGAAAAAGCATATTAATCTGTCAGAGTTAAATATTTATATTTTTGATAAATCAACAAATTCTCTTAGGAATTTTTCAAAAAGTTGGTTAGTAATTGACGAAAAGAATGAAGATTCACATTCAAGAAGTCTTTACTCAGCCTATAAAAATTTTGGAGATGATGCTTTTATTTTTAACGGCAAAGGTTATTCTGAATTTACTGAAAATATTGTTTTAGAACCTAATAACACAATTTTATTCCCGTTGATTAAAAATGCAAAATTGTATGGAATAATTGAAATAAATTTTGAAGAAACGCCAAAATTATCAAAAGATATTGTAATTGCGTTGAATGTTGTTAGTACGGCTGCTTCATTGATAATACAAAATAAAATTTTGTATGAAAAAATGGAGAAGAATGTTGATTTTCATGATGCAATGAAAAATATTGCAAAGATTATTGAAACTCAATACGAATTAAACTATATCATTCCTCTGATTGGGGAAATGATTGATAAGTTTATTATTGAACATTTGATTTATATTTTCTTAAAATCAGAAGAAACTGGCAAATACAATTTAGTATGGCCAAGTGCTTGTATGGATAAGAAAATCCTTACGGCGTTGGGTCGAGTTGATACAGAAAAAGAATATTTCTTGATTGATAACGATAGAATTGGTATTTTTCCTCTAATTGGTGAAGATAAAACTTTGGGTTGTATTGTGGCTCGAGGAAGTATGGAAAAGTTAAACAATAAAGAGATTGAATACCTTGACCAACTTACAAAACAAGCCGCAGCAACTATAAACAGAGCAAATATTTACGCAGAAGTTTTAAAACACGCAACACTAGATGCTTTAACAGGTATAAATAATAGACACCAATTTGAAATTCGTTTAAGACAAGAGGTTGCAGCATCTATAAGACAAAATATTCCACTTTGCGCAATTATGATTGATATAGACTTCTTCAAGAGCGTAAATGATACATACGGTCATGCTGCTGGCGATACGGTATTAAAAGAAGTTTCTAATACAATTAAAAACAGTCTTAGAGAATCAGATATTCCTAGTCGATATGGTGGCGAAGAGTTTGCTATTCTTTTACCATTCACAAAGATTGAAGAAGCTTACGGCGTAGCACAAAGACTTAGAGCTTCTGTCGAACAAAATATTATTGATATTTCAGAAGTCAGCGACAAAGGTTCTATAAATGTTACGATTAGTATAGGGGTAAGCGAATTCAGCAAGGATATCACAGGCGAAGAATTGTTTAGAAGAGCGGATAAAGCCTTGTACGATGCAAAAACTCACGGCAGAAATAAGGTTGTAATATATACAAATGAACAATAATTTTAAAACTACATGTAAAGATTTAACAGAAACAGCACATTTAACTAAAATGTTCAACAAACATATTCAAAATGGCATATTTGTATGTTTGTTTGGTGAAATTGGTGCAGGTAAAACAGCGTTTGTAAAATTATTAGCAAAAGATATGGGTATTACTGATAAGGTTACAAGTCCAAGCTTTGTTATCTTGAATGAATATAAAACAGGTAATAAAGTTCCTTTTTACCATTTTGATTTGTATAGATTAGAAAATACTGGTGTTTCAAGTATTAGTGATGAACTTAGAGAATATTCAAGAGACGGTATTTTTACTTTTGTAGAATGGGCTGAATTCTCTGATGAACAGTTACCTTTTGATAGAATTGATATTAACGTTACTTATAATGATGACGATTCTCGTAATTATGAATTTACGGCAAGAGGTGATAAGTACTTGAGCGTTATTGAAGGGTTGAATAATGATTTTACTTAATTTTGATACAGCTTTAAATAAAACTTATGTTGCAATTTCAAATAACGGAAATTTGCTAACATCAAAAATTGTTGAAAATACTGAGGATAATTACCATTCGGCTTTTTTACTTTCAACAATCAAAGAAATTTTAAAAGAGAATAACTTAACTCCAAAAGATGTTGATTTGATTGGGGTTAATGTTGGACCTGGAAGCTTTACCGGTATTAGAGCAGCATTAACTGTTGCGAAGGTTATGGCACAAGAATTGAATATTAAAATTGTACCTGTTGAAAGCTTGAAAATTCTTTCTAAATTGAATAAATCAGATAAAAAATCAATAGTAATTATGGACGCAAGACGTTCTATGGCTTATGTTTACAATGATGATGAAATAAAACTTGTTAACGTAAGTGAAGTTAAATCTATTCTTGAACAAGATGATTTTGAAATAATTGCTGACAAGAGTATGGCTGAAACATTAGCTGTTGATGCGATTGTTTACGAAAATGATAACTATGATTTAGGTAAGATTTTAAATGAATTAGCTTACGAAAATAAAGATAATGCCATTTTACCGAACGAGTTAAAAGCGTTGTATATTCAACCACCACCTGTTTTTGGTAAATAAATTTACATATTTGCTTAATTGTTTAAACTCGTTTAAAATAAGTAATTATGAGCGATACATGTAAAAATTGGACACAATGGTTATCTCAAACAAGATTTGCCTCTTTGTCAGAAGCACAAAGAGAACAAACTCTTAATTGGTTGCAAGTTGTTGGAGATATTATTATTAATAATGCTAGAATCAAGCAAGGCGAGACTGTTATCGATATCGGAACAGGTACTGGTCTTTTGGCGTTTAAAGCTTTAGAAGTTTTGAATGGTACTGGTTGCGTTATTTTTTCTGATAAGTTTCAAGATTGCCTGGATTCTTGTCAGAAATTTATTAATTCTGCAAATATTCAAGGTAATTACAGAATGCTTCAATCTCCAGCAGATAAAATTGATTTGCCAGATGAAAGCGTTGATAAAGCAGTTATGCGTTCAGTTTTGGTACATATCGTCGATAAACAATCAGCTATTTCAGAAATCTGCAGAGTTTTGAAAAAAGGTGGTAGATTTTCATTCTTTGAACCAATTATTCGCTCAAATACAAGATATAGCGAATTAGTTAATCCTGCAAATATCAGAAAATTTGAGGCTTTTAAAGAAGTTGAAAACAAAATTATGACAGATGCAACTGATTCTTTATGCAATTTTGATGAAAATACAATTGCGGAAAATCTTGATAAAGCAGGTTTTTCCGACGGACAAATTGATTTGAATAATGTCGAATCATCTTATGTGGTCTCAGCACCAATGGTTGATCAATGGTTTGATAACCCTCCTGCGCCAGATAGACCAACAACTAGAGAAAGATACCTAAAATATTTTTCACCAGAAGATGTAAATAACTATATCTTAGATTTGAAAAATGATCTAACAGGTAGACAAATCACAGTTGTTACAAGAGCTATTTATGCAAATGCTGTAAAATAATTTTTAAGAGTATAATAATACTATGCAATCATACGAAGATTTTATTTCCACAGTTTCACATGAATTAAGAACTCCTTTAACAAGTATTAGAGGGTTTGCTCAAACTATGTTGCAATCTTATGATAAACTTGACGACGAGAGCAAAAAACGATTTATCAAAATTATTGAAGAACAATCAAATAGATTAATTCATTTAATTGAAAATATGTTGAAAGTTCAAAATAATGAAAATTTAATTTTTAAAACTGTTAGCGCAAAAAAACTTATTGAAGATGTTATTCAGATTGTAAAACAACAATATAAAAATCATAAATTTATTTTTACTTACAATAATAAATTACCAAAAATTTTGGTTGATACCGATAAGTTTCAACAAGTTATGACAAACTTGATTGAAAATGCTGCAAAATATTCTGATATTAATACAACAGTTACTGTAAAAGCTGATTTTGACAAAAATCCAGAATTTGTATCTATAAAAGTTATTGATAACGGTGTTAAAATCGATAAAAAAGATTTTGACAGTATTTTTGAAAAGTTTTCAAGAATTGATAATCCGTTGACTAGAAAAGTTCAAGGTAGTGGTCTAGGCTTGTATATCACAAAAGTTTTGGTTACTAAAATGAACGGTGAAATCTCTGTAGATAGTAACGATGAAGAAACGGTTTTTGAAATAAAAATTCCGAGCGAAAATATTGAAAAACAGGCAAGAGAAAAATGCTCACAAACACGTTAATTATTGATAAAAGAAAAGAGCTTCCGGCGAAATATAAAAAAATATTAGAGGATAAAACTAATGAAGTTACAATATCTTCTGATATTAAATCTGCCTTGAATTTAATAAAAACAAAAGAACCGGACGTAATAATTATTTCTGATAGCATTGAAGAAAATCTCGCAGATTTTTGCTCAAAAATTAGGGTTTTGACATACAATATGAGACCTGTAATTATTGCTACATCAAAATCTGCAGAGCTTGATGATAGAATTAATATTCTAAAAGCTGGCGCTGATGATTTTATATCAGAACCTATTAATGCAGAAGAGTTTAAAATGAGAATTATTGCTCATTTGAGACGTGAATATGAGTCGTATGTTGATTTGAAAACAAATTTGCCAAATGGTAATTATTGTATGCGTGCTCTAAAAAGATGTCTTTCTGAACATAATAACTGGGGTGCTTTGTTAATAAAAATTAATGAGTTTGACGTTTATAAGAGCGTTTATACTGAACTTGCTTCTGATAAATTGATTAAAACCTTTATAGCAATTATGTTTTCGGGTTTAGATGAAAATGATTTTTTAGGCTCTATAAATGAAAATGAATTTTTAATCATTACAAATTCTTATAAGTTAGAAAAAATCGCATCTTTTTTAACTTTTGCATTTGATTCTGTAAAGGAAAAATTCTATTCAAATGATGATGTAAAACGAGGCTATATGTTAATTCATGGTAATGAATATGCGGGAAAAAGAGGTGAGTTTGTTTCAATTTCTGTTGGCGGAATTTCAAGCGAATTTTCAAAATATGATAGCGTAGAATCTGTTTTGAAGGATTTGATGTCGGCTAATTCTATTTCTAAAAAGCCTAATGAATCAAGTTATTTAATTCAACGTCCACGAATTTCTACGCCTAATTCTGTTTTAAAACGTGAAGAAAATAAAAAAATTCTTATTATTGAAGAAGATACTTCAATGCAAATTTTACTTTCAGAAACATTGAAATTAGAAGGTTTTGAGATATGTTTACCAGAAATGGTTATGAATTTTGATGAATATTCTCCGGCACTAATCATTCTTGACGCTGGTACCGCTGATGATAAAACAGGTGTTAACCTTTGCAAGCACTTGAAAGCGAAAAAAGGTCAAACAAAGATTATTGTAACATCAAATTCTCATGATAAAGAGTCAATATTAAGCGCTGGAGCTGATTTTTACTTGCCAAAACCTTATGAGATTTCTACGTTGATTAAATGGGTTAAATATTTTATTAAAGAGGTAAACGAATAATGGAAAAAGTTTTACTAACAGGTGCGTCTTCTGGTATTGGAAAGGCTATTGCAGAAAAGCTTTCAAAATCCGGATATAATCTTATTTGTACCGTTAGAAAAGAAGAAGATAAAATTGCACTAGAAAATCTAAACAATAACATTGAATGCGTTTATCTTGACGTTACAAAAGACGATGAGGTTAAAAATCTTTATTATAAATTAAAAGCAGAAAATGTTGAGCTTGTTGGTATCATTAATAATGCAGGATATGCTTCAGCTGGAATTATGGAAGAAGCAAATATTGAAAAAATAAAACAACAGCTAGAAGTTAATTCTTTTGCCCCATTACGAGTTGCAACTACAATGTTGCCGTTAATGAAAAAAGGCAAAATTATTAATATGAGCTCTGTTTCATCAAATTTTGTTTATCCTTTTATAACTCCATATTGTGCATCAAAAAGGCTTCTTGATACGCTATTTCAAGGCTTAACATTGGAATTGGGAAACAAGGATGTTAAAATTGTTTCTATAAAACCTTCGATAATTAAAACTCCACTTTGGAATAAATCTTTTAAGATTGCAGAAGATAATTTTAACGAATGTTCAGAAGAAATTAGACAAAAATATCAACCGATGATTGATAAATTTTTAAAATATGTTAAAGGTCAAGTTCCGAAAGGACTAGAGGCAGAAGCTGTTGCAAACGTGGTATTGAAGGCAATGAAGACTAAAAATCCTAAATGGTCTTATAATGTTGGTATCGGTGCTAAACTAGGTATGTTTTTAGGTAAATTGCCAACTAATATTAAAGCAAAAGTTTTTCAAAAAGAATTGTCTTAAATAAGTTTCTTTGTCATATAATTGTTTTGAGGAGAAAACAACTATGACAAAATTAATAAAAGGTTTAGCTAAAAAGCTTATAATATCTATTTTAACGACTGCATTATCAATATTTATTTTATATTGGAATGTTATGAATATAATTGCTGCATTTCAAACTCCAAACTCTGATTGGAGCCAAGTTTGGACATATTTAATTTGGTCAATCGTTGTGTTAGCAGTAATGTGGATTATTTCTTTCTTGAAATTTTTGAAAAATCTTATTTTTATAATACTTGTTTTAATCTTAATCGGTTGGTGGTACTTAGGTAGTGCCATGACTAACATGTGCGTTACAATGGGAAGTTGCAAAGCTGGTAGTGAAATTAAAACTGTATCAGGCAAAGTGATTATCAACCAACAAACATGCCAAGCAAATGGCTGGAGTTGGGATAGTCAAAAAAACGTTTGCAAAACTAAGAAATAATTATCTTAAATTAGCCGACAAAGGCAAGATTTTTCTTGTCATCTTCGTTGATAACTGCCTTGATTGAATTATAGGCAGAGCTAATAGTTGCATGCTCTTCTCCAATCGTAGGGTTAACTAAAGTTGTATCCTTCGTGCCCATTGCTGAGGCTGCATATGCTTGCATTATCCCCTTTACAAATATAGATTGTTCTACATTCGTATCAACACTATAATTTATATACGATTCGGAATCAAACGAGATTTCGCCTAATTCTGCATTGCCAGTTAAGGATAAGAATTCCTCAGGGGTATATTGTGTCTTATTGGCTGCCGTTGTTAAGTCATCTACCTTAACGGTAACTTGATTATCGCCTATTTTTAAGGATACATCATTACCGCTTATATTTTTAACAGTTGCTTGTGTAGGAATTTTGGCTAATTCTTCGCCATTCTTGTCTAAGAAGGCATCATCTGGTAAAATTCCGGATATTTTATTTCCAATTTGGATAGTATCTCCAATTGCAAATGGATTTAACAAATCTCCTGCATTATCAAGTAAAGATTGATACTTACTTGTTAATTCCTCAACTTTTGCAGAAAGCGCTGTTTCTGTAACTTGTTTAATATTAACATTATGTTGAATTTTAGTTAACGCTAAAAAGCGAACTTGATTTGTTGAAATACTCATTTTATACCGATACTTTCCTAATTACTTTCCTTATACACTTATCACCTAACATCATGTATATCGGCATAATTGAATGAAAACTTTAAAGAGTTGTAACATTAGTTAACATAAAAATTTTGCAATAAAAAATGGGCCAGGTAGGGTTCGAACCTACGACCAAAGGATTATGAGTCCTCTGCGCTAACCACTGCGCCACTAGCCCAAGAATAAAATTCTGTATTAATAAATTAACATTAAATACTCAAAATTGCAAGTTTTTAAAGCATGCTATTCTTCGTAATTTTTTAGCATTTTATCCAATTCTGATACGATTTCATCTTTGTAAGATTTAGGAGTTTCAATTTTACACAAATTGCAGTATCCTAATAATCTTCTTATCAATTCTGTTTTATCTTCACCTTTGTTTACAATAACTGCAGAATTTTCTGAGGAAGATGCTAGACGTTCACCCTCTTTTAATGTGTATGATTTTTTCAAGTCATCTTTGATTGTGTATGTAACAGTTGTTGGTATGAAAATACCTCTGGATTTTTGTGATAACTGTTCAATCGAAATAACATTTTTTATCCCAATAAGTATTATTTGACCCTTAATAGAATCACTAACTTTAAAATAACTTTTTTCATTTCTGTATGATATTTCAATTAAATCAACCGTAACTTTTTTCACAGTATTTTTATTTGCATAGTAAGTTATACATGCTTTCATTCTGTCTTTGGCAAATTTTTCAAAAAGAGAAATCAATTCTTTTTCTTTATTTGTATAAGGTTTTGATATCTCTGCATTATCAACTACAATGCTTTTATAATAATCCCTTTGTTTTGTGCTAACTTTTGGAACAAGTAGTTGAATAATTTCCTTAAAATTATTTCTAACAGCTGCTTCTGGCATATTTTCTGCACAAAAAGATAAGATTTTTATTGCATTGATATCTTCATTTGAAAAATCAAAACTGAATGGTAATTTTTCCAAAACATATTTGTAGTTTACCTTTTTGAAAGGTATACCAAGAGCTTGCAACGAGTGCAAATACTTGTATACAGTGATTGTAGAATATTTTCTGTGTTCTGGGTCAATTTCTGTTAAAAATTCTAAAATTTCTTGAATAGTTGCTGGATTATTCGCCAAATATTTTAGCAATTCAAACAATCTATAAGAGGCAAAAGATGTTGTACTTCTATTTCTCATTTTTGTACACCTCTCTTGATTTCTTTATTATGTCTATAATTTTGTTTCTAAAATCTAATGGCTCAAGAACAACGCATCTTGAACCAAAGTTTAGAATATTTTGCATCATAATAAAATCGTTGTCAGTTGTGGCTTCAATGATTAAATCATTACCCGAAACTTTAATAAGTTTTTCATTATCAGAAAAAGCGTAATTTTCTTCGTTTACGTCTAATAATTTGTATTTTGCAACAAAATGTTTAATTTTTTCTTCTGATTTTTTGATGTTCACGTTTACGATATCTACAATGTTTTCAACCTTATAGAACGAATTTTTCATGTATCTCATGTCTATACAGAATAAGTATAATTTGTCGTGTCTGAACGCAACTTTTTGTGCAATTAAATCATATTCTTTTAATCCATTTTTTGAATTATATCTAATTCTTATCTGATTGTTGTTATTTGAATAATGTACTAAATTTTTCAATAACTCTCTATCTAGGTTTGAAATCTTTGAAATACTTTTTATTTCATTTTTGCAATCTTCATTTTTAGTATATTTAACCAATTTGGCAAGAAAATCATCAATAATAAACAATTCTTCAAAAGAAAAATCTGCGTAAAATTTGTTATAAATTTTCTTTAAAGCTTTAATATGAGCTGGCTTAAGCTCTAAATTAAAGGGGTGATCTAAAAGATAGTATTTCATATCAAGTTTAGATGCACGAGAAATTGTACACCCTGCATCTCTGAGAGCGTTAATATCGTTTCTCATTGAATCTTCTGAAACACGAGAACGAATAAAAGGATTTGTTTCATAAAGATGTGATAATTCTTTTATTGTTTTTGGTGATTCTAAAAGAGCAGCAAAAAGCACAATTGTTCTCATTCCAGTTGTGTTTAACTGTTTGAAATCAAATGTTGACGTCTGTTTTAATTTAACATTATCCATGTAATGATGATAGCATTTTGAGTTGAGGTTTGGCAATTATTTTAAAAATCATTAAGATTTTGGTTCTTACGAGAAAAAATGTTTAAATAAAAATATGAATTACATATTTTACGGATTAATTTTATTATCAATTGTCTTTGGAGCAATAAATGGCAAGCTTGATGCTGTTGTAAATTCAATTCTTTCTGGGGCAGAATTGAGTGTTAAGGTTGCATTTTCTCTTATTGGTATTATGGCATTTTGGCTAGGTATTATGAAGATTGCACAAGATTGTGGCTTTGTAAAATTTGTAGCTAAGCTTTTAAAGCCGATTACAAAAATTTTGTTTAAAGATATTAAATCAGATAGCGAAGCTATTGGCGATATTGCAATGAATTTTACTGCAAATGCTTTAGGGCTTTCTAATGCGGCGACCCCAATTGGTATAAAAGCAATGCAAGAGTTGCAAGAAGTTAATAAGGATAAGGATTCCGCATCTGATGCTATGTGCATGTTTTTAGGTATGAACACAGCTGGGTTTCAACTGGTTCCTGCAACTGTAATTGCGGTTTTGGTTTCAGTTGGGTATAATAATCCTGCTACAATTATTTTGCCGGTTTTGATTGTAACAAGTATTTCTTTTGTAAGTGCAATTTTGATTGCTCTAATACTTAAAAAATTATGGAGGGCTCAATAATGACCTCTGTTTTAAATACTATTTCTACTTGGATTTTACCAGTTATAATTTTAGTGATTTTGACAATAGGGATTATAAAAAAAGTTCCTATATATGAAAGCTTTACAGAAGGCGCAAAAGACGGTTTTAAAGTCAGTGTTAATATCATTCCGTACTTGGTTGCAATTATCGTTGCAATTTCAATGCTAAGAGCTTCTGGTTTTATTGAAAGCTTAGGTGCATGCTTTAGTGGAATTTTAACAGCCTTGCATGTTCCTGTTGAAGTTTTGCCAATTATGATTGTACGTTCTCTATCTGGTTCTGCTGCATTAGGCGTGTTTTCTGATATTGCAAATACACTTGGACCAGATGCTTATGCAACAAAACTAGCAGCAATCATGGTTGGTAGCAGCGAAACTACTTTTTACGTTTTAGCCGTTTATTTTGGTGCTGTGGGTATTAAAAAGTTTAGATATGCCCTTTTGACGGGTATTCTTGCAGATATTATAGGGATTGTGGCAGCAATTTTTGTATGTCAGATTCTTGTTTAGCATCAACCCAACTTTGTGTATAGCTTTCTTGATGTTTTGAGCAGAATACTTTTTTAACAACTACTGCAAAATTTACGTCAAAGAAGTTGATTTGCGGTAGTCTTTCTACTGTAAATTCGCTTGACCCACAATTATGGCAATAGTTATCAGCCGGAACAATTTTACCATTTTTAACAATACTTTTGTGTTTTACACCACAACATGAACATCTTGTGATAAACCATTGGTTTTCTATAAGTTCACCACAATCTGGGCAATATTCTAAATCTAAAGCCGGATTAACTTTTTCGTGGTTGCAACGGTGTGCATTAAATAAAAAATCAAAAATCATCATAAACTCCTTTTTCTGTCTTCATAATTTAGCCAACATCTTTTATTTAAGAATGATTTTTCAAAAGTCAACATTTTATTTAAAAAAAAGTTTGTTTATGTTTAAATTGAAATGGATTTAAGAAAAGAGGAGATATACAAATGCCTATTGAAAGAACATTCGTTGCTATTAAACCTGATGCTGTTCAGAGAGGTTTAATCGGTAAAATTATTACTAGATTTGAAGAAAAAGGTTTTAAAATTATAGCAATGAAAATGCTTGAAGTTACCCCAGAACAAGCAGCAAGTCATTATGCAGAACACAAAGGAAAACCATTCTACGACGGATTAATACAATTTATTACATCGGCTCCAATCGTTGCAATGGTAGTAGAAGGTTTAGATGCAATCGTTGAGACTAGACACATTGTTGGTGCAACAAATCCAGACAAAGCTGACGTTGGTTCTATCAGAGCAGATTATTCACCATTGATGAAATGTAACTGTATTCATGCTTCTGATTGTGTTGAATCAGCAGAAAGAGAAATGGCTATCTATTTTGATGTAGAAAAAGAACTTTGCACTAATTGGAAAACTATGATGGAAGTTGTTTTAGATGGATTACAATAAAGAACACGACTATTTTAGTTATGAATTAACGCATATTGATAAGAAAACTGGCGCAAGAGCCGGAGTTTTAACAACTCCGCATGGACAAATTAAAACTCCTATCTTTATGCCTGTTGGTACAAATTCCTCTGTAAAGATGCTTACAAATCATCATTTGTATGAAACAGAAGCTCAGATTATTTTGGCAAACTCTTATCATTTGTATTTAAGAGCCGGTTCAAAAAGAGTTAAAGAATTTGGCGGTATTCATGGTTGGATGAATTGGGATAAACCTGTATTGACTGATTCAGGTGGTTTTCAAGTTTTTTCTTTAGCTGATTTGAGAAAAATTACAGAGGAAGGCGTTCACTTCAGAGATCCAAAAGACGGTAAAGAACATTTTATTTCACCAGAAATATCTATGGAAATTCAGCAAGATATTGGTGCAGATATAATCATGGCGTTTGACGTATGTTCGCCTTATCCTTGTACTCATGAAGAAGCAAAACTTGCTATGGAAAGAACACACAGATGGCTTGAAAGATGCTATCATTCCAAAACTAACCCTAAACAAGCTCTATTCCCAATTGTACAAGGTGCATTCTTTGACGATTTGAGAGCAGAAAGCGCAAAGGTTATTTCAACATTTGATTCTGTTGGCTATGCAATCGGTGGATTAAGCGTCGGAGAAACAAAAGATATAATGAATCATTATATTGAATTTACAACTCCACTTTTACCACCTGCAAAACCTAGATATTTAATGGGTGTTGGTACACCTGAAGACTTGTTAGATGGTATTAAACGTGGAATTGATATGTTTGACTGCGTTCTTCCTACAAGAAACGCAAGACATGGTTCATTCTTTACTTATCAAGGCAAAAAGAATATTAAAAATGCTCAATTTGCTGATGATAATTCACCATTAGATGATAAATGTGATTGTTATGCATGTAAAAATCATTCTAAAGCATACATTAGACATCTCTATAGATGCGGTGAGTCAACTGCTCAAACATTGTTATCAATTCATAATTTAAGATTTTTGATTAATTTCTCTCAACAATGTAGACAAGCTATATTGGAAGATAGATTTGAAGAATTTTATAATGAACATTATGATAATTTTACAAAGAAAAAATAACATTAAAAGAGGCAAATCCTTCGGATTTGCCTCTTTTAATTAACTCTCGTATTCTCTATAATTAATGTTTTACGCAATAATTTCTTTTTGTTGTTCTCGTTTTAAAGCTTGATTAGTAAGTGTTGCATTGATAACACCATTCGCAACACCGATACCAACGCCAACGGCAACAGTTGTAGCTAAACCCCGATTAGATTTAAAAACTTTATTTAATAATTCGTTTCCAAGCATTACCAAGCCTGCAGAAGCTAAACCTGCCACTGCACCAACTGGTAACGCTTTTTTTAATGAAACTTTACTTATAGGTTCTTTTTCAAATGTATCTTCTTTAGGTTGAGAGCAACAACCACATGCGCATGTGTGTTGCTGTTTTATTGTTGTTTTAGGTTCACAACAGTTGCAATGACAATTATGTGCAACGTTTTGTCCAACTTTTAACATGAAAATTCCTTTCCTAATTGTTTATTTAAAACCTCTAATAATTTATTTTGCTACTTGTGTTAATATTTTGTTACATAATTCAAAAATTAACTTCGTGTTATAATCTAGGAATGAAAAACATATTTGAACAAAAGGTTTCATATTGTGATACAGATGCTTATGGCGTAGTTTGGCACGGTTCATATTTACGTTGGCTAGAAATAGGCAGGATGTATTTTTGTGATGATATAGGGGTTGATTTACAAACATTGCAAGAAAATGACGTTGTCTTGCCTCTTACAAATATCAATGTAAGATATAAGTCTTCTGCAAAATTATTTGAAACAATGGTTGTTGAAACAAAATTGCAATCATATTCAAAAATTAAATTGACTTTTGCTCAAAAAATTTATAACAAGGAAACTGGAAAATCTTATATTGAAGCAGTTGTCGATGTTGTTCCTATTTCTTGTGAAGGTAAGTTACATAGAAATATGCCACAAATCTTAAAAGATATGTGCGAAAAATATTCAGAGGAAAAATAATGAGATTAAATAAATATATAGCTCAAGCGGGAATTTGTTCTCGCCGAAAGGCTGATGAATTTATTCAAAATGGTCAAGTAAAAGTAAACGATAAAGTCATAACTGATATGAGTTTTCAAGTTCGTGTTAAGGATAAAGTTTATATTGATAATCATTTAATTAGACCTATGAATTTGCAATATTATAAATTTAATAAGCCTGCAGGCTATATAACAACAATGGACGATGAAAAGGGTAGAAAAACTATTTACGATATTTTACCAAAGGAATTGCATCACTTAAAACCTGTAGGAAGATTAGACAAGGATTCGACAGGTTTGTTAATTCTTACTAATGACGGAAATCTTATCAATGCTTTGACTCACCCTTCTCTAAAAGTTCCAAAGGTTTATCACGTTACTGTCGGTGGTAGAGTTTCTGATAAAGCTTTTAAAGAGCTTGCACAAGGTATTGAAATTGAAGAAGGCAAGATTGCTTACGCTGATATCGTAATTCTTGAACAAACTAACAAAAGTACATTTATGGAAGTTACTTTAATGCAAGGTATGAATAGACAAATTAGAAAAATGTTTGAGAAAGTCGGTTATGAAGTAGAAATTTTAAAAAGAGTTCAACATGCTACAATTAAACTTGATGGTTTAAAGCGTGGCGAAGTTAAGGTTTTGAAGCCAAAAGCAATAAGAGAATTACAAGAATTTGTTAAAAGGAGAGCTGATGCTTAGAGTTGCTATTACTGGCAATATTGCTTCAGGTAAGTCTGTAGTGGGTTCAATTCTTACATCTAAAGGTTATTCAGTTTTTGATACTGATGAGATTGCACATGGGGTTTTAGCAACTTCTTATAAAGTTAGAGATGCTTTTAAAAATTTTGATATTACAAATTACAAAGGTGAAATTTCTAGAGAAAAATTAGGTAAGTTGGTTTTTACAAGACCTGATTTAAAAAAAACTTTAGAAGAAATAGTTCACCCTGAAATCAGAGATGAATTAAATAAAATTTTTGAATACAATTTAAAAAAAGATTTTGTTTTTATTGGTATTCCGTTGCTTTTTGAAGCTCATTTTGAAGATATGTTTGATAAGTCAATTCTTGTTATGACTGATGATGAAATTAGATTAAAACGTTTGATGAAGAGAAATAATTTATCTAAGGAAGATGCACAATTACGTATTGATAGTCAAATGCCACAAGAAGAAAAAGTTAAAAAAGTTGATTATGTTATTAAAAATAATACTTCTTTAAAAGATGTAGAAATTGAAATTGAAAAGGTTCTTAATCAACTGTTAAATAATAAAGATTAGTAACATGTAGGCTTGAAGTCGTTTTTAACATGTGTAATAATGATATTAGCTTTACATGGGTGTTTATTTTGTTCCTACATTTTTAAATATCGGGAGACAAAGTTCTCATGACATTGAAGTATACCCACCGATAAACAATCGCCAGTGGGAAACGGATTAGTCAAGGCAGTCACCCACCTGCGAGATTCCGCAGGCAACAAAATCGCATCTGTGTAAAGTTTCTTTTTTTTGCGTTAATATTATCTTATGAAAATTAACGATGAATTAACTTTAAAAGTTGAAAAGATAACTTCAGAAGGCAAAGGTATTTGCAGACACAATAATTTTGTTGTGTTTGTTGAAAATGCTTGTCCAGAAGATTTGTTGAAAGTTAAAATTACTCATTTAACAAAGTCTTTTGCAGAAGGTGAAATCGTTGAAATACTAAAACCTTCTAAACATAGAATTAAACCTATGTGTCCTTTACAAAAGGTTTGTGGTTCTTGCCAAATTCAATTTATTGATTACGACTATCAAATAGAATTGAAAAAACAAATTGTTGAGGATACAAAGAAAAAGATTTTAGGAGATTATCCTTTAGAAATACAGACACCGATAAAGAGTCCTGAGATTAAAGGCTTTAGACACAAAGTTCAAGTTCCTGTTAGAGAAACAAAGGTTTCAAAACGCTTGCTTGCTGGATACTTTAAGCCTAAAAGTCATGAAATTATTAATATTAAGTATTGCCCTATTCAGACTGAAACCTCTGATAAGATTATTGATTTTATTAGAAATGAGGCTAAAAATTATCAAATAAAAGGTTATGATGAGGGCAAACATTCTGGTGAATTGAAACACATTGTAATCCGTTCATCTACACTAAATCAATACCTTGTAACTCTTGTATTAAATACAAAAGTTTTTGGAGAAAAATACAAAAAATTTGCAAAAGCCTTAATGGAAAAATTTGACGTTATTAAAGGTGTTTGTATTAATATTAACCCGTTTAAGACAAATATTATTTTGACAGAAAAAACGATTTGTCTTGAGGGTTCTGAATATATTGAAGAAATGATTTTGGATAAAAAGTTCAAAATTGGCACAAATACATTCTTTCAGGTTAATCCAAAAAGTGCTGAAAATATTTTTAGATATGTGAGAAATTATATCAAGACAAATTATCAAAGCCCAACTTTATTAGATGCTTATGCAGGTGTTGGGGCATTTGGCATTGTGATGAGTGATGTTGCAAGAAAAGTTGTGAGTATTGAAGAAAATAAGTCTTCTGTTGAGCTAGGCAAGCGAATTTTAAAAGAAAACAATATTAAAAATATGGAAATGCACTGCGAAGATGCTGAAAAATTTTTCAAAAAAGAAAAAAGACAATTTACGGTAACAATTCTTGATCCGCCAAGAAAAGGCTGTACTGAAAAAAGTTTAGAAAATGCTCTAAAACTTACAACAGACAAAATTATTTACGTAAGTTGTAACCCTGCAACCTTGTTTAGAGATTTGAAATATTTAATAGCTAAAGGTGCAAAAGTAGAGAGTGTACAACCGTTTGATATGTTTGTTCATTCTTATCATATTGAAAATGTAGCGATTATTGATGTTAAAGATGTAAATTTTTCAAAAAGCTACTAGACAATAAACCTTGTTTTTATTACGATTAAGAAAATACTAAAAATATAAAGGAGAATATTATGCAAGTTATATTGAAAAAAGAAGTTCAAAATTTAGGCGAACAAGGTGATTTAGTACACGTTAAAGATGGTTACGCAAGAAACTATTTGTTACCTCAAAACTATGCTGAAATCGCTACAGAAGGCGCTTTGAAAAATAGAGAACAAAATTTAGCTAGATTACAAGCTAAACAAGAAAAATTACACAAAGAAGCTGAAGAAAAAGCAGCTAAAATCCAAGAGGTTGGTAAAATTGAATTATCAGCTAAAGCTGGTGAGTCTGGTAAATTATTCGGTACAATCACAACTAAAAAATTATGCGAAGAATTACTTGCTAAAGCTAATATCGAAGTTGATAGAAAATCAGTTTCACTTAATTCTCCAATCAACAAAGTTGGTGAGTATACAATGTTAATCAAATTAACTTCAAAAGTTAAAACAGAATTAGCAGTTGTTGTTACAGCTTCAGAAGTTGTTAAAGAAGAAATCGAAGAAACTGTTGAAGAAGTTCAAGAATAATTCTTCTATTAAAAATATTTAAAAGGGCTTGAAGATTTCCTTTTCTTTAAGCCCTTTTAGTTTATGAAAATTTCTGATATAATTGAGGCATGGAGTATTAAAATTAGGGGTAGGTTAATTTGACAACAACTTTAGCAATTATAGGTAAAAGCGGTAGTGGCAAAACTACAATTACTAAATCATTTTTAAGAATTTTTCAAGAATATTTTCCTGATAAATCAATTTTGCTTTTTGATAACGATTTGTCTGGCGAATTAGGACATAGTTTTGGTAAAGATATCAGAAATACTATTTATGGTATTCGTTCTGGTAAACACGAATACAAAACAGGTATTCCTGAAAATATGTCAAAACAAGAGTACGTTGAATGGGCAATGGAAGATATTATTGTAAATCTTGAAGAAAATGTCGATATCATTGTTTCATGGTTAGTTGCATCAAAAGATTGCAGATGTCCTATTACAGACCAAATAAACGATGCTGTTAGAAAAATTATTAATAGATATGACATCGTCATTTTTGACTGTGAATTTGATTTAAAATATTTGAGTCAACTTGTAGATGTTGATTTTGATACAAGCATTATTGTTGCTAATCCTACCGACGAATCTGCTCACCTAGCAAAACGTATTGAAGAATTCTCTGCTAAGTATGCGGCAGGTAATCAATTGGGTGTCGTGTTGAATAAGGTTGGTACTCGTGAGGTTACGACTTGTTATGAGCTTTTAAGAAGGTATGAATTAGAAGTTTTGGGTGTCGTTCCTTATGATGTACATTTGCTTAAAAATTCTATCGAACGTGAATCTAAGCCTATTCAAGATGCTATCAAGCAGTTTTATTATCGATTAAATTTACCACAAGCGAGGGATTAGTATTGCAAATTTTAGACGGAAAAACTTTAGGTAAAGAAATACAAGAAGAAATTAGGCTTGAGGTTGAAAAACTAGGCAAAAAGCCTCATCTTGCTGTTGTTTTAGTCGGTGAAGATTCTGCAAGTAAAATTTATGTAAACACAAAAAATAGAACTTGCGAAAAGTTAGGTTTTAAATCTACGGTAATTAATTTACCCGCAACCATTTCAGAAGAAGAGTTGAAGTTAAAAATTAGAGAGTTGAATAATGATGAAGATGTAAACGCTATCCTTATTCAATTGCCATTACCTGCACATATTGATACAAATGCCTGCATTAAAGAAATTTCGCCAATAAAAGATGTTGACGGGTTTACACCAGAAAATTTAGGGGCAATAATTAGAGGTCAAGAACCGTTTGCATACCCTTGTACACCTTATGGAATAATTACTATTTTGAAAAAATATAATATAAAAATTGCAGGTAAACATGCAGTTGTGGTTGGACGTTCAAATATCGTTGGGAAACCGGTATCTTTAATGCTTTTAAAAGAAAATGCAACAGTTACAATGTGTCATTCAAGAACAGAAGATTTGGCAGAGATTACAAAAACGGCTGATATTTTAATTTCGGCTACTGGTAAAAGAGTCATCACAAAAGGTATGGTAAAAAAAGGTGCAACTGTAATCGATGTTGGTATTATTAGAAATTCTGAAGGTAAACTTGAGGGTGATGTTGATTTTGAAAACGTAAAAGAGGTTGCAGAATACATTACACCCGTTCCAGGAGGTGTTGGTCCAATGACAATTGCTTCCTTGATGAAAAACACTCTATCTCTATTTTACAAACAGCAAAAATAATAGATTTTAACTTGCATTTAGTACATTTTTATTATATAAAATAATTATTATGGGAAATTTAGAAGAACAAAGCATTACATCATTAGAATTTAATAAAATAAAAAACATATTATCAAATTTTGCTAAATTACACCAAAGCCAACAATTGTGCTTTAATTTAGCTGTAGAAAATGATATTGAAACTATTAAAAAGAATTTGCAATATACAAAAGAAGCAAAAGCCATTTTAGATAGAGCTGTTGACATTCCAGTGGAATTCATAGCACCTACGACTGAGTTTTCAAAAGATAAATTAAACTCTTATCTTAAAGAAACTGAGTTGTTAGAAGTTGCGAAATCTTTAAAAACAGCACGTTTAATCAAGAACTTTATTAAAGAACATGCTGATAACACTTCTTTAAAAACTTTATCTGACAAAATTTTGACAAATAAAGAGTTAGAAGACGAAATTTTCTCAAAATTTGATGAGGATAATAATGTTAAATTTGATGCAACTCCGACTTTGGCAAATTTAACTGAATCCTTAAAAAAACACGAAAGCGATATTAAGGTTAAAATTAGCGAATATCTTGCTAATCCTCAATTTACAGTTCATCTTCAAGAACAAATTTATACATTAAGAGATAACAGAGTCGTATTTCCTGTAATGGCAAGTTCTAAACGTAAAGTTGCGGGTATCACTCACGATTTTTCGGCTACAAATAAAACAGCTTATATTGAACCTTCTCAATTGATTCCTCTAAATAACAAGATTAGAGAATGCAAGTCAAGAATTGGGGAAGAAATTCTTAAAATTTTAAAAGATTTAACTAAAAAAGTTAAAATCCATATTGCATATTTAGAAACAAATGAAAATGTTTTAGCAGAAATTGATTTTCACTTTGCAAAAGCTCGTTATGCAGTAAAAATTAACGCTGTTGAACCAGTTTTATCAGAAAAACCAATGATTAAGTTAACAGAGATGATTCACCCGCTTCTCATTGGAAACTCTTCAGAAATCGTTTCCAATGACTTTATGATTGGAGATGGTTATCAAGGTTTAATCATTACTGGTAGTAACACAGGTGGTAAAACTGTTACATTAAAAACTGTTGGACTTTTAGTTCTAATGATGAAGGCGGGTTTATTTGTAACTGCTGCTGATGCTGTTATGTATCCTTATGAAAGAGTTTTAGCAGATATCGGCGATGCTCAAAATATCTTACAAAGTTTATCTACATTTTCTGGACACTTAAAAAAAATTGTTGAAATGTTGAACGAAAGCGACGAAAAAACTTTATGCTTAATAGATGAAATTTGTGCAGGTACTGACCCACAAGAGGGTGCTATTTTAGCTGAAACCATCTTAAATAATTTAAGCGAAAAAGGTGTAACTGTTGTTGTTACAACTCACTTTGGTGAATTAAAGACATTAGAATTCTCAAATGAACATTATAAAAATGCCTGTGTAGAATTTGATAAAGAAACTTTAAAACCAACTTATAAATTATTGATTGGTATGCCTGGTGTAAGCAATACATTGTTGATTGCTGAAAATTTAGGTATCAATTCTGAATTGATTAAAATTGCAAAAAGTAGCTTAGCTTCTAAGAGAAGTCATTCTGCTAAAATTATTGAAAAATTGACAGAAACTCAACAAAAATTAGACAGAAATTTAAAAGAAGTTGAAGCTATGAAGCAGGAATCACAAGTTTTAAAAGAAGAACTTGAAATTAAAGTTACAGAAATCAATAGAAACAAAAAGAAAACTATTAAAGACGTTGAACGCAAATTTTATACTGAATTAACAACTGTTAAAAACGAATTACGTTCTATTTTAGATGACGTAAAACACAACAGAAATGAACAAGCAATAAGACGCTCTTATACTAAGATTTCACAATTAGAAGATGGCTTTAAATCACAAGTGTCATCTGCTGATGTAAACGAAGATTATGATAATTTAGACTTTAGCAAAGTTAAAATTGGCGACACTATTATGATTAAAGATATTAATCAACCAGTTGTTGTTACAAGTCTACCTGATAAGAACGGAAATGTAGAAGTTCTTATGGGTCAAATCAAGACTAAAGTTAAATGTTCAAAATTAACAAGATTAGATAAAACTTTGGCTAAAAAACCAAAACTTAGAGTAGCTGCAATTAATTCTTTTGAACACAATTACAAAGGCTTATCAAACACTCTTGATGTAAGAGGTTATAGAGTGCAAGACGCTTTAGAATTGTTAGAAGAATTTTTAGATAAAGCAAGCTTAAACAATTTAACACCGATATACGTTATTCATGGACACGGAACAGGAGCATTAAAATCTTCTATCAGAGATTATATTAGTACTTCACCTTATGTTTCTGCATATAGAGCTGGTGAAACTTCTGAAGGCGGAGACGGTGTTAGCGTTGTTGATTTAGTTTAATAAGTTATGTAAAATTTTACCTTGTATTTCAACCATGCCAAGTATCTTTGAGTGAAAATATAAGTATTAGTGTTATATTTTGATATTTGGAGAGTATATGGTTAATCAAGTTATGTCAAATGACGAGTTTGAAATGTTGTTGTCTAAATACGAACACAACTTCAAAAAAGGTGATTTAGTAAACGGAACAGTTTGCGGATACGATGCAGATGGTGCAATCGTTGAAATTGGTAGCAAATCTACAGCTAGTGTTTCAGAAAAAGAAGTTAATCTTGGAGAAAATCAAAAAATACAAGACGTTTTAGCGTTGGGTCAATCTTATGAGTTCTTTATATTAAGAGAACAAGAAGATGAAGATGGTAAGTTTATTCTATCTCGTAAGAGAGTTGAACAAGCTTACGTATGGAAAGAATTAGAACAAATTGCAAGCAATAATGAAATTATCATGGGCGTAATCTCTAACAAAACTAGAGGTGGTGTTCTTGTTGATATTCAAGGGTTGAAAGGTTTTGTACCTACAAGTCAACTTGCAATCAGAGAAAATGAATACGAAGTTGGTGAAAAATTAGAATTGAGAATTTTAACTATTGATGCTCAACAAAACAACTTAGTATTATCTAACAAAAAAGCATTAAACGATTCTGATGAAGAAACAAAACAAAACGCATTCTCTCAAATTGAAGTAGGACAAGTCCTAAAAGGTGAAGTTGTAAGAATTGCAGACTTTGGTGCTTTCGTAGACTTAGGTGGAATTGATGGTTTATTACCTTTATCACAAATGTCTTGGAAATGGGTTGAACACCCAAAAGATGTTGTTAAACTTGGCGAAAAAATCGAAGTTGAAGTTATCAGTATTGATAATGAAAAACAAAGAGTTAGCTTGAGTTTAAAATCTCTACAAAACGATCCTTGGATTGAAGCTGAAAATGAAATTCAAGAAGGTTCTGTTAAAGAAGGTCTTATTACAAGACTTAAACCCTTTGGAGCTTTTGTAGAAGTGTATGATGGCGTTGAAGCATTATTACCACAAGATGAAGTTCTTAAATATCAAAACGAACACAATACAATTCTAAAAGTTGGGGATAAGATTGAAACTAAAGTTACAAAATTCAATCCAACTGATAAAAGAATTTCATTGTCTGTAAAAGTTAAAACTCCTGCAATAGCTTAGTCAAAGCGAGAGGACATAACCCAATAATATTTTCGTAACTACCGTCTATGTTCTTAACAAATGTAGGCGGTAGTTCTTGTATACCGTAAGAACCAGCTTTATCATAAGGTTTGCAGGTGTTAATATAATCTTCAATCATTGTGTCGGTAAGTTCGTTGAATTCTACGTAACTGGTAGTAGAATTTATGCTCGTATTGCCAGAAAACGCATCAATAACACAGATTGAAGTTACAACAAAATGTTTTTTGTTTGAAAGCATTTTAAGCATCAGTTTTGCTTCATCAAAATCTTTTGGTTTGCCTAAAACTTTGTCATTAAGTACAACAACCGTATCTGCCCCAATAACAAGAACATCGTCATTCCTCATATCCGCAACAGCACGAGATTTACCGAAAGCAAGTCTTTCAATTTCTTGGTATGAAAAATGCTCATGATCAAATTCTTCAACAAATGGAGATTTGACGACTTCAAAAGTTAAACCCATCTCTTCAAGTATTTGTTTACGTCTAGGAGAACCTGATGCTAATATTATTGGTTTCATTTTAGTAATCCTTTGATGTAATAGGCAATTTTAGATTTGCACAGAAAGAGTTTTCAGTAAGTCTTATACCCAAGCAACCCTGACGACGTTTGAATTCATTATGATAGAATTTTTTTATAACGTTATCAACAAGTTCTTTATCGTATTTTGCGTAGATATCTTCAACTGAATCTTCATCTTCAAAATACATTGTAATAATATCATCAAGTACAGCATAATCTGGTAAAGAGTCTTGGTCTTTTTGATTTGGTCTAAGCTCTGCAGATGGCGCTTTTGTAATGATATTTTGTGGAATAACTTCACCATTTCTATTTAACCAATTAGCAAGAGCATATACCCTTGTTTTTGTTAAATCGGCAATTAGGTTTAAGCCCCCGCACATATCGCCATAAAGTGTCCCGTAACCAGTTGCAACTTCTGATTTATTACCTGTTGAAAGTAGTAAGTATCCGTCTCTATTTGCTTTAAACATTAAGATTACACCTCTTAAACGTGATTGAAGATTTTCTTCTGCTAAATCGCCTTTGTTTTCTTTTGCTACATTTTCCATAAAGCAGTTAAATAAAGGTGTAATTGAAACTTCTTCTGTTGAAATACCTGTATTATCAACTAAAGCTTGAGAATCTTTTATGCTACCTTCTGATGAATACATTGAAGGTAACATTACTGTGTGAACATTTTCAGCACCTAGCGCATCTTTTGCAAGCACAGCTGTTAGAGCAGAATCAATACCTCCTGACAAGCCCAAGATAACCTTTTTAAATCCACAATTTTCTGTGTATTCTCTTAGTGCGTAAATTAAAACTTTATAAACTTGTTCTTCGTCTGATGAAAATTCTTCTTCTACAATGTTTTTAAAATCAACCTCATAAGTTGCTTCTTCACAAATTGGTAACTGAATTACAAGCTCATTGTCTTTGTTTTTAACGAAACTTTGACCAGCATAAATATTTTCATCTGCCATCATAACAGGGTTTACAAAAATAAAATCAGTATGAGTTGTGATGTTTTCAATTAAACTTTCAGCGCCTTTGATTGTAAAATAACTGTTTTTAGCTAAGATGTACAAGTCGCAGTTGATGTTTTCACTGTATTTTTCACTTACATAGATTTTTTTGTTGTCATATTCAAAGTAATCATTTTTTACATCATAAACTTTGCCGTTTTGAACTAAAATTGTGCCAAAAACTAAAGTTTTGTTAGGATATTTTAAAGCAATTTTTTCATAATAATCAAATGATTTTTTTGAAAATTTTAAAGAAGGGAATACCGATAATCCGTCAAAATCTAAATTCTTGTCTAATACTTTTTCGTTGTATGCAAAATCTGCATATTTTAGTTTTAGTTGAAAAATTTTAACGTTCATACCTAATCCTCCAATTTGATATAATTTGCGTTATCCCAACGCAAATCTAAATATTTAATTTTCTTATCTAAGTTAACAATTTGAGGCAAAATAGAAGGAAGTCGTTTTATACGTTTGTAGATACTTTCATCAACTTCACCTAGTCTAATATTAACCTCAGGTAGTTTAACATAAACATCTTTAGGGTTTCTAAAATCAATGTATTCAATGTTTGATTTTGAAGAAGCTTCTATTGATTTAGCAAGTCTTTCAATCGTTGCAACTTTGTCGGGATTCCATTGTCTGTAATCGTCGCCTCTAACTCCATAAGATAAAACTCGTATAGTTTTATATTTAGGGTCAAGTGGCAAATAGTCTTTACCTATAAGTTTTCCACCTTTCGCAAAGAATGCAATAGGTTCAACATCTGGTGCTGGAGCAATTGTTATAATAGGCTTTCTTTCTCTGACTATAATTAATAATCTTGCAGGAAGCCAAAAACGACGTATATATACGTCTTCGATTGGGTCTAATAACAAGATATCTTTTTTCAAAACGTCTGTATTGTAAAGATAAATTGGTACATTTGGAACAGGATTTTGTCTCAATGCTCTTAATATTTTAACAGAAGGCACGATATTGTTGTTTACAATTTCCAAAGAGCCATTCTTAACACTATTGAAAGCATTTTTACTCATATACCAATATTTTAGTTTTAGGGAACAGAATAAACCAAAGATTAATGCGATAACCATTAAAAAACGTAAAAGTTTTCTAAAACGTTTCAGCCAAGTAAAAGACTTTCTAGAATGTCTTTCTTTTTTGTTTTGCAACATTCTTTGTTTGATAAATTCTTCTCTATAAACTAAATCATCATTTTCATCAGACATCGTTATTTATTTAGCCCACAACTATTTAATATTGACAATACAAGTGTATCATAATCAATTCCAATTGCCAATGCTTGAGCAGGTAAATCACTTGTGTCTGTCATTCCTGGACTAGTATTGATTTCTAGGAAGTGAGGAGTTTCCCCTTCAACCATGAAATCTACTCTTGAAACTCCGCTACAACCAGCTGTTACGTGAGCTTTTACAGCTAAATCTTTAATTTTTGTAGTCGCATCTGGTGATAATTTTGCCGGTAGAATAAATTCTGAAAGCCCTTTTGTATATTTTGCATCAAAATCATACCACTCAGTTTTTGTCATGATTTGTAAGATTTCTGTCGCAAATGGTTTCCCTTCGTTTTCTAAAACCCCAACGGTTACGAAAAATCCATTAACAAATTCTTCAATTAAAACATCTGCGTTGTATTTTACAGCTTCTTCATAAGCTTTTTCTAATTCTTCTGGAGCGTTAACCTTTGTCATACCAAAACTTGAACCTTCTGAAACAGGTTTTGTAATTAATGGATATTTTAAATCTTTTGTTTTTTCTTTAACGTTATCACCTTTTCTTACGAAAACTGATTTGATTAATGGTATTTCTGGGCAAGTTGCTAAAATGCGTTTTGTATATTCTTTATTCATGCAAATTGCAGATGACATTACACTACAACCTGTGTATGGGATTTTTAAGATTTCTAATAATCCTTGAATACAACCATCTTCTCCGTATTTACCATGAAGCGCAATATATGCGTATTCGATTTTTTTATCTTTTAAAACTTGTGCAATATTTTCGTCCACATAAACTAATTCTGCGTTTACATAACCTAATCTTTTTAAAGCTTCAAAACAATTTTTGCCTGAACGTTTTGAAACTTCTGCTTCTGATGACATACCGCCACAAAGCACTGCTATACGGGCATTTTTATCTATTTTTGGAACAATATTGTACATATTTCTTTCTCCCTATCTGTCATTTCACCAAAATATTTTACTTCTGGTCGTAGTTTTACATTAAATTTTTCTTTAACTTTATTCTGCATGATTAGCATCAATTCTAAAACATCTGTAGATGTCGCATTATCAGTGTTTATAATAAAGTTTGCGTGGTTTTCAAAAACTCTTGCGCTGCCAACTGATAATGTTTTTGCACCAATTTCGTCAAGCATTCTACCTGCAGAATCACCTGTTGGATTTCTAAAAATACTTCCTACATTTGGTAATGCTTGTGGCTGATGAACTTTTCTAAATTCTCTGTTTTGAATAATTGTGTTTTGTATTTCTTCTTTGTTACCTTCTGAAAGTTCAAATTCTGCCTCAAGAAGTATGTATGGCTTTGTTTGCAGGATTGAAGTTCTGTAATCAAAGCCAAGCTCATCTTTTGTTAATTCTAAAATTTGTTTTGTCTCAGTGTCGAAAACTTTTACTAAACATAAATGGTCAGAAATACATTGCTTATGCGCTGAGGCATTCATATAAATGTTTCCACCAATTGAGCCTGGAAAGCCAGACATAAATTCAAAACCTGTCAATGAATTTTCCATACAAGCTCTTGATATAACAGCACCCCTTACTCCAGCAGAAACTTTTACATGAGTTTTTTCAATTTTGTATTCGTTCATCTTTTGAGTACAAATTAAATCTTCCCTTATACCAGAAGAAGAAAATAAAACATTTGAAAATCCTCCAAATACAAGAGGTTTTTCTAAATTTGATAAAAGATATACGAATTCATCAATATTTTTTGGATAGTAAAGATTTTTCGCTTTGCCACCAATTTTAAAATAAGAAACTTCTTTTAACTCAATGTCATGTTTTACTTCTATATCCAAAATCTATTCCTTATCTAAATTTAATAATTCTGGACCAAGTTGAGTTATTGTTCCGGCTCCAACTCCGATAATCACATCATTTGAAGTGATTTCCGGATATAATGTTTGCGCTACAGTTTTCATATCTCCAGCAATGTATTCAACATTGATACCTTCTTCTTTGCAGTGTTCTGTTAGCACTTTTGAATTAACGCCTTCAATAACATCTTCTGATGCTGCAAATACATCTGTAATTACAACTTTGTTTACTGGTCTTAAAGCTTCAATAAATTCTTTCCAGAATTTTTGAAGTCGAGTATATCTGTGAGGCTGAAATACAGCGATAACATTTTTATCTTTGAATGCACTTAAAGATGATAATAAAGATTTAACTTCTGTTGGGTGATGAGCATAATCGTCGTAAATTAGAGCGCCTTTGACTTCACCAACTAGTTGAAATCTTCTTTTCATACCTGTAAATGTTGAAAAAGCATCTTTTAAAGTGTTTATGTCATATCCAGCTTCAATTAACGCTGCTGCAACGGCTAAAGTATTGTATACATTGTGCATACCAATCATTTTTGTTGATAGTTTAACTAAAAACTCATTGTTATGGTATAGGTCAAACTCTGTTATACCAGCACCTAATGAAATATTTTTAGCTACAAAGTTTGCATCTTTAGTACAAGAATATGTGATAAAATCTTTGCCTTCCAGTTGTAATGTGTGTTCACAATCTATATTTATTAGAACTTTTGATGAAGGTTTTAATTTTGAAATAAAGTTGTTAAATACTTTAATCATTGATTTTACACCTTCTGTGTAGAAATCAACGTGATCTTCATCTAGGTTGTTGATTACACAAATATCTGGCAAATATTTTTGAATTGTTCCGTCGCTTTCATCTAATTCTGCAATAAAAACATCGTTAGATTGATGTTTAGCATTTGTATTAATTTCAGGAAGAATACCTCCAACGACAAATGAAGGATTGTAAGATGACTTTTCTAAAACATAACTTGCAAGTCCACTTGTTGTAGTTTTTCCGTGGCAACCTGCAAATCCGATGAAGCAATTTGATTTTTCAGAAATTTCTTTTAATAAATCTGAACGATGGTAGATTTTTAAACCAAGTTCTTTTGCTTTTTTTAGTTCTGGATTAGACTCTTTAATTGCAGAACTTACAACGACAATTGAGTTTTCTGGAACATTTTTTTCGTCATGTCCGATATGAACTTTTGCACCTAGTTTTTCAAGTTCAGATATGTATTTGCTAGAAACAACATCTGAACCTGTAACTGAAAAACCTTCTTCTAATAGGTATTTGGCTAATCCACTCATACCAATACCACCAATTGCTATAAAATGATAATTTTGCATCTTTTTCTATCCCTTACTAATACGACTTTATTATACAACAAATGCTAATATATGAATATTTATTACGAATTGTAACAGCTTAAAAGTCAATAATAGATTAAAAGGCAATTTTTTTGAACAAAAATACTTTAATATATTACGGAAAGAAAAAATTAAATAGAAAAGTATCAACATTTGTTAACGTACATGCGT
>CAKUXM010000012.1 GCA_934700335.1 uncultured Candidatus Melainabacteria bacterium | reverse complement strand
TTTAAGTAAGATTTAAAATAAATGAGATAAAGAAATGAAATATCTAAGGAAAAAGAGAGACAGTTGTCTCTCTTTTTCCTTATCTTTATCATAAAAAATTTTTTAAGCAGAATTTAGAAATTTAATCTATATTTTAGTACAGCATTTTGACCTTGCAGAGAAATGTACAAAACATCATCTCTTAAAAACAAGCCATAAGGTTGTTTTATATTCCCAATCAAAACAGAGATTTCTCTATTAGGTTTAATTTTTATCACATTATTTGCATTATAATTTGCAACATAAATATTACCCTCTAAATCAATAGTCATACCAATTGGACCATTAATTTTTGAATCTTTAGCATAAGTCATTCTTGTGTTATTTATATCAATTTTTGTTATCTCGTTATTTGAGAAATGAGCGACATAAATGTTACCATAAACATCTGTAACAACACCGGTAGGGCTCGCAAGTTTTTCAAATAAATTAGTATCTCTATTTATGTTTTCAGAAGGTTTTTGAGAATTTAGCCTGGAATCATTTGTACCAATTTGTTTAAGCAAATCTTTTGCTGAATTATAATATTTTGACTGCATAGGAACAAGGTTTAAATACTGAACAGCATTTGTGTAATCACCTGTTCGCACTGCCATTTGCCCAGCTTTATAAACCGCTTCAAAATCCTCTGGGTTTCTTAATATAATCTGTTTAAACATTTCTAGCGCATAATCATATTGATTTAAGTACTCAAGAATTGTGCCTAAATTATAATACGCATCTATATAATCTGGTGAAAGATTAATTGCACGACGAAACGCTGCCATTGCTTTATCATATTCACCATTTTTATAAAAGTCTATGCCATGATTATACTCTAATTTTGCATCATTAGAGATTTGTTCAGCACTCACCGGCAAAACAAACATTAAAACCGCAAAAAATATTAATAAAAGTTTTTTCATAGTTCTTCTAATTTTTCAATTAATTTATGGTTTTTATGAGCAAATTCTTCACCTCTCGCCAAAATAGCTTGTTTTAGGATATGTGGCATATTGATTGGTGTAAGATTTGCAAAATCATCTGTTAATCGTAATGACCAGTTTTTATCGCCAGAAGTTCCTGGAACATTGTATGTTTCGTTTATATTAAAGAAATCTGTAAAGAAGATTTGAATATTTTCTGCTTTTGATGCAAATAATTCAATCAATTTTGTTTCTGCTAAGAAATTAGAATCTTTAGTTAATTTAACAATAACATCATCTTTGTTATCTGTGTATGGATAAACGTCTTCTACAAGATTTTTGGCATGTAAATAAGCTTCATGAGTATTAACCAAAGCATCGGCCCAACGTTTAATTGGTTGATTGTCATGAGTACCTACCATCATCCAAGTTTTCTTTGGCACATTTTTCATACGGTATGGGTGATCTTCCATATCTGGAACAACGAATTGAGTTAGTCTCATACCAAGCAAGTCATATTTTTTCATAACCGCAGCAACTGGATTTGTCAATGTACCCAAATCTTCGCAAACGATATCATTTTTGCTCAAGCCTTCTTCTTTAGCAGCCGCAATAACTATTTTTTCAATCAAGCGACCATAAAGCTTAATTTGTTTATCAGTTAATTTTTTAACACGTTGTTCATTATCGGCAGTAACATCTGTGTTCAAATCAGATTCTGCAGGAATAGCGTATTTTGAAAGAACCGGGTGTTCAGGAGAAGAATACAATCTACCTGCACCGTCTTCAATTCTTGGTGTTGCATTTGAACGATATACCCATGGGTCAATTAAACCTACAATGTGGTCAATTCTAACACCACCAGGGTTTTCTTTGAACATTTTTTTGAATAAGTTTTTCATCAAAACTCCACCTTTATCCAAAGTACCATCTTTTTTGAATAAAAGTTCAGGATTCATAACAGGGAAGCCCCAAGCTTGACCATTTGCTGAGAAATAATCTGGAGGGCAACCTAATGACCAACCTTCTAAGAATAATGATTTATAAGCCCACGTATCTCTGTCAGAAAAGGCAACTTGTCTATCTGCAATCATTTTGATTTTCTTAGATTTTGCGTAATGTTTTGTATCCTCGTTTTGTTTTGAAATCACATATTGAATGAACATATAAAAATCAATTTCGTCTTTATATTTTTCTTCAATTTCATCTAATCTATGTGAATTTTTTTCTTGGTCTTCATATGATTTTGGGTCATATAAATTTTTATCTGTTTCATTTTGCCATAATGGCCAGTAATCATTGTTATGTTCAATACTTAATGCTGAATACAAAGCATCAGTTTCTAACCAGTATTTATTTTCTAATTTGTATACTTCAAATTCTTTTCTAGCTTTTTTAAGATTTTCGCTAGTTTTAAAGTTGTCGTAAGCTTCTTTTAAAGCTGCATTTTGAGCTTTGTAAATGTATGAATAAGCTGTCTTTGCAACGTCTTTATTAGGATTTTGTTCAACGATATTGTTGAAAGTTTCTTCTGACAAAATATAATCCCAATCTTTTGTAGTCAATTGTTTTAAGTCAACGAAAAGAGGGTTGTTTGAAAAAATTGTACTTGTATATGGAGAAGAATCACAAATTTTTGTTTTACCAGCAGGTCCAAGTTGGATTGAATTAAACAAGCCTGAAGCGTAGTCAATTAAATCTTTTGCTCCATTTGAGTTTGGTGAACCAAAACCTGTATTTTCCCCTTTTCTGGCAGGAAAACTACCGCCGTGAATAATTAACGCTAAATTCTTTTTACCAAGAGTTTTCAACGCATCTTTTATAACTTTTGCTTGTTTTTTGTCCATGTTATTTCTCCCTCTTTAACATACAGTTATTCTTTCTTTAATTGTATCATTATCAAAGGATTTATAACAAATATGTTAAAACAAGTTAAGTTGAGTTTCGTCTTCAGTATTAGAAAGTGTTTTTTTGCGTTGAGTAAGATTTTTAGAAAAATCTTTTTGCATTTTTGTCATCAAGTCCATAGAACGATTTACAACTTCTTTTGGAAGTCCCGCCATTTTTGCTACTTGAATACCATAACTTTGGCTTGCGCCACCTTGAACAATTTTTCTCAAAAACTCAATTTCACCATTTTGTTCAGCAACTGTTATTCTATAATTTTTAATCATAGGATAAGTTTTAGTCATAACGTTTAATTCATGATAATGTGTTGCAAATATAGTTCTGGCTTGAATTTTTGTAGCAATAAATTCAGCAACAGCCCATGCAATCGCAACTCCATCATAGGTACTTGTGCCTCTACCTATTTCGTCTAGTAAAATAAAGCTTTTTTCTGTTGCCGTATTCAAGATATAAGAAGTTTCAATCATTTCAACCATGAACGTCGATTGACCTAACGTCAAATCATCACTTGCGCCCACTCTTGTAAAAATTTTATCCGCAATACCTATTTTTGCACTATCTGCTGGAACAAAGCAACCGCATTGAGCTAAAATGATTATCAGCGCATTTTGACGCATATAAGTAGATTTACCGGCCATATTTGGACCAGTTAAAATCATAAATTCTGTATCATTTTTTGATAAGTTTAAATCATTAGAAACATAAGTCCCCATTGGTAGAATTTTTTCTAACACAGGGTGTCGACCATTCTTAACAAAGAAATCTTGAGAATCGTCAATTACAGGTTTTACATAATTGTTTTCCAGACTAATTTGGGCAAAGTTTGCCAAAACGTCTGATTCAGCAATACATTCAGCAACTTTACGGATTGTTTCAACATATTCTTTCGTATAGTTTTTAAAATCAGAATATAATTTATATTCAAGTTCTTTAGACTTAAACTGAGAAGTTAAAACTATATCTTCATGTTTTTTTAATTTATCTGTAATAAATCTTTCGCCACCTGTTAAAGTTTGCTTTCTAATATAATCTTCTGGGACAAGATTTAAGAATGAATTTGTAACCTCAATGAAATATCCAAAGACTTTGTTATAGCCGACTTTTAACTTTGAAATACCTGTTTTTTCTCGTTCTTCTTCTTCAAAATTTCTTAACCATTCTTCTTGATTTTCAACTGCATTTTTTAGGTAGTCTAATTCACCATTAACACCTTCTTTGATAATTCCACCGTCTTTAATTTGAATAGGAGGTTCATCTACAATCGTGCGCTCAATAATATGGCAAAGTTCTGTTAGTTCAACTTCTTTTTCTTTGACAATATTTAAAATAGGACATTCTAGTTCGTCAGCCAAGTGAGCGATATCTGGAATATTATACAAAGAATTTTTTAAACTTATATAATCTCTTGGCGTTGCCGTATTATTGTTTATTTTTGTAGCAATTCTTTGAATATCATAAACACCTTCAAACTTATCACGTAGTGTATTTCTAATATCACTCTTTTCAATAAGTTCTTCAACAATATTTAATCTTTCGTTAATTTTATCAAGATTTTTAAGGGGTTGGCAAATCCAATTTCTCAAAAGTCTTGCGCCCATATTTGTTTTTGTCTTATCAATTGCCCAAAGTAGGGAACCATATTTATTACGTTCACGAAGAGTCTCTGTTAATTCTAAATTTCTTCTCGTACCAGAATCAATAATAACAAAGTCTTTTAGCTCATACGTAGCTAATTTATCGAATTTTGCAAAATTATCTTTTAAGTTTTCCCAAATATAAGATAACAACGCTGCCGCTGCTCTAAAGCCTACTTTATAATCGTTATAGCCAAACGAATCAAGAGTTTGAACAGAATACAAACTTTTCAAATTATTATAAGCAAATTTTTCTTCAAAAACATTGCTTGGAATCATTGAACAGTTATATCTTTCAACTACTTCATCAGGTAAATCAATTTTTTTTTCTGGAACGATTTGAAAAGGTTGAACTTTCATATCTTTAGAAGGTCCAATGATTTCAGAAGGGTTGATACGTGCAAGTTCACCTCTGATTAAGTCAAAAGAGGCTTGCGTAAGTTTAAATTCACCAGTTGAAATATCTGCATAACAAAAACCATACAACCCAGACTTTTTATCCTCAACCATTGAACAAATATAATTATTTTTATCTTTTTGAAGAAGTTCACCTTCTGTTAAAGTTCCTGTTGTAACAATTCTTGTAACACCTCTTTTTACAAGACCTGTTGCAGATTTAGGGTCTTCAAGTTGTTCGCAAATTGCAACTTTATAATTATTATTAATTAATTTTTCTAAATACCCGTCAATTGCTTTTGCAGGAATACCCGCAAGCGGAACTCTTCCAATAACTTGTCCACAATCTTTACCAGTAAGTGTAATCTCTAAAACTTTTGACATTGTAAGAGCATCTTCAAAAAAAGTTTCGTAAAAATCGCCAAGTCGATACAAAAGAATAACATCTTGATGTTCTCTTTTAATCTCCAAATACTGCTTCATTACTGGAGTTGCATCATCAATATTTACATCTGAACTTTTTATGTAGTTGATTTCTTGTTTTGTCATTATTATAATATATCCCTAGATATATATTATTTTAAAGTAACAAGGATTTCAATATGGGGTGCTTTAAAAAAATTATAAATATGCTAATTTTATCTTTCGCAGTAATAGGTTTTGTATCTATTGGCGGTCCAGATTGGGTTAGTCAGAACTTTAATAATTATTTAGGCAACAAAAAACCTTTTGAAAATAATTCAGAATTAGGCGATTTTTCAAAACTCGATTCAGAATTTGAAATCGATAAATCAATGAATTTCTTTGGATATAAAGGCATTTTAGCAGAACATAATGCTAGCGGACAAAAATTTATTATCCTTGATACAAAAGAACAATTATTGACCGAAGCTGATATAAAAAGTGATGACCTAGAAGACAAAATGATGAGATTAATAAAAAAACAACGTGCAAAATCTATCACTCCGAGCGAATTTAAAATCACAGAACAAGGAACAATCAAAGCATATGGTAAAAAGGTTCCATGCGCAAAATTTACAGCAAAAGTAAGAAAATTACCAATGGGAACCCTAAGCGGAATGATTGCGGTAGTTGAGACGAAAGGCGAAAACAACAAAATCTTAATTTCAGCAAACCAAAGTGATAAATATTCTCAACTAATAACAAAACAATTCTTCGGACAAGTTTCAAAATAAAAAAAAGAGTGGCGACTTTGAAAAAGTCGCCACTCTTTTTTTATTATTTTTTCAATTCTTCAAGTTTTGGTTTTCGTCCGCAACATTTATCTTCATCGCAAAAACCATTTGATTCACACTTAGGAACTAAGTACTCCTTTAACCATGGTTCTGTTTTAATTAGTTCATCGCACATCATTTTAACCATTGTTCTGATTTCGTATTGAGCTCTTGTGCAAAGTCTCAAATTAGCAATATGAATAAGCTCTCTTAAATTTAAACTAGCAACTAATGATGTTGCACAAGCATTTGGAAGAACTGCTCTAGCGTCTTCTGCAGGAATCCCTGCTTCTGTAAACTCTAAGTATTTATTTGAAATTTCTTGCATAAAGTTTTCAAACTTTTCTTTCAATTCAGGATTTTTCTCAATTGTTGGCGGAATTAGGTAATCAAATTGACCTTTTTCTTTAACATATCTTTGAGATTTTTGTGAAAATGACATGTGTCTATGTCTTACCAACTGGTGAGTACATGCTCTTGAAACATTTGAAATAGCAAAACTTACTTGAATATGTTCAATTGTAGAATAATGACCTGACGAAATAATTCTACTTACAAGTTTTAACATTTTTTCTTCATCATCTGCATTTTCATAAATATTAAATGGCATATCAGCGCTGTAACAAGTTCTGCATGCAGTATAAACAGTTTTAAGCATGTTCTCTGGTTTAGAGATTAAATGCACTATTGGCTTATTGTCGTTCATAAAATTCTCCTCTCAATAAAAAAAATTATATCCGATTTTTTGAAAATCGGATATAATTTTAAATTTCTTAAAGATACAATAAAAAATCTTATTTTTGACCGTATCTTTTTTTGAATCTTTCAACTCTACCTTCTGAGTCAAGAATTTTTTGTTGACCAGTATAGAATGGGTGGCAGTTGTTACAAATTTCAACTGTCATGTTTTGGTTTACTGAACCTGTTTCAATTTCATTGCCACATACACATTTGATTGTGCATTTTTTATAATCTGGATGTATTCCGTCTTTCATTTTGTACCTCACTTTTCGTCTTTATATACATATATAATATACTCTAAATTTAATTTATCAAGTACTTTTTTAAATTTCTCAAACTTTGTTTACGAATGTTTTCATACATTTAATCGAGGGTGTACACCTATAAAATTCATCTAAGGATTGATGTCTAAATTAAAATTTATTAGACAATAATAATATGATGAATATACACGAAGAATGTTTATTAAATTATTTAAAAAAACCAGATGAGTTAGCTCATACCACGGATGTCCTAAAAGTAAACAATCATATTTTTGAAAAATCTATTATAGGCAAACTTTTTCTTGCAAACATGCAATGTCCAATATATACTAATCATAGACGTTAATGATTAGTATATGGGTATATTATGTTAGAAAATATAAAAGATTTTTTGAAAAATAATAAGTTTGTTACTGTTGCTTTGTATGCCTGCTTAGTTGCTGTTATTTTTGCAGTATTTATTTTTGTATTAAAAGTAACACATATTTATGACTTTTTGAATATGGTTGAAAACAAAACTTTCGATTTTAGACAAAAAATTCAAGTAACATCAAAAGTTCACAATGCAAACAAAGACATCGTCTTGATTACAGTAGATGATGCAAGTTATGAGTATTTGATTAACAAATATGGCGAATGGCCTCTACCTCGTAATATTTATGCTGATTTAATTAATTATTTGGAAGCTCAAAATCCAACATCAATATCATTTGATTTAATGTTCGTTTCTTCAATGAAAAACAATGTTGGAGCTGACGACAAATTAGCACATGCCATGAATTCATACGACAACGTTATGACAGGTATGAGTTTTGATAACATGGATTACGATGTTAGAAAACCTATTAATCTTCCTGCAAGATTACAACTTACTGTTAACAACAAATCTACAGTTGATTTTGAATCAATTACTTATTCAAACTGCAGAGCAATTATTTCTCAAATATTAAATAGTAATATTAAAATTGGTATCTTAAACGTTGTTCGTTCAGCTGATGGTATCATCAGAGAATTCCCAGCTGTAGTTAAATATCAAAATGATTACTATCCAAACTTAGCCTTTTTAACAGCATTAAATTATCAATCTAAACTTGATAAAACATCTTATAACACTGTGTCTTTAGATAAAAACAACAATCTTATTATTGGAAATAAAAAACTTCCAGTAAACAATGACGGTGGTTTAATCCTAAATTGGTACGGACCATCTGACGGTAAAACATTCCAGCATATTCCATTGTATAAATTAGTTATGCAAATGAATGGCGAAAAAATTAAAGAAACATACGACTTCAACAATAAAATTATCTTCATTGGTACAACGACATCAGGCTTAGGCGATATCAAGAGCACTCCTGTAACTGGTACTGGTGAAACTTATCCTGGAGTTGAAATTCACGCAACATTTATGAACAACTTTATTGATAACAACTTTATCCATAAAGTTACTCCTGCAACAAACATCTTAGTTACATTGTTGTTAGTTGCAATTGTTGGTACAGTTGTTTTAAGAACAAATTCAAATTCAGTTGCAATTACAACTGCTGTTTCAACATTAGTTGCATATTCAATATTTGCTAATTTGATTATGTTATTTGCAAATATCTGGTTAGACCTGGTTCTTCCAATAATTGCAATAATTTCAATTTTTGTAATTTCTTACATTATCAAATACATAATCAAATCAAGAGACTTTGATTATCAATACAAACTTGCAACAACAGACGGCTTGACAGAATTATTCAATCACAGATATTTCCAAGATCAATTAAAAATGAATATTGATGCCTCTAGAAGATACAATGGTCATGTTTCACTAATCATCGTCGACATCGACCACTTCAAAAGCTTCAACGATACATACGGACACCAAGCCGGCGATGCAGTTTTAAGACAAGTAGCTCAAACTATTAAACGTAACGTTCGTGCAACAGATATAGTTTGTCGTTACGGTGGTGAAGAAATGAGCGTTATCCTTACAAATACTGATAAAGAAGATGCTTTATTTAATGCAAAAAGGGTTCGTAAAGCAGTTGCGGAAAGAATGTTCAAATTGAACGCAACACAAGAAAAACACGTTACAATCAGCGTTGGTGTTTCTACATATCCAATGGACGGAGAAACAAACCAAGAACTTATTAAAGTTGCTGATGACGGCTTGTACTATGCTAAAGAACACGGCAGAAACCAAGTTGGTATTTCTGGGGTTCTAACAGATAGCCAAAAAGCGGCTCTTGAATCACCTGAAAATCAACAAGGCGAAATTAAAGAATAAAGAAGACAATGTTTAATGGGCGATTTTGATAAAATCAAAATCGCCCATTTTTAATTATTAAATATTTTACAAAATGTTCTTTCCGTCTTTGTACATTATAGTTCTAAAATCTTTAATCTTTTCAATTTTATTGGAATAATTTTTTACTAATTCACCCAACTCTGAATACAATTTTAGAATTGAATTTTCAATATTTTTATTATTAAAATCGACCATATCTTGCGCCATTTCGATATTTGAAAGGGCAAGTCTTGTCATATCTCTAAACCCACTTGAGGCAAGCTTTTGAGCAAGTTTATTATCCTTAATAGTTTCAACTAATGCTTGCGCAACCACCATTGGCATATGCGAAATCAAAGCTACAGCTTCATCATGTTCTTTTGCCGTTGTAATTATTGGAGTTGCACCGAGTTCACGAATAATATTAATTAACGCATCAATATTTTCATCATTTTTTGGTGTCAAAACCCATTTTGCCCCGACAAACAAATCCTCAAAAGAATTTTCATATCCTTGAAACTCAGTCCCCGCCATTGGGTGAGATGGTACGAAATTAAATTCAAACTTTTCGTTAACCAAAAACTCTTTTAATGAGCAACAATCAGTAACTATTGTATTTTTATCAACGAATTTTTCTATTTCGTGGAGTTTTTCAATAGTTTTATTAATCAGAGTTGCTACAAAAACAATTTCGCAATCAGATAAAGCCTTCAAATCATTTGTAATATTAGGTTCTTTACCGTTTTGTGAATTAGAAACTCCAACCACATCATAATTTAAGGTCTTTAATTTCTTAAAAATTGAGCCACCAATTAGCCCTAAACCAACAACGCCGATTTTCATTAAATTAAGTCCTTATGATGAAAAGATTTTTTACCAGAAGCATAATCTGCAACAATTTGACCTTTACCTTCTAGGGTATATTTGTATATAGTCAAACCTTCTACCCCGACAGGACCTCTTGCGTGTGTTTTATTCGTAGAAATACCGACTTCTGCGCCGAAACCATATCTATAACCGTCAGCAAATCTTGTAGAAACATTTGCATAAACACCAGCAGAATCAACCTCGTTCATAAATTTTGCAATATTTGCCTCATCTCTTGATATAATGCAATCTGTATGATGAGAGCCAAATTTATTAATATGGAAAATTGCTTCATCTGTGGAAATTACAGTTCGTAAAGCTAATTTTTTTTCTCCATATTCGTACGCATAAGTCGTAGGTTTTTCAATTAATTCAATACCATTATTTTTTAAATGAGCAAGCAAATCCACAGTCCATTTGAACTTATCATTAATCAATAAAGTTTCAACTGCGTTACAGGCTGCAGGATATTGACATTTTGCATCTACAACAACAGCTTTTGCAATTTCCAAGCTTGCAGTTTCATCAATATAAATATGACAAATACCGTCAGCATGACCAAGCACAGGAATATTTGTATTTTTCTTGATATATTTAACCAAATGATTTGAGCCGCGAGGAATAATCAAATCAATGTCATCGTCAGCTTTCAGCATTTCTTCAACATCTGAATGCGTAAACACTTGGTTTAAAACGCCTTCTGGAAATTCAGGAAAAGCTTTCAATGCTGAATTAAGGATACCTAAAAGAACTCTATTTGTATTTACAGCTTCTTTTCCTCCTTTTAAAATTACAGCGTTACCTGATTTAATAGCCAAGGCTGAAATTTGTGTTATGACATCGGGTCTAGCCTCAAAAATAACACCAATTACACCTATTGGAACAGTTATTTTTTTCAACAACAAATTTTCGTCTAATTCTCTTTCAATCAAGACTTTGCCAA
The DNA here is from genome assembly GCA_934700335.1 of uncultured Candidatus Melainabacteria bacterium. Classification (GTDB taxonomy): domain Bacteria; phylum Cyanobacteriota; class Vampirovibrionia; order Gastranaerophilales; family Gastranaerophilaceae; genus UBA791. The sequence goes on along the minus strand of CAKUXM010000012.1, from coordinate 32,851 downwards.
CTGGATCGTCAAGCATAATAACGCCTTCAATTTCGTGAATCATGTCTTGAAGTTTATCCCCATCAAGTTTCAATCTATTATAGACAGAAGCCTTAATTTCGTTATTTTCTAAAAGTTTTACAGCATTTTCTAAATCCTTTGCATTTTCTTCAAGAATTTTTTCTTGATTTGCAATCAAAGCATTTCTTATTGCCAATAAAACCTTATTTTTTGTTTTGTTATCTATTGTGGCAAGCTTATTTGAGGCTTGCTTAGCTTGTTTAGCTATCAAATTTATTGTTGTGTTCATAATAATGTAATGTTATCTCTCGTTACTATTGCATCATAATTTTTATAACCTAAAATTTTTAAGATATCATCGGAATGGTAGCCAATAATTTTCCGACAAGCCTCGGAATTATAATTAACCATACCTCTTGCGATTTCGTTTCCCATTTCATCAAGAATAGAAACGACTTCTCCTTTTTTAAAGTCGTTAATAATATTTGTAACCCCAATTGGCAAAATACTAGAACTCTTTAAAAGAGCTTCTTTTGCGCCTTTATTAACTACAATTCTACCGATAATATTTGTTGCAAAACCAATCCAACGTTTCTTTTCTGATAAGCCTTCTTCATTTGGTAAAAACGCAGTACCAATTTCTTTTCCGCTGAAAATTTCTCTTATTACAGAAGGGTGTTTACCATTTGCAACAAGGACTTTTCCACCAAATCTGTTAACTAATCTTGCCGCCTCAAGTTTTGAACGAAAACCTCCTCGTCCACCTTCTGATGCCTCTTTTCCTAATTCTAAAATTTCATCAGTAACCTCAGCCACCTCAGTAATAATTTTTGCATTAAGATTTTCTTTAGGGTTAGAATCAAACAATCCATCAACATCTGATAAAATAATCAACAAGTCAGCGTCCATTTCACTTGTAAGAAGCGCAGAAAGCTTGTCATTGTCAGAAAAACAAACTTGCATATCTTGATAAATTTCGTCTAATTCTACTGTTGAAACAGTATCGTTTTGATTAATAATTGGTAAAACTCCCAAGTCCAACAATTTATTCAATGTATTTCTCAAATTCAAATATCTTTTTCTTAGAGAAAAATCATCTTCTGTTAATAAAACTTGCGCCGTAGTAACATTATAAGTATCAAAACCATCTTCGTACAAAGACATCAATTTACTTTGACCAATTGCTGCACATGCTTGTTTTTCAACGATATCAGTTGTTTTTTCAAGATTAATTTTCTTTCTACCTAAACCAACAGCTCCAGAAGTTACAAGTATAACCTCTTTTCCGCTTTTTACAAGGTGTGCAATATCTTCGATATAAGAATATATACGAGGTAGCGAAACTTCGCCATTATCGTTTCTTAAAGTATTTGTACCAAGTTTTATTACAATTCTATTTGCATTAACAAAATCAGTTCTGTTCATTGTTTATCCTTTATGAATAATATTTTGAAATTTCTTCAAAATATCTTTCTAGCGCCATATAGCCGTTATTTAATTCGCTGCAAAAACTTGAATATCGACTTGCAACAATATATTTTAATTCTTTTGTTCTGATTTTTATTAATTCGTCTGAATCGTTTCTTGTTTCTTCATTTTCGTTTGCCGACATATTTCTCATTAATTCTAATTCTCTATTAACCTTTTCAATTGAAGTTTCTGCCAAAGGTTGAAAATCATATTTTTCCAACATTAACTTATCTGCTTGAGTCAATGCAGATTTAACAGCTTGGAATTTATAAATTCTTTTGATTAAAACATAGTTATTAGCTAATTCTCTGTGTAATAAAGGTACAGATTTTCTTGCTAAAAGAGCAGATGTTGAAAGTTCATTAAACTCATCTTCTTCTGTTGAAAAAGTGCTCTTTTTTACGGCTTTTTGTGCTAGTTTGATATTCATAAAACGACTCCCTTACATTAATCATAACGTAAGGGAGTCTCATTGTCATTATTTCTTTAAAAAACATTAACTTAATGAGCCAAGTTCATGGATTTTAATGAAGTTTGTTTTACCACTCATTAAATCAGGAATTGCACCAGTGAAGATAATTGTATCACCTTTCTTTAAACCGTATTTGTTAATTAATACGTTATTAAATTCTTTAAGTGATTCTTCTGTAAATTCACCGTCAAAATTAATATCAATAGGATAAATATCGCTATATAATTTTAATCTTCTGCAGTTTCTCTTACTTTGGCAACATACTAAAATTGGAACAGTAGGTTTTGCTTTTGAAAGTAATTTTGCAGTATAGCCACTAGCTGTAAATGTGATAATAGCTTTAACTTTAATCTTATCAACCATATCAATTACAGCTGAACAGATAGCGATACTATCATTTTTATTAATTTCTAAAGTTTCTGCATCGTAATGGTTATGTTGCATTAAGCGGCTGTATTCAATTTCTTCTGCAATAGAAGTCATCATTTTTACTGCTTCAATTGGATATTTACCCGCAGCAGTTTCACCAGATAACATAATTGCATCAGTACCGTCAATGATTGCGTTTGCAACGTCAGATGCTTCTGCTCTTGTTGGAATTGGGTTTTCAATCATTGATTCCAACATTTGTGTTGCAACGATTACGGCTTTTCTTTGAGCATTTGCTTTTTTGATAATTTCTTTTTGAACAATTGGAACTTTTTCTGGTGAAATTTCAATACCTAAATCACCTCTGGCAACCATGATGCCTGATGATTTTTCAATAATTTCATCAATATTTTTGATTGCTTGTGGTTTTTCAATTTTAGATATAATTTTAATTTTTCCTTTGTTTTCTTCAATTAAGTTTTTCAATTCAGTAATATCTTTTGCATTTCTTACGAATGATAAACCTAAATAATCAATTTTGTTATCAATAGCGAATTTTACGAATTCTTTGTCTCTGTCTGTTAAAACATGAATACTACCACAAGAACCTGGTATATTAATACCTTTTCTTTGCTTCAACAATTCACCAGCGATAACTTTCGCAAATACGATATCACCTTCAACTTTTAAAACTTCTAATGAAATTTTACCGTCGTCCATCAAAATTCTAGAACCAACATTAACGTCTTTAGCAATACCTTCGTAATCTACAGGAATAATGTCATTTTCCAGTTTATCTTGATGTCTAAATTTCAACACTTGGTCTTTTTCAATTTTAATTGGTTCATCTAATAAACCAACTCTGATTTTTGGACCTTGCAAGTCTAATAACACTGGAATTAATGTATCTAATTCCTTTTCAATTTCTCTAATATAATTTAGGTTTGTTAAATGTTGTTCAAAATCACCGTGTGAAGAGTTCAAACGGAACATTGTAACACCGGCTTCAACAAGTTCTTTAATCATTTCTTTTGTATTTGAACTTGGTCCAAGTGTAGCAACAATTTTAGTTTTAATATTGTTTTTCATAACTTACCTCTCAAGATTTCATACATGCAAATTATAAAACAAAAAATTTTATTTTTAAAGTGTTTATTTTACACTCGAATTATTTTTTTATAAATATTTTAGTTGACAATGAGTTAATTTATTCATAAAATTTTTATCAAATGAAGAAATTTTTTGAAAACTTAAAAATTTTATATATGCAATTAACCTCTAAGAAAGAACAAGCGGTGGCAAGACAATTGTTCAGTTTTTCGCTTACTGTTGCAACAGCTGAAAGTTGTACAGGAGGGTTAATTAGTTCTAGACTTACAGATATTTCCGGAAGCTCTACATACGTTAAAGAAAACTTTATTACATATTCTGAAGATGCAAAAGTTGATACTTTAGGTGTTGATAGAGAAGTTTTAGAAAAATACGGTGTTATAAGTAAAGAATGCGCAATGGCAATGGCTGAAGGATTGTTCAGAAAAACAAATAGAGACATTTGTTTATCCATAACAGGTGTTGCAGGTCCTCAAACTGCTGGCGGTAGACCTGCGGGAACAGCTTATATCGCTATTAAAAATAAATATAATATTGAAGTTAAAGAATTAAAATTAAATTCGCATCTAAGTAGAAGAACGTTAAAGTTCCTATTTTCTGAGGAAGCCCTAACGTTCTTACTTGAATTTATTAAATCTAATTATCAAATTACGCAGCAATAATTGATTCTAAGATATCTTGGTGTTTTTTAACTAAGATTTCTGCGAAGTCTTTAGCATCAACTTGAGTTGCAACGATTGCCATCAATTCTTTTGGTAATTCTCCTAACATTTCAACCATTGTTTCTGGAGTTAAAGCGATTGTGCCTTTCATCATATCAGGTTTTTGTAATGTTGCTAAAGATTTTGTATAGTTTTTAGCATCAAATAATTGTAAAACTTCTGGCTCTTTTTTTGACATCATAGCGATTAATGATCTTAAAGCATCTGAATCCATTGCAACCATTGCATCTTGGTATGTATCTTTGTCGAAACCTGCAATCATCTTTGTTAATTCTTTTGGATCCAAATTTTCTTCTTCAAGAGGCACACCAGTTACAGATTCAATCATTTGAGCCAAAACTTCTGGAGGTAATTGACCGATAAAATCTAAAACTAAATCTTTATCTAAATCTTTGTTTTTGGCAAATTTGTCTAATTCTTTAGAAGGAATCATTTCTAAAACATCATTTAAAGGTAAAACTGTTAAAGTCATATTAACAACTTCTTCGATTGGAGCATCTTCTAATAATTTTAACATTTTGTCTTGTGTGAAAAAGTTTAAACCTAACATCAAACCTTGGTCTTCAATTTGAGGTAAAAGTTCAGCGATGTCTTTTTCATTCATTTCTTGAAGAAGAGCTAATTTATTGCTTGGATTATCAAGAGAGAATGCTTTAACTAATTGAGATGAGTTGCCATATAATTCTCTTGCATATTGAACAGCTCTTGAATTACCAGCTTTTGCTTCAGATTCAATAATTTGGTCAACTGTTTTTTCAGCATACATTTCCATTCTTTGAGTAGAAATGCTTAACTTATTTTGTAAAACACTTAAATTTGCATCTATTTTTATTGACATTTATAATCCTCTGAACTCTTTAATCTCTCTTATATTATATATAAGTATTTTTCTCTCAAAAAATTTACTTTTTTTAGAGTATTTTGTAACAATATGTTAACAAAATTACCAAATTAGAGTATAATATGTTTATGAAACTTATTAAATCATTTATTTTAATTATTTTATGTTTGTTTGCGATAACTCCAGTTTTCGCTGCAAATGCAAGTAAAAAATCAGCTAAACCGTTTAATCCGGTTGTACACAAAACATACGACGTAGAAACAAAAGACGGGTTTGTAATCAAAGCGTATGTTTCTTATCCTAAAACTCGTATGGATAAATACCCTGTTGTAATTTTATTACACTCATTAGGTGGAAATCACACCTCATTTGTAGGGTTAGAAAACAAATTAAATTATGCCGGATTTGCAACAGTTGGTATGGATTTAAGAGGTCATGGCAAAAGTGTTTACACAAAGACACTAAGACAAAGAGCTTGGCAATATTTTAAAAATGACACTTACGCATTGTATCCTTCTGATGTTTTGTATGTTATGCAATATGTAAAAGCAAAACACAAAAGATTTAATTTTAGTGATTATGCAATTATTGGTAGCGATATTGGGGCGAATACAGGTATTCTTGTTGCAAGAGCCCTACCTGTAAAACCGAAGGCATTAGTATTATTCTCCCCAATGATGTCAATTAAAGGGTTATACATTCCTGTTGCAATGACAGAAATAGGATTAGCACCAATCCTTGCAATAGCAAGCTCAACTGATGCTCTTTCCATTTCTCAACAATCAAAATTAGCAAAGTTTGCACAAGGTAATTTTGATGCCTTAAATATGCCAAAAGGCGGAATGGGAATGACTTTATTAAAAGGGTATCCTGAACTTGAATACCAAATTACATATTGGTTAAAGGCTTATTTTAAAGGCAGATTAACGCCTATTACACCGGCAAGCTTAGCCGCAGCAAAAGCTAAGGCAGCTGCCGCTAAAGCTGCTAAAGCTGCAAGATTAAAAGCTGCGAGAGAAGCTAAATTAAAAAAAGCTGGTAAATCAGCAACAAAGAAATAATTTAACTTTACAAGAAAAAAAAAGAGGCTTGAAATTATCGAGCCTCTTTTTTTTCTTGTACTGATTTTTAGTCAACTTTCATTTCTTTTTCAAAACCGAACAATGAACTAATAGATTCATCATCATGAATTCTTGAAATAGCTTGTGCCAACAAATTAGCAACAGAAAGTTGTTTAATTTTTGGAGGTAATTTTGATGTATCAAGAGGAATTGTATTTGTAATAACAACCTCTTTAATTGGTGCATCATTCAATCGTTGAATTGCCGGACCTGAGAAAATTGGGTGAACAGCGCAAACATAAATATCTTCTGCACCTTCTTTTTTTAGCAATTTAGCAGCTTCTGTTATAGAACCAGCTGTGTCAATAATATCGTCGCACATTACGCAAGTTTTACCTTTAACATTACCGATAACGCAATTAGCGATTGCTTCGTTGTGTTTATCACGACGTTTATCGATAATCGCATAAGGACATTTCAAGTCTTTTGCGAAGTTTCTTGCACGTTTAACACCGCCAGTATCTGGAGATACTATAACTAAATCTTCTGATTTTAAACCCAATTCTTTAATATGATTAACCAAAATTGATGTTGCAAAAATATGGTCAACAAGAATATTAAAGAAACCCTGAATTTGACCAGAATGTAAATCAACTGCTAAAACTCTTGAGCAACCTGCTGTTGTTAACAAATCAGCAACCAATTTTGCAGTAATTGCTTCACGACCAGAAGTTTTTCTATCTTGTCTTGCGTAACCATAATAAGGAATTACGGCTGTAATCGATTTTGCACTTGCTCTTTTAAACGCATCAATGATGATTAAAAGTTCAGTTAAATTTTGGTTTACAGGCTTACAAGTAGGTTGAACGATAAATACGTCATCACCTCTAACACTTTCTTGCACTTGAACATAAATTTCGCCGTCAGAAAAATCTTTAATAACCATAGGTCCAACAGTTGTACCTAAGTGTTGTGCTATTTCTTCGGCTAATTTAGGGTTTGATCTTCCTGAAAATAACTTGATATCGTGTGTCGGAATAATTTTTCCGTCTAATTCATTTTTCATACTTTTTCCTCGCTTGCACTCATACAAATATTATAAGAAAAAAATAAAAAAAAATCAGTTCCTTTACGTTATATTAAAATTTCTTTAAATTTGCATAACTTGTATCAAGTGCTTTTTTACCTTGTCGACCAAAATCAACAGTATACATAGAGCTTTCGCCAATTTCCATTACATCAAGAATTGTTCCGATACCGAATTTTTCGTGAAATACTCTGTCCCCAGCATTAAAAATTTCAAAAGAATTATGTTCTTGAATTTCACGTTCTTTTTTCTCTTGAGCCTCTTTTTCACGCTGTTTAGATTCTTCAATTTTTCTTTTGATTTTGTTATCTTCAAAAAATTTTTTAATTTTTTCTTCTTCTTTTTCCCTTGAAATAGGCGTTCTTTTTAGAATTTGTCCTGCACCTTCAGAAATATTTTTGTGTTTGTGAACAACAAAACTCTTTTGAGTATTTTGAGCCAGACCTCTATTTTGCGGAGCCACAAAGTTTTTACCAAAACCAGAAGATGACATAATTCTACCATCATCGTTAAATCTTGTAGTTTTAATAGTTTCAACAGCTCTTTTGAATGCAGGTTTTGAAGGTGCAGTCATTGTTTCGTTGTAACTTGTATCCATAACGCTTGAAGGAATTTCTTCTAAAAATCTTGAAGGAGGATTATATTTGTAATCTCCCCAAAGAAGTCTTCTTTTTGCGTATGTTATAAACAATTCTTCTTCAGCACGAGTTACACCAACGTACATAAGACGTCTTTCTTCTTCAAGTTCCGATTTAGATTCAAAAGTTCTTGAATGAGGAAACATACCTTCTTCTAAACCAGCTAAGAACACGTATGGAAACTCTAGACCTTTTGCTGAGTGAAGAGTCATAAGTGTAACATTGTTTGAAATTTGTTCAACATTATCTGTATCAGAAACCAAAGCAATTTGAGCCAAGAATTCACCCAATGTATTGTCGATTTCTTCTGGTTCAAATTCACTTGCTACGTTAACCAATTCTTGTAAGTTTTCAATTCTTGTTTCATCATCTGGATTATTAGATGATTGGAGTTCTGCAATATATCCGCTCTTTTCAATAACAAGTCCGATATATTCATCAAAACTGTATCTGCTTTCAGCATCTTTTAATTTTAAAATCAAAGTTTGAAAATCTTTTAATTTTGATTGAGTTTTCTTTTGAATATCTGTTTCATCAATTCTGTCAATTGCTTCAAACAAGCTAATATCGTTTTGGTCTGCAAAATCTTGAAGTTTTTGCATTGTAGTATCGCCGATTGCTCGTTTTGGGACATTAATAATTCTTCTAAAACTTACAGAATCATTTGTATTGTAGATAAGTTTTAAATATGCAACAATATCTTTAATTTCTTTTCTATCATAGAACTTCAAACCGCCATAAATTTTGTACGGAATTGAGGAAGCCATAAAAGCTTCTTCAATAGAACGAGATTGAGCATTTGTTCTATATAAAACAGCACATTTATTGTAATCTTGTTTATTAGTTATTTGTTTAATCTTCATTGCAATAAAGTTTGCTTCATCTGCTTCATCTTCTGCTTCATAGACAACAATTTTTTCACCAGAACCCTTTGTTGAACGCAAAACTTTATCTACTCGCTCATCATTATTTTCAATTATTGAATTTGCAGCTTTCAAGATGTTTTCAGTTGAACGATAATTTTTTTCAAGTTTAATCATTTTTGTATCTTGAAAATCTTTTTTAAAGTTCAACAAAATTCTGTAATCAGCACCACGCCAACTATAAATTGATTGGTCAACATCACCTACAACACATAGTGAACGGGTTTTGTCATAATCTTCTTGACCATTTGTATATAATTGTTTTACAAGTCTGTATTGAGCCAAGTTGGTGTCTTGAAACTCGTCTACCAAAATGTGTTTAAATTTGTCATAATATTTTTGTCTAACTTCTGGACATTGTTCAAGGAGTTTAACTGTAATCATAAGCATATCATCAAAGTCGATAGCATTGTTATTATTCAAAGTGTTTTCATAGATTTCAAACACATCAGCAATCTTTTGAGATAGAAAATCTCGTGCATAAGTTGCATAAGTATATGCATCCATCATTTTGTTTTTAGCGTTTGAAATATGAGCTTTTATAACTTTTGGTTGATATTTTTTATCGTCTAGATTTAATTTTTTAATCGCTTGTTTAATAACATTTAAAGCATCTTGTTCATCGTAAATAGTAAAGTTTTTATCAAGTTTTTTATTTGAAGATTTGAAAGTATAGTTATCAATATCTTGTCTTAGAATTCTCCCGCAAATACTGTGGAATGTCCCTACCCACATATATTTAGCAGCTTTTTCTCCAAGCATGTTTTCAAGACGTTCTCTCATTTCTTTAGCAGCTTTGTTTGTAAATGTAACCGCTAAAATTTCTCTGGGAGGAACTCCATGTTGAATTATATACGCAATTCTTGAAGTCAAAACACGAGTTTTTCCACTGCCTGCACCTGCAAGTACTAAAACAGGTCCTTGCATAGCTTTTACAGCTTCAACTTGCTCTTCATTTAATTTATCTAATATATTTTCCATATCCCTATTCACAAAAAAAAACTTTTATGATACTATTATTATACTAAAATAATTAATTTTGCAATTAAAAAAGGTAGGATATATGTTAGACGAAAAAAACAATAGAATTGTAAACTTAGATGGCGAAGGTTCTGAAAACCAAAGTACAATTATGGTTCCACTTGATGATTTAGATACAGTAAGTTCTGATTCTCCAGATACTGTTGATGAATTAGCAATGGAATTAGCTACAATTCACCAATCGTCTAAAAAAATTGCAGTTATCGGTAGCCGTAATCTTGCAATCACACACCAACAAATCATTGAAACCCTTGTTACTGCTTTAGCTATGCAAGGTAATACAATTATTACTTCTGGTGGTTCATCTGGTACAAATGCTGCTGCTATTAGAGGCGCTATGAAAGCTAACCCAGATAAGTTGAAAGTTATTTTACCACAAACTATTGGTCAACAACCTTCTGACGTTCAAGATCAATTAATCGGTGTTCCAAACATCGTTGAACACTCAGATAGAGCTATGATGACTCTTGCTGATGCTTCTAGAGTTTGCAACAGAGAAATTATTGATGATTGTAATCAATTAATCTGTTTCTTATCTCATACATCTAAAACTCTTCACGGCGCTATTGAATACGCAGAAGAAGGTCATAAAGTTATTACAGCTTTTTATTTAGATTAATAAAATGTCTTTAGTTAAAAAATTAACTTCTAAAAATAAACCAGACTATGAGATGGCTGCTTCTCATATAGTCGACAATGCTGATTTTAAGACTTTTGAAGAACTTGTTAATCAAGATGATTTCTTATTTGATTTTGTTAAAAACAATGTCGCAAATAGATTAGAAAATGCAGTAAATTCTAATAATTACTTGAACTTACTCGAATTCCTTCCTTTCTATTCGCCTTCATACGTTGATTTTATTGCAAAATCATTAGTAAAATTTTCAAACAATGATTTGATTGCTAAGATTTTAGATATTTTCAAAAACGGTTCAGAAAACGAAAAAGCTTACTGTGCCAAGTTTTTTGCCGTTTCAAAAAGTACAGCCGCTTTAAATATTCTAAAAGAATATGCTTATTCAGACTTTGAACCACTAGCACTAAATTGCGCAGAAGCTCTTGCATCTCTTGAAGACAGGGAACTTTATGAAAAAGCAATAAACACTCTTTCATCAGCAGATGATTTTGAAAAACTATCCGCTGTTAAATTTTTAGTTGCTTATGGAGATAAAAACGCTATTCCAGCTATTTTAAATACTTTAAAATCATCATCAATGGCAGAAAATATTGCAGCTGAAATACCATATTTAGATAGCATTTTCAACATTTTAGATTTTGACAGCAATGCGGGTTTATATATGATAAATTTAATCATTGATGGACTTGGCGAAGTTACAACACTTTCACAAGTGTTTGATTACCAACTTTATGATGTTCTTTGCTGTTTATTAAACAACTTAGGCTCAAAAGAAGCTCTAATTGTATTAAATGCAAAAGAAAAATTTAACACATTAACAGAAAATGATGAATACTTATACGACGAAGACAAAAATACTAAAAACGAAATTTTCGACATCAAAAAATTATTATCATCAATAGACTCAAACATGCTATCAGACTTAGCAGAAGTCGAACTTGATGAAAACAGTGATTTTGTCTTAACTGCAATAGATTTAGTAAAAAATGAACAAAGACTTGTTAACCTAACATCTGCAAAAAATCCAACTATTGTTTTAAAATCTCTTGCAGCTTTAAAAATGTTAGGCAAAATGAATTTGATAAATAAAGAAGAAATACTTAAAAATATTTCTGATGAAAATATAAAAGCTATAATATTAGCAATGTAGGTGGGATATGGAATTTATAGAAAAACAACTAAGCACAAGAGTAACTTATGAAGGAAAGGTTATTAATATTACGCTAGACGATATTGAACTTCCTGACGGCAAAAAATCCTTTAGAGAAGTAATCCGACACCCAGGAGGTGTAGTTGCAGTAGCAATGAAGGACGAAAATACAATCCTTATGGTAAAACAATACCGTTACGCAATTCAAAAAGTCTCACTTGAGTTACCTGCCGGTAAATTAGAAAAAGGTGAAGACATTCACGAAGCAATAAAAAGAGAACTTTTAGAAGAAACAGGTTACAGAGCTAAAAACTGGAAGGATTTAGGTTATATCAACACAACTCCTGGTATTTGTGATGAAAAATTGTATTTATTCTTGGCTACAGATTTGTACTATGATGCACCATGTCCTGATGACGGCGAAATTATAGAAGCTTACGAATACAAATTAGATGATATTTTTGAAATGATTAAAAATGGCGAAATTAATGACTCAAAGACAATTTGTGCATTAATGAGAGCTTTTAAATTATAAAAAGGTAGGTAAACTTATGTCAAAGATTAAAATGGTTGCAACAGATATCGACGGAACTATTTTAAAACATAATGGTGAATTTAATCCAAAAGTTTTAGAATGCCTTAAAAATTTGGATAAATTAGGTGTAAAAGTAGTTTTGGTTACAGGAAGAATGAACCGCTCCGCAAAGAAAATTGCAAATATTATTGGTATAAATTCTCCAGTTGTATCTTTTCAAGGAGCACTGGTTTGTGAAAATACTCCTCATGAAAAAATTCTTTACGAAAGAGATATTCCGAACGATATAGCTAAAAAGATTTTAAACTGGGGTAAAAATGAACATGTTCATATGAATTTATACATGAACGATAACTTGTTCGTTGAAGCGGAAAATGAATTCACAAAAAAATACGTTGATTACCAAAAAATTCCATTCACAATCAAACCTTTTGATGAATTAGAAATTAACAACGTAAATAAAATCTTATTAATTGATTACAATGATGCTGAAAAGATTGATAGATTAACAAATTATCTAAAAAAAGAATATCCGGAATTATTCATTTGTAAATCAACAGATTTCTTCTGCGAAATTTGTCATAAAGAAGCGACAAAAGGCGACGGGTTGAGATTTTTACAAAACTTATACGGCATTTCAAAAGAAGAAACGCTTACAATCGGAGACCACAACAACGACATTGAATTGTTGCAGTCAGGGGGCGTAAAAGTTGCAATGGGTAACGCAACAGACGAATTGAAAGCTATTGCAGACTATGTTACTGATACAGTTGATAACGATGGTTTTGCTAAAGCGATAGAAAAATTTGTAAAGTAGGTGAAAATGTTTAGAGTAGGGTTAGGTTACGATATACACAAACTAGTAGAAGATAGACCTCTTATTATAGGCGGAGTAGAAATTCCTTATGAAAAAGGTCTTTTAGGTCATTCAGATGCAGATGTTCTAATTCACGCCATTATTGATGCTATGTTAGGCGCATTAGCTCTATCTGATATTGGAACTCATTTTCCTGATACTGACCCTAAATACAAAGGGATTTCAAGTGTTGAACTTTTAAAAAATGTTTTAGATTTGATTACTGAAAAGGGTTATGTGATTAATAACATCGACTCAAACATTATTCTTCAAGAACCAAAAATGAAACCATGTATTCCTAAAATGATTAAGGTTTTATCAGAAGTTTTAAATATAAAAGAAAATCAACTATCAATAAAAGCAAAAACTAATGAGCAAATGGACGCAGTTGGTGAAAAGAAAGCCATTGAAGCAAATGCTGTAGTTATGCTAAGAAAGGAAAAGTAATTATGAAATTTTTACACGCAATGATAAGAGTTAAAGATGTTCAAAAATCTTTAGCTTTTTACCAAAATCTTTTAAACATGACAATCGTTAAAAAGAAAAGACTTGATGACTGCGAATTAATTTATCTGGAAGACGAAGAACACACTGCTCAAATAGAATTAACAGTAAATGATGAAATTCCTGAAAACGGTTACGAAAACGGCAACGCATTCGGACATTTCGCATTTTCAGTGGATTCCATGGATGAATTTACAGAAAAATTAAACAAATTAGGCTATAAATATTTGTACGAACCTTATGTGATTTTCTCTGGTACAAAAATAGCGTTTGTACTTGACCCAGATGGAAACCAAATTGAATTAATCCAACAAGCTTAATATTGCTGAATTACTTTATTTGTAAAGAATGAAAGACTAAGTTATATACTTAATGTAACATTTCTTAATATAAAACAATCAAAAAAGGCAATTTTTTAAAACAAAAATACTTTATATAAGTACGAGATATATAAAGAGATTAAAGGAGAACAGATATGGAATTAAATGGAATCAACGCATTAACAGCAATTAAAGACAATAAGAAAGTAGATGAACAACAAGAAGCTCCAAAAATGGCATTCATCAATTCAGCTTTTGGTTTTGGTTTCGCAGATAATAATACTAACTCAGGGGCTTCAGCAGCATTCCAAGCTTAGTTAGTTATTTAACAAAAAGTATAAAAAAAATCGGTGTCTTCTATCTTTGTAGGGATTGACCGATTTTTTTTAGTTTACATTTAGAAAAAAAAAGGCGCAAATTTGATTAAATCAAATTTGCGCCTTTTTTAAATATTTGTAATTAGCTTATAATAAGATACCTGCGATACAAGCTGAAATAAAGCAAGTAAATACCCCGCAAATTAAAGCTCTCAATCCTAATCTTGCAAGATTTTTTCTTTGGTTAGGAGCAAGACCTCCGATTGCACCAATTTGAGTTGCGATAGAACCAAAGTTACCGAATGAACAAATTGCAAATGATGCAATGATAAACGCTTTATTAGAAATAATATCTTTAATTGCAATCAAGTCAGCATAACCATAAACTTCATTTGAAACAACTTTCAAACCAATTACACCACCAACATTGAATATATCTTGAACTGGTGTACCCATAATCAAAGCGAATATTGCAAAGAATTTACCTAAAATCATTTTCAATGATAAGTGTGGCAAATCGAAACCAAGAACAGGACCTGTTAAGTGTAAAGCGCTATAAAGAGCACCACCACACATACCTAAAACGTAGTCAATTAAACTAATCAAAGCAACGATTGCTAATAACATTGCAACAACTGTAAGAGATACTGTCATACCTTCAGATGCGCCTGATGCAATAGCATCAAATACGTTTACGTGAGTTCTTCTTCTGCTTAATTTAATATTTTCCATTGTTTCTGGAGTATCAACTTCTGGATAAATTATTTTTGAAATAACTAAAGCTCCAGGTATAGCCATGATAGCTGAAGCTAGTACGTAAACAATAGGAATGCCCATCATTGCGTAAACTGGCATCATAGCACCAGAAGTACAAGCCATTGAACCAGCCATTGAAGCTAATAATTCAGAACGAGTTAATTTTGGTAAGTAAGGTTTAATCATAATTTGAGCTGTTACTTGACCAACAAAAGCACTTGCAACGTTTGAAAGAGCTTCAGCACCACTAACTTTCATGATTTTATTCATTGCTTTACCAAGAATAGTAACTATTCTTTGCATAATTCCATAATAATAAAGAATATTTACCAACATCATCATAAAAATTGTTGCACTGATTAACTGTGCTGCAAAAATCATTGTACCTTCGCCAAAAATATTACCTAAAACTTTATTATCAACGAATGGACCAAATACAAATGCACCACCAACATTTGCAATCTCTAATAATTTCTCGATACAATGACCGATAGTTAAAAATATTTTTTGACCAACTGGCACTTTAAAAATGAATATAGCAAACAAGAATTGTAATGCTAAACCTATACCAATTGTCTTATAATTAATGGCTTTTTTGTTGTTTGATAGCAAGAAAGCTAAGAATAAAATAACAACAATACCAATTAGTCCGATTAATCTTTCCATATAAACTCCTTTTCGTCTGTTATAACTATTGTACTAAAAAGGAATTAAAAAAAAATAATTTCTAACGAAACTGTAATATTTACTTAAAATTTATCGTAAAGGCGCATGTGCCAACTCTCTTGGCGATAAGTCTTCGTTAACTTTGTTATTATTATTTTCTGGAGGTAAACCTATCATGTCTGCAATAAAGTTGCCTACGATTTTTCCACCCTTTTTACCATATTCTTTTGCAAGAGAATATGTAACACCTCCAATTATGTTCGGAACTTGTCCAAAACCTTTTGTATTTTTAGAGAATTTTGTTATTGACTCTGCAATTGGTTTTATACCCTTGATATTTAATAATTTAGCTCCATGTTCAAGTACTAAATCTTTACATACAAAACGTCCAATCCAACCAAAACTCTCTTTTAAAAAAGTTCTTGCCGGATTTTTAGACTTCATTGTTTTTAGACCAGAACGAAACATACCAATTTCATCAGTATGTTTTGCAATATTTAACGCACCTCTTGCGCATTTTCCAAGTCCGGTACCCTCTGTTGCTTTTGCAAAAGTATCAATCAATTCAGTTGCAAACTGACCTGCAGTTGTGTCTGAAAGTTGCGCTGTTTTATCAATAAGTTTTACAGCATACCCAACCGTCGAAAGAGCCCGAGTAGGATCTTTTGTGTTATATGTCTTTTTTGCACTTTTACTGAAGGAAATCAGTTCTGAAATATAATTTGAGACCATAAATTAACCCCAATAATATTCTTTTTTAGGTTTTTCAACTTTTGGTTTTTCTTCCTTTGTTTCCTGAGGTAAACCGAGTTTATCTGCAATCCATTTACCAGCTTTGCCGAATAAATTTGTACCAACTTCTGAACCAATTGTGAATAAAGTACCATATACTATAGCAGGAATTTGGCTACAATACTTTGTATTTTTGCTAAATTTCACCATAGCATCATTAACTTGTTTTATACCTTTTATATTTGAGATGTTTTTAGCATATTTAATCATTGACCCTTCTACTAAAAACATACCCAACAATGCGCTTGATTCTTCAATAAATTTTCTACCAGGAGAATCGGATTTACCAACCCTAATCATTGAACAAATACAAGAAATAGGGTCTGTATATTTTGCAAGCTTTATACCTTTTCCCGCAATTTGGAGAAGTTTATTATCTTTACTTGCTTCTGATAATGTATCGCAAGTAGCTTTTGCAACTCTACCTAAAACAAAATCGTCTTCTGTTGCAAGTTTTTGAACGACTTTAGCGGCATGTCCAATTGCAGAGACATGTCTTAGAATGTTGCCGTCTGCAGCTTTTTGTGCGTGCGCAGCTGTTGAATAAATATGTGCAACATAATTGGTCATTCTTTATCTACCTACTACTAACTACATTTAATAAAAAACCCCGTTTTCAAAAAAATTGCTACTTTTCTAAAACTATATTAATTTTTGTAAACCATGAAAATGTTTTCTCTGAGCCATTTTTGAAGTTATAAGTATTATTGAGCCTATAAATTAGCGTAAATCCTACACTATTTAACCCCAGTAATATTTTTTCTTAGGTTTTTCAACTTTTGGTTTTTCTTCTTTTGTTTCTTGAGGTAAACCGAGTTTATCTGCAACCCATTTACCGGCTTTTCCGAATACGTTTCCTCCAATATCAGAACCTACTGTGTAAAGAGTCCCGTATACAACAGCAGGAATTTGGCTACAATATTTTGTATTTTTACAGAATTTGTTCATCCCATCATTTAGTTGTTTGATGCCTTTCATTTGCCCAATATTTTTGGCATACTTTAGCATTAAACCTTCTACAAAAAACATTCCGCCAAGATAAGATGTTTCTTCAATAAGTTTTCTCGCCGGAGAATCAGATTTAGCGACTCTGATTGTTGAACATAAGCAAGAAATAGGGTCTGTATATTTCGCAAGCTTTATGCCCTTTCCAGCAACCTGTAAAAGTTTATTATCCTTGCTTGCATCAGACAAAGTATCACAAATACCTTTTGAAACTTTTCCTAAAACAAAAGAATCGTCTTTGGAAAGTTTTTGCACAACTTTTGCCGTGTACCCAATCGTGGATACATGTCTTAAAATATTACCTTTTTTAGCCTCTTTCGCTGAATACACCAACGAATAAAGAGATGCAATATAGTTTGAAGACATTCTTTTCCTACTTACTTCTATACAGTTGTTCTATAAAAGATAAAGAAAAATTTATTTGCTATTTAGTATGTTTTTTATTAATATTTGTAAACTACAAACCCTCACAAAGTTTTGTATATTCGCAGGCTTTACACTCTTTACATTTTGGATAAATAGATAATTTTAAACTTTTTTCAACATCATTTAATATATTTACCAATTTCTTTTGATACTCAATTTTTAATTCATCAGTAAACTTTATTTCTTTTGTATTATTTTCATTCAAATCAACATATACAAAATACAAGTTGCCATAATCTTTAATCAAATTATCAACCATTAAAAGATAAATTATTGTTTGATAATCAAATTCGGGATTATTAGGAATTCTGCCAGTTTTATAGTCTAAAATATAATAATCTTTGTTATTTTTAACCAATGCATCAAGTCTACCGCTAATCCAATAATTATCAATCTTTGAAGTTAAAGTATATTCACTATTTACGACTTCGTACTGAAAATATTTAGTATTTTTTAAATTGTTCCAAAGATATTTTTCATTATCTGTTAAAGCGTTTTCAAGTTTATCAATATTAAAGTTTTTAAGATAATAGTTTGCAAGAGCGTGAATATTCTTACCTTGTTGCATTTTGAACGTATCAACAGGTATTGTTATACCTTTTATGTATTTGTATTCAAATTTTCTTTTGCAAAGTTCAAATGTTTTTAACATTGCAGGTGAATATGTTGTAAATTTCTTCATTATCCTATAACCTTTGTTTTTAGAAGTTCATTAAAAATAATATTTTCTTCAATTTTTTCTTCTTTACCATAATAATTTTTTTGTTTTTTAGAACAAGTGAAATATAGTTTACGTTTTGCTCTAGTAATTGCAACATAAAGCAGTCTCAAATTTTCCTCTAAAATTTCTTTTTTCTGTTCTAATTCAGATTTAGTTTTATAATTTTTATTCAAAGCTTTTATATTTTCCATAAACGAAGAAGCGCCTTTTAACTTCATACTATCAATATTTAAAGACAAACTCTTTTCAGAAAGCTCTGGTATAAACACATAATCAAATTCATCACCTTTTGACTTGTGCATAGTCATAATTTGAATTTTACCTTTAATGTATTCGCTATCGTTTTCGTCATTTTCGCTAAAAAATTTAAAGCCACTCAAAGATGCTTTTTTAGAAAGTTCCTCAAACTTAGTCAAGACATTTGAAAAACCATTATTTGAAACCATAAGTCTTTTTATTAATGTTGAAATCAGATAAACATTTGATTTTTCAATCTCGCCAGAAAAATAATATTGACCTATTTTAAGGCTTAATTCGTCCATTGGTAAAGTCGAAAACGTTAACCAATATGAAATATCCCAATAAAATTTTTGCAAACTCTCATCTTCAATATCATCAACATTTTGTTCTACAAAAGGAGTTTTTAAATTTTTAATTTCCAAATGTAATCTTGGTTTATAGTAGCCATATTGTGCTAAAATTTCATAACTATTTGACAAAACCTTATTATCAAAAGGTTTTTCAATAATTTTTAATATTGAAAAAATAACTTTAAAAATAGCTTTTTGTTCTAAAGATTCACTTCTTGAAATAGTTTTAAAACCTGCTTCATCTAATCTTTTTAACCAATTTGCAACTTGATAATTATTTCTTAAAAGTAAACCAACTGTACCTTTTGGATTTTGTTCAAGTAGAGTTCTAATTTGTTTTAAAATATAATTCTTTTCAAAATTTGCATCAGCTAAAATCAATGATGTAATTGAATTTTGTTCAACTGGATTTTTACCTTCAACTTCAACCATTTTAATATCATAGAACGCATTTTTCATTTCATCATTTGTTTTCGCAAAATCTACAAGCTTGTTTGCAAGCGAATAAACACCTCTTGTACATCTTTGAGAACAATTCATTTCAACTTTATTACTCTCTTTTATAAATTTTCTAAAACCTTCCACATCAGCATTAGAAAATGTTGTCGTAATAGCTTGGTTAATATCACCACAACGTATTAAATTTTTATGTTTTTGACTTAATAATCCAATAAGTTTTTGTTGAATAGCAGAAGAGTCTTGAGCTTCGTCTTCAATGATATATTCACAAATTTCTTGATAGTGTTGTAAAATATCAGGATTGTCTTCCAAAAGTTTTACAGACATAATCAACATATCATCGTAATCAATAATATTTTCTTCATTCAATAAATTTTGATACTCTTTATAAAATGTTAAAAATCTTTGTATTTTTTCATCTTTTGAAACTTCATCGCAATTTATTTTTGAATGTTTTGCGACAGAAATAGCTCTGTCAAACTCTTCTAACTCACCTCTTTTAAGCTTTATCTTTTGAGAAATTTGTTGAAGAATGTTGTATCTTTTTGTGTCATCACATATTTCAAAATCAGAAGATAAATTTAGGCGTTCATAGTTTGAGTTATCCTTCAATATTCTAAGCGCAAGCCCGTGAATTGTACTAATGTTAGGCAACGTAGTCAAATCTGAACATATATTTTTAATTCTGTCTCTAAAATTTCTTGCAGCAGATTCCATATAAGTTAAAACAAAAATGTTTTCAGGTTTAACCTCTTGCTCTAATAATTTAATAATTAAAGCAAGTAAAATTGTTGTTTTCCCCGCCCCAGGTACAGCTGATATTGCCATTTTACCCTTTTTATATGCAAGAACACCTTCTTGATCTTTACGTGGCGTAATCTTATTATATTTAGGAGTAGAATCTTTTGCGTAATTAATATATTTTTCAATACCACCAAAATTTTCAACACCCAATCCGTCAAACAGGCTTGAATATGTGTAGATTTTTTCTTTTGCGCATAGAGTTAATTTTCTAAGAACTCTTGCCGTTTTTTGACGACTTAATTCTATATCATCGTCAACAGTGTATTCTTCTTTTTCCCAATCTTTTTGAAAAACCCATGCGTTATAAAGAGGTCCAATATCGTTTTTAATCCATTCAGAAGAACTTATATCAAGCCAGAATTGGAATTTTGTTTCAATTTCATTATCAATAATTTTTTGAGGAGTTGAAATAATTAAATTGTTATCCTCAATTGATAAAACTCCATAAGGATTTTCAGAAATAATTGAATTTTCAATCTGATTAAGAATTTCATCAGAATGTTCTGTTGAAAATTCTTTACCAAAAACATTTTCAAAATCCTGAACTTGTTTTACACAAAACGCAAAACGGTTAATCTCTTTTGTATTACTCGTAGAGAGATTTACGAACTTATTAAAAACGAGTAGTAATTTTTCTGAAAAACATAACTTATTTGAATTAAGCTTACTCAATAAATTAAGAAATTGTTCATATCTTTCGTTGTATTCAGACTGCTCAAAATCAAATTCAATCAATTCTTTTGTGTTTTCAAAATGTTCTAAAATTTGTCTAGTATATTTTATAGGAATTCTTAATAAATTATACAAAATGCCTCTAATATCATATTCAGTTAGCGTATCTTTAGCGTTTGTAGTTAAGGTAATAACTTTTAAAACAGCTGTAATTAGAGGATTTTGAATTAATTTTTCACTACCTGATAAATACAAAGGTTCTGCTATGTGAGATTCAATATTTTCTTTAATTTGAAACTTTAACATATCATCAATAATTGGTGATATAATTGCAATTTCTGAAGGTTTCACTCCTGAATTAATCAATTCTTTAACTTGTTTTATAGCTAAATCAATCATAGTTGCTCTTTTGGAAGGCGATTGATAAGAAAAATATTTCATATTATCGTTTTTGTCGTTGATTACATTTGAATACAAAATCTGAGCATCATGATAAAGCTTACTTTTTGGTTGAAGCTTTTTTATTTCTGATTTAGGAAAAATACGTTTTAGATTTTTAAAAGTATTTTTATCTGCACTCAAATATCCACAACGACTTGAACCAAGTTCATCACAAACAATCAACTCTTCTTTTATTTGTTTTGATAAGAACTCAACAAAATCAATACAAATAGGTGGCATTTCGTCTGCATTATTAATAATTAAATACTCAATATCCTTAAAATAATCAGTGTGCTTGTAAATATGATTAAATATCAGACTCTGTCTCAAATAATCCAAACTTCTATATTTTAAAGTTTTTTTCAGTAACTCATGGATAACAAGTTTAGAATCTTGAGCAAAACCTTCTTTCAAAACTTCTTCGGAACGCCATTTTACATCTTCATCGTTAAGGTTATTTTGCACAATTAAAGAATATCTTCTAAAAATCTGATGTAACAAGGATTTCTTTGAATTATATCCCTTAAATTTAATATCTTTGATAATATCCTTTAATATATATTGAGTAACCTCCAACCCATTTTGATTAGGCAGAATTTTACCTTCACCCTTCAAACTGTTTTCAATAAATGCCCAATTATCAAGAATTGTGTTGTATACAAGGGAATTAAATGAATAAATTAATGGCATTTGAAAAGTTGTTTTATCAGACTTTTCAAGAATTTCCTTTAAAAATTTATTTTTTTGAATAGAATTCTGAACAATTACTAATATCTTTGATGTGTCAACATTTTTTGACATCAAATCAACGTATTTATCCACTAATGCGGATTTTTTATCAGAAGATATTGTAGCATTTAAAATCATAATAACTATATTTTTACATAAAAATTCGTTGCTAGTTCAACGTATTAAGTTTATGTAAAGGCATGGTTTTGTTATGCTAAACTAGAATTAAGGAAAGTTGTAATAATAATTAAAGAGGAGAATATTTATGATACCTATTTTAGATTCAAAAAGACAATATGCCACAATTGGCGAAGAAGTTGAAAAAGAAGTAATTGATGTTCTTCGTTCGGGGCAATACATTTTAGGCAAACATAACAAAGCTTTGGCTGAAGAATTACAAGAATTTATCGGCGTAAAACATGCTGTAACATTAAACTCAGGTACAGATGCCTTACATATTGCATTAAGAGCTTTAGATATCGGAGCTGGTGATGAAGTTATCTCTGTTGCATTTACATTCGTTGCAACATGCGAAGCTATTGGTATAGTTGGTGCCAAACCAGTATTTGTTGATATCGACCCAGATACGTTCAACATTGATGCTTCTAAAATCGAAGCTGCAATCACTCCAAAAACAAAAGCTATCATTCCTGTTCATTTATATGGTCAACCTTGTGATATGGACGTTATTATGGACATTGCAAAACGTCATAACTTATACGTAATCGAAGATGCATGTCAAGCTATTGGCGCAGAATATAAAGGTAAAAAAGTCGGTTCATTCGGTGATATTGGTTGCTTCAGCTTCTACCCAACTAAAAACTTGGGTGCTATGGGAGACGGTGGTTTATTAACTACAAACTCAGATGCTATCAACGATAGAGCTATTGCATTAAGAAACCACGGTGGTGCTGTTCGTTATCACCATGATGAAATCGGTGTAAACTCTAGACTTGATGAAATTCAAGCTGCAATCTTGAGAGTTAAATTACCTCACATTAAAGAATGGAACGAAAAAAGAAGAGAAAACGCATACAGATACAATGAATTATTCGCATCTTGCAAAGATATCGTAACTCCAAAAGAATTAGATAACACTTATTGCGTATACCACCAATACACTGTTAAAATTCCTAACAGAGACAATATCCACAAAATGCTACAAGAAAAAGGCATTGGCGCAATGTTATATTATCCAATTCCTTTACACTTACAAAAAGTTCATGAATATCTTGGCGTTGGCAAAGGTTCATTACCTGTAACTGAAAAAAACACAGAATGTGTTATTTCGTTACCAATGTTCCCAGAATTAACAGAAGAAGAACAAAAAACTGTTGCTTCAACTTTAATTGAATGTGTTGAACAATCAAAAGCTTTAGCATAGTTTTTAATTTAAATATAAAAATAGGTCGTCAATTGATGACCTATTTTTTTGCAAAATTTTGCCCAAATAAAAAGCCTCTATAAAGAGGCTAAAATTTTTGTTAGGAAGGGAATAAGGGTAATTTATAAATCTATTTATTAAGCGAAGATATTGAATGATTTTTCAGTGTTATCTCCAACTAATGATTTAACTGATTCATATTCAGTCTTAACTGCTTGGTGTTCAGTATTGATTTGAGTTAATTCCATATCTAATAATTTTTCAAGTGAAGATAATTCAGTAACTGCTGCATCATATTCAGCTTTGATAGTTTCAATACTTACGTTACCAACTGAACCAGAGTTATCATCAGAAACCCATTCAGCATGTTGAGGTGGTCTAGCTGTGATTAATTCATATCTTTCCGGTTTAGCAGGAATATTAACGTTTAAGTCTCTACCTACAACAGCTGAAAGAGAAGCTGCTGGTAAGTAATCTTTGTTATTTTCAATGTATTGAATCATACCATTTGAAGAAACGAATTTGCTTACGCTATATGTATTGGCAAATGACATGTTCCAATAAGCTGTATAATCACCGTAAGTTGGTTTTAAAGCTGCGATATATTTAGTAGGTAATTCAGCTTCAGTAACTAAACCAGCGCTGATACAATCTTGAAGAGTGTTTACGTTGTAGTTTTGAGCTGGAGTTGCAGGTGAATATTTGTAAACAGCATAATTACCGCTGTTGATGTCTGCTGCATAGTTTGAACCTGAGTAAGCAACTGTATTATCAGCTGTGCTACGTACAACATAACCATTTGAAGATAACCAGTTAGCCCAATCTGAAGCTGTAGCTTCTGAGTATACATAGTGTCCGCTTGATGAAGTTTGACCATTAGACATATAATCATTCAAAGCTGATGAATATTTAGTTGCCCATTGTTGAGATTGTAAGCTTAACACCATCTTTTGTGCTGAGATTTGTTGAGCACGTAGTTCTAGGTCGCTTTGTCTAGCTGTTAATGTTAATAATCTAGCTTGGTTTGCTGATATTCCCATTTCCTTAACGTACTCCTTTTTTACATTTCCCTTACATATACCTTATCGGCACATTTTTATTTAAACTTTAACTTTTTAAGTAATCTCGTTACATTTCGTTACAAATCATAAAAATCTTCATAATTAATAGGGTTTTACAGTCTCCAAAAATTTTTTATGTTATCATTAAATTAATGACTATAGATATATAAAGGATAAAATTTATGATTATAATTATGGAACCGGGTACAGCCCAAGAAAATATTGATAGAGTTGTAAAAAGCCTTGAGAAAAAAGGTTTTAGAATAGTTTTAAATAAAGGTGATGTGATGACAGTTATCGCTGCAATTGGTAACAAACGTCTTGTTGATCCTCATGCTATTGGTAGCTTAGAAGGTGTTAGAAAAGTTAAACTTATTCAAGAACCATATAAATTAGCTTCAAGAGAAAGCCACCCAAATGATACTGTTATTGAATTTGATAATGGTGTTAAAATTGGAGGTTATGAAAGACCTGTTATGATGGTTGGACCTTGTTCTGTTGAACAAGATTTTGACGGCTTATTAAGAGTTGCTCAAACAGCTAAAGAATATGGTTGCCAATTCTTAAGAGGTGGAGCTTTTAAACCTAGAACAAGCCCATACGATTTTCAAGGGTTAGAAGAAAAGGCCTTAATTTATCTAGCAAGAGCTAGAGAAAAAACTGGTTTACTAGTTGTAACAGAAGTTATGGATAGCTCAGATGTAGATATGATTGCAAACTATGCAGATTTAATCCAAATCGGTGCGAGAAACATGCAAAACTTCAAACTTTTAAAAGCTGTAGGTAAATGTAACAAACCTGTTCTTTTAAAAAGAGGTTTAGCAAGCTCAATCAGAGAATTTTTATTGGCAGCAGAACACATTATGTGCAATGGTAACGAAAGAGTTATCTTATGTGAACGTGGTATCAGAACATTTGATGATACTTTTACAAGAAATACATTAGATTTATCTGCAGTCCCAGTCATTAGAAAATACTCTCACTTGCCAATTATCGTAGATCCATCTCATGCTACGGGTAGAAGATATTTAATTGAACCAATGACAAAAGCGGCATTAATCGCTGGTGCTCATGGTATAATGATGGAAGTTCATCACGACCCTGAAAATGCATCTTCTGATGGTGCTCAAAGCTTGTCTATTGACCAATTCAAAGATGTTATTAAAAGAGTAAATAAATTAATTGGCAGAATTGATTATGATAACAAAATCTTAAAAGCAGAAATGGAAGCTAACCATAAGGCTTAATTATCATGTCAATGAGCGTTGCACTATCATTAATAGAACAAAAGAAGAAAAAGAATAAATTTCTTTTATTATTTTTCTCTGGTATTTTCTTATGTGCTCTTATTTTTGGCGCATATATAGTTTTTAGCGCTAACCAAGACAAAAAAGATATTGAAAATTATGTTTCTAAATCTGCAAGTGATTTAGCTACTGAAATTAATAACGAAACTCATGGAAGTATTAATATTTTAAATATTCTTGCTAATCTTATTGTAGATAATCCGGATTTAGGTTCGCTTGAAAATATTAACACACTATTTGAAAACACACAAAAAGATAAATCTTTTGATAGAATTGTTTATTTAGACACAAATGGAACTGGATATACCTATGACTACACAACAAAAATAATGTCTAGTTCAGATTTTAGTGATAATGCTTGTTTCACAAAAGCTCTAAGTAATAAAACATGTGTTAATTATGATACAAATACTAATCTAACATCAATGGCGGTTCCTGCTTATTCTATAATTGAAAAGAAAGTTGTCGGAATATTCTTAGGTGAAAAAACTTTAAAGCCTTTTGATAAGATTAAAAACTATTTCAAATCAAAATATAAAACTGATATATTTATCATTGATGAAAGCGGTATAATTATTGATAAAAAAACAGAAGTTAATAATTTTGTAAATAACTCTATTTTTGAATTACCTTATCAAAAACTACAACAATCAAACTTTTTAGATACAAATAACAAAGTAAACCTTGCATGGGTAGATAACAACAAAACTTTAATAGCAGTTAAAAATTTAGAATACGATAACAATAAACTTGTAATTATTTCTACAGGCTTTAACAACAAAAATCAACCCTCTATAACTAACATATTTAGAAAACTAGCGAACATGGAAAATGTTTCTATATTTATAAAAATAGCACTATATTGTATGTTAGGTATAATCTGTTTAGTTATGCTTATATACCTGCTAATCAAATGCTATAAACAATTATCAAAGAAAACTGATAAGACTGTAATAAAATGGGCAATGCACGATGATGTTACAGACGGATTTAATCGTTCCAAATTCTTCTTAGAAACATCAAAGGAATTATTAACAGCAAAAGAAGGAGATAGTTATGCTCTAATTTTGATGGATATTGATAATTTTAAGGCAGTTAATCAAATGTATGACACTTCAAAAGGAAATGAAGTATTAAAAGACATCTCTGAAACGATTAGATGGTTTTTAGAAAAAAACGGTATATGCGCTAGAGTCATGTCAGATTATTTTGCAGTTTTATATAAATACAATAGAGAAGAAAAAATTATCAACTTTATAAACAATATTACAAGGGCTATTGGAGAATACAAGCTTAACTTGAAATTAATACCAAGATTTGGTATCTACAAAATTGATGATTTCACAATGGAAGTTGATGAAATGCTAGATAGAGCGTTAATGGCTAAGAAAAAATTAGATACAGAGTCTGATACAAATTACGCATTCTTTACAAAAGACTTGATTGAACAGGTTCAAAAAGCAAGAGACATAGAAAACGAAATGTATTTTGCGCTAAATCAAAACCAATTTGTTATCTATTTACAACCACAAGTTGATGCTTTTACAAAAGACGTAGTTGGGGCAGAAGCGCTTGTTCGTTGGAATCACCCGCAAAATGGTCTTGAAACTCCGGACAAGTTCTTACCAATTTTTGAGAAAAACGCATTTATAACATATCTTGATCAATATGTTATCGAAAAAGTTTGCAAAATTCTCAGCAAATGGATAGCCCATGGAATTGAACCACTTCCAATCGCTATAAACATTTCTAACCTTGATTTATCAAACCCTAGATTTGCAGATATGATGAAATCAATGGTTGATATGTATAAAGTTCCTGCTAAATTTATAAACTTTGAAATAAGTGAAGCTGTTGCTTTTGAAAATTATAAATACATCGCATCAACATTAGCAGATTTGAAATCTTTTGGCTTCGGTCTAAATCTAGACAATTTTGGTCGAACATACACTTCTGCAAATATCTTCAATATAATCACATTTGATAACGTAAAATTTAATATGAAATTTATAAAAAATTCTATCCAAACCGACAAAGGTAGAAATATTTTAATATCGTTAAAATCATTACTAAATTCAGTTTATGCTAAAGCAATTGCAGTAGGCATTGAAACTGATAACGAATTAGAATTTATCAAAAAAGCTGAATTTGATTATATACAAGGTTTTGTTCACTCAAGACCAATGTGTGTAGTAGATTTTGAAGCTTTTGTATTTAAGCGCACAATTGGAAGTGATGAGGATTTATGTAATGGCTAAAACTTGGATTTATAAAGATAATGTTGATACAGACGTAATTATACCTGCAAGATATTTGAATACAACTGACGAAAAAGAATTAGCTTCTCATTGTATGGAAGATATTGATAAAGACTTCGCTAAAAACGTTCAAACAGGCGACGTAATTGTTGCTGGCGAAAACTTTGGTTGTGGTTCATCAAGAGAACATGCTCCTATTGCAATTAAAGCTTCGGGCATTAAAGCGGTTATTGCAAAATCATTTGCTAGAATTTTCTTTAGAAACTCTATTAATATAGGATTGGTAATTCTTGAAAACAGCGAAATTCAAGATGAAATATCTCCAAATGATGAACTTAATGTTGATGTTCAAAACGGAATTATCAAAAATTTGACTACAGGTAAAGAATATAAAACAACCGCCTACACTGGTTCAATTAAAGAGTTGATTAAATGTGGAGGATTGATTAATTATACAAAATCAAAATTAGGTATAAAATAATGAACAAAAAAGAGGGCGACCCGAAGGGTCGCCCTCTTTTTTATTAGAAAATTATTTAGACATTAAATTCAAACCATTAAAAATAGCTTTAACGTTTGCTTCTGCGGTAGATTTATTAATTGCTCTTGCGATAATGGTACCTTTACCATTATTGTCAAACTGCATAATACTCATAGCTTCTGCTTCTTCACCTTTTAATGCTTCAATTGCTTTTTGTTCATAGTTGATTAATTTAATATCAAAACCTGCTTTTTTCAAAGCGTTTATACAAGCTTCTATTGGACCATTACCTTTTGCAATTAAGTCGTACTCTTCTTTTTTGTAATTAAAACTCAAGTTAAATTTATTTGCATCAATTTTTCTAAAATCTATTAGTTCAAATTCACCTTTGATATCACAAATTTCATCTAAGTATAAATCTATAAGTTGTAAAGGAGATAAGTTTCCCACTTCTTCAGCTTTGTGTTTTGCAAAGGTTGAAAGATAAATAGCTTCTTGCATAGAAATCTTGTAAGGAGTACTATTCAAAATTTCATAAAGAGCAGTTTTACCTGATTGACTAGTAAACTCAAGCAATTCATCATTTCCTCGTCCGATTAATTCAGGATTAAACGCTCTGTATGCACCTTTTTTAAGATGTTTAGTTTTTGCAACGCCGTCTTGATGAATGCCACTTCTGTGTGCAAGAGCATCATAACCAACAAGAGGAGCTTTTTCCCAAATTGGAACATTTGCCATTTCAGAGGTTAAAAGAGCTGTTTCATAGATTTTATCCATACTTAGAGGAATATCTATTCCGGAATTATACAACGTAACAGCGACTTCGTACATATTTGTATTACCAGAACGTTCACCTAAGCCATTCAAACTACATTCAAGTTGAGTAGCACCTGCAAAATAGCTTTCAACTGTTGTTGCAGTTGCCATGCCTAAATCGTTATGACAATGAACGGAAATTGTTATATTTTCCGGTAAAGCTTTCTTCACTTTCTCAACCATTTCAATAAAAATATGAGGTCTAAAACGTTCTACAGTATTTGGAAGGTTAATTGTAGTTGCACCAGCATCAACAATTTCTTTTAAAGCTTTAATAACATCATCAAGGTTTTCAGTGCAATCGCCAAAATGTTCTACAGAAAATTCAACATCACCATTTTCTGGCAACAATGATTTAGCCAATTTTACAGCATTAATACAAATCTCTTTAATTTCAGATAAAGGCTTTTTGATAACATATTCAATACCTAATGGATTCATTGCCATAAAAGTATGAATACGAGGTTTTGGAGCAAATTTAATAGCTTCTGCTGCTTTTCTAATATCTGCTTCAACACATCTTGCCAATGCAGAAATTACAACATTATCTGGAGCAATTTTAGACAAATGTTCAACTGCTTCAAAATCCATTTCACTTGCGTTTGGAAAACCAACTTCAATACCTTGAACTCCAAGTTCTAAAAGTTTTTTAAAGATAATTTCTTTTTCTTGTAAATTCCAAGGTTTTCTTAAAGCTTGATTACCGTCTCTTAAAGTAATATCATAGAAAAATGGCTTATTTTGAGTCATTATTTAATCCTTTCAACAACTAAATCACCCATTTCAGAAGTTCCTACAAGTTTGTCGTTAGCAGAACTGTTGTAAATATCTTCTGTTCTATAACCGTCTTTTATTACTTGATTTACAGCGTTTTCGATTTTATCAGCCTCTTCGCTCATATTCAAACCATATCTCAATAACATTGATGCAGAAAGAATTGTTGCAAGAGGATTTGCTTTATTTAAACCTGCCATATCAGGTGCAGAGCCATGACAAGGTTCAAACATTCCAGTTCCCCCAGCAGAAAGGCTTGCACTTGGTAGTAAACCTAGAGAACCAGAGATTACAGAACCTTCGTCTGATAAGATATCTCCAAATAAATTACTTGTTACCAAAACATCAAATTGTTTAGGGTTAACAACTAATTGCATTGCTGCATTATCCACGTACATGTGAGTTAACTCAACTTCTGGATAATCAGCAGAAACCTCGTTCATGACTCTTCTCCAAAGTCTTGAAACGTCTAAAACGTTTGCTTTATCTACAGAACAAACTTTTTTATTACGTTTCATAGCTGATTCAAAAGCAACTTTAGCAATTCTTTTAATTTCAGAAACAGAATATACCATAGTGTTATAAGCAGTTTCTTCACCGTTTCTATCCTCAGTTCCACGAGGTTCACCAAAATAAATACCACCTGTTAATTCACGAACTATCATAATATCAGTTCCACGAGCAATATCAGCCTTAAGAGGGGAACTTGATGCTAATTCATTGATAACTTTTACAGGTCTCAAGTTCGCAAACAAACCTAACGCTTTTCTTATACCCAAAAGAGCTTTTTCTGGTCTTATTTCAGGAGGAAGTTTATCATATTTCCAATCACCAACGGCACCTAATAAAACAGCATCTGAATTTTTTGCAGTTTCTAAAGTCTCGTCTGGTAAAGGTTTACCAAATTTTTCAACAGCGCAACCACCAATAAGCTCTTCTGTAAATTCAAAATCACCTACTGCTTTTAATACTTTTACAGCTTCATTAACAATTTCTGGTCCAATACCATCACCTTTTAGTACACATATTTTTTTCATTATTAATTTAACTCCTCTGGACTACCAATTTTACCCAATATTGCGCTTGCAGCAGCAATAGCAGGACTTGCTAAGTAGATTTCACTCTCTGTATGACCCATTCTGCCTACAAAGTTTCTATTTGTAGTAGAAATAGCTCGTTCGCCTTTTGCCAAAATACCCATATGTCCACCTAAACAAGGTCCGCATGTTGGTGTTGAAACAGCCCCACCAGCTTTAATTATATCTTGAACATATCCATTTTCTACAGCTTTCAGATAGATATCTTGAGTTCCGGGAATAACAATAAGTCTAACATCTTGATGGACTTTTCTACCTTTCAAAATTTCAGCTGCAACTTTTAAATCAGATAATCTACCATTTGTACAACTACCAATTACAGCTTGTTGAATTTTTATATCTCCAACTTGGCTGATTGGTTTTGTATTTTCAGGTAAGTGAGGAAATGCAACTTGTGGTTCTATTTCGCTCACATCAATTTTAATAACTTGTTCGTATTCTGCATTTTCATCGCTTGTGTAAAATACACATTCACGTTTGCATCTATCTTTTACGTATTCCTTAGTAATATCGTCCGGAATGATAATACCATTTTTAGCACCAGCCTCTATAGCCATGTTGCAGATAGTAAATCTACCGTCCATAGGTAATTCAGTAATTGCAGAACCAGCGATTTCTAAAGTTTTATATAAAGCACCATCTACACCGATTTTACCGATTAAATATAAAATCAAATCTTTTGCGCTAACCCATTTATTTAATTTGCCATTAAATTCTACTTTAATTGTTGGTGGAACTTTTAGCCAAGTTTCACCTGATGCCATAGCGCAAGCTAAATCAGTAGAGCCAACACCTGTAGAAAATGCACCAATTGCACCATAAGTACATGTATGAGAATCAGCTCCCAAAATTAAATCTCCAGAACATACAATACCCATATCAGGTAATAGTGCATGCTCGATACCCATTCTGCCCACTTCAAAATAATTTGTAATACCTTGTTCTTTTACAAACTCTCTCATATATTTAGCTTGTTCAGCTGATTTAATATCTTTGTTTGGTACAAAATGGTCAGGAACAAAAACAGTTCTTGTTTTGTCAAAAACCTTTTCAGCACCAATCTTTTTAAATTCTTTAATAGCAACAGGACCCGTAATATCGTTAGCAAGCGTGATATCAACTTTAGCAGTAATCAAATCTCCTGCTTTTACACTTTCTAATCCTGCATGTTTTGCAAAAATCTTTTCAGTTATAGTCATTGGTTGTTTAACCATAATTCTCTCCATAAGTATTCTTTACTCTATTTTAACATGTAAAATGTAAACGATTGTAACAATAGAACTTAAAATCCTAAAGTTTGAAATCGACTATGCCGATATATATATTGTTGATAAAACAAAGTAAATTGAAATTTATTTAACCTACCTACCAAATATTAATTTTAATCGTCATTCTCTAAAAAGAATGACTTTTTTTTGACTCATTTTAATTGTAAACATATGTAACAATAGAACTCAAAATCCTAAAGTTTGAAATCAACTGTGCCGATATATATATTGTTGATAAAACAAAGTAAATTGAAATTTATTTAACCTACCTACCAAATATTAATTTTAATC
>CAKUXM010000011.1 GCA_934700335.1 uncultured Candidatus Melainabacteria bacterium | reverse complement strand
AGTTGACTTTAAGCCGTTAGGCATATTATCCAATTTAATGCCTTACGGATAAAAGGAAACGTAGTGTGATTCAGCATATGATATTTTGGAGTTTTACTAAAGTCTAAATTAACTATTCATAAACCTCAGATTCCGTATTACGCACGGAATGACATGTTATTTTGGACTGCTTAGCTCGCAATGACAATCTCTAGAATAAATTATCCAATACTGCTAGAGGATTACGGTTAATTTTCTTAATTATGCTTTGTTTATAAATATTATCACTTATGTCTGTTGCCAATTCTCGGTAGCATTTAGCTATGTTTGAATCATTATTAATTTCGTTGACGGGTTGACCTTTATTAATTGCTGACATAATCGTATAGTAATTGTTTGGAACTCTCCAATAAATCTGTTTATCAAGAGCTTTTTCAACGTCTTCAATTTTAATATCATCATTTTCCATGTATCTGTTAACGATAATTTTTGTTTTTTCTTCTTCATAGCCAAGTCTATCAAACGCATCAAGACATCTTTGGCAATTTCTAACAGAAGGTACATTTATTGTGCTTACAAGAAGAATTAAGTCAGAGTTATCAAGTGCTGTAACAGTAATATTGTCAAATGCAGAGCTTGTATCAATTACGATATAAGGAAATACTGTTCTAAGTTTGTCAATCATTTTTTGAACTTCTACGGGTTGAATTTTCTTAGCTTCTTCCATATATGGTGGGTCTGCTAAGATATACATGCCTGTATTTTTGTATTGTTCAAGTGTTGAAAGCATGAACTCTTCATCAGCACTGTCTACTTTTTTAATTAAATATGAAATATCAAATGAAGGTTTGATATCAAGGAAAGTTGTAACATCTCCAAGATGCATGTTTAAATCAACAAGTGCAACTTTTTCCTTAGTAATATTTGCTAATTCAAGAGCAAGATTAACGGCAAGAGATGTTCTGCCAACCCCACCTTTATTTGAGAAAACTGTTATAACTTTGCTATTATTTTCTTCATCGTTTGAACCTTGTATTTGATTTTTAAATTTATCGATTGATTTTAAAAGATTATCTTTGATAAGAGGTTTTGGTAAAAATTCTCTAATGCCTGCTCTCATAGCACGAATTACGATATCTGTAGAATAATCAGAAGCTGTTGCTATGATTTTTACAGAAGGAAGTTTTGTGAGAATTTTTTCCGCAATTTCGTAGTTATCGTTGAAGTCTCCGCTAACGTCAGCGATAATGATACTTGGTGATAAATTGATGATGTCTTGATAATTGTTATTTAAAGACTCACCTTCTCCAATAATTTCGACATAATCAAGTTCTGCCAAATACATTTTTAATAATTGAATTGTAGTTGTATCTTTGTCTGATAAGTATACAGATAATTTTTGCATTATAAAATACCTCTCTGTGTTTATACTAACACAAAAAAATGTATCAAATCTAGTATTTGATACATTTTTGAAAAACCATTGATTAATTATACTTTCCTGTCATATTGAGATTGACAAAGCATTTGACCAGAGAAGACATTATATATTCTAAGCCCTCAGATTCCGTGTCAGGCTACGTTTCCTTTTATCCGTAAGGCATTAAATCGGTTAATACGCCTAACGGCTTAAAGTCAATTACGGAGACAGGCTCACAAGTTTCGCTCGAGCTCAAATGTTCGCTTTGTCAACCACGTAACGACACGGGGGTATCCTATTTTGTCAAGCGCTGAATGACAAAATAGTCTATTTCTTAATAGCAAGCAAGATTGCTGCGGGCTTTTTATTATGTCCGCTTGTTTTAAAAGGAATAGTTGTAGTAGAAGATTTATCTACCTCTTTGTATTCTGGTTTTTGATAATTGATTAAATAACGCATAAATTCTTCACTAAACATAATTAATATTCCTACCTAACTAACTTACATTTATATAAAGTTTTTTTTGAAAAATTTATTGCTTATTTTTGTAAAAAAAGTTTACATTTTAATAAGATAATGGTATATTAAGGGAGTATTAGGAGACATTTATGGCAGATAAAATAAGTATAGAATTAGACGAAAGTTTTTTCAAAAAATTTTTTGGTTTAACTGATCAATTGGTTCCAGATTTAGAAGATATAACTTTACCAATTATGAAAAGACAATTGTTAAATATTGAAGATGAGATTGGTAAGTTGAAAGAAGTTCTTGCAATGGACGCTAAAAAACCTCTTGCCAAAGCTAATAAAATGCAAGAATTATTTGGTAATAAAGGTAATGATAACAATGCTCAATCTGTTGCCAAAAAAGGGACTCCTCTTGAACAAGGAGTTAAAGGTCGGATTCTTATTATTGATGATTTAGGTGTTATTACATATCAATTAAGTACTATGTTGAAACGATTGAATTTTGAATGTGTTACGTCAAATGATATCGTTGGAGCAATTGATTTATTTAAGAAAAGTCATTATGACTTTGTATTGATGGATTTGTTCATTCCTACTCAAAGGGAAGGTTTTATTTTGCTTGATGAATTAAAGAAAATGTCTGCTGATAAACCTTACAAAACAGTTATTGGCATAATGTCAGCAAGTAATAAAAAGGAATATAAAATAGCTTGTTCTCAAAAAGGTTCTGATTTTTATATTGAAAAAACAGAAGCTTGGCAAGACGAAGTGTGTAAATTAATTGATAGTTACGAGTAAAAATATTTGTAAAGGAATGTAACAATATTTTGTAATATTGAAATTCGGAAATTTTTAGATACTTTATATAAATGTAAAAGATAGTGTAAAGGATTAGTAATATGTTTATTGCTGCAGATATTAACAAAAGAGTATTAAAGAAAAAGCAATCTCAGTTGCAATTTCAACAAATTTTATTGTCTGCAACAAAAGACAATGTTACTTCTCAAATGAAAGGTCGTCAAGCTACAGTTGAGGCTCAAAATAAAAATATTCAAAATTGGAACAACTTAAGTGCTGATGATAAACAAAAGAATATTAATGATCGCTCTGAATTGTACAAGTTAATTAACTCTTATACTACTTCTAGTATTACAAAAAATTCAAAATTATCTGAAGTTTCATATAAAAATGATACATATTATCAACAATATCAAATTGAAGACCAAAGATTAGATGCAGAACAAGATTCATTAGAATCACAATTGAAATTATTAGGTTCTGAAATTGAGTCACAAGAAAAACTTGTTCAAAACAATATTAGCTCAGATATGAAAATGTGGTGCTACGGCGGAGGCTAATAAATAGGCTTAAAAAGTCTTAGAGAGTGAGGACTTTACAAAAATTTCGCTCTCTCTTTAAAAAATTATGGTTTGTATATCTGCGATTCGTCGCAGATTTTTTTTTTTATTCTGTCATGCTGAACTTGATTCAGCATCTGATATTTTGGAGTTTTACCAAAGTCTAAATTGACTATTCAGAGACCTCAGATTCCGTGTCAGGCACGGAATGACTATGATAATGGCAGATTATTACGCACTCATGTCCAAATCTTCCATCGTAGGACGTACTGGGCGTTTTAGCAATTTCATGTGTGCTTCTTTTGGTGTCCTATTTGCTTTCTTTTGGTTGCATTCTTTACAACAAGTAACCAAGTTTTCCCAAATATCGGGTCCCATTCTTGATTTTGGAAATACATGATCAAGTGTTAATTCGTCCTTTTCAAGATGTTTTCCACAATACTGGCAAGTATAATTATCCCTTTTGAAAATATTTGTACGTGAAAATGGCAATTCCTTATGCGGAATTGCCATTTGTTCTTTTAATCTTATACATTTAGGGATATAGTATTCCCCAACCCTAATGTAATCTTCAATATGCTTAATAGTTTCTTCTACCTCTGCCTTGCCCTTTAATAATAATACTACGGCTCGTCTCCAACTTGTATATTGGAGTGGCTGATTGTCATTGTTTAATAACAAAACTTGGGGCATCGTTCACTTCACTTTTATTTCGGAGTGTTACATGTGTAATATTCCACATTTCATTAAATTTTAAACTCAAAAATAAAGGAGTCATTAGAAAATCTAACAACTCCTTTTTCTTAATTCAAAAGTTTAAAACTTATTTTTGAATATCTTTAATGCTTAATGCAATTCTGTGTTCTTGTGGTGTGAATTTTTTGATTAATACTTCAATTTCGTCGCCAACTTTGAACATATTGAATGGATTAACGTTTTCATCTGAAATTTCAGCAACTGGTAATAAAGCTTCAACTCCAGGGAAGATGTTAATGAAAGCTCCAAAGCTTACAACTTTATTTACAGTACCTTTGATTACTTGACCTTCTTCAAATTTACCTTCAATTTGTAACCATGGGTTTTCGCTCATTCTCTTTAAGCTTAATGAAATTCTCTTTAAGTCTGTATCAATTTTAATGATTTTAACTTCAATTGTATCACCCAATGTTAAAACATCTGATGGGTGTTTAATTCTTTGCCAAGAAATTTCAGAAATTGGTAATAAACCATCAATACCGTTAATATCAACGAATGCACCAAAATCAGTGATTCTTACAACGTTACCTTTTACAACCATATCTTCTTCTAAAGATGAAATTACGTTGTCAACAACTTGGTTTCTTTGTTCTGCAACAGCCATTCTTTGAGATAAGATAAGTTTGTTTTTCTTTGGATCAGCTTCAAGAACTTTAACTTCAATTTTTTGGTCAATTAAACCTTCAAATGGAGTACCAGTTCTTAATTGACTTGAAGGAATGAAACCTTTTAAGCCAGCAACGTCTACTAAAACGCCACCTTTAACGATAGAAACAACTTTTGCAAGGATTGTATCACCATTAACTTTTGCATCATTAAGTTGAGCCCAGCTTTGAGCAAATGCGATTCTCTTCAATGATAGTTGCATTGCTTCGTCGTCGTTTTCTTCTTTTAATACGTAAAATTCTCTTACATCACCAATTTGTAGTTCTTCAGCTTCTTCCTCTGAGCTTGAAACTTCTTTGTTTGGTAGGTAAGCTTCTGTTTTGATACCTTTAACGCTTACTAAGTAACCGTCAGCTTCTTTTCTGATAACTGTGCCTTCTACGATATCAGCTACAGAGTAACTTTTTGAAAATGTTTCTTCTAACAATTGTTCAAATTCGTCCATAGTTTTTTCTGCCATAATTATTTGCCTCCTTTAATAGTATTAATTACGTTTTCTATGATGTAATCAGGTGTTGAAGCACCTGCTGTTACTGCTATTTTTTTAGATGAATTAATTATTTCTTTGTAGTTTTCTAATTCATCTGCGTTTTCAATATGAATGGTTTTAGCTAAATCTGTCAAAATTTCTGCCAAGTGTGTTGTGTTAGCGCTCTTTTTAGAACCAACAACTAATACTAAGTCGTTTTCTTTTGCTAATTCTCTTGCTTCATTTTGTCTGTGGCTTGTACTTAAACATATTGTATTATAAATCTTTAATTCTTTTGAAATAGAAAGTAGGTATTCCACAATTGAATTCAAAGTTTCCATTCTTTGTGTTGTTTGAACAACGACGCCAATTTTTTGTGATTTTATTTCATCAGCGTGTTGTTTTAATTCTTCTACCGAACTTGCAACAAGAATGTTTTCTCCAAACTGTTCTGCATGCGCTTTAATTGCCATAACTTCTGGGTGTTCAGCTTTTCCAACAATGATTAAGAAATAAGCATCTTTAACAAGTTCCATTGCTTTTTGTTGAACTTTTTTAACGTCAAGGCAAGTTAAATCGTGTATTTCAAACCCAGCATTTTCTAATTGTTTCAAAATCTCTGGAGTAGCACCATGACTTCTAATTATACATATAGCGTTTTCAACATGTTCAGGGATTTCGTATAAAGTTATAATACCAAGATTTTCTAATTCACGAATAACATCTGCATTATGAATTAGTTCACCAAAAATACAAACCTTCTTATCTGGGTTTTCTTCTTTTAATTTCTTAGCAGTTAAAACGGCTCTTTTTACTCCGTAACAAAAACCTGCATATTTAGCTAATTTAATTTCTTTTGACAATAAATATTGTCCTACTTTCTTTAAGACTAGCAAAGTTTCCTTCGCAGTAAGATTATTAAATAATAAAAATACATAAATTTCAAGCATAAAAAATGGACAACATTTCTATTGCCCATTTTAATCTACTATTACTTATTTAATTATACTTTTGCTTCGTCCATTGATTGGTTTAATTCTTTAATTAAATCAGCTACAACTTGTTCTGTTGTTCTACCTTGTTTTTCAATTGAGAAGGCTGCTGCGTTTTTGTGTCCCCCACCTTGATATTTTTGAGCGATTTTTGAAACATCAAAGCTTCTGCTTCTAATTGAGAATGCAGCTTTTGTTCCAAATTCTGCAACTTTAAAACCTACTTCTACTCCTTCAAGCTCTGGTAATCTTCCGCAGACATTTTTTACTGCATCTTTACCTTCTTGACCAAAACCGGCTTCTTTACAAGCTTTTTTAGCATTTTTAATATCTTCATCTTCTATAAAGTACGCAATTTTGCCGTTATCTGAGTGTTTGATTTTGCCCAATGTGATTTTTTCAGCATTTAAAACAACTTGAGGAGTATTGCCCATTGCATTTAAATTAACTTCTCTATTGTTAACTCCGGCTTTCATTAATAATGCTGCATCTTCAAATGTCATTGGTGTATTTGCATATTTGAAACAACCGGTATCTGTTAACATGCCAGTAAACATTGCATCTTTGGTTTCTTTTCTTAAATTTTCAGGTTTTAAACCTAAAGGTTCAACAAATTGCATTGCAATTTCGGCTGCTGCAGGTAATGTTGAATCAATTAAGTTTGCAGTTTTTGCGTACTTATTGTTATATGTCTTATCTGTTTTTGGATCGTATTCTTCTTTGTATGGGTGGTGGTCAATTTTCATGCTGTATTTTGCTTTGTTCATGACCCCTTTTCTGTAATCTGCTGCCATTAATTTTGTTTCTGAACAGTCGCATGCTATTGCTAAATCGTATTGTCCATATTTTTCTGCGCATTTGTCAGCTTGTTCTTTTTTACCGGGCTTGTGAACGATTACATTGATATCTGGGTTTGTATTCAAATAATCATAATGAGATGGGAATTTATCCCCGAATACAAATAAATCTACTTTTTTACCTGTTGCTTGGTTAATTAAGTTTGCCATTGCAAATGTTGTACCAAAGCTATCCCCGTCTGGTGAAGTATGCCCTGATACAGCAATCTTCTTAACAGATGGGTCTTTAATAACTTTTACCATTTGCTCAATTGTTTGTTTATTATGAGCTTCTGGAGACCAACCTGTAAATGATACAGCCATTGTCTTGTGCATATTTGGCTTTATCAGATTTTGTCTGCCAATATTGTTCATGTAAGCCATGACATCTGGTTTATTTATTCTTTCTTTTTCTACTGGAGAAGTAACAGTTTTGTTTTGGACATTACGAGCTTGCGCTGTAAATCCAACACTTTGAATTGATGAAATATTCATTTAACACACACCTAAATAAGTAAATTGATATTATAATAAAGTATTTTGTCAAAAAAAAATTGCCCGTGTTCGAGCAATTTTTTATGATTATGTTTCAATTGTGAACTATTTTTCTAATAATTCTCTGTACATATCCATGTATTTTTCTGAACTTACTTTCCAACTAAAGTCAGATTTCATAGCGTTCTTTTGCATATGATTGAAGGCTTTTTTATTATGGTAAACATTGATTGCATAATAAATAGCTTCTTTCATATCCCAAGCGTTGTATCTCCAGAATTTGAAGCCTGTGGCATCTTCTTGTGGCGTACCAACAACTGTATTATCCAATCCTCCAGTAGCTCTTACAATTGGTAATGAACCATATCTCATTGCTATTAATTGGCTTAATCCACAAGGTTCAAATTTTGATGGCATTAAGAACATGTCAGAACCTGCATACATTAAGTTTGCAAGTTTTGCATCGTATCCGATGTGTGCTCTGATGTTAGGTGTGTTATTTGATAACCAAATTAGTAAGTTTTCAAGGTTTTTATCGCCTGAACCTAGAAATACAAAGTCCGCAGGAATCATTTTTAATTCATCTTCTGCTGCTCTTATTAGGTCTAAACCTTTTTGGTCTACTAATCTCGATACCATTGCAATTAATGGTCTTTCTTCGTTATATTTTAATGAGAAGTATTCCATTAATTTCTTTTTGTTTTCAGCTTTACCACTAATTAACGAACGAACATCATAGTTTTTTGCAATATTTTTATCTTTTTTTGGATCAAAAGCTGTGTAATCAATACCGTTTAGAATTCCAACGATTTTGTGTTGTTGACATCTCAAAGTGTAATCCATACCTTCACCAAATTCTGGTGTTAAAATTTCTTCTGCATATTTTGGAGAAACAACTAAGATTTTGTCTGAATAGTTGATTGCACCTTTAACCCAATTTACACGACCAAAGTGTTCAACGCCGAATTCGTTGTAAACAATATCTTTTCTCATATTTGCAAAGTCTAAAACATCATCAAACCAAATACCTTGATATGCAAGGTTATGAATTTGGAATACTGTTTTTGCATCTTTATAGAAGTCATCATATCTATAATTGCTGTGTACATATACAGGAATCATAGCTGTGTGCCAATCGTTTGTGTGTATAATGTCTGGCTTAAAGTTTAATTTCTTAGCATATTCCATTACTGCTAATGAAAATGCGATATATCTTTCGTGTTCATATCTTGGATCTAAATTTCTTGGATATACATCTTTGAAACAGCTGAAATACCATTCATTTTCTACAAAATACATATCGATTTTTGTTCCAGGCATTTTGCAAGTATATAAATTAAATCTTTGTGGTTGGTATTGAAAATCTATCCACATTTCCATACCTTCCATTTTTTTGATACCGAATTTTTCTCTATCAATACTACCGTGTAATGGTGTAAAAATAGCCATATCAACTTTCTTTTCTAAGAATTTTGGCATACTACCCATTACGTCAGCAAGTCCGCCGACTTTTGAAAACGGTGCCACTTCCGCAGCTGCAAATAAAACTTTCATTTTTATACTCCTTATTAATTTTATTGTCATTATAACAAACTTATTTTTTATTGCCAACTTTGTGATATAATTTTAATATATATATTAAGGGGTATTTTATTTATGAGTGTTATTAATGAATCTTTTGTACTTGAAACCATTGATATGATTAGATTGTATAATCTTGATATCAGAACTGTTACTCTTGCGTTAAGCTTGAGAGATTGTATTTCTGACGATGTTGACAAAGTTTGTGATAATATTCATAGTAAAATTTTAAAATACGCAAAAAATCTTGTTTCTTATGCAAATGATTTTGAAAATGAATATTCAATTCCAATTTGTAATAAAAGAATTTCTGTAACTCCAATTTCATTAATTGGCGAAGCTTGTAAGAATTATGATTATGTAAAAATCGCTAAAACATTAGATAATGCTGCAAAAGAAGTCGGAGTTGATTTTGTGGGCGGTTTTTCTGCTCTCGTAGAAAAAGGTTGTACAAGGGGTGATGAAGCTCTTATTGAAGCTATTCCAGAAGCCCTTGCGTGCACAGATAAAGTTTGTTCTTCTGTAAACTTGGCAAGTTCAAAAGCGGGTATTAACATGAATGCGGTTTTGAAAATGGCTGGAATCGTTAAAAAAGCTGCATTGTTAACTAAAGACAAAGACGGTCTTGGTGCTGCAAAATTAGTAAGTTTTTGTAATGTTCCCGGAGATAATCCATTTATGGCAGGCGCATTCTGCGGTTATGGAGAACCTGAATGTGCATTAAACGTTGGTGTTTCTGGTCCTGGAGTTGTAAGAGCTGCAATTGAAAGACTTGATAAAAAAGCTGATATGAGCGAACTTGCAAATACAATAAAGAAGATTGCATACAAAATCACTACAACAGGTGAGCTCGTTGGCAGAGATATGGCAAAAAGATTGAACATACCTTTTGGCGTTGTGGATTTGTCATTGGCTCCAACTCCTGCAATTGGAGATAGTGTTGCAGGGATATTTAAAGCTATGGGACTTGAAGATGTTGGTGCTCACGGTACAGTCGCTGCCTTAGCTATGCTTAATGATGCAGTTAAAAAAGGCGGTATTATGGCAAGTTCTCACGTTGGGGGGCTTTCTGGAGCTTTTATACCTGTTTCTGAAGATGCAGGTATGATTGAAGCGGCTAAACTTAAACATCTTACTTTTGACAAATTAGAAGCTATGACATCTGTTTGTTCTGTGGGGTTGGATATGATTGCTCTTTCAGGTGATACTCCAGAAGACGTTATTTCTGGTATTATTGCTGACGAAATGGCGATTGGTATGATTAATAAAAAAACAACTGCTGTAAGAGTTATACCTGTCCCTGATAAAAAAGTCGGAGACATTGTAAGATGGGGCGGTTTATTAGGCGAAGCTCCTATTATGCCAATTAACACGCTATCTGCGCAAAACTTTGTAAGTCGTGGCGGTAGAATTCCTGCTCCAATTCATAGTTTAAACAATTAGAGGTTATTATGGTTGATAGCTTGTACAGATATTCAAATATGTTGAAAGATTTTATTATTGATGAATTGTCAACGCCTCAAAATCGTAATATTGACAAACACAGATATAATAATTTGAAAATTTCTATGGATATGGATAGATTTCCTGTACCTCATATTGTAATAAGAATTGGTATCTCAGAAGGTGTAATTGCCCTAGACACAGGTGATTTGATTTATGGTTCAATTGGTCAAGATCCAAAATATATCAAAAAATGGCTAAAACGAGGTAGTGTTTATACTGAATTACTTCAAATTTGGAATATGGAAAATATGAGGCATGAAAAAGCTGTTCAAGCTGAAAGAGAAAACGCACAAAAAATCCAAAAAGAAAATCTAGACGACTTTTTTAACTAATATTTACATAATATTTGCATTTTATTGTTTTTATTTTATGATAGTATGGTAACCGCAATTGCGGTATATTTTAATATGAAAAAATAAGGAATTTAATTATGGGCATTAAAGGCAGAGTTGACAAAATGGTAGTTCTAGCTTGTGAAGAATGCAAAGAAAGAAACTACACAACAGTTAAAAACAAAAAAAACATTAAGGAAAGATTAGAATTAAAAAAATACTGTTCTCGTTGTCAAAGACACACAGTACACAAAGAAACAAAATAGTTTAGTTATCGACGATTGCGTCCTTAGTTCAGTTGGTAGAACGTCGGTCTCCAAAACCGGATGTCGAGGGTTCGAGTCCTTCAGGGCGCGAGTCGTTCAAATTTAAAGGTTGAGATGATGAACAATACAATTAATTCAATAGTTACATACTTTAAAGGTGTTAAATCTGAGTGGAGTAAAATTATTTGGCCAGAAAAAAATCAAGTAATTGCGGAAACTGCATTTGTTGTGGCTATTGTTGCTATTTTTACTATTAGTGTTTATCTTATTGACTTAGTTTTTAAAGGACTTTTAGGTTTAATACCTATCAAATAATTAGGTGGATTTATGACAGATAAAAAATTAGATGAAGAATTAGTAGAAGAAACAGTAGATACTGTTGAAACAGAGGCTGAAACTCCTGCTGAAGTTGCTCAAGTTGAAACAGCTGATGAAAAACCTTCTAAAAAAGATAATAAAAA
Source organism: uncultured Candidatus Melainabacteria bacterium (assembly GCA_934700335.1). Taxonomy (GTDB): domain Bacteria; phylum Cyanobacteriota; class Vampirovibrionia; order Gastranaerophilales; family Gastranaerophilaceae; genus UBA791. The sequence continues at coordinate 34,253 of CAKUXM010000011.1, read as the reverse complement.
ACGTTGGTACATCGTTCACACATATTCTGGTTATGAAAACAAGGTTAAAGTTAACCTTGAAAAACGTATCGAATATATGAACATGGCTGATAAAATTTTTAGAATTGAAGTTCCACAAAAAACTGTAACTCAAGTTAAAGGTGGAAAGAAACAAGAAAAAGATGAAAAAATATTTCCAGGTTATGTATTAGTTGAAATGATTATGGACGAAGATAGCTGGTATGTTGTAAGACATACATCAGGTGTTACAAAGTTTGTTGGTTCAGCTAAAAAACCTATTCCAGCTAAAGAAAGTGAAATCAAAAGAATTATTCACAGAACAGATACTCAAGTACAAAAAATTGAACTTGACGTTAAAGCTGGCGATCAAGTACGTATTATTTCTGGTCCGTTTGCTGAATTCGTTGGTGAAATCACAGAAGTTTACCCAGATAAAGCTAAATTACGTGCTAACGTTTCAATCTTTGGACGTGAAACTCCAGTTGAATTAGAATACAAACAAATTCAAAAATTATAATGAGTGGAAGGGGAAAGTCCCCGTTTGACCACAGAAAGGAAAAATAAAATGGCAAAAAAAGTAGTAGGCAAAATTAAGCTTCAAATTCAAGCCGGTAAAGCTAATCCATCACCACCAGTTGGTCCTGCTTTAGGTCAACACGGTGTTAATATCATGGATTTTTGTAAGCAATTCAATGCTAAAACTGAATCTCAAGCAGGTTATATTATCCCTGTAATTATTGATGTTTATGAAGATAGAAGTTTCTCTTTTATCATCAAATCACCACCAGCTCCAGTGTTAATTAAAAAAGCATTAAATATTCCTAAAGGTTCATCAGTTCCAAATAAGGATAAAGTTGGTGAAATTACAAGAGCTCAATTGGAAGAAATCGCTAAAATTAAAATGAACGATTTGAATGCAACAACAATGGACGCAGCAGTTGAGATGATTAAAGGCTCATGTAGAGCTATGGGTGTAACAGTTAAAGAAGACTAGTTATACTTAGACTGGAAGGACTTTTTAGTCCGTTAATACCACGAAAGGAAAATTTAAAATGGCAAAATTAACAAAAAAACAAAAGAAAATGGCTGAAATGCTAGAAGGTTTTGAACAACCATCTACAGCAGTTGATGCTATAAAAAAATTAAAAGAAATTTCAAGTGAAGTTTCAAAATTCAATGAAACAGTTGAATGTCATATGCGTTTAGGTATTGAAGTAAAACACGCAGACCAACAAGTACGCTCAACAACAGTATTACCAGCAGGTCTAGGTAAAACTGTTAGAGTATGCGTTATTGCTAAAGGTGCTAAAGCAACTGAAGCTTTAAATGCAGGTGCTGATGCAGCTGGTGCTGAAGAAATTATTGAAAAAATCGAAGGCGGTTGGTTCGAATTTGATACATTAATTGCTACACCAGATTGTATGGGCATGCTTGGTAAGTTAGGTCGTGTTTTAGGTCCTAAAGGCTTGATGCCAAACCCAAAAACAGGTACTGTTACTTTAGACGTTGCTGCAGCAGTTAAAGATGCTAAAGCTGGTAAAGTTGAATTCAGAGCTGATAAACAAGGTATGATTCACTGCCCTATCGGTAAAATTCAATTCTCAGAAGAAGATTTAGTTAAGAACTTTGCAACTCTTGCAGATGCTATCTTGAGAGCTAAACCTGCTTCAGCTAAAGGTACTTATGTTAAGTCAGTTTACTTGACTACAACAATGGGTCCTGGTATTAAATTAGATGCTAAAAACTTAGCTACAGAAGTTAGAGAAGTTATTGGCTAATAATTCTTATTAAAAGGCGGGAACTTTTGTTCCCGCCTTTTTTTATTATTTTTTAGGAGTATATTATGAAAAAAGGTATGTTTATTACATTTGAAGGTCAAGATGGTTGTGGAAAAACAACACAAATTAATCTTCTTGTTGAGTATTTACAAAAAAAAGGTTATGAGGTTGTTTTAACTCGTGAACCTGGTTGTAAAGGTTTAGGTGAAAAAATAAGAGGTTTATTGCTTGATTATGATGGCGAAGTTTCTTCTGTATGCGAATCCTTTTTATTTTTAGCTGACAGAGCTCAAAATGTTGATATTATTGTTCGTAAAAATGTAGAGGCTGGTAAAATTGTAATTTCAGATAGACATACCGATTCTTCTGTTGCATATCAAGGTTATGGTAGACAACTTGATGTTGAAAGAATTAATATGTTAAATAATATTGCCACAAGTGGTTTAAAACCTGATTTAACATACGTTTTTGATATAGATGTTGAAACATCAATGGCAAGAGTTGGCTCTCATAAAGACAGAATGGAATCAGCCGGTAAAGAGTTTTTTGAAAGAGTTCGTAATGGCTATTTAGAAATAGCTAAAAAAGAACCAAACCGAGTTAAAGTAATTAACTCGGTCGATTCAATTGAAAATATTCATTCTAAGGTTGTTGATTTATTTGTTGAATTGGAAGAAAAATTCCTTTAATAAATCGTAGCCTTTTAAAAAGCTTTTATAATCAATTTTTTCGTCTGCAGAGTGCATATTGTACAAGTCTGCAAGACCAAGTAAGAAAGGTATAAATGTTTCACCTTTTGCATTTTTGTGTTGGCAATAAATATGAGTTTCAGCACCTGCGTGGAAGGAATTAATTTCATACTTTACTCCAAGTTTTTGTGCGGCTTTTTCAAATACTTCTGGAATATAAGTATCATTTGATTTTTCAAAAGCTGGCATTTTTTGTTTAAATACTGCATCTGCTTTAGCAATACCTTCATATTTTTGGTTGAATTTATCAACAATTTTCATAACTTTGTCGATTAGTTCATTTTCTTTTGCTAAATCAGCGCTACGAATAGAATAAGAAGCTTCTGAGTGAGGATTTAAAACATTTGTAACTTTAATATCACCTGCTTTAATACCACCAAGATTAATTGATGTTACGACACCAGTCTCATCAGCGTAATAAACACCTTGAGGAATTTCATTACAAAGTTCTGCAATTAATTTTGCTGCATTAGGTTTTGTTTTATCAGCAATTTCGATACCTGAGTGTCCGCCTTTACAATTAATTTCAACATGACCGTTGCAGTAGCTTGCGCCAGAAACTTGCAGTACTCCGAATTCGTCAGCATCACAAACTATTACGTATTTTGAGTCTAAGTTGTTAAAATCAAAGTTGTGAATACCGCTCATGCCGTTTTCTTCATCTCTTGTGAATACAACTTCAAGTCCGCCGTGTTTCATGTCTGAATTTTTAGTATCTTTCAATAACTTTAACGCAGCTGACATTCCGAATTTATCGTCTCCGCCAAGTGTTCTATTGTTAGCGTGAATAAAATCTCCATCTAAAATAGGTGTAACTGGTGAATCATCACCAACTACGTCCATGTGAGATGACAAAGCCATCATTGGTTTTGAACTGTCTGTTGCCGGTAATTTAATAACTACATTGTTGTAGCTATCGGTCATAAATTTTAAACCTTCTTTTTTACAAAAGTCTCTAACCCAATCTACGACTTTTTCTTCATGTAGAGAAGGGGAAGGAATACTTGTTAAATTGTAAAAAATGTCGATTAATTCGTGTTCTTTTCTAAGTTTTTCCATGTTATCTACCTCTAAAAAATCTTTGTCCTGTTCCGCCCTCACCTATTGGTATTCTAATTGGTCGCATACAACGAGGGCATCGACCTACGTATGCTGTCCCATCTTTATTTTTATAAATTCTTGCATAAACATTACAACATTCAAATGTAATACCTAAGAATTGTCTTTTTTCACGTTTTTGTTCGTTGTTTTCTTCATCGCACATAATAATCACCTATTTATTAGTTTTGTATGAACTTACATTTCTAGGTACTGAAACCTTGCATTGAGATGAATCAAATGCACTGCAAGATAGAATTTTCTTATATTTCTCTGCAAAGTGAGCATAGTCAAATATAATTACACCACCTAAATTCACTTTTCTAGTCTCATGAACTTGTCTTATTAAATCTTCTTCAGCACCACCCATAAATGTTACAAATAAGCCTGCATAAAGTTTTGTATTTGTATTGCAAATATGTTTTCTAAAATCGTAAACCATTTGTTTCATGGTTTTAGGATCGCAAGTTAAAAATAATGGTGTAAAACCGTCAACCAGACCTGATTGTGCCCATTTCGCCCAGTTTTGTTGTTTTACGGCTGTAGCTTGATTTAGGTTTGGAAAGACAACTGCTGTGAATAATACCTTATTTGAACGGCATATACAGCTAACCTTTTGAACCATTTGTTCAATTTTGTTTTGTCTATATCTGCTCCATAAATCCCAGCGGGAATCTTTTGAAGTTATGTCATAAGGGTCAATGCCATAAAGACCTTTGAATTCTTCTCTTGCATATTTTGTATAACCCCAATTAGAATCGATATATCCAGCATAACCACTTGAAATAGATTGCGGGTATCTGATGTAATCAAGATTTATACCGTCTGGTCTATAGTTAATAATAATTTCTTTGATTAAAGATAGTGCAAACTCTTGTACCTCAGGATTTGCAGGATCTAAAAAATATCCGTTGTGTTCAGATAATGATGGGTGTAATCCAGATTTGTTTGCATTACGTCTGTTAACATTTGCCCATTCTGGCTTTTTAGCCAAAATAGAGTCAGGATAGTCTGTTGGAACTTTATTACCAACATAAAAACTTTCAAACCAAATATTTACTTTTATATTTCGTTTGTGAGCTTCTTGAATCCAAATTCTAAGCGGATCAAAGCCTGTAAAATACTCATATTGAGGAGTAAATCCATAGCTTCTCATTACATTACTTGGATAAATTGTTTTACCGTGATAGAAAGTTTCTAGGAATATATTATTAATACCTGTTTTTTGCATATCATTTAAAGTATTAATGATAGCAGTTTTTGAAGTCGCAGTTGGTCTAATCCAAACCCCTTTTAACTCACTTTCTTTGAATGGAACAGATGATGCAATTGCACCATTTGCATGTTCAATTGATAAAGTTGAATATTTTTGTACATTTCTTGGGCTAAATTTAGCTCTTTTTAAGAAATAATTGGCTCTTGAGATATAGGCTTTTGGCAATGATGAATCATAATTTAAAAGATTGCTTTCATAATAATTAATCATAGAATTAGCTTCTTTAATCTTTTCTTGAGCATCATAAATAAAGCTTTCAGAAGTGATATAAGCGGTTATAGTTTTATTATATTTATCAATATAAATCTTTGTTCCTACCATAAGGTTTTCGTTCATCCATTTCTTAGCACGACCATGACCACTAATCACAAATCCGTCCTTAGGAATTAGTGAATCTGCACCACTAAGACTTACAACTGTATTACCTTGTACAATAGCTTCTCCACCGTATTCATTTGTTTCTGTTGATGTTCCGAATTTTGGAGTATAAATTACTAATTGGTTAGCACCTCTAACACCCGGAAAGCTACTACCGCTTGGGTTTGTATATGTATTAGGGTCAATTGCATTAATTTTAAACAATTCTTGTGAAAATATAACTTCATGTTTTTTTGGTTGATATTCTTCCCACGCATTTTTACTGCAATCGCTATTACCCTTCGCAAGTGCGGGTATAAACATTTGCAACGCTAATAAACATATTAAAACTAAACGTACTTTTTTAAACATTTAATTCAATCCCCATTCCCTAATCTTATAATTATATATTATGATATAACTATAATTATTTTTTTAATTCATCTAATAAGATGATTTTATTTTTTAATTCTTTTGAAGGGTTTAGCATATAAGCAAGATTATAATAATACTTTGCGTTTTCCAACTCTCCAAGTTTAGCATTCACAACTGCAAGTCTTATTATTAAATCATAATTAGCTTTCATTCCATTTGCAAATGCTACATTGTAACTTTTTCTAGCTTTTCTATAATCTCTTTCGTCGTCATGAAAAATTCCATAATAATAATTTACGATAGGATTTTTCAAATCTAAATTTAAACCTCTATCCAAAAAAGCTTTTGCATAAACTCGATTGTGCATTTTTCCATAAATATGACCAATTGTTGCCATAACAATTGGATCAAAAGGGTTAATTTTTGTCATGGTTTGATATGCACCAACCGCACGAGAATAGTAGATTTGACGTTCATTTTCTGTCTTTGCATTACGAGCTTTCAAAAAATTATAATCAGCTGTTTTGCGCCATTGATTATAGTTTAAAGCTGTATAATCAATGTATACTCCGTCATATTCAATTCCTCCCTCAAGTGAATACGCTAAATTAGGCGTAAATACTAGATAGAAGAGTAATGTTAAAATGTAAAAATTTCTCATAAAATTTGCTTAATATATCACAACAAAGACTATTATATCACGAAATTTTTCTGTATAATATATTAATTACATACTGGCGAGGATTGATTTTGACAGAGCTGACTTATATAATTGTTTTTTTTATTCTATCACTACTATTTGCAATAGCTTCAATAGTTGCAAGTATTGTTTGTGCTTACAAAAATGAAACTAATTCAAAGTCAGAAATTTATGAATGCGGTATGAAATTGTTTTCTGATTCAAAACTTCAATTTGACGTAAAATATTTTAATTTTGCGGTTTTGTTCTTGATTTTTGATGTCGAAACAATATTTTTATTCCCTTTTGCGGTTTCGTTCAATAAATTCGATATTTTTATCTTATTTGAAATATTTTTATTCGTTTTAATACTTTTATTTGCATTAATTTATGCAATCAGAAAAAATTTATTAGAGGTGAATAAATGAATGTAATTGTTTCAAGTATTGATTATATCTTAAATTGGAGTAGGGCTAATTCTCTTTGGCCTCTTACCTTTGCAACTTCTTGTTGCGGAATTGAAATGATGCAAACTTCTGCTGCCGATTTTGATATTGCACGTTTTGGCTCAGAAGTTTTTAGAGGTTCTCCAAGACAAGCGGATTTATTAATTTGTGCCGGTACTATTACGCATAAAATGGCGCCAGCTTTGCTAAAATTGTATGAACAAATGCCTGAGCCTAAATATGTAATCGCTATGGGTGCTTGCACATGTGGTGGCGGAATGTTTGCAGACTCTTATTCTGTGGTTAATGGTGTTGATAAGATTATCCCTGTTGATATTTATCTTCCAATGTGTCCGCCAAAGCCTGAGGCGCTTTTAGATGCAATTAGGAAGCTTCAATCAAATATCAAAAAAGAATCTGTACTTGATAGAGATAAGTTCGTTGCAAAACATTTTTCTTGTTTAAAAGAAGAAAACGATATTTTAGTTAAAGATACTGATTTGACTATAACAAAATTGGGGGTGGACTTTGATTAACACGGATTTATTAAAAGAATACTACCCAGAAATCTTCGTAAATGATGAATATATTTACGTTGAAAAAGATATTTACGACGTTATTAGCTTTTTAAAAACAAGAAATATCATCTGTTTTGATATGCTAACTGAAATCATTGCTACTGATTACTGTCAATTTATACAACTTTGTTATAACTTATATTCAACTGAAAGCAATGAGTTCGTAAAAGTGATTACCAATGTTACAACTAATTCAATAAAATCAGTTGTTTCTTTATATAAAAGCGCACATTTTGATGAATGCGAAATTTTCGATTTATTTGGTGTTAAATTTGAAAGCAACGATAATTTAAAGAGATTATATATGCCTGAAACTTGGCAAGGACACCCTCTTTTGAAATCTTATGTTCAAAACGATGAAAGGTTGGTGTGGAATGACTAACCAATTCAGAGAAATGAAAATTAATGTTGGTCCTCAACACCCTTCTACGCATGGGGTTTTGAGACTAATTTTAAACCTTGATGGGGAAATTATAAAATCTTGCACTCCAGAGGTTGGATATCTTCATCGTGGCATTGAGAAAATGGCGGAAAATCGTACATATTTACAATACTTACCTGTTGTAGACAGAATTGATTATCTTGGCGGATTTTTTAATTCTTATGTTTATTGCGATGCAATTGAAAAAATTGCGAATATTGAAGTTTCTAAAAAAGCTCAATATATAAGAGTTTTATGTATGGAACTTAACCGTATTTCATCACACTTGTTATGGTTAGGTACATACTTACTTGATTTAGGTGCATCTTCTCCACTATTCTATGCTTTTAGAGATAGAGAACGTATTTTACATATCTTTGAGGAATTAACTGGTCAACGAATGATGTATAACTACTTTACTTTTGGCGGAGTTAGATACGATATACCTATCGAAAATTTGGACAAAATTCAAGGTTTTGTTGATGATATGCCTGCTTGTATTGAGGATTATGAGTCTATTATTACTGATAATCCTATTTTTAAATCAAGAACACTCGGAAAAGGATTGTTACCTAAAAATAAAGCTATCCAATATTCTATTACCGGTCCCAATTTAAGAGCATCAGGCGTAAATTTAGATTTTAGAAAATCTAATCCATATCTTGTATATAGCGAGTTCAATTTTGAACCTGCAATTGAATATGATTGCGATGCTTTTTCAAGATATAAAGTCAGAATTGCAGAATTGTATTCATCACTAGCAATTGTTACTCAATGCGTTAATTATATTAAATCTTCAAAAGAAGAGGTTTTAAATAAAACTGTAAAACCAATTGTATTAAATATAAATGGTGAATACACTTCATCTGTTGAGGCTCCAAGAGGTTTAACTTCTTGTACAGTAAAAGCTGAGGGTAGAAATCCATTGCGTGTTAAATGGAGAACTGGTTCATATTACGCTGTACAAGTTTTACCAGAATTGCTTAAAGATGCTGAAATGGCTGATTTAATGGCAATCTTTGGTTCGTTAGATGTAATTTTGCCGGAGGTGGATAAATAATGAGTTATTTATTAAATTTATTTATTGAATATCTTGCAAAATATAATTTACCAAAAGAAATTGCATATGTTGTATTTCCTATTTTTCCATTTATAATCGTTACCATAGCTCTTATTTTGGTTGTTTTAGTATTAGTGCTTATGGAAAGAAAAGTTTTGGCATTATTTACTCAAAGAAAAGGTCCAAACAGAGTTGGACTATGGGGTTGCTTGCAGACGGTTGCTGATGCAATTAAGTTGCTATGCAAAGAAAATATTGAACCAAATACAACTGATAAAATTTTATTTACTTTAGCGCCAATTATTGCGTTTTCACCAGTTATGCTATGTTGGGGAGTGATTCCATTCTCTGCAGAATTTGATATGTTCTCAACTTCAATCTCTGCATTGATGTTTATGGTAATTGCGCTAATTCCCGTTATGGGAACTGTTTTAGCAGGTTATTCAAGTAATAATAAATATTCCCTAATTGGTGCTGTGCGTTCAGTAGCACAAGCTATAAGCTATGAAATACCAATGATGTTTGCGCTATTATCAATCGCAGTTTTAGCTTCATCATTGAATTTAAAAAACATTATTCAATCACAAATTTCTATGTATCAAGTTTGCGGTTGGTTCATTTTTCCTTGTTTCTTAGGGTTTATAATAATGTTCATTTGCGCAATCGCAGAACTTAATAGATGCCCATTTGACTTGCCAGAAGCTGAAAGTGAGTTAGTTGCAGGATATAATGTTGAATATTCTGGAATGAGATTTGCACTATTCTTTTTAGGTGAATATGCAATGTTATTTGCAATGTCAGCCTTTATTGTTGCTTTGTTCTTTGGAGGTTTTTTATCACCATTAGGTTTTTATATTTCAGAAAAACTTATTTCAAACAACGTAACTGCACAAATTTTTGTTTATTTTGAGCAAACTGTGTGGTTCTTTATCAAGACTTTCTTCTTATGTTTTATGATTATGTGGGTTAGAGCAACTCTCCCTAGATTAAAGTCATCTTCGCTATTAAATTTTAGTTGGAAATTTCTTCTGCCACTTTCAATTATAAACTTTATGTATATATGCACATTTAAGTATCTTGTAAATCTTGGAGGGCTAAACTAATGTTTAAAGAGTTTTTTAAATCAATCTTAGCTCTTGTAAAAGGTCATATCACTGTATTTAAACACGCCTTCAAAAATCGTGTAACTCTTGAATATCCTGAAAAGAAACAAATTTTAAGCGATAAATTTAGAGGAAAACACAATTATGATATTAATAAATGTCTTGGTTGTGGAATTTGCCAACAAGTTTGCCCTGCAAATGCGATTATGATTGAAAAACAAGATAAGAAAGTTGTTAGTTACACTATTGACTACAACAAATGTATCTTTTGCGGAAATTGCGCATTCTATTGCAAGCCAAAAGCAATTGAAATGGGTAAAGAATATGAATTGGCAACAGGTAATAAAGAAAATTTGATTGTAAATTATAAGAAAGGTGAGGAAAATAATGAATAGCTCAGATATTTTAGTAAGCATTATATTTTATACTTGCGCCTTTCTTATTTTAGGTTGCGCTATTTGCTCAATTCTTGCTAAAAAGATTATTCATTCAATATTTTTAGCCGTAATTGTTTTTTTTGCAACGGCAGGATTATTCTTTCTATTAAATGCTCAATATAATGCAGTTGTACAAATTGCAATCTACGGTTTAGCAGTGCCAATTTTATTTGTGTTAGCAATTATGTTTACTTCTCAACAAAAAGAAGATTTATTAAATTTATCTTTTTCGCCAAAATTTTTAATTGCGTTAATTTCCGCTGTATTATTGGTTTTAACTATATTTAACATATTAATTATTTCATCATCAGTAATTGAGTGGTTATTTACGCCTCAGTCTGCATTAAATATAAATCAGTTTGAGATGTTTGATGCTATTTCAACTGGATTATATACAAAATTCTTCTTCGCCTTTGAATTAGTTTCTCTGCTAATTTTTATGGTGATTTTAGGACTATCAACATTGAACTTATACAAGGAGAAAAAACGTGGGTAATTTGATTTGTAACGTATCGTTGTTTCACTATTTGATAATTTCGCTAGTACTCTTTGTAATAGGCTTTGTTGGCGTTATTATTTCAAAAAATATTTTCAAAGTATTAATATCAATAGAGTTTATGCTTACATCTGTAAATATTAATTTTATTGCGTTTTCATCATTTGTAGATAACGTAAATATGACAGGATATGTTTTTTCAATATTTTACATTGGAATAGGTGCAATCGAATTAGCTATTGCTGTTGCAATTTTCTATCTAATGTACAAATCAAAACACAGCGTTGATATCAATGATTACAAGGAGTTAAAAGGCTAATGGACTTTTTTGTTCAAAATATATCGTTAACATTATTTTTCCCAATGTGGGTAACATTGCTTATTTTGATTGGAAAATTTACAGGAATCTTAAAATCGAAAAAAACGATTCTAGCTTTGACCTTATTATCAAGCGTATGGGGAGTTATTTCATCATCTTTCGTATTGGCAAAAGTGTTGCTAACTCCTAATTTTACATACGAATCGGTAATTAATTTCTTAAATGTTAAAGGTATTGCCTTTGATTTAGGTTGTTATGTTGATTTAATTTCAGCATTTCTTATGTTGATTGTGTTTGCAGTTTCTTTAATCGTACAAATTTATGCTTATTATTATATGAAGGAGGACAAAAGCTTTGTAAGATTTTTCACCTTCTTTAACTTTTTTACCTTTACCATGATAGGTCTTGTTTTAGCTCCAAATATTTTCCAAACGTACATATTTTGGGAACTTGTTGGTGTTGCAAGTTATTTACTAATTGGATTTTGGTATAAAAAAGATTCAGCTCAAAAAGCAGCCAAAAAAGCTTTTTTAATGAATAGAATTGGTGATACGCTTTTGCTTGCAGGAATAATTTTTTCGTCAGTATTGATGTATAATTATGCCTCAGATAATTCGTTTGTTGCTATTCCTTATTCAAGTTTAGACGAGATTTCATCAATATTATATACTTATACAACAGAAACAACATTTGCAATAATCTGCGTTATGATATTCTTTGGCTCAATTGCGAAATCAGCTCAATTTCCACTTCATACGTGGCTTGTTGATGCAATGGAAGGTCCTACTCCTGTGAGTGCCTTAATTCATTCTGCAACAATGGTCGCAGCAGGTGTATTTTTGGTTGCGAGATTGTATCCAATTTATTTTCAATCAACTTTTGCAATGAATTTTATTATAGCAATCGGCTTGATTACCGCAATTTTATGCGCATATTTTGCAATGACTTGCGACGATGTCAAAAAGATTTTGGCATATTCAACAAGTTCTCAACTTGGTATAATGTTTGTTGCACTTGGTTCGGGGGCTCTAACAGGCGGTATTGTTTATTTATGTTCTCACGCTTTTATAAAATCAATGTTGTTCCTATGCGCAGGTGCGATAATAACCGCTTTTGCAGGGAATTCAAATATTCATAAAATGGGTGGTTTAAGAAAAAAATCTCCAATATTAGCTACATGTTTTATAATTGGAGCATTATCTTTATGTGGCTTGATGTTTAGCGGTTTTGTTTCAAAATCTCTTATTATTCATCAATTGTTTGAAACCTCTAATTATCTAATTTTATCACTATTAATACTGGTTTCATTTATGACTGCGTATTACATATTTAGATTATATTTTGTTGTTTTTGAGGGAAAAACAGAAGCTTCTGAAAATGTTCATAAAGTATCAAATGGTCTTATTATTCCTACAATTTTGATGACATTTTTTATTGTGATTTTAGGCTTTTTCTTCCCTCACCTAAACGATATTAAAACAGAAATTTTACCTGTAACTATTGAATTATTAGGTTTAATAACTGCGCTTATATTATTTAGAAAATCAAGAAATTTAATAAAATTACCAGTGTTGTATAATTTATCTTATAATGCTTTATATATCGATAATTTCTACAATTATTTTGCAAAAAATATTTATTCTTCTATAACAGAGGCATTTAATTTTGTTGAAACATACGTATATGACGGGTTTGTAGGAGTAATTGTATTTTTAGTAAAATTGAAATCTTGGATATGTTCAAAATTACAAACAGGAAATATCCAATCATATATTAGTTATTCATTCTTAATTTTAGCAGCATTATTTACAATTTTCTGTGTTGTGTATTCGCTTGTTGCTTATTTCGTGGAGGTGTAAATGAAGTATTTATCACTAAATTTATTAATATTTGCGCCATTAATCGTACCTGTATTGTATTTGTTACCAATCTTTAAAGGTCAAGAAGTCATTATTCGTAGATTTGCTAAGGGTTTTGCAACTCTACATTTTATATACGCCTTGTGTTTTTGGATTTTTTATAATCCGGCAGAACCGTATTTTGCAGAATTATCATTTTTCGGAATTAATGGTGTTCCATCACTAGGTGTTCGTTCTGTATTTACCCTTGACGGATTATCATTAGTAATGGTAATCTTAACCTCTTTTTTAGTATTATTAGCAACAATTGCAAGCAAGACTTGTATCAGAAAACGTCATAAATTATACTATGGATTAATTTTCCTATTAGAAACAGCTATTTTAGGTGTATTTTCATCTTGCGATATGTTTCTATTCTTCTTATTCTGGGAATTAGAACTTATTCCAATGTATTTTTTGATTAATCTTTGGGGTACAGGAAATTCTCAAAAATCAGCGATGAAGTTCTTGTTATACACATTTTTAGGTAGTATGTTTATGCTAGTTGGTATATTATTGCTACACTACTTCAATAATACTCTAAATGCACAAATGACATCGTTATTTACGGACATTGATATTGTAGATAAATTGCCAATGTATGTTCAAGTTTTGATATCAATTTTATTAATGATTGGTTTCTTTGTAAAAATGCCAATTATTCCTCTACATACTTGGCTTCCTAAAGCACACGTTGATGCTCCGACTCCGGTAAGTATGCTATTAGCGGGTATTTTGCTAAAATTAGGCGCATACGGTTTTATAAGATTTAATATAATGTTGTTACCAGATGCGTTTAAATTGATTGCACCAATTTTACTAATATTTGCGCTAATAAATATAATTCACGCTGCTATTCTTGCATATCATCAAAACGATATGAAAAAGATTGTTGCTTATTCAAGTATTTCAAATATGGGCATTGTTTTGCTTGGTTTATGCGCAAATAATGAATTTGGTCTAACAGGTGGAATTTTTCAAATGGTTTCACACGGGCTTGTTGCGGCAGGACTCTTTATGATTGTCGGAATTATTTATATAAGAACAAAGACAAGAGATTTGAATATGTTAGGTGGTCTTGCGAAAGTTTTACCTAATCTAACTGCCTTTACTATAATTATTTCTCTTGCAGGGGTTGGTTTACCACTAACTTCTGGGTTTGTTGGTGAATTTCTATCGTTCTGGGGTGCATTTACAGCTCAATATGAAACACCTATATTAATTCCAATTATCGTATTTTTAGCAATGATTGTTTTAGTTTTAAGCGTTGCTTATATTTTAAAACTTTTACATAAATGTTTTTACGGTCAAATTCAAGAATGTTGGAGAAATCTACGAGATATCTCAACACACGAATTTGTAATATTAGCATCATTATCAGCTGTTATCATTTTCTTTGGTATTTATCCAATGGGTATCGTTGATATGATAAGTCCTGTTGTTGAAACAATTATAGAAAGCGTAGGCATATAATGAATTCTTCACTAGATATCTTTAACATTTTTATACCAAATATGATTATAATTCTTGGAATGTTTGTCCAAGTCATATTTTGCTTAATAAATAAAAATATTAGATTTTATAAATCTGCAAAATGGATTACCGTAGGCACATTATTTGCTTCGTTGATTTCACTGTTTGACGTTCAATTTGAACCGATTTACTATGCGTTTTCAGATGCTTTAATTTCAAATATTTATACTGTATTTATGCAAGCAATGATACTGATTTCAGGTATAATTTGTGCATTGCTTACAAAAAAAGCTGTTGCTTCTCGAAGAAATAGAGCTTTTCAATTTCACGCAATATATTTAGGTACAATTCTTTCTGCAATGTTACTTGTGGCTGTTAACGACTATTTATCAATGTTTATAATTATGGAAATGCTAAGTTTTGGTTGTATGTTCTTGATTGCGTTTGCAAAAGGCTACAAATCAAAAGAGGCTATGTTTAAATATTTAATTACAAATGCTGTTGCAACATGCGTATTTTTGTTTGGTATTTCTTATTTATATGGTGTAACTTCTTCAGTAAATTTTACAGTTATTAATGACTTTTATATGCAACACACTGCAGAATGGATTTACACATTGTCAGTTGTATTTATCACTTGCGGATTGTTGTTTAAGTTAGCTATATTTCCATTTGCAAACTGGATACTTGATATCTACGAAGCTTCTGCAACCTCTGTTGTAGCATTTATTTCGTCTGTTCCTAAAATAGCAGTGTTTGGTATTTTATGTAGATTACTAGTGTTCAATTTTAGCTATAGCTTTGAATTTCCAGTAATATTATTAGTTCTTGCCTCAATAACTGTTGTTTGGGCTAATTTAATAGCAATAAGACAAAAGAATATTAAACGTTTATTAGCTGCAAGTTCTTCTGCAAACGCCTCGTATATGATTTTTGCAGCAAGCCTTGTTAGTGTATACAATATTTCTACTGTACTATTTTATCTATTAACATATATTATTATGAATTTAGGTGTATTTTCAGCTGTCGTATTACTTGAAAATTCAGCATTCTCAAATAAGCTATACGAATTTAAAAGCTTTGCATACACAAATCCAATGTTCTCATTAGCGTTTTTAGTTGCTCTACTTGGGTTAGCTGGAATGCCGTTAACATCTGGCTTTATCTCAAAAGTTTATCTATTATCAGCAATCGCTCAATCGGGTCTAGTATTCTTACCATTCTTGATAGTTTTAATCTGCGCAATCGTAATAGCTTTGTACTATTACGTAAGAATTGCAAAACTTATGTTTGAAAAAGATTCATCTCAAACTGAAAGATACGTAATTTATAAAACAGAATCAGCAAGCATCGTATTGTACGTATGCGCTACAATTACGCTTATCATCGGTATTTTCCCTAACCACGTAATAGAGTTATGCAAATTGATTGCATATAACATCTAGTAATCGTTATAGTTAGGATAATTCTTGATATCGTGATTTAAGAATTGGCTTGTATCTGATGATGGATCAAGATAATATATAAGTCTTTTTATTGATTTGAACGGTTGATACTTATAAATAGGGTCTTCTGATGGTTTGTAATCATAAGGTTCCCCATTAGAACGAGCCTGAATTTTGTTGTACATTTCAACAAAATCAGCAGAATATCCATAATTAATCATAGATTCTTCAGAATACACTTCATCTTGAGTTACATACGCATTTACGACGTTTGCGGACAAGAATAAAGATAAGAATATCACTGGTATAAAAAACTTTTTCATTAATTGTCCTTTTATAACATCATAACTTATTTTTCAGGATTGTTCAAGTAATTAACAATAACTTCTTCAAATTTGTCTAAAAGCTCAGCCTCTGGAACTCTAGCAATAATTTCGCCTTTTCTAAAAATGTATCCTTCTCCAATAGCACCAGCTATACCAAAATCGGCGTGTTTTGCTTCACCTGGTCCATTAACAGGGCAACCCATTGTTGCAATTGTTAGAGGTTCGTCAAGATTTTTAAACCTTTCTTCAACTTTTTTTGCAAGTCCGATTAAATCAATTTGAGTTCTACCACAAGTTGGGCAAGACACAAAGTTTACACCTCGTTGACGAAGATTTAAAGATTTTAAAATTGCATAACCTGCATGAACTTCTTCAACAGGATCTTCTGTCAATGAAACTCTTATTGTATCGCCAAGACCTTGTGCCAATAATGCACCAATACCTACTGATGATTTAACTAAGCCACCTTTTAATGTTCCTGATTCAGTGATACCCAAATGTAGAGGGTAATCATGTCTTTCAGAAAATAATCTATATGCTTCAATTGTTGTAGGTACATCTGATGATTTCAATGAAACTTTAATTTTATCAAAATCTAAATCTTCTAAAATTTTAATATGTCCTTCAGCACTCATAACCATTTTTTCTGCTAAAGAAACATCTAATTCTTGCAGATTTTTTTCTAACGAACCAGCATTAATACCAATTCTGATAGGTATATTTTGTTGTTTTGCTAAAGTTACAACCTTTTCTACATTTTCTCTACGACCAATGTTGCCAGGATTTAAACGTAATGCTGCAACCCCATTATTTATACATTGAATTGCTAATCTGTAATCAAAATGTATATCAGAAACAACAGGAATTGAAGACTTTTTCACAATTTCTTTAATTGCTTCTGCCGCATCTTTATTCAAGACTGCAAGTCTAATGATTTCGCAACCTGCTTCTTCAAGTTTTTTAATTTGTTCTAATGTGGCTTTTACATCACGAGTATCAGTGTTGCACATTGATTGTACAGAAATAGGCGCACCGCCACCAATTTTTACATTACCTATTGTTATCTCTTTTGTTTTTCTTCTTTTTATCATAAAATAATTTTAGCACTAAAATAAAATTGAGGTAAATTTATGAAATTAGCTGTTATATCTGATATTCACGGAAACTTGTTTGCATTAGAAAAAGTTTTAGAAGATATTGAGCATGAAAAATGTGATAATGTTATATGTTTAGGCGACCTTGCAATGGCGGGTCCTGAGCCTGATAAGACGGTAGAACTTGTTAAACAAATGAAATGGGACGTAGTTCAAGGCAATACAGATAAAATGATTGTTGAATTTAATGAGGAAATGTTTAACGCATTAAAGGGTCAAATTCCAATAATGGCAAATGCTTTAAGAAATGATGCAGAAGTTATTTCTGATGAAAATAAAGAATATTTAAAAAATTTACCAGAAAAATTAGAAATTAATATCAATAATACTCCAATTTTATTGGTTCATGGCTCTCCACGACGTAATAACGAAGATATTTCGCCAGATTTACCACTAGAAAAAGTTGAAGAAATGGTTGAAGGTACAGATTCAAGATTGATTTTATGTGGACACACACATTTACCTTGTGGGTATCAAACAAATTCAGGTAAAACTGTTGTAAATGTTGGAAGTGTAGGTAGACCTTTTACAGAAAAACCTGTTTCGTGCTACGCAATTGTTACATTTGATGAAATTGGATTTGGTGTAGAACACAAATTTGTTGAATATGACAATGTTTCAGCCTCAGAAACTCTTGCAAAGCGTAAGTTTGAAGGCGCTGATAAATTGGCTCAAATCCTTATAAATCCTACTGTTCGCCATATGTAAATATTACGTAAATTATTTTTATTTACTCTGAAATAGCTGTATAATAGCTATATGGTAGAGTTTCAGGCAAAATTTACTGATGATGGCTCTGTGGGGCTATATTCTGATGAAGTGAATGATATTTATCATTCACAGTTTGGTGCGCTTTCAGAAGCTTATGAAAAATTTATTTTACCTGCAAAGATTGATGAGTTTATAAAAAATAATAATAAAATAAAAGTTTTGGATATTTGTTTTGGAATTGGATATAATTCAAAAGCTTTTTTAAATTTTTATTTTCAAAATTTGCATAAAAAAAATAATTATATCAAATCGATAGATACCAATAACATTTTTGATATAAAAAATAACGAACTCATTCTGCATGGAGTTGAAATTAATAAAAATTTGATAAAAATTTCTCCGTTTATAAAACAGATTAAAAATTATAAAAATTTAAAACATAATAATTTATTTTCTAATTTTGATAAAATTACGAAGGATAAATTTTATATTAAAGATGAAATAAATTTTATTCTTTTTTTGAAAATCTTGGAAAAATATAAAGATTTATACTTCGATAACGAGATTCTCTCTATTTTGAGCGATAAGCGAAATAAAAAATTTTTTAGTCAAAATTTAGCCTATTTTATCAAAAATTATAAATCAAGTGGGTATAAACTATCCTACCGTGAACATATTTTGACCTTTTTACATAATATATATTATAAGTATATATCAAATAGTTATAAAAATAGTCTAAAAGTACTAGAAAATGGTGAAATTAATATTGAGCTATTTAGCACCGATGCAAGGGATTTTATAAAAAATACAAATTTAGAGTATGATTTTGTGTTTTTAGACGCTTTTTCTCCATCTAAAGTTCCAACTTTATGGACTGTTGAATTTTTTAATCAACTTTATAAACATACAAGTCAAAATTCCATGATTTTAACTTACTCTAATTCTGTATCAATTAGAAATGCTTTTTTAGAAAATAATTTTTACGTAGGAAAAATTTATAATAAATTTGAAAATAGATTTACGGGAACAATTGCAACAAAAAATATAAACTTATTAGATTATCCATTAGATGATTACGAATTGGGTTTATTAAAAACAAAAGCAGGGATTTGTTATCATGATAATGAAGATTTATCATTATCGAACGAAGAAATTTTAGAAAATAGAAAAAATGAAGTTGAAAATTCAACTTTAATTTCAACAACACAATATAAAAAGGAGTACAAATGTCATACGACGTAGTTGTTATAGGTGGTGGCGCCGCTGGTTGTGCTACAGCTTATAATTTGGGACTAAATAACAAAAAAGTATTATTAATCGAAAAAAATATATTTTTAGGTGGTTTAATGACTGGTGGTCTTGTTACACCTTTTATGAAAACCTCTAAAAATCAAATAAATACAGACTTTTTGATGAAATTTAAAACAGAATTAAAGAAGCTAAATGGTATTATTACATATTCTGACGGTAATGATGGTTGGTTCAACCCAGAACTTGCAAAAATTGTTTTTGATAAGCTAATGAAAGAAGCAGGTGTAGAAGTCTTTTTTGACACAGTAGTATCTGGTGTAACTGTTATAGATAACAAGATTGAGTCAATAAATATTTCCTCAAAAATGTTATCGGAATGTATCAAATCGAGATATTATATTGACACAACAGGAAATTGTGATTTTTCAAAAATTTGTAATTGCGAATTTTTAAATAAAAAAGATGAATTACAACCTGTAAATTTAAGATTTATAATGTCAAATGTTGATGTTGAAAAGTTTGGTGAATGGTTACAAGATTTTGATAAAGACCGAAACGTAACAACTGTGTGCAACATAGACGGAGTTACGCACTTATCTACAGCATACACTTGGGATACAGATAAAGAATGGGCTTTAAGACCTCTATTTGACAATGCCGTGGCAAAAGGCATGCTAAAAAATGAAGACAGAAACTATTTTCAGCTTTTTACTATTCCTAATATGCCTAATTCTATTGCGTTTAATGCTCCTCGTATATATAGTAAAAATGTTATCGACCCCTTGAATGTCTCAGACTTTTCAAAAGCTGTAATGCACGGTAGAGAAAGTATTTACAGGCTTGCAGAGTTCTGTAAGTCATATTTAATAGGTTTTGACAAAGCTTACATATCAAATATCGCAGATATGCTGGGAGTAAGGGTTTCACGACGTTTAAAAGGTAAATATATTTATACTTATGACGATTTAAAATCAGGCAAAAAGTTTGAAAACCCTGTTGTTATTTCAAATTACCCAGTTGATGTTCATTCTACAAAGAATAATA
This sequence comes from uncultured Candidatus Melainabacteria bacterium, assembly GCA_934700335.1. Classification (GTDB taxonomy): domain Bacteria; phylum Cyanobacteriota; class Vampirovibrionia; order Gastranaerophilales; family Gastranaerophilaceae; genus UBA791. The sequence goes on along the minus strand of CAKUXM010000011.1, from coordinate 13,779 downwards.
CCTCTGTGCTAGAAAAGGTTGATGTTGAATATCAATTACCAGTAGAAGCTTTATTTTCAATAAATATAGATAATTTATGTGTTGCTGGCAGATGCCTTTCTGCAGATTTTTATGCACAAGGAGCGTTAAGAATTATTCCTTCATGTATGTCGATGGGTGAAGGTTTAGCAAAGTATTTACTTGAACATTATCCGTATTAATTTTATAATCAATAAAGAAAATTATGAGTTTTAGACAAAAAATATTAATAACATTACTATCAATAGTTTTATTATATTCGGTATATTTCTGGGGTATACCGTCAATTATCAATGTTAAACACAATATTAACACGTTTGAAAAATTTGTAAATGATAAAGCTAATATAAAATTAAACATCGAAAATCCTGATATAAAAATGGGATTATTGCCTTCTGTATGGTTAAAAGCTGACAGATTTGAAATCTTAAACAAAGATAATTCAAAAGCTTTATCGATTGGTAATCCTAATTTAGAAATTTCTTTATTAAAGTTTTTCATTGGAAAGTGCCATATAACTTATTTTTCAGCAGATAGTATAAATGCTAATTTTCTTTATACAAAAGATTCTAAGATATATCTTGGAGATTATCTTATTCCAAAAGAAAATAATTCTGCATTAGATATAAATAGAATTAAATTAAATATCCAAAACTACAATGTTAATGTTTTTGACAAGTCTACAAACCAAAATTCAGTTATCAAAGGTAACTATTTTACGATTAGAAAATTCTTACAAAATAAGAGATATTCTTTTGCGACTGACGTAAAACTTATTGTAAATAACAAAGTGTCAATAATTAATATTGATACTGATTTAAAGCTTCCATTAGAAAAGAATTTGGCTAAAAAAAGTCAATACTTAAATGCAACAATTACAAATCTTGATTTGTCATCTTTCTCGAAATATTTAAGCTATTTCACAAATAACGAGTACTATGATTTAAAGGGTATACTTAATTTTGAGGCACACACTACATTTTCAAAAGCAAAAGCCAGAACGTATAGTACTAACTTTATTTTAAGCAATTTCGGATTGAATGGAAAAGATTTTTCTCAAAAGTATTATTATAAAGATAGAGTAGAATTTTTATCAAAGGTTACTGCTATTGATAACGACTTATATCTTAATAACGTTGACGTTGATGCGAAAAATGTCAATGTTTCAATTACTGGTGTAATCAATAAAATCACAAGTAATAATCAACGATTAAACTTACAAGTTTCTTCAAAAAATTCAAAAGCAGAAGGCTTGGTTGCACTGTTACCTCCAATTAACAAGTTATATAGACTTGCAAAGCTTGAATTTGATATTGAGACTTTGGTAAAAGATAAGTTCTTCGCAGATGTAAATTTTGATTTACACGTTATTGGCGATGCTGTAACTCCAGACGTATTTGGTAATTTGTACATTACTAATGCGTATGTAACACCAAAACCTATTCCAAATGGAGCTAAAAAAGCTACTATTAATCTTAGATTTGATAAAGATAAAATCTACCTTGATAACGTTCATGTTCCATCTGCTGCAACAGAATACGTTGATGTTACAGGCTGGGTAAAAATGTATGGCTTACTGAAAGATGTTGATTTGCATATTACAAGTACAAACAATGTTGATTTAGCTATTGCACAATATGTCTTGATGCCTGTACACAAAGTTCTTGGCTTTGAACTTGGACCTGTTCCGATTATGGATATTAAAGGTTATGGTAATATCGACTTACGTGTTGATGGCAACAAAGGAAATCCGCATACATACGGCGCATTTAATTTTAACAGAGGTATTGTGTCTTTTAATGACGTAAAGCATATGGTTATCACTGATGCCTCTGGTACACTTAAATTTTTAAATACTACAACTCAATTTATCACTAAATCTGCAAAACTTAACGGTAAACCAATTACTGTTAATGGTACATGTGATTTAAAAGGTAATTTGAATTTTGACGTATTAACTAAAGGTCAGCAAGTAAATGATTTGTTGGCTATTTTAAAAAAATCACCTATGCTTGCAGATGTTGCTAAAATAGTTGAACCTATTGAGACAAAGTTAGGTGTAACTGATTTTGGGTTAAATTTAACTGGTACAGTGAAAGATGCTCATGATATAAAATTTGGTAAAAATATTTATGCGAAAGGGTATTTAAAGCTTAAAAATACTACTGCAAATATAAAAGGCATGATTTTGCCAGTAACCGGTATTTCAGGTAATATTGATTTTGATAATACAAATCTAAAACTTAATTTAGAATCAGCAATTAGGAATTCAAAAATAAGAATAAAAGGCTCAATAAAAGACAATTTAGCCGATTTGAATATTATGTCAGATAATATGAATGCTGATGATTTAATTATTTATCTATCCAATTCAAAAATAGCACCTTATAATAAAAAGGCACCGAACAGAAGAGGCTTAATAATCTTTAATGCTTCATATAAAGGCAAAGTGGACAAAATCGATTATACAAAGTTAAAAGTAAACGGTTCAGCATCTTTTAACAATTATAAGTGCTACTATTTCCCTGCAAAAATGCCTATCGAAATTAGTAATGCGAATATTAACATTGACAATAGCGTTTTAAATGCGTATAGTTTAAATCTTACAATGTCTGGAATGCCTATATTCGTTAAAGGTAAGGTTACTGACATTTATAACACACCAAAGCTAAATCTATATATGAGCGCAAAACCTAATCAAAAATTCGCAGATGCTATTTTTAATAGAAAATCTCTATATCCTGTAAAAATCAAAGGCGATGTTTCTACAACAGCATTTATTACAGGTAATATTGATAATTACAATTTTAAATCAACATTGCGGATTGGAGAACACTCAAAAGTTTATTATTTAGGCGCAAATTTAGGTGATGAGCTAAATTCAGTTGTTATTGATATGGACGCAAATGTTCGTAAAAATGATATTAATATTAAAAATTTAACTTACGATAAGATAATGAAAACCAATAAAAACAGACTTTATCCAGTTAGAGAACTGGTAGTTTCTGGTGGTTTGAAATATTTAAGCAATAATATTTTATTTGATAATTTTAAAATCAAAACGTTGGCACCAACTGATTCAAAATTCTTTAATATCATCTTTAAAAAACCTTATATCAAGCAAGGGGAATTCACGTCTGACATGAGAATTAATGGTTCATTGTTTAATCCAAAGCCAATCGGAACTTTGGCGATAGAAAACATCTCTATTCCTAATTATTTCATTGATATTGACAAAACAAACTTTAATTTTCAAAATAAACTTATTACTGTAACATCTAGCGGTAGATTATTTAATAAGCAATATAAATTAAAATCAACTATGGATAATAACCTTAAAACACCGTATACGGTTAATGATTTAAAATTGTATATTACAGATATCAACCTTGATGAAATCTCAAATTCTGCGAGAAAACTAGAATTAGATGCACACGAAAAATTAACTATTCACAGCATTAACCCAGTAGATTTTTCTTCAATCGTGATTAATAATGCGCAATTGGCATCTGATAATGTTACTTTAGGCAATATCATGTTGCACGATTTGATTGCAAAAGCTTCACTTGATAAAAATAGAACATTTAATTTGAATGAATTTAAGTTTAAAACTGCAAAAGGTAAAATTAGCGGTGATTATAAGCTTAACTTTATTAACCAAAATCACTCTGCATCAGTTACTCTAAGCGATATTGATGCAAAAATGTTTACTGAAACTTTATTCAATTTACGTAATCAAATTTCTGGAAATATAAATGGAAAAATGGACGTTACATGTTCGGGATTTTCTCAAGAAAGTTGCCTAAAAACATTGACGGGTAATGCAGGATTTAACATTAACAATGGCAACATGCCAAAATTGGGCTCATTAGAATATCTTTTAAACGCTGCGAACATTGTTAAAGGTGGTATTACCGGATTTTCAATTAATAGTTTAATTGATTTGATTACGCCGCTTAGAACTGGAGTTTTCGATACTATTAATGGTACAATTTCTGTTAAAAACGGCAATTGTAATGATATACAAATCTTCTCACAAAGTAAAAATCTAAATTTATTTATCAATGGTCAATATAATTTGACTACTGCAATTGCTCAGATGAGGATTTTTGGTAGGTTAACTAGAAATACATCTAACATTTTAGGACCAGTTGGAAATGCTTCTTTGAACGCATTATTTAGTACAATTCCACTTGTAAACTTGAGTGATACGTCCGATAATTCTATTCTTGAATATATTAACAAAATTCCAGCAATAGAATTAAACAACAAGAAATACAGAATATTTACGGTTGATATTAACGGGGATATCAACGGAAATGATTATGTAAAAAGTTTTAACTGGGTCGAGTAAAAATTTTTGTACTATAATTTTATTATGAATAGAAATTACGTAAATAACAAATATGATTGTATAGTAGTTGGAGCAGGGCATGCTGGCTGTGAGGCAGCTATTGCGGCAGCAAAATTAGGTTTGCAAGTTTTACTTTGCACTCTTAATGCGGATAATATTGCGTTAATGCCTTGTAATCCTGCAATAGGTGGACCTGCAAAATCAACATTGGTCAGAGAGATTGATGCTCTTGGTGGAGTTATGGGCGAAGCTGCAGACGCTACTTATTTACAAATGAAAGTTTTAAACTCTTCAAAAGGACCTGCTGTAAGAGCATTAAGAGCCCAATCTGATAAAAAAGCATATATGGCTTATATGCGTAATGTTATCGAAGGCATTGAGAATATACATATTAGACAAGCTTGTATTGTTGAATTAAAACTAACTGACGGCAAAGTTTCATCTGTTGTCGATGAATTTGGCATTGAACACTTTGCACCAAGCGTTATTTTAACAACTGGCACATCACTTGACGGTAAAATTTATATCGGGTTAAAAGCTTATCCTGCAGGACGTTTAGGAGAGATGCCAGCTATTGGCCTTTCTGAGTCTTTGCGCTCTCATGGATTAATTCTGAAAAAACTTAAAACAGGTACTCCACCTCGTGTTGATAAAAGAACAATTGATTATTCAAAAATGACACTTCAACCAGGAGACAAAGAGTTGAATTTTTACTCTTTTAGACCTAATAGACCTGTTAGACCTCAATATGACTGTTATTTAACAAGAACTAACGAATTAACACATAAAATTATTATGGACAATCTTGATAAATCACCACTTTATTCAGGTATGATTAAGAGCATTGGACCAAGATATTGCCCTTCTATTGAGGATAAGGTTGTACGATTTGCAAATAATCCTTCACATCACATTTTTATTGAACCAGAAGGTCTAAATACTTATGAAATGTACATTCAAGGTTTCTCTAGCAGTTTACCTGCAGATGTACAAGTGAGAATGTTGCGTACTCTTCCAGGGCTAGAGAATGCACACGTAATTAAACCAGCTTACGCTGTTGAGTACGATTATGTTCCAGCCTCTCAAATTAGCCACTCTTTAATGACTAAGTCAATTGACGGCTTATTCTTGGCGGGTCAAATTAACGGTACAAGCGGCTATGAAGAAGCTGCCGGACAAGGTTTGATTGCAGGTATAAACGCATTTAATTACTTAAATGGTTCAGAAATGCTTGAACTTTCACGTTCGTCATCATATATTGGAACTTTAATTGACGATTTGGTTACAAAAGATATCGAAGAACCTTACAGAATGCTAACTTCACGTTCAGAATTTAGACTTCTTTTAAGACAGGATAATGCTGATGAAAGATTAACTCCAATTGGTCATAAAGTTGGTCTTATTGATGATATTCAATATAAAAGATTTACGGATAAACAAGAATTAATTCAACGTCAAATTGAATTATTAAAAGCCACAAAATTGTCTAAAACTGATGATGTCGACAGAATTTTGGCATTGCATAATGAAAGCCTTGATAGAGGTATTCGTTTATATGAACTACTAAAACGTCCAAATATCAATTATCCTTTAATAAAAGAATTAACTAATAATTCTAATTTTGATATACCAAAAGATGTTTATGAATCTGTTGAAATCTTGATTAAATATGACGGATATTTAAAACGTCAAACTGAACAAGTTGATAATTCTGAAAAACTAGAAAAATTCAGAATTCCAGAAAATATTGATTACACAAGTATTCCTCACATTTCAACAGAAACAAGAGATAGATTAATTAAAATCAGACCAAAAACACTTGCTCAAGCATCAAGAATCGGCGGTGTTAAACCAGCCGATATCTCAATACTTATGGTGCTTTTAGAAAGACATCAGTTCTCTACTGTTCAAGAGAGCTAAGTTCTTTATATAATGCAATTTGTTTTTCTGTTAAATTTTTAGGGATAACGATTTTTGCTTTTACGTTTAAATCCCCGTATCCGCCTTCTTTTTTTGGTAAACCTAAATCACGAAGTCTTAAAGTTTTACCAGAATTCATACCTGCTGGAATCTTAATACTGATTGCTCCGTGAAGAGTATCAATATCTATTTTTGTACCCAAAACAGCTTGAGAAGGTGTTAATTCAACTTCTTTAGTTAAATTATTTCCGCTTACAGAATATTCAGAATCCTTTATATTTAAAACTAAATATAAATCTCCTTTATTACCTCTAGTGCCAGTCTTACCTTCGCCTCTTAAACGGATTTTTTGACCTTCTTTAACTTCTTTAGGTAATTTTACGTGAACATTCTTTTCTTCTGAGCGAATACCTGTTCCACCACAAAAACTACAATAAGATTTATCTGGTGGGCAAGAATTACATCTGTCCATAACCTTAAATCTTACAGACAAGTTGCCGTTAAAAATATCTTTTGCAGAAACATTTACTGTTCTTGTTATATCAAGTTCTTCTTTTTTAGGTGTAGGTTGAGCGTACATTTCTTCATCAAAACCCATATTAGAAGCACGAGAACGACCTCTGTTTGAACGTGAAGATGTTCTTTGAGTAGATGCGCCACTCATCATATCACCGAAAATTGATGAAAAGAAATCAGAAAAACCACCCAAATCACCAAAGTTCATGCTTTGAGTAAAGCCTTGTGCGCCACCTTGATTAAAGTTAAAGTTGAAATTTTCATAACCAGGTGGAGGCGTAAAATCAGCACCACCTTGCCAATTTGAACCTAAACTATCATATCTTTGACGTTTTTCTTTATCACCTAAAACTTCATAAGCTTCGTTAATTTCTTTAAATTTTTGTTCAGCTTCCTTAGTTTTATTTACATCTGGGTGGTATTTTCTTGCTAACTTTCTGTATGCAGATTTAATCTCTGCTTCAGTTGCTTCTCTTTTTACGCCTAAAATTTCATAGTAATCTTTGTATTTCATAAATAATCTCCATGTTACATGATAATACAAAATTTTTAAATCTTTAAAATATTAATTATTTTTTAATAGATTGCTTTGAGCGTAGTTTTCTATGATACGTAATTGCAAACCTGTGAGCCTCGTCTCTTATACGTTGGAATAAGAATAACGCATTTGAGTTTTTTGGAAAAACAACAGGTTTTGATTTGTGAGGTTTAAAAATCTCTTCTTCACGTTTAGCCAAGCTGACAAAATCTATGCCTGTAATGCCCATTTCCTGTACAATTTGCATTACTGAGGATAATTGACCTTTACCACCATCAATAATGATTAAATCGGGTTTATCCCAACCCTTTTTACCCAGATTGTTAAATCTACGAGTTAGCACCTCTTTCATTGACAAAAAGTCATCAGGTTTGCCTTCTGTGGAATTTACCTTGAATTTGCGATATTCAGATTTTTTAGAAACACCATTAACAAACACAACCATTGAAGCTACTGTGTTTGTACCCTGAATATGCGAAATATCATAACATTCCATTCTATAAGGAAAGTTTGATAAACCAAGTTTTTCAACAATATAGGAACCAACTTCATTGAAGTTATCTTTTAATTTATTTGTCTCTTCAATTTTTGTTGTATCCATTAAATTTTGAGCATTCTTTTCCGCCAAATTCAACAGCTCAACGCCTTTTTGAGTTTTACCATAAGTAATTTTAACATTTTTACCAGAAAGAATATTAAGCCATTCTTCATAAGTTTTCTTATCTAAAACTTCTAAGTGAGAAGATATAATTTTATCTGGAAAATCTTGTTGAATAGAGCTATAGTAATCTTTCAAAAAAGTTTCTATCAATAAAGTTAAATCTTCGTCAAATGTATTCGGATATGCAAATTGTTTTTTATCGATAAGCCTTCCTTCTCTGATATTCATTACAACTGCAATAAAAATACCATTTTCGTATAAGAAATAAAGCACGTCTTCATTTAATTTTGTATTTTCAGTTACAACTTTTTGACGTTCAAGTGTTTTTTGCAAATCATAATAACTATCACGCAATCTTGCTGCTTTTTCAAATTGTTCTGAGTCAGAATATTTTTGAATTTGTTCCATCAATTTCTTCAAAAGTTCGCTCTGTTTACCTTTTAAGAACAACTCAGCTTGCGCAATAATATTCTTGTACTCTTCAGATGAAATCTTGTTTTGGCAAGGCGCCATACAACGGCCTATATCATAATAAATACAAGGTCTATTTCTAAATTTTGGAGTTTTGCATTGTTTTAGAGGAAAAATCTTTTTTAAAAAATCAAGAGTCGAATACATTGCTCTAGCGTCAGTATATGGACCAAAATATCTACCTTTATCAGGGTTAATGTTTTTCTTTCTAACTACGGTAATCCTAGGATATTCTTCATCTGTAATAAGAAAATATGGATATTTCTTATCATCTTTCAAAAGAATATTATATTTTGGTTTATGTTTTTTAATAAGCTGGGATTCAAGAATTAACGCTTCTGCTTCAGAATCAGTTAAAATATATTCAAGGCGTTCAATGTGAGAAACAAGAATTTGAGTTTTAAGTCTATCAACAGTTTTTCTGAAATAACTTTTTATTCTTTTCTTTAAATTCTTAGCCTTCCCAACATAAATTACTGTGTCAGTTTCATCATAATAGAGATAACATCCCGGAGACTCTGGTAAACATTTTAAATCTTGAGCTAATTTATCATTCATAACCTTAATTATAACACGATATTTAGTTAATAAAAATTAAAAATTTACGCTATTTTTTCAAACCGATATATAATATTTGTATGGAAATTAAAATTTTAGTAATAGATGACGACCCTGCAATAAACGAGTTAATTAAGGTTAACTTGGAACTATCTGGATACAATGTAGTTCAAGCCTACGACGGCATTAACGGTTTTGCGCTTGCAAAACAAGAACTACCTAATTTGATTATACTAGACTGCATGATGCCAGAAGTTGACGGGTTTACAACTGCTCAAAGAATTAGACAAAATGACAATACAAAAAATATTCCGATATTAATGTTAACAGCGCTTTCTCAACTTAACGACAAGGTTAAAGGCTTTAACATAGGAGTTGATGATTACCTATGCAAACCATTTGAAATGGAAGAGCTACAAGTGCGTGTCAGAGCTTTGCTAAAACGTTCTAATCAAATTCCAGAATCATTAGCAAGCAGAGAGCTTTTATCTATTGGTGAAATCACTCTTTTGCCGGAGTCATATAGTGTTAAAATTAACGAAAAAATTGCTAAATTAACACCAATTGAGTTTGATATCTTCAACTTGCTATTCCAAAATCACGGAAATATGGTTTCATCTTCAAAACTTTTACAAGATGTTTGGGGATATTCGCCAAGTGATGACGTTGAAACGATTAGAGTACATATTCGCCATCTTAGAAGCAAAATTGATAAGATTTCAGACGGCAAGAAGTACATAGAAACAATCTACGGCGGTGGATATAAATTAAATATCTAATTAGCCTTCATCTTCAAGGCTTAGAACAGCCATGAATGCTTCTTGTGGAACTTCTACACGTCCAACTGCTTTCATACGTTTTTTACCACGTTTTTGTTTTTCTAACAATTTACGCTTACGAGAAATATCTCCGCCGTAACATTTATCAAGTACGCTCTTTCTTAAAGCTTTAATATTAGTTCTGGCAATTACACGACCACCAATTGCAGCTTGAATAGGTACTTCAAACAATTGACGTGGAATAATAGTCTTTAATTTTTCTGTTAATTTTTGACCAATATAAAAAGCGTTATCTTTATGGCAAATTACAGACAAGGCATCTACAACTTCACCCGCAAGCATTACGTCAAGCTTAACAAGACTTGATTTCTTGTAATCGCAGAATTCGTAATCCATACTTGCATAACCTTTTGTACGGGATTTTAATTGGTCGTAGAAATCTGTAATAACTTCGCTTAATGGAATATGGTACTCAAGATTTACACGAACCTTATCAATATAAGTCATATTGATAAAAATACCACGCTTAGATTGAGTTAAATCCATTAAAGTCCCGACAAATTCATTTGGTGCAATAATATCAACTTTTACATAAGGTTCTTCGATAAATTCAATCTGACCTGCAGGAGGTAAATTTGCAGGATTATCGATTTGAATAACTTCACCAGAGGTTGTATGGACATGGTAAATTACAGACGGAGCCGTTGTTACAAGAGATAAATCATATTCTCTTTCAAGCCTTTCTTGCGCAATTTCCATATGCAACATGCCTAAAAATCCACATCTAAAACCAAAACCAAGAGCACTTGATGTTTCAGGTTCAAAAGTAATACTGCTGTCTGATAATTTTAGTTTTTCTAAAGCTTCTTTTAAATCCTGATAATCTTCATTATCAACTGGATACATACCAGAAAACACCATTGGTAAAGCTTCTTGATAACCTGGAAGAGGCTCATTAGCCGGGTTTTCAACAGTTGTAATCGTATCCCCAACAAAACGAGTGATTTCTTTAATAGAACCCGCAAAATAACCTACATCACCACATTTTAGAGATTCACATGGGACTCTGTTTGGTGTTAAGTAACCGAGTTCTACAACATCGTATTCCTTACCTGTTGCCATAAATCTAATTTTATCGCCAGTTTTGATAGATCCGTCCATAATTTTAAACAAACAAACTGTTCCTAAATATGAATCATAAGCACTGTCAAATACAAGAGCTCTTAATGGCTTATCTGATGTATCTTGAGGAGGCGGAATTAAATCAACAACAGCCTCTAAAACCTCACCGATACCTTCACCAGTTTTTGCACTTACAGGAATTGCTAAAGAAGCATCAATACCTAAAACCTCTTCAATTTCTGCTTTTACACGTTCAACATCTGCTGAGGGCAAATCAATCTTGTTAATAACTGGTATAATTTCCAAATTTTGTTCAGCAGCAAGGTAAACATTAGCAAGAGTTTGAGCTTCAACACCTTGAGTAGCATCAACAATAAGCAAAGAGCCTTCGCAAGCAGCTAGAGAACGAGAAACTTCGTAAGTGAAATCAACGTGCCCTGGAGTATCAATCAAATTTAACTCATATTTTTTACCATTTTTTGCTGTGTAATTCATACGGGCAGTATTTAATTTAATCGTAATACCACGTTCACGCTCAATATCCATTGAGTCTAATAATTGATTTTGCATATCTCGTTTGCTAATTGTATCTGTAGCTTCTAGCAATCTATCTGCAAGAGTTGATTTACCGTGATCGATATGTGCAATTATACAAAAATTTCTAACATTGTCTCTATAGTTCATACCACTATTATATCTATAAAATAGTCCATTTGTAAACTATTGACTTTTAACCTTGAAATTATAAGATAAATATATGCTTATTGAAGAATTATTAGAACTAGCTACATATAAAAAAGCGAGCGATTTACATATTTCAGCGGGCTTACCTCCTGTAATTCGTGTAGACGGTAGACTTATCAGAGTTGACCAACAAGTTTTATCACCTGATGACGTTGAATCATTGGTCTTTCCAATGCTTTCAAATGAACAAAGACGTAGACTTGAACAAGAATGGGAATTAGACTTTTCTTATGGTGTTCAAGGCTTGAGCAGATTTCGTGTAAATATTTACAAGGACAAAGGTAGCTACGCAGCTGCATTCAGAACAATTAATTCAGTTGCACCTTCTTTTGATACATTGGGATTACCTGATATTGTGAAAACAGTTTCTGATAAACCAAGAGGATTAGTTTTGGTTACAGGTCCTACGGGTTCTGGTAAATCAACAACTCTTGCGACAATGATTGATTATATTAATTCAACTAGAGCAGAACATATTCTTACAATTGAAGACCCTATTGAATTTGTTCATAAATCTAAAAAAAGTATTATTCACCAACGTGAATTAGGACAAGACACTCGTTCTTTCTCAAATGCACTACGTTCAGCATTAAGAGAAGACCCTGATGTTATTCTAGTAGGTGAGATGAGAGACTTGGAAACTATTAGACTTGCTATCACTGCAGCTGAAACAGGGCACTTAGTTTTCGGTACATTGCACACATCTTCTGCATCACAAACGATTGACCGTATTATTGACGTTTTCCCAGAAGGTCAACAACAGCAAGTTAGAATTCAGTTATCAACATCTTTGGTAGCTGTATTATCACAAACTTTATTACCAAGATTAATGCCAGACGGCACAAAACAAGGTCGTGTACTTGCTCAAGAAATCATGCTTGTAAACCCTGCAATTGCCAATTTAATTCGTGAAGCGAAGGCTGCTCAAATTTATTCAACAATTCAAACAAATCAGGGTTCCGGCATGCAAACCCTTGAAATGGCACTAAAAGACCTTTATAAACAAAAGATGATTTCTCTTGAAGATGCTATTTCTAAATCATCAAGACCAGACGAGTTAAAGAGATTATTACAATAATAGGTTTATATTTTATTAAAAGAGGCGACATCTGAAAATTCAGATGTCGCCTCTTTTTTAGCAATCAGTATATACTATTATTAAGAAATGTTAACAAACATGCAATAAAAAACGCAATTTTATAAAAGAAATTTACTTTATTATAGTACGAGGACATTAAACACACGGAGAATTAAAAATGGGTTTCTTACTTTTCGCAGGAAGAAAATTACAATTGAAAGCTAGAATGAATCAATTAAATTACAGAGCTATGCAATTGAGTCAAGAACAACAAACAGTTTCTGCACAAATCGCCGAAAAACAAAAAGCAATTAATGCAGCTAAAAACCAAATTAATACTCAAGCTCAAAATTTTGTACTTGGTAACATCTTAAATGGCTTAGGCAACAATGAAACTGTTCAACAAATGTTAAATTCAAAAGGTTTATCATCTTGTTCAGCAGGTGATTTACAAACATTGTTAAGCGGTGGTAAAATCTCAGCTGACGGTAGAGATTTCCAATTAGAGGCATCTGATTTATCATCAGTAGCTGGTGTTTACCAACAACTACAAGCACAAAGCCAAATGCAAGCTTCATATGCTTCTAGCGTAATCAACAGTATTTTAGATGCATCAAGTCAAGCAGATTTAGCAGTTTTAAATGCAAAAGATTCACAAATTTCATTAGAATTAGAAAACAATGAATCACAATTAACATTAATATCAAACGAATATCAATCAGTTAAAAAGGCTGAAGGCAACGAAGCTCAAAACACTGCTCCAACATTCGGTCTATAATCTCTAATTCAAAGTAAAGTTTAATGTCATAAAAAGGTCTAGGTTTTATTCCTAGATCTTTTTGTTTTGAGCAAGCAAATGTTAATATCCAAAGCAAGCTTTATTTAGACTGACGGAGTAGTTATACCTGCAAAGAGTACGATATCACGACGAAGTAATAAATTAGAGGTTTACCATGTTGCAGAAATAATCAAGGTTTTAGTCTTTTCTTAATAAAAGTTAATAAAACATGATTAGATAGG
>CAKUXM010000010.1 GCA_934700335.1 uncultured Candidatus Melainabacteria bacterium | reverse complement strand
TCAACTGAGTTAGAAGCTTTAGACAAAGTTTTAGGCGACAATGTTGACGGTTCATTCAAAACTTTCGGAGGTTAATAGGCTAGCGCCTATTAGATAAAAAGCCACCAAAGCTCTTTACCTAAAAGTATCTAATAGAACAAATTTATACCCTTCCTTCCCTTCCTTAACTAACAATTTTAAAGACCTAGATAATCTAGGTCTTTTTATTTTTTCAAATATTTGCTCCTGTGGGTTTCGGACTTCGTCCTGCAATCCTACGTCGCTATCGTTATGTTTCGTGTCCTGCTCGACTTTGCCTTCGCAAAGCCGACACTGACACTTCACATCGGCTGCCGCATTCTCCTCCAAATGGAGGATATTTTATTAAATTTTTAAAATTTTTGTAAATTTTATCAAAGTTTATAAAAAAAATGCCGTATAATAACATGTACGAATAAAACGAGGAATATTATATGGAAGAAAAAGAAGCAGCAAACAGTGGTGCATCTTTATTTGGACGAAGTTTCGAGCTTATGGACTCTGATCCGCTTGAAGAAATATTTGCCCTTAACTTAGGTGATTTCATTTCTGAACACCTTATTTCGGACGATTTAGCCAAAAAAATAGCTGTCGGCTCTAGCGACAAAGTTGAAAATTTAAAAAAACAACTTAAAGAACTTGTTGGTATCTATTCATTAGACCACACTCTTTGTGTTCTTGGCTTTAATTCAGAAGAAGATTATATAATCTACAACTCTATTGCAAAAACAATATCTCAAATGCTTGATGTTGATGCTTGTCATGTTTATCTAACAAGCGAATTTGCAAAAGGATTGAATAGCAACGGCAAAGATTTAATTCTCGTAGGTTCTTCTGTTCATTTTGAAGATGATGCCTATAAATATAATATCGGTTACAATCTAGATGAAGACTCAATTGTTCAAAAAGCCTTCAATGAAAGAGTTATCGTCGAAGCTAAAAACTTGGATAAAAATCCTTTATTTAAACCGATAAAAGATTTAGATGAATACAAAGTTAAATTATACACTGCAATTCCGATGAATAACAATGCCTACAAAGTTGGTGTAATTGTTGTTCAAAGTTATAAAGACGGCGAATTTAAACAAGAATATCTTGACTTAGTTCACTCAATCGCAAGATTATTTGCAACATCAATGTCTTTACAAAAAATCTTGGAAGAATCTCAAGACCTACTTGCTGACAAAGATGCAGAAGCTAGCGAACTTCAACACATGCGTGCTGAATTAACAGCCCTTATCGGAGACCTTGGCGATGAACAACAAACCTTTGTTACACAACTTGCTCGTGCAGTTGATATCAAAGGTCAATACAAAGTCGCTCACTCTCAAAACACTGCTGACCTATCTCGTGCACTTTGTAAACAAATAGGTTTAAATGAAAAGACAAGTGATTTAATTTACTACGCAGGATTACTTCAAAACATTGGTAAAATCACTCTTCCAGCAGAATTATTTAACAGAAATGGTAAACTTTCTAAGGAAGAATGGGAAAAATTACAAAATTCACCAAATGTTGGTGTAAACTTGCTTATGAACATCAACTTCTTATCAGAAGTTGTTCCTTATATTCATTACCACAAAGAACGTTGGGACGGACAAGGTGAACCAGAAGGATTAAAAGGTATGTCAATTCCTTTTGGCTCTCGTATCATCGCTGTTGCTGATGCCTTCTCTGCTCTTACTTCGGATAGACCTTTCCGTGATGCAATGGATAAGGATAAAGCTCTTTCAATCATCAAATCTGAAGTTGGTATTAAATGGGACGCTGATGTTGTAGAGGCTTTGTTCAAAGTTGTAAACAAAGAGTAAATTTATCCTCATTATGGCTATATAATTAAAAGAAGCGAAATTGGTAAAACCAATTTCGCTTCTTTGTTCAATAAAATTATCTTTTCTGCTTTAATTATTTATCTAATGGATTTATTACAAGTCCTGATAATAATTTTGGATAAAAATATGTTGATTTTTGTGGCATTCTCTCTCCTGCCTCTGAAATTCTTTTAATATCTTGTATTTTTGGGTATGCCATAATAAATGATGCTTCTGCTTTTCCGCTATCAATCATATCAAAAGCTTCTTCCTCTTGTTTAATATACAAAATACCATCTTGAGCCATTTGTTCTTCTTGAGTATAGCCTAATTCTTTTGAAATAATTGCTTTGTGTAAAACAATCAAATCAAGCGTTTTTAACACTTCTGGAACTTTGTATTCGTTCAAGATGTCATCAACATTTTCTCTTAATTTTAAAACATAGAATTTATTTTCGCCTTTTAGGTATAAACCCATTGAGATTTGTTTTTGAACTTCGTCTTCAATTTTTTGTAAGAATTTAGCTTTAACTTCTTCTTTATTTGAAGAATTAAATTCATATTCGTCCATATCAAAATATTTTTTTACACTATCAACGATAACGTTTTTATCAATATTTTTAGTAATAATTCTATGAGTTGGGAAGATTAATAAATCATCTTCCATATTTGTAAAATAGCTCATTACAAATTTTGTAGCATCATTATTATCTTTTGAATTAACAAAATTTCTGTAATTCATAGCTGTTTCGTATCTGTGATGACCGTCTGCTATTAGACAAGTTTTATCAGAAAGAACTTTTTCAATCAAAGAAATTGTTTTTTCATCATCAATTTTATAAACAATATTTTGAACGCCTAAATCATCTGTTACATCAATAAATGGGTTTTGAGAATAATCAATAGCATTTTCAATTTGTTTTGCAGGGTCAGAATATACTAAGAAAACTTGTGAGAAATTAGCTTTACATTTTTTAGTCAAATTTAATCTATCTTCTTTAGGTCCGCCCATTGTATATTCATGAGGCATAATATTTTTATTTGCAAAATCTTCAATCCTGTTTCTTGCAATAAAACCTTTTCTTGTATATTTTTTACCATTTTTTTCGTAATTTTGAATAACATACAAAATACAAGGTTTTTCAGTTTGTACCAAAATGCCTTCTTTTTGCCATTCTGTATAGTTTTTGTATGCTTCGTTATAACGATTATTTTCATCATTAACATCTGTATTATTGTTTGCCAAAATCAATTTAACAAAGTTATATACACTTCTTTTTTCCAATTCATCTCTATATTCATCAGAGATAACGTCATAAGGCGGTGCAATAACGTCTGTCATATTAACTTTATCTTGATTATAAACAATGGCATTTAGAGGTTTTACTTCGATTGTCATTAAATTTTCCTTCCTAGTTAAATCTTGTTCTTGTCAAATCAGCTTTTCTTAATCTAATGCTTTCTGGTGTAATTTCTGCCAATTCATCATCTGCAATATAATCAAGAGCTTCTTCTAAAGATAAAAGTTTAGGTGCTTTTAAAACAACCATAGCATCAGCTGTTGAAGTACGCATAT
The DNA here is from genome assembly GCA_934700335.1 of uncultured Candidatus Melainabacteria bacterium. GTDB lineage: Bacteria > Cyanobacteriota > Vampirovibrionia > Gastranaerophilales > Gastranaerophilaceae > UBA791. Next base: position 44,131 of record CAKUXM010000010.1, on the reverse strand, counting down.
TTGTTAATTTTTTAGTTTTACATACATTTACTGCAACGTCTTGCGCTCTGTTACCTTCACCAACAATCATTCCTTTATAAACTTTTGTTTTAGGAGTGATAAAGAAAGTACCTCTATCTGCAAATTGGTCTAATGCATAAGGAACAGCTTCACCTTGTTCCCAAGCGATTAGAGAACCCATTCTTTGTTTTGGAATATCTCCGGCTAAAGTATCGTATTTGTTGAATGTATGATACATAATACCTTCACCACGAGTTAATCTGATAAATTCACCTTTGAAACCGATTAAACCTCTTGCTGGAATTACAAATTCTAATTTTGAACGAACTCCTGTTGATTGCATATCAAGCATTTGAGCTTTTCTACCTGCTAAACGTTCAATACAAGAACCTGTACATTCATCTGGAACATCAAGGAATAAGTTTTCATAAGGTTCCATTTGAACACCATCAATTGTCTTATAAATAACTTCTGGTTTAGATACTTGGAATTCGTAACCTTCACGGCGCATTGTTTCAATTAAAATACTTAAATGTAATTCACCACGTCCTGAAACAACCCATTTATCAGTACTATCAGTATCTTCAACTCTCATACTAACATTTTTTTCTAATTCGTCATATAATCTTTTTCTTAATTGACGAGAAGTTACAAACTTTCCTTCTTGACCTGCGTATGGGCTGTCGTTTACAGAAAAATTCATTTGTAATGTAGGTTCGTCAATATGAATAAGTGGTAAAGCCTCTGGATTATCTAACGAAGAAATTGTTTCACCAATTTGAACATCAGGGAAACCTGCAATACCAACGATATCACCGGCTGAAGCCTCATCAATTTCTACACGACCTAAATCGTGAAAACCAAATAATTTTGTAATTTTACATCTTTGAATAGAACCATCAGCTTTGATTAATGATAAAGTTTCTTGAGATTTCAAATGACCATTTTTAATTCTACCGATTGCAATTCTACCAACGTAATCGTTGTAATCCAATGTTGTTACATGGAATTGAAGATTTGCATCAACATCACCTTCTGGGTGTTTAATGTTTTCAATAATGCAATCCATTAATGGTGCAATGTTATCACTTTCATCTTCCAAGTTTTTCTTTGCAATACCTTGTAAAGAACTTGCATAAATTATTGGAAAATCGATTAATTCTTCATTATCAGTCAATTCTGTGAATAAATCAAATACTTTGTCTAATGCTAAATCAGGTTCAGCAGCTGGTTTATCAATCTTGTTAATAACAACGATAATTCTTAAGCCTAATTCTAAAGCTTTTGATAATACAAATCTTGTTTGAGGCATTGGACCTTCTGCAGCATCAACAATAAGCAATGCACCGTCTACCATACCTAATACACGTTCAACTTCACCACCAAAATCGGCGTGTCCTGGTGTATCAACAACATTGATATGATAACCCTTATAATCAACAGATATGTTTTTAGAAAGAATTGTAATACCTCTTTCTCGTTCCAAATCATTTGAGTCAAGTACGCAAGCTTGAACTTCTTGATTATCTCTAAACACACCACTTTGTTTCAACATACAATCTACCATTGAAGTTTTACCGTGGTCAACGTGTGCTATTATCGCTATATTTCGTAATTTTTCAATATCCATATCTTCTTCTTTCTTTTGTGGTTTAATACTTCCGCCTATTATCGTATATAAAAAATATTTATTATTCAATAGTTTTAATTAGTGAATAGTGAGTTGTGAATAGAAAAATATTTATTCACTAATTGATGTTCAATAAATTTCTGTCAAATTCTGTAAAATCTTTTATTACTTTATAAACTTTATCTTTATATTTAAAAGTTTCTGGATTTTCGTTTATAGCAATAATTTTACCAATTTTTGCCTCATTCGCTGCAGTAATTCCTGAATAAGAATCTTCAAACACAAGAGTTTCTTCCGCTTTTAAATCCATAACCTTCAAAGCTTCTAAATAAATATCTGGGTGAGGTTTTCCAAGTCTAGCACCGTCATCATAAACAATTTTTGAAGTATCAAACCATTTTTTCAAATTGAATATTTCAATAAAGAATTTTACATTATTGATTTCACTACCTGTCGCAATTGTCATCGGAATATTTTTCTCCTTCAAATAATCCAATAATTCTTCTGCACCATTTACAAGTTTAATATTTTCTGGATTTTTCAAAACCAATTGGCGATAGCATTCTTCTTTTTCCCACGCATATTTATCAACCTCTTCTTGGGTAGGTTTTCTACCAATTGCATACTCAATAATTTCAGCATTGCTTCTACCGTACATATAATGCTCTAATTCATAAGTATCAAAAGCTTTGCCATTTCTTAGCTTTGCGGAATATTCAATCCAAGCTATATTATGCAATTCTGTATCATTAAACAATGTACCATTAAAATCAAATATAATACCCTTTATTGTCATAAAATTTCTCCATTTTTCTTAAATTGTACTATAATAAAAATATGATTAACAAGAAAAAGAAGAAAAAATTTACTTTAAACACAAAAAACTGGGGAATAAATATAGATAAAAACGAATACAGTGAAATTATCTTATCAAATTCTAATCACCCTGAGGACACTCTACGTCAGAAACCAACTCGTAATTTTTAAGAGATTTACCTAATTTTACTGATAAAAGGCTACAAAGAATTACAGACGCAACAACCAATCCAATCCAAAACCCTACCAGATTTAGATTTTTGTTCAGAGCTAAGTAAATTCCTAAAGGCATACCAATTATCAAATAACCGATAATATTCGTTACCATTACGATATTAGTATTTTTCATACCCTTAAAAATACCGCCAAGTATTACTTGTAAGCCGTCTGTGATTTCAAAAATTGCAAGTAATATCATAACCGGAATCATAATTCTTATAAGATTTGTATCAGGTGTAAACATTTTTACAATTTGAGTTGGGAATATTGCAATTATAACACCACAAAGCAACATAAAAGATTCAGTAATTATACAACTTGTAAGCGAATATCTTTTTATATCGACAAGGTTTTTTGCCCCATTTGCATATCCAATTTTAATGGTAGTTGCCATAGAAATAGACAATGGAATCATAAATGTCGTATTAATTATAGAAATTAAAATACTTTGTGCAGCTGCATAAACACCTGCCATTCTTCCAACCAAAATTGTTATAACATTGAAAGCTAAAAACTCTATACATACAGCAAATGAAATTGGCAAACCAATAATCAACAGATTTTTATAATAATCTTTATACTCTTGTTCAACAATTTTAACCTTGAATTTGAACAAATAAAAACCTAAAATAGCCAAGCCCATTAAAGTTCTTGTTAAAGTTGTAGCCAATGCTAAACCAGATTCACCCATTTCTGGAAAAGGACCAACACCAAATGCAAATATCCAATTAAAACTTACGTTAAAGAAAATTGCAATAATAACAATTAAATTTGGAATAAATACAATTTTATATGATTGCAAAAATTCCTTCATTGCCTTGAACAAATAATCGCCAAAAGTAGAAAACGCAAAAATCCATGTATAATTATTCATCATCGGAATAAGTTTTTTCTCAAACCCTAACACCGGATAAAGAGGAATAACAGCTAAAATAGCCAAGAAACTAAGAGTTGCCAACAACATTGAAAATTTTATTGAAGGAATTAAATAATTTTTTGCAGATTTTTTAGCACCTAATTGATTTGATAAATACGCAGAAACACTACTTAAAAGCGCAATGCCAAATATAAAAATAATACTTGTAATAGCGCCAGAAATACTTACCGCAGCAAGAACATCAGTAGAATATCTTGCCCCAACAAAAACATCACCTAAAAATATAAGCGCAAAGCCAATACTTCCCATTATTATTGGCAATGATAAATCTAACAATTCTTTAGAATATTTTTTAAAAACGTCAAAACTATAATTCAAAAGATGTTCCTTTGCTCATCACTCTGTCATATCTGAAATAACTATAATATGGATTTGCACGCTTTATTATATCCAAATAATATTCATAATTTCTTTTGAAATCTAAAGTATTTTTATTGATATATTGAATAGAAATAACCGCCTCTTGCGCAGAAGCAACTCTATAAATATCACATTGAGCTTTAATTTTACTATTTGATTTAACACATCTTGTTACGATAGAAGTTTGAGGACTTTTCAACACATAAATATAAGGTCTTGTATTGTTTTGTTCTTCCATCTTTTTTTTCATCATATTTAGAAAAACAAGAGAATTTACACTTGTACCCACATTGTGGCGGTATGAGTGGAAGATATAAGCCTCTGTCCAATTTTTATAACTTTGACCCTCTGGTACAAATTGAACAATTCTTTCTCGACCTTGTGTTCTATCATAAACTCTATTCCAAACCTTATCATCAGGAAAATTTATTATGACAGTTTGATATGCAAAGCAAATACCTTGAATAATAGCTATTACAAATAAACTAAATATTATTAAAAGGAGATTTTTCTTTCGCATAAATTATTTCCACGTTTTCTTGTAATTTATTTTTTAGAGTTTTTAGAACAGGTCTTTCACTTTCAAAATGACCCATATCAATCACAATAATATTACTGTCAACAGCCGTATGATACTTCAAATCGCCCGTTATAAACGCATCAAAGCCTTTTTCTTCTGCATCTTTGATAAATTCACTTCCTGAACCTGAACACACAGCCACATTTTTTATGTAAGTCTTTTTATTATTATTAACATATCTTGCGTTTTTTGACAATCTTTTAACGTGTTTTAAAAGATTATCTAAAGTAATCTCTTTTTTAAATTCAAGATATCTAACAAATTCTTCAGTCTCAAAAAATTTAACATCAAGTCTAAGTTCATCAATTAAAGTATCCGTTGTTCCACCTTTTGCTTTATCCAAATTTGTATGAGCACAATACATTTGAATATCTCTGTATTCAAGCGGAACATAAAACAACGGGTGATGAGAAATTATCATATCACATTTCTTTTTACGTGCTTGCGCCACAACATCATCTGTAATAGTCAAGGCAAGCATAACCTTATTAACTTCAATAATATTTTCGTCATCAACAATCCAACCAGAACAATCCCAATCTTCTTGAGTATCAGGTGGTGCCATATTTTCTATTATCTCTGTTAATTTGTGTTTATTCATTGTTTTCTTTTTTAAAAATGTTTTCTAAACTTTCTACTGCATTTTCAACCGTATCGTTCACTACAACATAATCATATTGTTTAGATTTTTCTTGTTCAGCCTCAACGCAACTCAATCTTTTTTGAATAGCTTCTTCTGTTTCTGTACCTCTACCGATTAGACGTTTTTTTAATTCTTCTAAAGAAGGCGGAGCTATGAAAATAAGAACAGCTTCTGGCATGATTTTTTTAATTTGTAAGGCACCTTGTGTATCAATCTCTAATAGCACATTTTGACCGTTATTTAGCGTTTCTTCAACAAAGGCTTTTTTTGTACCATAACAATTTCCAGAAAATTCAGCCCATTCGATAAATTCATTATTATCAACAGAATTTAAAAAATCTTCTCTTTCAACGAAGAAGTAATGTTCGCCATGTTTTTCACCTTCACGAGGTTTTCTAGTTGTAGTTGAAACAGATAATTTTACATTCGCATTGTTATTTTTTAGTAATTGTTTTATTACTGTACCCTTTCCAACGCCTGATGAACCTGATATTATAAATAATTTATTCATATTAAGCCTCTATTTTTTCTTGAGATTGATTTTCTTCAACGTCTTCTATACGTTTTTGTTTTTTAGCTTTTGCAGAAGAATATATTAAAATAACTATACACATTGCAATACCAATAATTGCAGAAGATATCCAAAATATCACTGCACCCAACCAACCATTGTTAAATTTAGATTGGAATAAGTCAATCATAAAACCTGTACCAGTTGAAGAAAGCACTGCACCAACATAACCACACATGCCAGTAAAGCCAAGCGCTGCCGAAGCAACTTCTTTTGATGTAGCTTCAAGCGCACAAACACCGCCCAACAATAATTGAGGACCTGCAGTAAATGCACCAATCATCGCTGCTAATACGTAATCAAATGGGTCATAAGTATTTATATGGAATAAGAATAAACAAGTTCCTAATCCAATAAAGAATAAAATATTGATAGGAATTCTACTACCAGAACTTGAACGGTCAGAAAACCAACCTGCAGCAATAGCACCCAATGAACCCACAACTGCAAGTGAACTCAATTTAGCGGTTGCAATTGCAAGTGTATCACCTTTGTATTCCATTAAATATTTTACAAACCAATCCTCTGTGCCAAAACGAATTACATATACAAAAGAATAAGCAATCGCTAACAACCAAAGAATTTTATTACAAATGATATATTTTCTTAGCATCTCAAAATAAGACATGCTATGTTTTTTCTCTTCTTCCTCTTTATCAATAGGTTCATTTTTATAAACATCTATATCAGGTAAGCCCATGGACTGAGGTCTATCACGCAATGCCCAGAATAAAATTAAACCTACAATAGTAACAGCAACTGCTTCAACGCAAAAAGCAACTTTCCAACCTAGTTTACCAATCAAAACTCCTGATAACATAACTGTAAAGAACACGCCTAACTGGTGAGAAGTTGACCAGATAGACCATTTTGTTGCACGTTCTGATTTTGCAATCCAATATGAAAGGGCTTTTGCAATAGGAGGAAAAATCATTGATTGGAACCAACCGTTAGCACCCCAAAAGAAGGTCAGTACCCACAACAGAATCGTTGCAGAAGGCAATCCAAAAAATGATACGTGTCCTGGAGTAATAACTACTGCACTATATACAAAACATATATTTGCAATGGCAGAAATAATCATTGCTGTTGGCAAGAAAGTTCTGACATTACTACGGTCTGCTAAAATACCATTACAGAATTTACCAATCCCATAAGTCATATATAATGAAGAACCTAAAATACCCAATTGAGTATTTGTATAGCCTAAATCTTGACCAATAAAAGGCAAAGCAACCGCAATATTTTTTCTGCAAAAATGAGCGACAATGTATGCAATATAAACAGAGATAAAAATTCTCCAAGTCCAATGCTTGTACATTTTATCCACTTTTTGCTTATCTTGAATTTCCTCTTTTATAGGAGGCTCTTTAAAATAATCTATTATGAAATTTGACATTAATCTTTCCTACTTACTTGTTATTTTTGGTAACGTGTACATTTTTTGTTTCTGAAATTTCATGACGAGCATTTTGAAGGATTTCCTTTTGTTCTGGAGTAAGACTATTGCTATTGCATAATCTATCTACAAAGCCATTGTTTAATTTAACAGCTTTTTCCAAAGCACCAACTTCGTCAAGAATTTGTTTAATGTCTTTAAAATTATATGTGTAAGATTGTTTTGATTGATATGAAAGTACTTCCCCTGTTTGAGAAGTAATAGCTTTTCCTCCTAACTCGAAATATAATCTAAAGACAGATTTTAAATCTTGTAATTCGGATTGAAGTGTAGTAACTGTATTTTGAATTCTTACAAATCTTTCAAATAAGTATTCAACATTTTCTAATTGAGATTCTTCCCATTTATTTTTTTGTAAGAATAGTTTTTTAAGTTGTGGATAAGCCAGAGCAAGCCCCATAGTATCAGCCATTGCTCTGTGATGATCGTGAAAATCTACGTGAAATCTTGTACATAAATTTTCAAGACCATGAGATTCTAATTCTGGATAAACTTCCTTGAACATATATTGAGAGTCAATACGTGCATTTTCCAAAGGTTTACCAAAGCATCTTAAAGAAGCTTCATTCAAGAATTGGTAATCAAAAATAGCGTTATGTGCAACAATTGGATATTCGCCAATAAATTCCATAATTTGTGGCATAACTTCTGCCTCAGTTGGGGCATCTTTAACCATATCTTCTGTAATACCGTGAATTGCGATTGAAGATTTTCTAATGTGTTGTTGAGGATTTATAAGAGTTTGAAATTCTTCTTTTACTTTGCCATTTTCTAATCTTACTGCCGCAAATTCAATGATTCTTTCTTTTGTAAAATCAAGACCAGTCGTTTCTGTATCTAAAACTATTTCTATTACTTTTTTTCTTGCCATTTATCTTTCCAACTATTTAGTATTTTGTCTATAATAATATTAGGGTAACACAAAAATAATTTTTATGCTAATATAAAATTAATTGTAGGAAAAACAAAGGAGATAAGGTATGTCTAACGCAATGGATATAACTGCAGAAAATTTTAAAGCAGAAGTATTGGAAGCTTCGACACCAGTTCTTGTAGATTTTTGGGCAACTTGGTGCGGGCCTTGCAGAAAGATAGGTCCTGTTCTAGACGAAATTGCAACGGAAATGGGAGAAAAAGTAAAAGTTGTAAAAGTTAACGCAGACGAATGCTTGAATATCGCTAAAGAATATTCAATTTCTGGTCTACCTAGCTTACTGGTTTTTGTGAACGGAGAGCCTGTCGAAAGAATGGTTGGTTTAATGCCTAAATCGACAATCATTGGTAATATCGAAAAACATTTATAATAAAGAATGTAAACAAAAAGAAGAAGGCGAAGCGTGGAACGCTTCGCCTTCTTCTTTTCTAAAACTTGTTATGCTTGTTGAGTCTTTTTAGCTCTCTTATTATCAATATAATCAACAGCCTTATCAACTAAAAATCCAACTCCAATACCAATTGCAGTTGTTGCGACCGTATTTAAAACAGCAGTTGCAATTGTACCTTTTTTCATATTTTTTAAAAATTTATCTGCTGAAAAATCAGGTTTTTCAGCTTTTATTGCATCAAGCAAACCACTTCCTGCTTGCGCTAAATTTTGCTTAGCTGTAACGTAATTTTTTATAGTTGGATAAGATACAGCTAAACCTGTTGCAACCCCAAGCCCAGCACCGACCATTGTTCCTTTATTAGATTTTGTTTTTAAAAATGATTGTTGATTATTATTACCGTAATTAGCGATTAAAGAAATTCCCATTTTTACACCTTATTTACCTACACAAGATGTAAGTTTACTAAAGAAAAAAGATTGACCAAATTTATTATAGATTTTACAAACTTTTACAAATAAAAACCACCATTTCTGGTGGTAATTTATTTCTCTCTTCTCTCTCTTTAATAAATGAATATTCAACTGCCTAAACAATTGATTTTCTATATCTATCAACACGTGTTTCTGAAAGGATATTTTTCAATTTCATAATTGCTTGTGCGTGCAATTGACAAACACGTGATTCTGAAACTTCAATAGTTTCACCAATTTCTTTCAACGTCATATTTTCGTGATAGTAAAGAACCATAATCATACGTTCACGTTCTGGTAGACGTTGTAAAGCTCTTTCAAGTTCCTTCTTAACGTCTTTTTCTTCAAGCTCTTCATGCGGAGTCAAAGAACGAGTATCTTCAATAGTATCGATAATTTCCATACTATCATCAGAAGAACCTCTCTTATCATAGATAGAGCCTATTGAAGTATCTTCTGAAAGGATTTGATTAACCTTGTCCGGCTCAATACCTAAAAGTTCACCGACTTCTGTATTTGTTGCTGCACGACCGAATTTTTGACGTAATTCTTCCTGAGCTTGTTTAACGTCTTTAATTTTTTTACGTGCACTTCTTGGTAAAAAGTCTTGAGAACGAATTTTATCAATAATATTACCTCTGATTCTCATAAGCGCATAAGTTTCAAATCTTGCGCCCTTGTCAGGGGTATATTTTTCAATGGCATCAATTAAACCTTCGACACCATAACTTGAAATATCTTCTTCCGCAAAAGTAATTGGCAAAGAAACTTTAACACGATTTACAACATATTTAGTTAAATAAATATATTGAACAATAAGAGTATCTCTGACTTTTTTGTTAGATTTATTGGCAAAATACGTATGCCACAATTTTTCTAACTCTTCGTCAGACATTCTTTTTATATTGCTGTAACCGTTATTAATTCCCTCTGTCATCCCTTTATTATTCCAAAAATAAATAATTCTAGTATGTTAGATATTTCAATTATATTAAAACCACCCAAAAGAACATCATATATTTAGATGAGATTATATGGGTAAATTGTCTCTCCCTTTCCTACGTTTCCGTTTATCCGTAAGGTATTAAATTGAATAATATGCCTAACGGCTTAAAGTCAACTACGGAGACAGACTCACAAGCTTCGCCCCAGCTCTGTTTTGTCAGCGCTCGCGTTAAACGGCAACGCTCTCAACTGCAACGAAAAGCTCAACGTTTCCGTTGACAGTTGCTCGACTCTAGCTTCGCTCGTGCCTCTGCTCGCTTTTACCTACGTTTCCTTTTATCCGTAAGGCATTAGATTGAATAATTTGCCTAACGGCTTAAAGTCAACTACGGAGACAGGCTCACAAGCTTCGCCCCAGCTCAGCTGTTCGCTTTTACCTACGTTTCCTTTTATCCGTAAGGCATTAGATTGGATAATTTGCCTAACGGCTTAAAGTCAACTACGGAGACAGGCTCACAAGCTTCGCCCCAGCTCAGCTGTTCGCTTTTACCTACGTTTCCTTTTATCCGTAAGGCATTAGATTGGATAATTTGCCTAACGGCTTAAAGTCAACTACGGAGACAGGCTCACAAGCTTCGCCCCAGCTCAGCTGTTCGCTTTGTCAAAAAAAAGGCTTCCGTGCCTTTGCTAACGCTTCCGTGCCTAATCGCAATAGTCGAACGTATTATACACACATTACTGAATTAGAGAGTAATCAAAATCTTCTATTGTTAGTCCCGCCGGAGGTCCAAATTTATTTCCTAACAATTGCATTAAACTACTTGCTGACATATCGTCAGACTCTTCTGTCTTACCATTATTTTTTGTCAAATTATCTATCTCAAAATCAAGCATATCGATTGCATCGTCAAAAACTTGTTCAAAAGCTTCCACTTGCTCACTTTGCGAAATATTCGCCGGACTATTTAATGCGTTATTATTCGTTAATGCTGGACTAATTAATAAATCCATATAGTTGTTTTCAATCATATTATCTGACATAGTGTATTCAAAAACCTCATTGCTATTTACAATCTTACTTTTAACAAAATTAAAGTCCTTTAACATCATGCAAATAATGTATATTTTACTTGATTAAAAACTTGTGTTTATGTATAATAAACACTAATAAAGAAGGAAGTATTATGCCATTTACATTTGAAAAACAATCCATTAAAGACGTAATCCTTATAACACCTAAAGTTTTCGGTGATAACAGAGGATTTTTTATGGAAACTTATAAAAAATCAGATTTTGAAGCAAACGGTATCATGGGAGAATTTAACCAAGATAACCACTCAAAATCTACAAAAGGTGTTCTTAGAGGTTTACATTTTCAAAAACAACCTTATGCTCAAGCAAAAATCGTAAGATGTCTGAAAGGTAGAATTTACGATGTTGCGGTAGATATCAGAAAAGGTTCAAAAACTTTTGGCAAATACGTAAAAGTAGAACTTTCAGAAGAAAATAAAAAAATGTTATACATTCCAAAAGAATTTGCACACGGCTTTGTAGCTTTAACAGACGAGGTTGAAATAGCGTACAAAACTCAAGGTGAATATCACCCAGAAGCTGACAGCGGAATTATGTGGAATGACAAAGATATCAATATAGATTGGGAAATTGATTTTGAGCCAATCCTTTCTGAAAAAGACACTAAACACAAAACTTTAAGCGAAATATAAATATTAACTATAGGAGAAAATAAAGAATGAAATTATTAGTAACAGGTGGCGCAGGATTTATCGGAAGTTGTTTTGTAAGACACATCTTAAACACATATTCTGATTACAAAGTAGTAAATCTTGATGCACTTACATATTGTGGCAACTTAGAAAACTTAAACGATGTAAAAGATAATCCAAATTATACATTTGTTCACGGCAACATCTGTAATCACGATTTAGTTAGAGATATCATCAAAGACGTTGATTGTGTTGTAAACTTTGCAGCAGAATCTCATGTTGACAATTCAATCAAACACCCTGAAATCTTTGTTGAAACAAACGTTCAAGGTACATTGAATTTATTACAAGCTTGTAAAGAATTAGGTATTGAAAGATACTTACAAGTTGGTACAGATGAAGTTTATGGTTCTTTAGGTAAAACAGGTTATTTCTATGAAACAACACCTATCCAACCAAATTCACCATATTCAGCATCAAAAGCAAGTGCTGACTTATTAGTTAGAGCATATTACGAAACATATAAATTACCAGTATTAAATACTCGTTGTTCTAACAACTATGGACCTTACCAATATCCAGAAAAATTAATTCCATTCTTCATTTCACAATTATTAAAAGGTGAAAAAGTGCCTGTATATGGCGATGGATTAAACGTAAGAGATTGGTTATACGTATATGACCACTGCAAGGCTATTGACGTAGTTCTTCACAAAGGCAGAGTTGGTGAAGTTTATAACATCGGTGGACACAACGAAAAAACAAATATGGAAATCACTCACTTAATCCTTGATGCAATGGGCAAAGACGAATCTTCTATTAAATATGTTGAAGATAGATTAGGACACGACAGACGTTACGCTATTGCAAACGACAAAATTCAATCAGAGTTGGGCTGGGAACCTTCTGTAACATTTGAAGAAGGTATTAAATTAACAATCGACTGGTATTTGAATAACCAAGATTGGATTAAATCAATCGAAAACAAGAAAGCGAGTCTTGTATAATGAAAATTCTTGTAACCGGCGCTAAAGGCATGCTTGGACAAGATTTATGTCCAGTACTTGAAGACGAAGACTTTGAAGTCGTTGAAACTGATATCAACAATCTTGATATCACAGATATTAATCAAGTTAAAAAAATGATTAATGAAGAAAAACCAAATATGGTAATTCATTGCGCCGGTTATACAAATGTTGATTTAGCAGAAACCGAAAAAGAAAAAGCAGAAAAGATTAACGTTCTTGGTACTGAAAATCTTGCAGAAGTTTGTGGTAAAAACAATATCACACTGCTATATATTTCAACAGATTATGTTTTTGACGGAACAAATGACAAACCTTATAAACCAGAAGACGAAACAAACCCTCAAAATGTTTATGGAAAAACAAAAAGAGCAGGTGAAGTTCTTGTTCAAAAATATTGTGAAAAATATTATATTGTAAGAACAAGCTGGTTATACGGACATCACGGCAAAAATTTTGTTGAAACAATGATATCTATTTCTCAAAATCCAGAAATAAAAGTTGTAGACGACCAAACAGGTTGCCCAACGTGGACAATGGAACTATGCAATGGCATTATAAAATTAATCAACGAAGAAGCGCCTTATGGCATTTATCACATTTGTGGTAGCGAACCTACAACTTGGTACAACTTTGCAAAAGAAATTTATCAGCTGTTGAAATTAGATGTAAATTTAAAACCTTGCACAACAAAAGAATACCCAAGACCTGCAAAAAGACCTCATTACTCTGCATTAGATAATGATGGAATTTGCAGAAACTGGAAATTAGCACTAAAAGATTATTTAAAATTAAGAGATTAACTTTTAAATAATTCATATTTGGAGTAATATTTTTGTATGTTTTTTAAAAAATATAAAAATCACTATAGTTTAAACTTTTTTGCAACATGTGGTTGGATAAATCTTTTAGGATTTTTGACATCATATCTAGGGCAACTTGTTCAAGTATTGTTCCAAAAGAACGAATCACTTGATGCAATCATACCAGCTATTATCAGCATTAACTGGTTCTTTGTAATTTATTCTGTAATAACATTTTTTATTTTTATGCTAGAAAACTTTTATGAAGTGAGAATAAATGATACAAAATTTTTAAATAATGGTTTTATTGATTTTTTAAGAATCATAGGCACGTTTTTCGCAAGTATTCCATTTGCGTTTTTATTTGTTGCATTCTTATTTATAAAATTCTAATATAATAGAGAGGAAAATTTTAATATGAAAGGTATTATCCTTGCCGGTGGAGCTGGCACAAGACTTTATCCAAGTACAATGGTTGTCTCAAAACAATTATTGCCAATATACGACAAACCAATGATTTATCACCCGATTTCAGTGCTAATGCTTGCGGGAATAAGAGATATCTTAATTATTTCAACCCCAAAAGATTTACCAAACTTTGAAAAACTTTTAGGCGACGGCTCACAATTTGGTTTAAGATTTCAATATAAAGAACAACCAAGCCCAGATGGACTTGCACAAGCCTTTATTTTAGGCGAAGAATTTATCGGCGACGATTCTGTTGCATTAATCTTAGGTGATAATATTTTCTATGGTCCAAGATTTTCAGGAACATTAAAATTCACAGCAAAACAAACACAAAAAGTTGGTGGCGCAACAGTTTTTGCATACCACGTAAAAGATCCTCAAAGATTTGGTGTTGCAGAGTTTGATAAAAAAGGAAAAGTTTTGTCTTTAGAAGAAAAACCTAAACAACCTAAATCAAATTACGCTGTTACAGGTTTATATTTCTATGATAACAATGTTGTAGAATATGCCAAAAACTTAAAACCTTCTGCAAGAGGCGAGTTAGAAATTACAGACTTAAACAAAATTTATCTTGAACAAGGTAAATTGAATTGCGAAGTTCTTTCAAGAGGTTTTGCGTGGTTAGATACCGGTACTCACGCATCATTATTGCAAGCCGGTCAATACATTCAAACCGTTGAAGAGAACCAAGGTATTAAAATTGCTTGTCTTGAAGAGATTGCATACAGAATGAAATTCGTTTCAAGAGAACACTTGAGAAAACAAGTTGAACAATACAAAAACAATGAATACTATGATTACGTTAAACGATTAATCGAAGCTGAATAGGAGAAGTCTTGAAAAGAATTTTAATTACAGGCGGTGCAGGTTTTATCGGAAGTCATTTATGCGAAAGATTGATTAATGACGGAAACGATGTTATCTGCCTTGATAATTTTTTTACAGGCTCGAAAGACAACATTAGACACTTAATAGGGAACGACCACTTTGAACTTGTAAGACAAGATATTACAAAAGAATATCTTGCAGAAGTAGACCAAATCTACAATTTAGCTTGTCCTGCAAGTCCAGTAAGTTACCAATACAATCCAATTAAAACAATTGAGACATCAGTTATTGGGGTTACACATATGTTAAACCTTGCAATCCCTTGTAAGGCAAGAATTTTACAAGCATCAACAAGCGAAATCTATGGCGACCCCACAATTCACCCACAAGTGGAAAGTTACTGGGGAAATGTTAACCCTATTGGCATAAGAAGTTGTTACGACGAGGGTAAACGTTGTGCTGAAACCTTAATGATGGATTATCATAGACAAAAAGGCGTTGATATTAGAATTATCAGAATTTTCAATACTTATGGACCTAATATGGACGTAAATGACGGTAGGGTTGTTTCAAACTTTATTGTTCAAGCTCTACAAAACAAAGATATAACTATTTATGGTGATGGTTCTCAAACTCGTTCCTTCTGTTATGTTTCTGATTTAATCGAAGGAATGATTAAAATGATGAACAATGAAGAAAATTTTATTGGACCAGTAAATTTAGGAAACCCTTCTGAGCGAAGCATTTTAGAATTTGCAAAATTAATTATTGAAATGACAAATTCAAAATCAAAAATTATTTATAAACCACTTCCAAGTGATGATCCTATCCAAAGAAAACCTGATATTTCTCTTGCAAAAGAGAAACTTAACTGGGAACCAAGTGTTGATATAAAAGAAGGTATCTCTAAAACAATTGAATACTTTGATAATAAATTACAGGAGTTAAAATAAATGAAAGGTATCATATTAGCCGGTGGAGCAGGTACTAGACTTTACCCAGCATCTCTGCCAATATCAAAAATTTTATTGACAATTTATAACAAACCTATGATTTATTATCCACTTTCAACATTTTTGAGAGCAGGAATTAAAGATATTCTTATCATCACAAATGAAGCCGATTACGAAAACTTCAGAAAGCTTTTGGGTGATGGTTCTCAAATCGGTATAAATATTAAATACAGAATACAATATGTTCAAAAAGGTATTGCTGATGCGTTTTTAATTGGTGAAGATTTTATTGAAAAAGATTCTGTTGCATTAATTTTGGGCGATAACATTTTCTATGGCAAAGATTTTGGCAACATAATGAAAAATGCTATTAATAAGAATACCGGAGCAACCGTTTTTGGATATAAAGTTCCTGATCCTGAAAGATTTGGAGTTGTAGAATTTGACAAAAATCAAAAAGCAATTTCTCTAGAAGAAAAACCAAAACAACCTAAATCAAATTATGCTGTAACAGGTTTATATTTCTATGACAACAATGTTTGCAAATACGCAAGAGAGCTTAAACCTTCTTCAAGAGGAGAATTAGAAATTACAGATTTGAACAAAATATATCTTGAAAAAGGCAAATTAAATGTTGAACTTCTTGGAGACGATTTTGAATGGTTAGACACAGGAACTCACGATTCTATGTTGGAAGCGTCAAATTACGTTCAACAAGAAGAACAAAAAGGAATTACTATTGGCTGTATTGAAGAAATAGCTTACAAAGAAGGATTTATTTCATCAAAAGATTTATGGAAAGAACTTGAAAAATACGACGATAAAAATGAGTATTACAACAATATAAAAAAATTACTCGTTTCAAATAATTAAAAAGAAAGACTCGATTTTATCGGGTCTTTTTTTTTGCAAAAATCCACCAATTAAACCATGTCAAAATTATAAAAAAATTATAAAATATACTAGCAAAGGTTGATTTTTTAAGAAAAAAAATTAAAAAATAATTTGTGGGGAGAAGTATTATGAAGATAAAAATAAATTTAGCAAAATTATTAATTGGTATGATTGCTTTGAGTTCAGTAGCTTACGCAAGCAACGTAACTCTTCAAGGTGCAATAAACAAATATAAAGCAGGAAACTATACAGGTTGTATTCAAGATTTAGAAGTTTATACAAGAAGTGAACGATCAAATGCACTTGCATATTATTACTTAGCAATTGCAAATGTTCAAGCAGGCAGAAAAACTAACGCAATTCAAGCGTACGACAAAGTGCTTGCTCTTAGACCAAACGAAACTTTATTAGATTATGCAACAAAAGGTAAGGTTTGCTTAGAAGAACCTGATTTATGCTACAAAAACAACACTATAAAAGAACAAGATACAGAATTAGACAAATTTATTAAAGACAAAACACAATTCGTATACAAAGGTGCTCAACAAGAAACAACTAAGAAAAACTTAGATTCATTGAGAAACCGTATCAATTCTGATGAAGAAATAAACAGATTTGAATTTGAAGAATACGAAAAAAGCAGTAACAAAACAGATGACTTAAACAAGGCAAAAGTTGCAACAGAAGCTTCTAAAAAAGAAAGAGTTAACAGCAAAATGCCTTCAAATGATGAAGTTGTAGCTGCAATAAAAGTTTTAAATCAAGCAGGCTTAGGTAGCATTGTAACTCAACAACCTGCACAACAAGCATCAACACAAGTTGCACAAAACACTCAAAATCAACAATTGCAACAACAAATGATGCAAATGATGATGGCTCAACAACAAAATCCATACGCTGGCATTTCTGCTATGCTTGGTGGTAACAACAATAACAACAACAGTTCTAACCAATTTATGAACATGTTACCTCTGTTTATGGCACAAGGTCAAAATGGAGAAAAAGGCGGACTTAGCCCAGAAGTTATGCAAGCAATGTTGATGAATTCAATGATGCCTGATTTAACTTTCAGCTCAAGCAACAATAATAGATAATTAAAAACAAAAGGATAGTGAATTTATGAAATTTAACACAACAAGATTTGGCGAAATTGAAGTTGACGAAGGATTAATATTCAATTTTGAATTACCTATTTTAGGTTACGAAGACAAAAGATACGTTATGATTGACGTAACAGAAAACCCTATTTTTAAATGGTTACAAGCGGTTGATACACCAGAAGTATCATTTCCAATAACAACTCCTGCAGTGTTTGGGCACGATTATTCATTTGAATTACCAACAAGTGCAGAAAAAACTCTTGAAATTGGCGGTGCAGAAGACGTAATGGTATTCAACATTGCTTGCATTCCGGATAAAGCACCAAAAGATTCTACAATCAACCTTCTTGCTCCATTAATTTTCAATATCAAAAACCACAAAGCTGGACAAGTTATTTTATCAGATAGTGGTTTTAGTACAACTGAAAAGTTGTTCAAATAAAAAAGTTAGACAATTAATGAGAGAAGAAAGAATATGTTAATTTTAGCAAGAAAAAACGGACAAAAAATAATCATCAATGATAACATTGAAATAACAATTTTAGAGTCAAAAAACGACAACTGCAAAATCGCAATTGAGGCTCCAAGAGACGTAAAAGTTTATAGAGAAGAAGTTTATAAACAAATCAAGAGCTCTAACCAAAAGAGTACAAGTTCTCTATCAGATTTAGGTCAAATCGCAGGATTAATGCCTAAAGCTGACGAAGCGACAGCTAAGAAAAAGACTGTAATTATTAAAAAGAAACCAGAATGATATCAGAATACGAATTAGCAAAAGAAAAGCTAATTAATTTAGATTTAAAAATTTGCGAAGATTATTTTAGAAAAAATAAATTATATTTAGAGCTAGGTTACTGCGAACTTTTGAAGGGTAACCTAGAAAACTCTAAAAAATTATTCGCAAATATTTCAAACTATAACCCTCGTGCACATTGGGCATTAAGAATGATTCAATTTATCGAAGGTTATGTAACTTTTTTACCAACTTATTTTGAAATCAGAAACTTTTTAGAATTAGATATTGATTTACTATTAAAAGCAAACAAAATAGAATGGGTTGAAAACATAATCAACGGCGACGACTTATTTTATTCTGTAAATAGCGAAAGCTATAAGTTTATTGCAAGAGTCCTAATGTACAACGATTACCCCGAAATCGCAAAGATTTACCTTGATAAAGGAATTAATAATTCGTATGGAGACCCCGAACTGCATATTATTCTAGCTGATTATTGGCTTTATAAAAAAGACCGTGAAAAAGCAATCAAGACCCTAAAAAACTGTGCAAGAATTCTTCCAGACTATTATCCGGCTAAAAAGAAATTAATAGAATTAAATGCTATCTAAAAATAGTTTGATCTCTGTCTGCACCAACGCTTATTATTGATATAGGAACCTCAACAAGTTCTTCAATTCTTGCTATATATTTTTTTGCATTTTCCGGTAATTCATCATATGTTGTTATATCAGAAGTCTTTGACTTCCAGCCTTTCTGAACTTCATAAACAGGTTCTAAATACTTGTGAATTAAAGTATTTGTCGGATAATCCGTATAAACTTGTCCGTTGCGAGAATCTTTATACGAAGTCGCAATTTTTATTTCATCAAAATCATCAAATACATCTAATTTTGTAAGAGCAACATTTGTAACTCCACCAACAAGCGCTGTATAACGAGCATTTACTGCATCAAACCAACCTGTACGACGTTTTCTACCGGTTGTTGTACCAAACTCTTGACCGATTTGTTGAATGCTTTCACCATCTTTATCAAACAACTCTGTTACGAAAGGTCCTTCACCAACTCTTGTAACATAAGCCTTGTAAACACCTATTACTTTTTTAATTTGAGAAACAGAAAATCCACTTCCACAGGCTGCATAGCCTGATACAGCATTTGAACTTGTTACGTATGGGTATGTCCCCCAGTCAATATCAAGCATTACACCTTGTGCACCTTCAAATAAGATTTTTTTGTTTCTAAATTCTCTAACTAAATTTTGCCAATCAAAACAAACATATTCACCTAAAATTTCTTTGTATTTTTTACAATATTCTAAAATTTCTTCTTTTGAATATATTTTTTCACCATAAACTTTTTCTAAAATAGCATTCTTTTGAGGAAGAATGACATCAATTCTTTCGCTCAACGTTTCTTCGTCAAACAAATCTTGAACCTTTAAAGCTGTTCTTGCAATTTTATCACTATATGTAGGACCAATACCTTTTTTCGTAGTACCAATTTTTGATTTTTTTAGAGAGTTTTCACTCAAACCGTCCATTTGAATATGGTAAGGCATTGTTATTGTAGCAAGTGGGCTAATTTTTAGATTTGATAAATCAACACCTTGAGATTTTAATTCATTAATTTCTTTTTCCAAAGTTTCAGGGTAAATAACGCAACCATTACCGATGAAACAAGTTTTATTTTTATACAAAATACCAGAAGGAACTAAATGAAACTTATAAGTTTGACCTTTGTGAACAACTGTATGCCCAGCATTACAACCACCTTGAAATCTTACAATCAAATCTGCCTGTTCAGATAACAAATCTGTTATTTTTGCTTTACCTTCATCTCCCCATTGAGCACCAATAACAACAGTATTTTCCATATTTAGCCTCTTTTTCTTAATTCATTTATCAGTTCTGGAACAATTTTATTCAAATCACCAACAATTCCAACATCTGCGATATCAAATATTGGTGCATTTTCATCATTATTTATTGCAATAATTTTTTCTGAATTTTCCATACCGACTTGATGTTGTATAGCGCCAGAAATACCAATTGCAATATACGTTTTTGGAGAAACTGTCTTACCTGTTTGACCAACTTGTATTGAAGAATTTGCTAGCCCTAAATCAACAGCTCCACGAGTCGCAGCGACTTTTGCACCTAAAAGCTTTGCTAATTCTTCCAACATACTAAAATCTTTTACACCTTTTCCGCCAGCAACAAGAATGTCTGATTTTTCAATATCATTTGAATTATCAGAATTTGATTTAATAAATTCTAATAATTTAACTCTTGATTGAATATTTTCAAGATTAGGATAAACTTCAATAAATTCAGTATTTCGCACCTCAATATTTTCTGAAATTTTTAAAACGTTAGGTCTAACTGTCGCCATCTGAGGATAATTTTTTGACAAAATCGTTGCCATTAATTTACCACCAAAAGTTGGTCTTGTTGCCGCAAGTTGAAGTTTATCGTTTATATCAAGTTTTGTACAATCGGCTGTCAAACCAGTATTTAACTCACTTGCAATTCTTGGAGCTAAGTCTCGACCTTGTGTCGTTGCACCAATCAAAAATATTGAAGGTTTTATTTCTTTTATCAAATCAACAACAGCTTTTGAATAAATATCTGTTGAATATTTTGAAAATTTTTCATTTTTTAAAATATAAACTTTATCAAACGCTTCAAGAGAATTTTTAATATTATCTAAATTTTGCCCATTCGTAAGCAAAACAGCCTCTAATTTTTCGCCATTTAATTTTGCAGAAAGTTTTTGAGCTTCAGAGCACAACTCATTTACAACCTCTAAAACCTCATTATTTCTTGTTATTTGAGCATATACCAAAATACCTTTATTATCAGTCATTTATATTCTCCAAAATAACAGTTAAAGCTTCTCCCATTGAATTCGGCTTAATTTTTAACCCCGCTCTTTTATACTCAGGTCTAAAAGCCTTGCTTACATACGTTGGAGAACCTTTTATTCCAACCTGTTCTGCAGAAAGTCCAATATCCTCCATTGTATAAAAAGGAACGATTGATTTTTGAGCAAATTTAAAACCGTTTATAAGTGGTCGAGATAATTCATAGTCAGGTTTAATCATTGATAACACGCAAGGCAATTGTGCATCAACGATTTCTTCACCGTCTTCTACAACTCTTTTTACACGTATATGTTTTTCATTAATTTCTAAAATTTCTTTTATGAAAGTTATTTGAGGTAAACCTAAATTTTGTGCAATCATAGATGGAGTTTGAGCCGTATCACCGTCAATAGCAAATTGACCACACAAAATCAAATCGACATTTCCAATCTTACTTTTTATTGCATTTGCCAAAGTTCTTGAAGTAGCAATTGTGTCAGCACCGGCAAATTTTTTATCAGAAACCACAAAGCCTTTATTAACACCCAAAGCCAAAGTTTTTCTAATAATATCTTCTGCTTGATTTGGACCCATTGTAAGAGAAATTATTTCAACATTTGAAAATAAGTTCTTAATACGTAAAGCTGCTTCAATTGCATATAAATCATAAGGGTTCAGAATACTTTCCAAACCCTCACGTTGAATGGTATTATTTTCAGTCCACTTTATATCAGATGTATCCGGAACTTGTTTAACACATATTGCAATTTTCATTATTTTTTAGCCTGTTTAGCTTGCACACTCAAAGCTGCATTATGTGCAATCATATATACTGAACAAATTTTGAATTTTTTCAAGTACCAAGCACAACTCTCTTGCATACAAACCTTATCCATGTCGCAACCTGCAGACATTAAAGGACAAAATGGAATATCTTTTGGATTTGGCATAATCTACACCTTAACCTTGTTTCAATAAATTACATCTTTCATCACGTTTACGTTCTTGATCTTTGTAAACTCTTGTTCTGTTAATAACTTCATCAAAATCAATTTTGTGAGCATCAAAATCTGGACCATCTACACAAGCAAATTTAACTTCGCCACCAACAGTCAATCTGCAAGCACCACACATGCCTGTACCGTCAACCATAATTGGATTCATACTAGCTTCAGTGTAGATACCTTTATCTCTAGTTAAATCAGCAACAGCTTTCATCATTGGCATTGGACCAACTGCGATTGCGTAATCAACTTTTTCGTTTTTCATAATTCTTTCTAATACTTGTGTTACAAAACCTTTTTCACCTAATGTTCCGTCATCAGTTGTAATAAATAATTCTGTACAAGCATCTTTCATTTTATCAGCCCAGAAAATTAAGTCTTTGTTTCTGGCACCCATAATCATATAAACTTTGTTACCAGCTTCTTTAAAAGCTTTTGAAATTAAGTAACATGGAGCGGCACCATAACCACCTGCTAAGCAAACTACTGTACCATATTTTTTGATATCTGTTGGTTTGCCTAAAGGTCCAACTAGGTCAATTAAATCTTCGCCTACATTTAAAGCTGCAAGTTTTTTAGTTGTATAACCAACTGCCATAAATACTAATGTTAAAATGCCATTTTCTTTATCAACGTCAGCTATGGTCAAAGGAACTCTTTCGCCTTCTTCTTCAACTCTAAATATAATAAATTGTCCTGCTTGAGCATTTCTTACAACATAAGGTGCTTCAATTTGAATTTCATATTGATTAGGACATAGTTCCTTTTTTGAAATAATTTTATAACCCATGTTTTGTTTCCTTATCTAATAAATTTCACACTTAAATTATACACCAAAAATGCTTATAATTTTACACATGTGTATTCGGGACATTTTGAAAGTCTATCTTCTATTTCTTCAAAAGTAAGCAAACCCTCTGTAGCACCAAACTTTGAGACAACTGAAGATGAATTTACAGACGCATACATTAATGCTTTACAAATATCCATATTAGTTCTACCTAATGCAGCGCTAAATGTTGAAGCAAACGCATCACCTGCACCTAACGTTGAAACAACATCACCATCAAAGACTGGACAGCAATAATAGTTCTTGCCGTCATAAGCATAAGCGCCGTTTCCGCCGTCTGTAATTACAACAATTTGATTTGTTCTAGTTTTCAGCATCTCTAACATCTTAACAACATCTGGGTGAATTATTTCACAAGAATATTTCTTATCAGATGTATCTGGTCTTACTTGAATTTTCGTACTCATCATCGCTTCTTCTTTGTTCATTACAACAACGTGAGCCTCTTCTAAAATTCTTTTTAAATAATTAAAACCTTTTCTAATACTAGTAGTTCCTGCATTAAAACAAATTTTTATATCATTTTCATTTGCAAAATCAACAATATGCTCAAGAACCTTATTGCTATCACCATTTAAAGGCGCTATATAAATGAATTTAGCATCTTTTAAAGCCTCAAAATTAATTTCTGATTTTTTAATTTGTGCATTTGCACCACGATGCGCAAGAACTGTTCTATCACCTTGAAAACTTACCAAAATTATTGAAAATCCAGTACTTACATCTTTGTTTTGAATAATATTACTCAAATCAATGTTTTTATTTTCAACACCAGCAAGAACACCTTTTGCATAAATGTCATCACCAATCTTAAAAATAGCTCCCGTTGAGAAACCTAAATTTGCAAAGTTAACGGCTGTATTAACTCCTCCGCCACCTACTGTTGAGTCAAAGCTTGTAATATCAATTTTTGAGCCGTACGGATAACTCATAAATTCTGACTTCTTATCCGTTGAACATACTGACACAATATTTGCATCATCGCATCTTACAAAAACATCTACCGTAGCAGAACCAATTGTAATTATATCAGCCATTTTTCACCTCTATTCTTGAATAATTCTAGCTGGAAAACTGTTTCTCAATAACTCATTTAATAATTGTTCAGCCTTGCTTCTCTCTGTAAAAGAGCCTACTTGCAAAGTATATGAACCATTTACCATTTTAATAAATGAAGAAACACCAACATCTGAATCTTGAAGGATTGATTGAGCAACTCTTGCTTGTTCAACAGTTGCATACTTACCAACACAAACCTTTAAAATTTTGTTGTAAGTAGGTGTAACAGGTTTTGTTTCAACTTTTTGAACAGGTTTTTCAACTTCTTGTTTTTGAATAGCGTAAGGAATAACAACTTTTTCGTCCAATTCTGGAACTAAAGTATCTTCTGTCATTCTTTCTTTTATTGTTTCATCTTCAACTTTTTTATCAATTGCTTGTTTAACAACGCCTTGATCTTCTTGTTGAATAAATTTTAGTCTATCATCAATAAATCTTTTTACGCCTAAACCTGTTTCTTTTGGTTCAACTTCTTCTTCGTCTCCAATAGCAATATCCACCTCTGGCGATAAATGTCTTGCAACTGCAGTAAAGAACAGCAACATTACTAAAAAGGCTGTTAAAAACAATAAAAATAAACTTTGATAGTTATTCTTTTTATCTTTTTTATATTTGCTGTAATTCATATAACCAGGTGTTTTCATAATTATTCAGTAACTCCACGAACTTTTGTACCTGCTAAATAAATATCATCTAATTCTTCTGAATATCTTTGCATAACTTTTTTTGCGAATTCATCAATATCAGTAATATGTAAATCTGTTTCTAAACCAGCAGCCTTAATTGGTGCGCCTTCTGAATTAATATTCAAACCTGTATGAATTAGAATTGAAGTCATTGATTTTGTGCAAATTGAAACTGATAATTTTTTATCATCAACGTACAAGTCATCACCGCTACGTTTAACAATTATACCCATATCTTCTAAAACTTCTTTAATTGTTGTCATCAAAAGTCTTTGTCTCAAAACACCTTCTGTAATATCTGCACCGAATTGTTCTGTGATAAAGCTTAGCATATATTTGCTATAAATAGGTTCATTATTGATAACATCTTCAATATCAACCATTTCAGTTAATTTAACTTCGCACTCACCTTTAAAAGCTACAATTGCATCACCCATCATTTCAAAGTTTTTGTAAATCCAGTGTGGTGCTAATTGTGAGCCGATATATTTAATTTCTTTTTCTATTAATTTTGTTTTCATTTTCACATTTCCTATTTGCTATATTAACATTCTAAATTAAAAAAGTTTTTTAATAAAGTCCTCAGCATTATTTTTTTTCAAAGCCTCAATCAAATGCAAACAAGATTCACATTTACCACAATTTTTCTCACCGCCAAGATAACAGCTGTGAACATTTTCTAAAGGTGCATTTAATTCAATAACCTTTTTAACAATTTCCTCTTTATCCATATCAATCAATGGTATCAATATTTTAGGCTGAATTAATGTAGAATATTCAAATTCTGCCTCAACTCTTTTTGCAAACTCTAACGTATTATCAGGAAAAGTTTGACCTTCTTCTTTATTTGCTCCAATGATAATGTAATTATAACCATAACTATCAGCAAAGCTTCCGGCAATATTTAAAAACAAGCCATTTCTATTAGGAACCCAGACAGCTTTCATATCATAATCTTGCGGAACTTCTTTATCACTTACAAGTGCAGTTTGAGTAATTTCTTTTAAAAAATCCAATTTAATAATTTTATGTTCTACATTATAAAATTCGCAAATCTTTTTAGAGGCGTCAATCTCTTTATCCAAAGCTTTTTGACCATAATCAAAAGTTATAGCCAATTCACAATTATATTTTTCTCTTGTAATTGCAAGACAAGCTAATGAATCTAAACCACCTGATAATAAAATTATTGATTTCATAAAACCTTCCTTATTTTACCCATAATTTTAGCATAAAAAAAAAGCAAAAATCTTTGACTTTTGCTTGTATTTAATAAATTTATGAATGGTAAGTAATTTAAAATTTTAAAACTTTTATAATCTATTCTATTAGATGTAATTCATAATAGAAATATTCATCAATTGAGAAGAAATTGAATAACTTGCTTGTAATGCGTATTGAGATTGCATCCATTCTGTAACAAGTGATGAAATATCTGCATCTTCTAATGATGATTTTAATGCTGTTAAATTTGTTACATTATTATCATAAGCGCTTACTAATGTATCAAATCTATTACCTGCTAAACCGATTTTAGCTTTATTTGCCGCTAAATTTACAACGCCTTCGTCTAAACCACTCATAGAGTGCATAATACCGTCATAATCATTTGCCCCTAAAGCTGCTGATAATTCGTATAAAGATGATAACAAGCCACCTTCGCTATTCGCATCTGTAGCAACAGTTGATTGAGGTTCACCAGTTTCTTGATTAATACTGAATGTAGTTTTAACAGTACCTTTACCATAAATATCAGAACCAATGATACTTAATTCTTCTTCAATACCGCCTTCACCAATTAAAATTTTTCTTGGTTCGTTTGTACCGTTATAATTGATATTTGTAGTTGAAGTTACTAAATCATCAGCTGGAACTTCATCTTCTGTACCTGCAACATACCATTTGTATTCAGTTTCGCCAGCTAGTTTTTTAATTTCCATATCATATTCAGCTTTAGTAGTATCACTTGGAACTACATGATATGTACCATCATCATTCTTTGTAATTGTACTACCTTGAGTAGTTTCTGTTGTATATGGTTTTTGTAATGAAGCTGTACCACTGAATAAATATGTATCACCATATTCAGTATTAGCCAATGATTTCATTGTTTCAATAATACCATCAACTTCTTGCTTGAAAGCATCAATTTCTATTTGAGAATAACTTCCGTTCGCTGCCATCAACGCAATGTCTTTTGCACGAGACAATTTTGTTTCAGAACTTTTAAT
The DNA here is from genome assembly GCA_934700335.1 of uncultured Candidatus Melainabacteria bacterium. Classification (GTDB taxonomy): domain Bacteria; phylum Cyanobacteriota; class Vampirovibrionia; order Gastranaerophilales; family Gastranaerophilaceae; genus UBA791. The sequence goes on along the minus strand of CAKUXM010000010.1, from coordinate 16,944 downwards.
TGTATCGTTTGCAGCATTCAATTCATATTGTGCTGATTGCATATTTTTGATATAGCCATTGTATAAGTTAATTTCTCTTTTTGCACTAAGAATAGACTTTGCAGCAACAGCATCATCAGTAATAGAATTAATCTTCTTTTGAGTTGATAACTGAGTTGATAATCTATTAAATTTACCTTGCGTACTAGCCATGTAATTTACTAATGAATTTGACATTTGGCTTGATGTTGTTCTTGTTAACATAATTTATTCCTTTGTGTAAATTTTATTTCTTTCTCTACTTAACTTATATCCTTTTACTTAATTACGCACCTAAGCTTACCAGTGTGTTTAAGATATCACAGCAAGCGTTAAACACCCTTGCAGAAGCTTGATACGAACGTTGATACTTAATCATATCTGTTAACTCTTCATTTAAGTCAACACTTGTTTCGCTCATTAATCTATCTTCAATAGATTTAACAATTGATTCTTGTGATGTACCTTGGTTTTCAATACTGTCCGCTTGAATACCAATTTTTGAAATACCTGACATCAAGAAGTCTTCTGGTGCAAGATTGCTTAATTTTGAATTAGTTGTTGAATTTCTTGTATTCAAAACATCAATCATTCCTTTACCGTTACCAACACCTTTTCTGTTAGTTTTATCAGTCAATGTCCAGAAAGTGTTACCGTCAACAGTAATTTGAGTAAAGTCGTTATCAACATCTTCACTTGGAACTTTTGCTACTGCTAATTTGTCAGAATCAGTTCTTAAAATATTATTAACAGAAATGTTTCCAGCTGTTAAAATATTTGAACCATCATTTGTTACAAATAAATCTTCTGTTGGTGCAGCTAAAATCATATTGCCATCTGCATCTGTTGAAATTGCCATTGCAAAATCTTTAGCATTTTTATCTGGAGTTCCGTCAGCATTCCAGCCTTGTTTTTGAATACTGTTCAAGGTTTCTGCAAAGCCTTGTGCTAAGTTATTCAATAAATCGATTGCAGTTTGTACAGTTAAATCAGTATCGCTTTTACCACCCATATCAAGGATTGCGCCAATACTTCCGCCTTGAATTTGGTCATTAATATTTGCTTTTAAAAGTTTGCCGTCAGCATCTACTAGATTGATTGTAACTCTTTGGTCATCTTCAATTGTATTATTAGCTTCCATTGAGAACTTAGCAGTTAGAGTTGTATGTCTAACTAATTCTCTATCACCTAAAGATACTGTTGCAACACCATTGTTATCAACTTTTGTAGTAATGTCTAAATAATTAGATAATTCGCTTAAAATAGAATCTCTTTGGTCATACAAGTTGTTCGCTGCTGAATTTAAAGTACCAGAACTTACGATTTGTTTGTTAATTTGAACTAAATCCTCTAACAATCCATTAGCTTTATTAACATTATCAGCTAATTGAGAAGCGTCCATTGATGCGCCTGTACCATCTCCAACTAATGTTGTTCTGTAATCAGTTAAATCTTTATATTTTGAATTCAACAAAATTGCAACATTGTTAGCTTTTTCAATGTAATCCATTCTTGATGTTTTATCTGTAGGTTTTTGTTGCAAGTTTGTTGCTGCAGTGTAAAAATCATCAAAAGCTTTTGACAAACCACCATCAGATAATTCTTCAACTAAAGTTGTAATGTGATTAGAAATCTCTGCTGCAGTAGAAAAATAAGCTAATTTTGAATTATTATTTCTGCCATATTCAGCCAGATATTCGTTTGAATATCTGGAAATAGATGCAATTTGAACCCCAGCATTACGATATGCTTGAGTTTGAGCATTTAAAGCTTGTGTTCCGCCTAATGCACGAGTAGCCAAATTAACACGTTGCTTAGAATACCCAGTAGTATTCATGTTAGAAACGTTGTTTTGTACCACGTTAAATGCTAGTTGATTTACTTGCATGGCATTTACTGCCATTGTTAATGCTGAATTGATTGACATTTAAACTCCTTTTTAAGCGTCTTCACAAACTGAACTTATGCCCATGCCTGAACCTTGACTGTTCTTTCCATGACAATCATATCCTGTCGACTGTGGTGTACATGCTTGGATAATAATATCAAGCACCTTATTTGACATTGTTAGTCCATGTTTTATTAGTTCCACATTTGTTTGCTCTAATAACGTGATTTTCTTTGAAACTTCATTAAACTTAACTTTAAAATTTTTAAATTCCTCTACTAAAGGACAGTTAATTTTCTCTGCTTCTTCGATAATTTCAGATATATTCATCTCTTCGACCCCCAGTTGTTGAACAATTCTTAATCTTTCATTATTCAAATCAACTAACAATGAATGTGTTTCTAAAATTAAATCATCTGTTAATTTTAGTGCATCTGGATTCATTTTTATTAATGCTTCTTTTTTTTCTTCATATAAATCTGCCATTTTTGAATATGCAGAATATAGTTCATTAAAAACTATTTCTAATTGTTCTAATATTTGTTCGTTCATTTTAAAAATTTCCTCTTATTATAATGTGAAATCTGCAATTACGCTTCTTCCATATTTTAAACCATATTTAATATCATCAACTGTTAAATCATCAGTCCCAACACATTTTGCTAATTCTTTAATTTCTGAGATATTTTTATTAATTAATAAATCCTGTGTATCCTTTAAATCTATGCCGTTTGAAGTTGTATCTACAACTTGCATTGCCTCTCTTATTGGCTTTTGTGCAACACTGAATGCTTTTGTTGCATTTAACATGCTAATTGGATTTGTTACACCTGAATTTATTCCTAATACCATTTTATAATTTCCTTACCTTACCCATTCATTAATTTTAATTTAATTTATTACTTACTCACTTAGATTTTTTAGTTTACATATCTTTCCATTTGTTGATAAATTTGTTTTGCAAATCCGAAAGACGTATGTTCATTACTTGCTAGATTTCTACCTACTTCTTGAAAAACAAAACTCTTAAATGTGTTTTCGTATTTTGAATCTGCGCCGAAGATACCACCTTCTTTATCAACCGTTTTGTCCATTAAGCTTATCATCTTTGTTATGAACATTGATTCAAATTCGTTTGCTACCTTCTTTAACTGAGCCTTCTTATCTCCAGAGCCTTTAATACTGTTAAAGATTTGAGCATCGTTATTTACAACATTTGTCGCATAATTTGTTTGAATGTAATCCATTTTTCTTTCCCTTAGATAACCACTAAATCCGCTTGTAAACTACCTGATTTTTTCAATGCTTGCAAAATTGAAATCAAATCGATTGGTGCAACTCCGATTGAGTTTAAAGCTTTTACCAAATCATTCAAATTACTATTTGCTGGCATTTCTACAACTCTACCCATCATTTTTTCTACGTTTACGTCTTCATTTGTAAACCCTACTGTTTCACCATTACTAAATGGATTAGCTTGTGAAACTGATGTTTCTGTTGAAACTGTTACTGTAATGTTACCGTGAGCAACCGCTGCCGGAAGTAATTTTACATCTGCACCGATTACTACAGTTCCTGTTCTTTCATTTACTACAACTCTTGCTTTTTCCATTGTTGGTTTAACTTCTAAGTTTTCAATTATTGACAAGAAACCAACTCTGTTATTTCTGAAATTTGCAGGAATTGTAACTTCTACTGAACTACCGTCAATTGCTTTTGCTGGAGCAACTAAGTTACTGATTGTTTGAGCAATTCTTGCTACCATTGTGTAATCTGATTTATCGATTGATAAAATGATTGAATTTTCATCACCAATTGTTGTATCAATATCACGTTCCATAATAGCGCCATCTGGAATTCTGCCTGTACTTGTGATTGAAGTTCTTCTTTGACCACCAGCGTTACCTGTTGCGTTTACACCACCTACTGAAACGGGACCTTGTGCAACTGCAACTGCTTCACCGTTTGGAGCTTTCAAGATTGTTTGAACTAATACACCACCTTCTAAGCTCTTAGCATCTGCCATTGTTGATACTGTAACATCAATTTTATCACCGTTTTTTGCAAATGGAGGAACTGTCGCCGTTACAATTACGGCAGCAGTCGCACCTTTTTGAATGTAGTTTTCTTGTTCAATTACTGTACCTAAGTTCATTAATAACATTTTGTTAGTAATTTGTGTTGAACGAGAGTTATCACCAGTACCTGGTAAACCAACAACTACACCGTAACCTACTAATTGGTTTTCACGAACGCCTTTAACGTGTGTGATATCAACTATTCTTACTGTTGTAGCGTATGCACTTACTGGCATCATTGCTGTCATCATTATTGTTAAAAATAAACCTATTAATTTTTTCATTTTATTACTTACCTTTTCCCTAAATATTTTTATTTTTCTGTTATTAGAACAAGTATCTAATAAATCTGTTAACAATACCTTCGTTTTGACCTCTTGAGATTGAACCTCTGCCTGACAAGCCAAATTGTAAGTTAGCAACTTTGCTTGAATCGATTTCACCAGAATCATTAATCCAACGTGGGTCAACAACTCCAGATACGATTAAATCAACTCTTTCGTTACCACTAACGATTGATTTTTTACCTTGTACAACCAAGTTGCCATTTGCTTGAACTTGAACAACTTGAGCCGTAATTGTGTTTGCATAATTCATGCTTCTTGATTGGTTTGCTGAACTTTCAACAGTGTTTGAACCACCATAACTACCAGCATCTTTCAAGAAGTTTAAGTGAAAGGCATCTTTTAAGAATGTTGTAAAATTATCTACTGTTTCTGAAGTTTTATCTGATGCAAAAGTCAAATTGTCAGAACTTGTAATTGTTTCACTGATAACAATAGAAATAGTATCTCCAATTGATGTTGCTCTAACACCTGCATACAAAGATTTTGGAGAAGCAGTATAACCTTGTGATGCTGTTAATCTGAATAAACTTTCCGCATTAACTGTCATCGCTGTTACTGTTAATATTAATAAACTTAAAAATACTTTTCTTACCATTCCTACCTACTTATTACTTTTACATTATTACCAAAACTCTGTTTGGCGCAATAACCTTTCCTCTATATACTCTTTGGTATTTTGGACTTTTTAGCATTACGTAATCACCAACATTACCTTCGCTTTGAGAAATTGCTGTGATTGAAATTGTAACGCCACTTGATTTAAATAAAGCTACGATTTCTTGATTTCTTGCAACGTCTGGTCTTGCTGCCAAAAATCTTTTATCAATAATTTCGCCTTCTTTATACATTTTTTTAGAAACTACGTCTTTTTTTAGATAGCCATTTGTAATAACATTTGAAAGAACATTTGAAACTTCTTTTCTTTGCATTACAGTGTTCATAGCTGTGATTGCAGATTCTCTATTGATAGCCTCGCTTGCAACTAAAACATTTTTGTAAGCTTTAACTTCAACAGGAATCATCATAAATCTTTCATATTTACCATTAACAAAGATTTCAACTTTTTTTACATCTCTTGGCATAAATTTGTCATTGTTAGATGTAACTTTGTAAGTTACAACACCGTCTTTGATATTTAATGTTGAGAATGGTACTTGCAAGATTTTTACTGATAAATCTGCATCTGTATAATTTTTGTAAGTTTTGATAACTTGTTTTGAAATTTCGTTTTCAAATTGTTTAACAGTCAAAGTTTGAGCTTCTGCTTTCACAGAAGTCATCATAACCATTATTAATGCTATTAAACTTAAAACTTTTTTCACTTACTTACCTTACCTACTTACTTATTTATTTTGTCGGATTAGTAAATCCAACCTACTTTATCTATGATAAATTATTTGTTAGTTTCAAGATTTCACTTGAAGAGTTAATTATCTTAGAGTTAGATTCAAATGCTCTTTCTGCTTTAATCAAACCGATTAGTTCATCTACAATCTGAACATTTGAACCTTCAAGAAAGCCTTGAATGATTTGCCCCATACCATTTTGTCCAGGAGTATCTTGAATTGGATTACCAGAGGCTTGAGTTTCAACGTACAAGTTATGACCGATTGATAACAAACCAGATGGATTTTGGAATTTTACTAACTGCAATTGACCTACTATTGTTTGTGTAGTTTCACCACCCAATTTTACTGATACGTTACCGTCTTGAGTAATTGTAATTTCTGAGCAGTCTCTTGGAATTGTCATTGCTGGTTGAATTAATAAACCGTCATTTGTACATAACTGACCCATTGCATCGACTTGTAAACAACCGTCTCTTGTATAAGCTAAAGTACCGTCTTCTTTCATAACTTGTAAGAAACCTTCACCTTCAATTTCTATATCTAAGTTTCTACCTGTTGAAATTGCAATACCTTGAGTGAAGATACGTGTTGTAGCGGCTGTTTTAACCCCTAAACCGATTTCAATACCAACTGGTTGGTATGTACCTTGGTTCATTAACGCACCAGGTGTTCTTGCAGCTTGAGACAACAAGTCTTGAAATTCAATACGGACTTTTTTAAAACCTGTTGTATTTACGTTAGCAACATTGTTTGAAATTACATCTAAGTAATTTTGTTGAGCTATCATACCTGTTGCTGCTGTTGTTAATGATCTTAACATTTATTTCTTTTCCTTACCTTCTAAACTTTAATTCTACCTACCGATAATGCTGATGATAATGTTTCATTACTTGTTTTAACTATCTTTGATAAAGATTCATAATTTCTTGATGTGTTTATGGTATTCAGCATTTCTCGAATTACATTTGCATTTGATGCTTCTAAATGACCTTGAACGATTGTAAACTTTTCCGCTCTTACCGGAGGATTGTTTTCCATATCTTTTGATACAAATTTTGAACCTCCTATGTTAAATAACTTTTCTTTGTCTTCAAAGTCATATATTGCAACATTCTGGTCAATTTGTGTCTTACCGTATCTACCGTTAATTTCGATTTGACCTCTTTCGTTTACTGTAAATTGGTTGTTGTTGTTCATATCCAATTCTGAAATATCAATTTTGATAGGTTTATCGTTTTGGTCTAATAGGTATTCACCTTCTTTTGTCATAATAAACTTACTTCTGTCTAAAGTAAATGAACCATTTCTTGTGTACGAAATCTCTCCAGATTGGTTGTCTCTTACTTTAAAGAAACCGTCGCCTTCGATTGCTAAGTCAAATGGATTGTCAGTTCTCATCAAAGTGCCTTGAGAAAAATCGTATGTTAGTTTTTGAACTTCACTACCTACTGACAAATTTCCAAGATTTCTTGTTTCTCCGTCTAAAAGAGTTCCTTTGTTTTCGTAAAGATTACTGTCCATAATGTTCTTGAAAGTTAAAGCAGTTCTTTTATAACCTGTTGTATTTACGTTTGCAAGATTATTTGCAATATTATCGTGCTGTTCAATTAGGGAAAGCATTCCATTTGCAGCTGATTCAAGACCTCTTAGTATCATTAAGCTCCTCCTTTGAATTTATCGTAGCTTTTCATAATACTCTTAACATAGTTTTGAGTTTCTGCATAAGGCGGAATGCCTTTGTATTTTTTTACAGCGTTAGGGCCGGCATTGTATGCAGCAAGCGCTAATTCTTTGTTATTATCAAATCTGTCTAACAATCCTTTCAAATATTTAGTTCCGCCATAAATATTTTGTTCCGCATCATAAGCATTTGTAACGCCTAAACCCTTAGCTGTTGCAGGCATCAATTGCATCAAGCCCATTGCACCACATTTTGATGTAGCTTTTGGATTAAAACCAGATTCTTGGCGAACAACAGCTTTTACAAAATCAGCATCTAAGCCGTTTTTTGCAGAATATTCTTCAATTAAGCTGTCAATTTCCGCTCTTGACGCATTTGCATTTGTAGATGTAGGCGCTTTATTTGCCTTCTCTAATTGAACAGTCTTATCAAGAATTTTTTGGAAATCTTGTTGAGCCTCAGGTGTTTGCAAAGACATACCAGAGCGAGACATTAGTGATTGAAAACTGTGTTCAATCTCGCTCATTCTATGCAAAGTTATTTCTAATCCTGAAATAGCGCTTGTCATTTTTGCCCCAAGTTATTTTCTTTATATTACTTACCACATATAATATACTTTATTTAATGTATATGAACATCAACCCAAAGGTTGATTTTTTGCAGAACAAAATAAACCTTTAGGTGTATATAGGGCTTAAATGCTTTATTTATTTAGTTAATTAAATTTGTACAGAAAATCTATCTGTTTTTATGTTGTCAGAGATTTCACTGTGAATTGAATTTGCTTTACTGATATATGTAGTCAATCTTTCGTATCTGTCTTTTCCACCTTTTACCGGGGCTTGCATACTTATCAATTCATCTACACTTCTGTTTATACTTGATAATTTTTCTAAAGATATCTTTAAGTCGTAAATCATCTTAAACTTTTTAGAAATTTTTGATAAGAAGTATTTTAACATTAAATCTCCTATAGTTTTTCTGTGTGAATTTTTTCTTTTAAAAATTGAACTTATTAGAGCAATAACTTTTGATGCAAAATCAAGTTTTGTATATTTAAAAAGTAAAACTTTAAGCTGTCTTTCAACTCTTAACTTTTTACGTTTTAAAACCTTGATATTTTCTTCATCGTCAATGGAAATAGCTCCATCTAGCTCTCTATTGATAATATCTAAATCATCTTCAAGAACACTTATTTGATACTCTAATCTAAGGGCTCTATTATCCAAATCAAGATAGGCTCTACCTTCTAAAATAGCAGAATCATAATTATCAATCTTATGTGGATTTGTTATAAATTTGTATCTAACTTCATTTTCAGAAGCTAACAAATCTTTTTCCCCCGTGTTCTCCATAATTATAATTTACAAGATTTTTAGAAAAAAAATACATCTATTTGTATGAGATAGTAAAAAGTGAGTAGTGAATTGTGAGTAGCAAGTAAGGTCAAGTGAACAAGAATGACACAAAAGGTATGGTAAAATTCTATCATTCCAAACTGCTATCCGAAATCTGAAGTTGTTAAACTAATAATCAATGAAACAATAAAGAAAGAGGGGATTTTGAACAAAGTTCAAAATCCCCTCTTTTTCTTTAAAATTTTATTCTATGCCATCATATCCAAAATCTCTTGTTTCTTCTGTTCTCTAGCCTCAGCTGGACTTTGAACATTTACATTATTTTCTGGTAAAACGGCTTTTCCTGCTTTTGTTTTTGGATTAACAACCTTTTTAATTACATCAATTAAATCTTGTGGTTCAAGTTTGCCTGTTGTAGCTTTGAACATATAACCTTCGCCACTGTCTTTTGTATTTTTTATTGAATATTTATTTACTTCATAAGGACCAAATCCTCGAGAAGATGATTTTTTCTTTGCAGAAATTTCTACAACGTCATCTGGAGAAACTTTTGAAAGATTTGTTAAAGCTTCTTTGAATTCAGTCATTTGTGTTTCATTCATTTTATTAATAACTTTTTCAGTTACATTATTATTTTTTAATCTTGCTTGAAAGCTTGGTGTTGCTACGTTTTGATTTGTATTAACGTTCATTTTCCTACCTCTATTTTTTCTTCTAACCTTCTTTTATTTTCATACTTATAAAACTTCTAAAAAATAAACTTGCTAGGCAAAAGTTGCTCACTTTACATTTTGTAATAAAAAAGCCAACATTATTTTATCGTTAGCTTTCAAGATATTTTTTTTACAGTTTTTATTTTAAATTTTCCAATGCCATTATTTCATCTTGGTAAGGTGAAATACTATTCAATTTTTCAATAATAGGAGGCATTTTTGCAATTACATAATCAATTTCATCTTCAGTAGTAAATCTACTCAATGAAAATCTAATCGACCCATGTAAAGCAGTAAAAGGTGTACCCATAGCTCTTAAGACATGGCTTGGTTCAAGAGAGCCTGAAGTACAAGCACTACCAGAACTAGCACAAATACCTACATCAGATAAATGTAATAAAATCAATTCACCTTCAATATATTCAAAACCAATATTTGAAGTATTTGGAACTCTATTTGCGACACCAGTATTCAACTTTGCATTACAAATATTTTTAATTAATCCATTTTCAAGTTTATCTCTCAATCGTTTAATTTCAGTAACTTCAAAGTTTAAACTTTCTTTAGCAAGTCTTGCAGCCTCTGCAATACCAACAATATATGGAACATTTTCAGTACCAGCTCTTTTGCCTCTTTCTTGGTGTCCACCAATAATCAAAGGATTTAGCATTGTTCCAGCCTTAACATATAAAGCTCCCACACCTTTGGGGGCATGGAATTTGTGTCCAGAAACAGACAACATATCAATATCAGCTTTTTGAACATCAATATCAATCTTACCTGCAACTTGAACCGCATCTACAAACAATTTTGTATTAGTATTTTTCTCCTTAACGATTTTACTAATTTTTTCAATAGGGAAAATCACCCCTGTTTCATTATTAGCCCACATTGTTGCAACTAAAGCAGTTTCGTCATCAACCTTTGAACTCAATTCTTCTAAATCAAGTTCTCCATGTGAATTAACACCAATATAATCAACTCTATAACCTTGTTTTTCATAGTATTTAAATACATTCAAAACACAAGGGTGTTCAACTTTTGTTGTGATAATATGTTTTTTTGTCTTATCAGCGCTCAAAAGTCCTCGAATAGCTGTATTAGCACCTTCAGAACCGCAAGAAGTAAAGATAATTTCATTAGCAGATTTTGCATTAAAGAAATCTCTCATTGTTTCTCTAGCTTCTTTTATAGCACTTGATGCCTTTCTGCTAAAATCATACATACTAGAAGGGTTCGCATACTCTTCGCAAAAATATGGAAGCATTTTTTCTAGTACTTTTTCATCGACTTTTGTTGTCGCATTATTATCCAAATATATTAAATTATTGTTCAACATTTATAACCTCTATTTCGCTATCAATTGAGTCTTTTAATGTTTGTTCTACAAAAGCTTTTAAAGTTAATATTGAATTTCTACATTGTGAACATCTGCCGTGTAATTTTACGTAAACCTTATTACCGTCGATATCAACAAGTTCAATATCTCCACCGTCTTTTTGAAGTTCTGGTGCAATTTGAGATTCAATAATTTTATTAATCTTCAAGATTTTTTGAGCAGAAGACATAGAAGGTTTTTCTTTTTTAGTTTTTTCTTCTTTATGAAGATAAGTATTGATTATATCTTGAATAACGCCTTTACATCTACCACAAGCACCGCCAGCTTTTGTATAATTTGTAACTTCTTCAAGTGTTTTCAAATTATTTTCTTTAATAGCATTCCAAATTTGTTTTTCAGTAACACCAAAACAAGTACAAACAATTTTATCAGTTGTTTGAGACTCTTTATCGTCAAACATATTGTCATCATGATAATAATTTTTCAAAGCATCTTCAAGAGCCTCATGTCCCATAACCGAACAGTGCATTTTTTCTGGAGGTAATCCCCCTAAAGCATCGGCAATATCTTTGTTAGTTAATTTCTTAACTTCTTCAAGAGGTTTACCGATAATCATTTCTGTCATCATTGAAGAACTTGCTACAGCTGAGCCACAGCCAAAAGTTTGGAATTTAGCATCAACTACAATTCCGTTTTCAATCTTCAAATATATCTTTAATGCATCACCGCAAGCCAATGAACCAGCTTCGCCGATAGCGTCTGCATTATCTATTTTACCCACGTTTCTCGGGTTTCTATAATGATCTAAAACTTCTTCTGTATAATCCCACATAATTTTCACCTTTTATATTTCTTTGCATATTTATTTTAACGCAAAAATAACAAAGTGAATAAGTAAATATGATAATGTTTTAGTTTTCTTTAACTACTTTATGCAACCCTTTTGGCTTATCAACATTTCTACCCAAAAGTAGTGCAATTTCTAATGCTAACATTTGAATTATAACTGCGTTTGAAAACATTCTCATAGTTGCATCGCCATTATCAATAGTAATGTTTAAGTTTGGAACAATATTTTCATGAGAACGACCAATAATGTAAATTGGAGGATTATAATCCTTTTTAATTTTCACCAGATTTTTCATTGCAGTATAAGAAACGCCTGTTGCAGAAATATAAATAAGTGAACAAGAATTATTTAAAACCGCAACATGCCCATGCATAAATTCGCCTAAAATATTTGCATTAACATTTAAATATGATGTTTCCTTAATTTTTAGAGATGCTTCTTTTGCAAGCGCATAAGAAATACCGTCAGCAGTGATTACAATATTTTTCTTTCTTTTTAAAAGTTTTGCCAATTGAACAACTTTTTTTCTAAAATCAAAAGTTTCTTCAACAACTTTTGGTAAAGTTCTAACAATATTCAATTTATCTGTGATATCTGCACCATGTATTTGCGCAAATTTTAGAGTTAATAAATAAACGCACAACATTTGAGCGGTGAAAGATTTTGTTGCTGCAATACTCTTTTCTTCGCCAGCGTGGCAATCAACTTTATAATTAGAAATTTCCCAAATCGACGAATACTCTTTATTGGTAATACACATAATTGGCATATTAAGCTGTTTAGCTTTTTTAGCAGCTCTTAAAGTATCACTCGTTTCACCAGATTGAGTAATAAAGATATAAAGCAAATCTCCATCAGCTGGAACTTTAGGTTTTAATAGAAATTCGCTTGAATAAATAGCTCTAGCTTCCATATCAGCGACTTGCCCAAACAAATCAGCGCCATATCTTGCACAGTGGTATGAAGAACCACTTGCGACCAAAACTATTTTCTTAATATTTTCGGGAACATCAAGCTTAATCTCATTATCATCAGTTAAAAAACTTTTTAATATTCTTGATAATATCAAAGGTTGTTGATGGATTTCTTTTTCCATCGAAGTTTTTTTTCTTAATAATAAATTTTCCATCTAGTTATCCTAAAATTTCCTTTAATAATTGGTTAACAGTTTGAGGGTTAGCTCTACCTTTTGTTTCTTTCATAACTTGACCTACGAAGAAACCGAATAATTGGTTTTTACCACCCTTATATGCTTCAACCTGATTTGGATTTGCATCAACAATTTTTTGACAAATTTCTTTAATTGCGCTTGTATCAGTGATTTGACTCAAACCTTTCTTTTCTACAATAGCAGAAGCTTTTTCGCCATCTTTCAACATATCTATAATGATTTGCTTACCGATGTTATTAGAAATTGTAGATTTTTCAATCAATGAAATTAATTCAACCAAGTTTTCTGGAGTTAATTTTGTTTCATTAATAGATAATTTTTGTTCTTTTAAGTAAGCTGCAATTTCACCCATTAAGAAGTTTACAGCAATTTTTGGATTAGCACCCAATTCAAGAACTTTATCAAAGAACATTGCCAAGTCCATTTGCTCAACGATAACTGAAGCATCATATTCGCTTAAACCTAAACTCATATATCTTTCACGTTTTTGTTCAGGAAGTTCTGGCATTGTCTTTCTAACTTCTTCAACCCATTCTCTTGAAATAACAAGAGGCATTAAATCTGGTTCAGGGAAGTATCTGTAATCATGAGCATCTTCTTTACCTCGCATTGAACGAGTTACACCAGCGTTATCGTCCCAAAGTCTTGTTTCTTGAACAACCTCTTCGCCATCTTCAACAAGTTCGATTTGTCTGTCAATTTCGTATTCTAAAGCTCTTTCTAAAGCTTTGAATGAGTTAACGTTTTTAATTTCAGCACGAGTACCAAATTTATTAGAACCTTTTGGCATAATTGAAATGTTAGCATCGCATCTCATAGAACCTTCTTCCAAGTTTCCATCGCAAACACCAACGTATCTAACAATATTTCTTAATTCTTCCATGTAAGCTCTTGCTTCTTGCGGAGATCTCATATCTGGTTCAGAAACGATTTCTAATAGTGGAGTACCAGCTCTGTTTAAGTCAACTAAAGAATAAGATGAACCAGCTAAACCGTCTGCACCTGCGTGAACTAATTTACCAGCATCTTCTTCTAAATGCGCTCTTGTAATACCAATCTTTTTGCCATTTACCATCAAATAACCTTTACCACAAATTGGTTCATCATATTGTGAAATTTGGTATCCTTTTGGTAAATCTGCATAAAAATATTGTTTTCTATCAAATTTACATTTATTTGCTATTTCGCAATTTAATGCTAAACCTGTTAAAATACCCATATTTACAACTGCTTTATTTAAAACAGGTAAAACTCCTGGCATACCTAATGTAATTGGACTGATTTGTGTATTTTGTTCACAACCGAATTCGCAACCGTCTGGTGCAAAAATTTTTGTTTTTGTTTTTAGTTGTGCGTGTACTTCTAATCCGATTACTACTTCGTATTTATCTCTTAAATTTTCCATATTTATCTCCAAATTTTTTCTTTTATTTTATCACAAAAAGTTATTTTTTATAAACATTAATAATAAAATTATCTTGAACTTCTTTCTTTTCAAGTTTTAAAATTTCTGAAAGAATTTTGTTAAGTTGTACCAATGTCAAATTTTCCATTAATTCATCATAAGGCATATTAAAAAATTCATCATCTTCTGCAACTTCATTTAAAAATTTGTTGTAATCATCACTATAATTTTTCGGATAAATTATGAATAATCTATTGTTATTTTGTAATTTTCCATAAATGACCCTTACAATAAATATCGTATTTTTAGGATAAGCCCTACTTACAAAGTATTGACGTAGAGAGTTTCTCTTATTCTTTGCCAACATATTGTTACTCAAAATATGAGACTCTAACAATTCTTTCTCAGTTTTATCAATAAAATCATCTTTGAAATTTAGCAAATCAACTTCTTTACCCAAATAATGTTCAAAATCCACAATCTTTGTCCACGTAATGATTACATCATTTGTTGATAAATTTGTGTTTATAAAATCTGTAGTCGTCAAAATACCATTTCTTTGATTTTTAAAAGCCGAATTTTCATCAATTATCAAATAAGAAACATTTAATGCGACAAATAAAATCAGTAAAATTATTGATAAAATATCTTTATCAAAACCTTTTGCCATTAAAACAAGCATTAAAACAATAATGATAATATACTCACCGCTATCAAACGGAATACCAAACAAGAATTGCATCAATCCTCTTATGAATAAATACACAATTCCCATCATAAAAAGAATTATATTAAATCTATCTTTTGTAAAAGAACCATAAATAAAATATAAACCAATAATCACTGGAATAATCACAAAACCTAAAGAATAAAAATTTATCTCTCTAAACAAGGTTTGAAAATGACTTAAAACATTTGCACTGGCAACATTTACTAACATTGGTGAAAATAGATTTTGTATAATCATAAATATTGATTGATATCCGTTATCAATATCAATAAAATTATTTATATAAAAATTGTGAGCGTATATAATGTAAGCAAAATAAGGACTTATACAAGCAAAGCTTGCTATCGAAGTCATGAAAAATTTTCTATCCTCTTTCTTAAACAAAAACAAAATAAAAATTTCCAATAATGAAAATACTATTGAAAACAAAGAGGTTAAAATCAAACATATATTTGAAATTCCCCATAATACATAACCTTTATCTTCCTTAGTTATTTTTAAGAAGGAATAAATATTTAGAACTCCAATAAATCCTAAAAAGGCATATATACCGACTTCTTGAGAATAAAATATTAAAAAAGAATTTATTGCAAAAAGAAGTACGCATATATAATTTTGAGGTTTTTCACAAGTAAAATATGATACTAAACAAGTTAGAATGCCAAAGATTAAAAAGAAAAATCTCAATAAATAAATATCATCACCCAACAAATTACACCAACAGGAAGTAAGCAATGAAGGAAGATTAATAAGAACTTCTCCTCTTAACAAGTTTCCTAAAATTTCATCAAAATTATATAGCGAAAGACCTTTAAAAAACTCTATTTCAGAAAGAGTTAAACCATTTGAACTTTCTAAATAAAAACCTCTCAATACTACGGCACATGACAAAATTAAAAATAATATGATTATATTAAAAGATTTTGAAAAAAGTTCTTTCATAACAAATACGATAATATAACATAAAGCAAAAGTTTTCAAACCATGAAAATTTGTTAAAATATCATATCATACATACAGTTGATTTTTGGGTAATTATCATTAAATTATTTCATGAACAATAGTATAATACTATCGATAGAGAGGAAAAATAAATGGGCTTAGCAGCATCACAAGCTAGATTTTTGCAATGTACAGCAAGAAAAACAAACATTGAATATCAAGGTCAACAGATTAATAATGCAAGAACAGTTCTTGCTAATAAATCGGCTAATGCTTATAATGAAATGCTAGCACTTAAAGTTCCGACTCCTCCTAGCCAAGCTGATTACACAAAAGTGCAATACGCATTTAAATTACCTGGCGCAAGTACTAAAACATACTTATCAGAAGATGAATACAATACAATCTATAAAGCAATGACTGCTGAAAATACACCAACAAATTACGCAGATAACAATAGTCCTTCAGATAATTCTGGTAGTTATAGATACAGTACTAAAAAAACTATTACAATTGATGGCACAGAATACTTTATAGCTTGTCGTATAGAAGCAGGTACAGATGATTCAACATATCCATCAAGCATAAACAAAAATTCTCAAGCAATTTCAAGAGTATGGTTTGGAACAGCACAATTCAATCCATCTGCAGCAAATATTGGAAACTCATATAACGACGGCTGTTCAGCTCTTAGCGTTGAAGAAACAGTTGATGAAATAGGGTACGAAGACGCATACAACCAATATAAATATGAGCAATATTTGTATGAACAAGAATGTCAAAATATTAACGCAAAAACTTCTGTAATTTTACAACAAGATAAAGTCTTAGAATTACAATTAAAACAACTTGATACTGAACAAACTGCATTAAAAACAGAACTTGAAGCACTTGATAAAGTTATCGGAGACCACGTTGAAAGTGAATTCAAAACATTCGGTGGTTAATATAATTAAAATTATAATAATAAGAGGCGAAGCCGAAGGCTTCGCCTCTGGTTTGTTTAAACCAATAAAAATGCCACCTTGTAGGTGGCAGACTAACACACTTTTTACACTTTTCTTTGAATTTAACG
>CAKUXM010000009.1 GCA_934700335.1 uncultured Candidatus Melainabacteria bacterium | reverse complement strand
TTAAAACGATTGAGTATCGTTTTAATGGAGCAAACGCTCTATCATTGCGTGAAACGCAATTTCTCAACTGGGCTACTTGCAATAAAAAAAGAGCCCTAAGACTCTTTTAAAAAACGCGCGAGGCAAGATTCGAACTCGCGACCTTTTGGTTCAAGGACTCCATTAAAACGATTGAGTATCGTTTTAATGGAGCAAACGCTCTATCATTGCGTGAAACGCAATTTCTCAACTGGGCTACTCGCAATAAAAAAAGAGCCCGAAGACTCTTTTTAAAAAACGCGCGAGGCAAGATTCGAACTCGCGACCTTTTGGTTCGTAGCCAAACGCTCTATCCAACTGGGCTACTCGCGCATTTATTTGAACTTTATTTGACAAGACTTTAGCCTTATCAACAATATTATCTTATCAAAATAAAGTTTTTTTATCAAGTTTTTTCTTATGTATTAAAAATTCTATCTCCTGCATCGCCCATACCAGGAATAATATAACCCTTTTCATTAATGCCTTCATCTACTGTTGCAGTGATAATTTCTACATTTGGATATTTAGCATGGATATTTTTAATTCCTTCAGGTGCTGCCATGATACAAATAACTTTAATATTTTCCATTGGAATATTTTTATCTGCGTAAAGTTTAATAGCTTCTAGCAATGAGTTACCTGTAGCAAGCATTGGGTCTGTGATATAGATATAGAATTTTTCTGGGTTTGGAGCTTCCATTGGAACTTTATTATAATACCAAACTGGTTTTAAAGTTTTTTCATCTCTATACATGCCGATGTGTCTGATACATGCTTGTGGCAAAATGTCGATTGCTTCGTCTGTAAAGATTAGACCAGCTCTCAAGATAGGTGAAATGATGATATTAATATCTTCTTCAACTGTTTTAACCTTTGTTTTTACAACTGGTGTTTCGATTTCTTTTTCAACAAGAGGTAAGTTTTTTGCAGCTTCGTAAAGTAAAACTCTAGTGATTTTTCTTGTTGCAATTCTTACGCCTTGAGAATCAGTATTTTTATCTCTCATTCTACATAGGTTGATAAAAATAACTGGGTTTTCAATAATTCTTACGTTTTTATCTTCCATTCTATTCTCCTTTTTTATTTTTATTTTTGTCTAAATTTTCTAACTTTTTTGTAGTTTGGTCAAGAGTTTTATCAAAATCCTTCAATCCCTTCATCATATCTGTTTTTCCAGAGGAAGGAGAATTTTCGATTTTGTTTTCAGAAACTTCTTGTCCAAAATATGACATTCTGTATGTGATTGAAGATATTTTATCAAACATATCATCAATTAAACTAACAGCATCGCCCAATCTTTTTGGTGCCTGTACAACAATATATGATTCACCACGTTTAGTATCGTCATTTGGTGGATAAACAACAAGCGATTTTGAACCGCCAAGTCCACTAAATTCTACAGTAACAATAGCACCTTTTGGTAATTCTAAGCCTTTTTTATTCAAAGTGAACTGTACAAAAACCTCGTTATCAATAATTTTAACTCTATCAACATAACCAACAGGAACTCCCATCATATTAACGGCGGAACCAACTATTACGCCGTCAACGTCAGGCATAAATATTTGGTATGTGTTATAAGCTTTGTCGTGTTTTGCTTTTAAAAATAAAATAACATTTGCTAAAACTATAAAAATCAAAAACCAAATAGCAAGTTCTATAACCCAATGAATAACTTTTTTAGTTTTGACTTTATTACTTAGCATAATTTTTTATAACCTATATTTTTTCTAATTCTGAAACATGTGGTTCAAGAAGTCTTCTTCCAACTTTTTCAAAATAGATTGAGCATAATTTTTTGTTACCGTAATTAATAACCTTTTCAACTACACCTTCACCGAATTTTGGGTGTCTAACTCTGTCATTTTTTTCAAAATCAGTATTTTTGTTAGATTGTAATTCGGGTTGAGGGAATACTGGTAGAGAAGGTTCTTCTGGCTTATCGTCAATATATTTTGGAATAATTGGTTCAGAAGCTTTTTCTTGAGCTTTTTGTTCTTCAACATTTGCTTCATGAAGTTCAACATCAAGTTCACTTATCATATCTAAATCTTCTTCTGTCAATTCGTCAGAAGGCTGTTCGATATTAATAACTTGTGGTTGTTCAACTGTAGGCTCTTCTTCAACTTTTTCTTCAACTACTTCAACGGGTTTTACTTCTTGTTGAGGTTGAGGAGTTTGTTGAATAGGTTCTTCCTCAACTTTTTCAACCTCTTTTACCTCTTCTTGTTGAACAGGTTTTTCTTCTTTTTTAGGCTTTAGTTGAATATTTTTGAAAGCATTTTCTACAGGTGAATTTGAATACAATTTGTCTAATTGTTCTAAATCAAAATCTTTTGCAAGTTCCTCATCACTTCTCTCAGTAAGCTCTTCTTTTTGAGGTGATTGTTGAGGCATTTGTTGGTTGTACATTTGTTGTTGAGGGTATTGTTGCATAGGCATAGGCATTTGCATATATGGTTGAGATATTGCCTGTGGTGCTTGCATCATCATAGGATAAGGCATTTGTTGCATTGGCATTTGCATTTGTGGTGGACAGAAATATGGTTGCATTTGTGCCTGTTGTTGTGCCATTTGTTGCATATATGTCGGAGAAAAATTGTATTGTGGAACTGTATAAGGCATCTCCATACATTGCTTTTGATTTAATTGATACATTTGATTTTGCATCATTTCCTGATTTTGAATTTGATGCTTTTCAATGGCTCTATTTCTTAATTTTTCACTTTTTTCTTTTCCGATAACCTCGTCGTATTGTTTTTGAACAAGGTCTTTCATTTTATCTTTAAAGAACACTGATGTAGCGTTTTCTACGACTTCGTTTGGAGTTATTGAGTCGTTAAAAATGCCTTTATCAGTTTTTAAGCTACCTATTAGTGGTAAATATTGTGTTTCTTGCCCGTAAACAATGTATTCCCATTTTGCTAACTTATTCAAGAATGTATTGTATGAATCAAAATCATCTTGAATTAGCGTTGGAGTAAACATAATCATATTTTTTGAAAGTTTTTTTAGTTCATTCAAATATTTGTATGAATAAGGAATTGTAGTAACTGTGTTTACATTTTTTGTGAAATAAAGTTGTTTTAATAATTTTTTATCAGAGTTGCCGTTTGAAATATTTACGAATACGATAACTTCTTCGTTCATTTTTGCAATTCTGTTGTAAATAAATGAAATGTATTCTCTTTGGACTTGTTCTTCTACGTTTGATAAATCGATTATAGAAGTTGAATTTTCTATCAAACTTTTGTTTAGAACAACGAAATCTTTCTTAGAATCAGCTAAAATACCTTTTTCTTGATATTTAATCAAGGCATTTTTAATCAAAACTAGTTCTAACATTTTAGAAGATTTGTATTGTTCTTCTAAAATATCAATAAGGCTGTTTACAGGAATATATTGGCTTTCAATTGTTTTAACATAGTATTGAAGTTCTAAAAATGTTTCTTGAATAACAGCTTTAGAGCGAGGTGTTTTGTAATCAATACCTTTTTCAGAAATAAAGCCAAGAGTTTCGTAATTCACAGGTAGTTTAAAGTTTTTACCTGCAATAAGAGTGCCTCCTGTCTTGTCAAAAGTGCCCATTGTATCAATAATAACGGTTCTTTTATTAAACAACTTAGCCTGGTCGTTTAATTTTCTAATCATTATGTCTTGATTATCTTGGTTTTCGCAAAGGATTAAAAGTTTGTTTCTAATAAAATTAAAATCAAGTTTTAATGGAACGTTACCTTGTGCCAATTCACCGATTGTAATTGGATTTTCTCCCTCGAATAATTTTACAATATCAGATAAATTCAATAATCCGATAACACTGTTTGAAGACGGAACTGTACCTTCAAAATTAATCAAATTACCTTCAGTAGTAACATTATAAATAAGACGAGCAATAGCAATATTTCCATGCTTATTTGCTTCAATGTGCATGATTTGGGCAATATAAGTCTGTCTGGAGTCTTTTATCATCAAGAATCCAGCTAAAAACAGTTTTTCATTTTCGTCGAAAAACAATTTTACAAGGTTATTTTTAACCTCAAATATTCTCATGTACAGTTCCTTATTTATTAGAATTATTTTAACATGAAAATAAATTTATTTTTTAATATTTTTAATCAACAGAGAAAATTTCTTTAATATCGTCTAAAGTTAATGACTTAGTAATGTTTCTATCAACAGATATAACGTTATCAACTAAATCACGTTTAATAGATTTAAGTTTTTGAATTTTTTCTTCAACAGTATTTTTGGTAATAAGTCTATAAACAAATACTTTTTTAGTTTGACCGATACGGTAAGCACGGTCAGTAGCTTGGTCTTCAACGGCAGGGTTCCACCATGGGTCGTAGTGGATAACGTAATCTGCACCTGTTAAATTTAAACCAGTACCACCGGCTTTCAAGCTGATTAAGAAGATTGGAATACTTGATGAAGAATTAAATCTTTCAACAGCACCTTGTCTGTCTTTTGTTTTACCAGTTAAGTATTCGTAAGGAATTCCAGAACGTTCTAACCAATCTTTAATAATATCTAACATATCAACAAATTGGCTGAATAATAATATTCTGTGTCCTTCTGAGATAATTTGTTCTAACATTCCTTTCAAGTGTTCAAATTTACCCGAAGGAATCATGCCCTTAACATTTTCTTTGTCGTAAAGTCTAGGGTGGCAACAGATTTGACGTAATCTAAGCAATGCAGAGAAAATTGATAATCTGCTCTTTTCAAGACCATTTTGTTCAATAGATTTGAACAATTCTTCTTTTGTACTATCAAGAACATCCAAGTAAAAGTCTTTTTGCTCTGGAGTAAGTTCACAGTATGCAATATTTTCAACTTTATCTGGCAAGTCTTTTGCAACATCACGTTTCATACGACGTAAAATGAATGGGAAGATTTGAAGTTTAAGACGTTTTTCAACCGTCTTATCTTGTCTTTCCATGATTGGATTAACGTATCTGTAGTTGAATTCAGCAACATTGAACAAAAATCCCGGCATTAAGAAATCAAATACAGACCATAATTCTTCAAGTCTGTTTTCAATTGGTGTACCAGAAAGTGCTAATCTGTGTTCTGAGTTTAATTGTTTTACTGATTGAGCTGTTTGACTCATAGCATTTTTGATGTTTTGAGATTCATCTAGGATAACGTATCTAAAATTGTATTTTTTTAAGTCCTCAATATCACGTCTTACAAGCGCATAACTTGTGATTACAACATCATATTCAGGAATTTTTTCAAATAAATTTTTTCTTTCTACACCAGAAAGTTTTAAGCATGTTAAAGTTGGTGCAAATTTTTGAATTTCTGATTCCCAGTTGAATACAACTGTTGTTGGTGCAATTACTAAAACAGGTTTGTTACCGTCTTCTTCTTTTGCTTTTTGAATTAAAGCAAGAGCTTGAAGAGTTTTACCAAGACCCATATCGTCAGCAAGAATACCGTTTAAGCCGTATTTATACATAAACCATAACCAGCCAAAACCTTTTTGTTGGTATTCACGGAAGGTTGCGTTAATGCCTTTTGGTAATGCAACATCGCCACCTGTTGAGAAGGTTGAAATTTGATTCCAAAATTCTTCAAATTTTTTGCTCATTACAAGTTCAAAATTTTGGTTTTTAAGCTCTGTTACCAAACCTGCACGATATGTTTTTACAACAAATTCGTTTTCGTTGTTTCTGTATGCGTCAAATGAGTTAAAAGATTTCATCATCGCATATATGTTTTCAGCAGGATATTCTACAAAACCTAAACTTCTAATTCTTGCATATTTTTCATTGCTTTGAATTGTTTCGTAAATATCATCAAAATTGATAATTTCGTCGCCAACTTGACCATATAATTTGATAACAAAACTGTCTTTTTCTGTTTCAGAGAAATCAATTTTTGCACACATTTTGAATGGTTCTTCCATAATTTTGAAGAAACTCATGTCATCTTTTTCTTCAAATACCCAACCGTCTCCGGCTTTATTCATATAATAATTGTAGAAATTGATTGCATCTTCTTTTTCTAATGCTAAATTATTTGTTTGCATTGGAACAAACTTACATGCTAAAAGCATTTGATATGCTTGATATTCATGCTCTAAATTTCTCTTAACCCAGTAGATTAAATCTTCTTCGGGCTTTTTAATTGTTACGTACGGAGATTTATCTTGTTTAGAAAATGGAACTCTAACTCCATCGTATTCAAATTCTAAAGAGGCTTTTAATGATTGGTCGTAGTCAATACCTAAAGTAACAATGTTTTTAGGTGGACGTTGTTCAATCATTAATTTACTGATTGTTTCTGAAATTTCAACATCGATTTTTTCACGCAACTTTGGTAATTCTTCATATATGAATTTACCACCTTCTGCATCTTTTAAGTCTGTAAATGTTTGTTTTAGAAGGTTTTGAGGTAAAACATTCATTGAAACATTTGTAGGAAACATGATGTTTTTGTATCTGCCCCATTTGATTTGACGTGAAAAATATCTAACTTCTTCAAATGGTATTTCTTCGTCAGAATCTGGTCTTTTCCAAGATAGTGCTAACATAATTGTACCAGCAGTGGAACTATTTACTGATAATACAATTCTCCATTCATCTTTGACAAATTTTAATCTTTGTTTTGTTCTTTCATCAAGAACTTCATCAGCCAAAGCTAATAATGGGAATATTGGCGCACATTTTGCAATTGGAATGTCGTACCAACCGGCTTTTTTATCTTGACGAGATAGCTTTAATAAATTTTTGAAAATTTCAACTTCTGCAAGTTGAGAATTATTTAATTTAAAATTAGGGTCATTTTTTTGAGCTTCCATTAATGCCATAAGGATAGGCTCAATTGCTCTCACAACCTTGCCTGTAGAACGAGACATTACAAGCACTGAAAAGAAATTAGGTTTTCTTTTTGGGTTGAAGTGGAAAATGTAATTACCAGTTGGAGGTTCTGTTAGAGCTGTATTTTCGTCTGGATAATCAAAATCCATGCCAAATTTTGTTTCTAGCCAATCTTCATAAGCGTGGTCGTTGATAGCTTTTATTGCAACCGCAACGGCATGCTTACACCATTCTTCCTTTAATGGACAATTGCAACGAGCTTCCACTTTATTCTTTTTGAAAATTAAATCTGTGCTATATGTTTCTTGGAAATTACCTTTAACTTTTCCTTTATAGAAATTCTTTTCAGGATAAGCTTCAAGTACCATGTTGTTTGTATAGTACTCATAACCTCTTCGCCAGCTACCTGCCGAAGAATTTTCTTTTAAAAATTTGTAATTAAATTCAGAATTACTCATGTAGTGTGGAGTATCTCTTTCTTTCACTTCAATAAGGCTATCAATAAACGATTAAAAGTTTATACCTCAAAAATCGTATGTTCATTATTGCACGAAAAAATTTAAAGTGCAAGTTCTTAATGAGTTAGTGAGTAGTGAATAGTGAATAGTGAATAGTGAATAGATACTTACTGTCATTCTAAAGCATGCTTGGTGAATTTCTTCATTATGTGAATATACTTAGAATTTTAGAAACGAACATTTTTCACATTCAAAGACCTCAGATTCCGAATCGGAGTCTGGAATGACAAAGTATATCATCTTTATTACTACAACTCACTGTTCACTATTCACTAACTCCTACTTTACAAAGTATCACGATTGTGTGATAATTTTCACGAAAGAAGGAATTTAATGTCTGATAAATACGTTTATTCTATTACCCAAGAAAATCCTGAAACAATATATATTAATCTTACAAATAAATGTACGAATAATTGTGTTTTTTGTATTAGACAAAATGAACATGCCATAAAAGGTGATGATTTATGGTTAAGCAGTGAAAATATTACTTTTGATATGATTAAAGAGCAATTAAAACCTTTTACTAATGCTAAAGAAGTAGTTTTTTGCGGATACGGAGAACCCACAATTAAATTAGATTTGTTAAAAGAAGTTGCAAATTATTTGAAATCTAAAAATGCTGGTATTAAAATAAGAATAAATACAAATGGTCAAGGTAACTTGATTAATCACAAAGACATAATTCCTGAATTGAAAAATCTAGTTGACGAAATGTCTGTTAGCTTAAATGCTTCTACAAATGAAGATTACATGAAAATAAGCGGTTGCAAAAACGAAAAAGCTTACGAAAGTGTAAAAAACTTTATCAAAGAATGTGTTGAAAATGATATTCCAACAATAGCAACGGTTGTAGTAGGTTTTGAAGATTACAAAGTTGATGTTGTTGAGTGTGAAAAGATTGCAAAACAAGCCGGCGCTAATTTTAGAGTTAGACAATGGCTTAAAGGATACTAAAAAATAATTGTTATAAAACATATATATTATTAAAGGAAGGTAGGACAATATGGCACAATTATTAGACAAAATCATGAAACCAAAATCAATTGCCGTTGTTGGTGCTTCTACAAAAGAACACACAATTGGTTCTGATATCATGAAAAGATTACAAGAATACAATTTCAATGGTAAAATTTATCCAATCAACCCAAAAGGTGGTATCATTGAAGGTTTACAAGCTTATACAAGCGTAAACGAAGTTCCAGAAGATATCGATTTAGCAATCATTGTTGTTAATTCAAAATTCGTTTTAGGCACAATTGACCAATGTAACGAAAAAGGTATAAAAGGCGTATGTATCATCACTGCTGGTTTCAAAGAAACTGGTAAAGAAGGTGCAGAACTTGAAAAACAATTAGTTGAAAAATTAAACGGTTATGGAATGAGATGTGTAGGTCCAAACTGCCTAGGCGTTGTAAATACAAATCCTGAAATCAGAATGGACGGTTGCTTCGCTGAATCACTTCCAGAAAGAGGAAACATTGGTTTCGTTTCTCAATCAGGTGCTTTAGGTGGCGGTATCTTAAACATCTTAAAAGACTTAAACTTAGGTTTTGCTCAATTCATTTCAATCGGTAACCAAGCTGACGTTAACGCTGAAACAGCTTTAGAATACTGGGAAAATGAAAAAGACGTTGAACAAATCTTATTATATATGGAATCAATCCAAAACCCAGCTAACTTTAGAAAATTAGCTACAAAAATTTCTAAGAAAAAACCTATCCTAGCTTTAAAAGCAGGTCGTTCAGCAGCTGGTGCTTCAGCAGCTTCTTCTCACACTGGTTCTTTAGCTGGTGCTGATAAAGCAGCTAACGCATTACTTGCTCAATCAGGTGTTATCAGAGAATACTCTTTGAAAAACTTATTCTCAACAGCAAAAGTATTTGCAAACTGCCCAATTCCAAAAGGAAACAGAGTAGCAATCATCACTAACTCAGGTGGTCCTGGTATCATGGCTACAGATGCTATTTGTGAATATGGTATGGAAATTGCTAAAATTACTGACGAAACAAAAGAAAAATTAAGAAGTTTCTTACCAGCAGCTGCATCTGTTAAAAACCCAATCGATATGATTGCATCAGCACCAATTGAACATTACAAAGAAACATTAAAGACTGTTATTGCTGATGAAAATGTTGATATGATTATGGTTATCTACTTACCATTCTTAGGTTTGAAAGATATTGATGTTGCTAAAGCGGTTATGGAAATCAAAGCTCAACACCCAGAAAAACCAGTTATCGGTGTATTCATGACTAAATCAGAATTCTTCACAGCATTATCAGATATGGACGTTAACATGCCATTCTTTATGTATGCAGAAGAAGCAGCAGAAGGGTTCATGAGATTAGATCAACAAAGAAAATGGATTGAAAGACCAGAAGGAAAAATTCCTTGCTACGATGTTGATAGAGAAAGAGCTGAAAAGATTATGTATAATGCTTTAAAAGAAGATAGAGCGCAATTAACAACTCGTGAATCTATTGATGTATTAGATGCTTACGGAATCAGAGTTTGCAAATCTGGCTTTGCCACAAATGAAGAAGAAGTTGCAGAATTAGGTAATTCAATCGGATATCCTGTTGTTATGAAAATGACTTCAAAAACAACTTCACACAAAACAGATGTTGGCGGTGTAAGAGTTAATATTCAATCAGAAGAACAATTAAGAGCTGAATACAAAGACTTACTTTCTAAATTAGAAGAAAAAGGTCTTTTAGACGGTCTTGAAGGTGTTATCATTCAAGAAATGGTTAAAGGTAACAGAGAAATGGTTTGCGGTATCGCAACAGACCCTCAATACGGTCCAATGATGATGTTCGGCTTAGGTGGTGTATTTATTGAAGTTATGAAAGACGTAACATTCAGAATTGCTCCATTGACTGACGTTGATGCTGATGAAATGATTAAATCAGTTAAAGCATACAAATTATTACAAGGTGCTAGAGGTACAACACCTGCTCAAATGAATCAAATCCAAGAAACATTGTTGAGATTATCTCAATTAGTTTCTGATTACAAATTCATCGATGAATTAGATATTAACCCATTGTTAGTATCTGAAAAAACAGGTGAAGGTATTGCAGTAGACGGACGTATTAAAGTTCGTTTAGAAGAAGCAAAACAAGCACTTGGTTTAACTTGTTGTTCTTGCGGTTGTAACGCATAATAACGGGGGATAAATTTAAAGAGGGCGAACACAGAATGTGTTCGCCCTCTTTGTTTGATATAAAATAAAGTAGTAGGTTGGGGTAGATACCCCAACAACCTTAAATAAAAGTAGGGTGGGAATTTGGATTAATAATTGAAAGTTTAAGTTTTCGTAATTCTTTCCCACCAATTCGAATAAAACAAAAAGGACGTGTAAAATGACAAAAACAGCTATAATTATTCCTGCAAGATACGGTTCTAGCAGATTAGAGGGTAAACCTTTATTAAAAGTAAACGATAAACCGATTATTCAATGGGTTTACGAAAAAGCAAAATCTGTAAAAAGTGCTGATGTTGTAATTGTTGCAACTGATGATGAAAGAATTTTTGATGCAATAAAAGCTTTTGGTGGCGAAGTTGAAATGACTTCAACTGAACACAAGTGCGGTAGCGATAGAATTAAAGAAGTCGCTGATAGACACGAAGATTTTGAATATATTATTAACCTTCAAGGTGATGAACCAATGATTAAACAAGAAATGATTGAAGCTGTGATTGACGGGGTTAAAAACCATAATGCAGACATTTCAACATTGATTAGACCAATAGAAGATAAAGCCGAAGTTGAAAATCCTAATTTGGTTAAATGCGTAATTGACAATAACGGTTTTGCACTTTATTTTTCACGTTCAAAAATTCCATTTGAAAGAAAAGAAAACCCAGCACCATTTTACGGTCATATCGGTATTTATGGTTACACAAGAAAAGCATTAACAAAAATGACAACTTCACCACAAACACCTCTAGAAATTTCAGAAAGTTTAGAGCAATTGAGAGCCTTACAAATGGGTATGAGAATTAAAACTTCAATTGTAAACGAAAAACCTGTAGGTATTGACACAATGGAAGACTTTGAAAACTTTAAAAAATTAGTAGAAAAATAATAAAATACCTATCCATGCAAAACCCATGATATAGAAGGCTTTTACATGAAAAAGTTTTTTCAAAAAAAAATAAAAAAGTACTTGCTTTTTATTCATGTCTAAATTAATATATATTTAAGAAATTTAATATTAATTAATAAAAGTTATATTTATTTAATTATAAATAGCAAGAAATAAGGAAAGATTATGACAGAAGAATTACAAAATGAAACAGAAGACCGTCAACGAATATTAGTAGCAGACGATGAAGCAAGTATCAGAAGAATTCTTGAAACACGTCTAAAAATGGTAGGCTACGACGTAGTAGTTGCAGAAGACGGAGAAGAAGCTGTTAATGCGTTTAATAAAAGCAATCCTGATTTGGTAGTTTTAGACGTTATGATGCCAAAAATGGACGGTTATGGAGTAACAAGAGAAATTAGAAGAACATCTGATGTTCCAATTATTATTTTAACAGCATTAGGTGATGTTTCAGAAAGAATTACAGGCTTAGAATTAGGTGCAGATGATTATGTAATCAAGCCATTCTCACCAAAAGAATTAGAAGCACGTGTAAAAGCTGTATTAAGAAGAACAAATAATAGAGAAGCAGTTGTACCAACTGGTAAAGTAACAAAAAATGTTATTACAACTGGTAATATCAAAATTGATACAGCAAGAAGACAAGTATTCCGTAAGAACGAAAGAATTAGACTTACAGGTATGGAATTCAGCTTACTTGAATTGTTAGTAAACAATTCAGGACAAGCATATTCAAGAAATGAAATCTTACAACACGTATGGGCATATCCACCAGATCATAGAATTGATACACGTGTAGTAGACGTTCATATTTCAAGATTGCGTTCAAAATTAGAAACTGACCCTACAAATCCAGAGTTGATATTGACAGCCCGTGGTATTGGTTATATGTTCCAAAGAATCAACTAGTGTGATATAATAAAGGAACGAATTGAACGAAAATAAGAAAATAAATTAAATAAACTGATGGCGGGTGTCGTCAAGTGGTTAAGACCTCGGATTGTGGTTCCGATATACATGGGTTCGAATCCCATCACTCGCCCCAGTTAAATAAAAAAAGACCCATTTGGGGTCTTTTTTTTGTTTAAAATTTGGTTGAATTTATGGAGATGAGAACCACCAAGCGAAGCTTGGTAAAGGTTCGAGCGCGAGTGAGCAGAGGGCGAAGACTTGAAGATTTTGAAAAATGAAATTTTAAAAATCTTCAATTGTAGACCCGTTTAATGCGAACGAGCAAGACAATCCCATCACTCGCCCCAGTTTTAAAAATAGGCCCTATTGGGTCTTTTTTTTGTTTAAAATTTGTATGACTATGTCCTAGATTTAAAGACAATACCTTCATACATAAATAAAACGTTTGAATTAAAACCAAAAATAAAACAACTTGCAAGATTTTTATCTAAATTCAAAAATATAATTATGACAGCAGATGGTCAGTCTTATGCTCTTGCAAAAGAAGCATCTTTAAAAATCAAAGAAACATCCTATATTAGTACAACTTCTGCGATTTTGGAGAATTTATGCACGGACATGTTGCTGTTCTCAATAATAAAAATGCCGTTCTTGTTTATATCTTGAATGATGATTTAACATATACGGCAACAAAAAATCTTAATAAAATTAAAGAAAGCTACAATCCGCCAATTTGTGTAATCGGAAACAGAACAAACCAAGTTAAATCTACGTATAATATTAATATTGATTGCGAAAAACCAATTGTAAAAACGTTCTGTATTGCAATTATTATACAGCTTTTAGCATTGCAAATTGCATTGAGAATGCACCGAAACGTAGATAAACCACATGGTTTGAATAAGGTTGTAAAATAAGGAAGTATTGGACTTCCGAGTTACATGGCACTACAGTTTTGCTTAAGTCTAATTGAACACATGAATCTTTAAACATGACTTCATGTCGTTTCGTTCACTGTTCCTGATGTTCAGTGTGACAGTTGAGTGTTATTTTACCTGAATATTCCCTGGGGTTATCATAAAAGTTGTCCCTAATCCCGTTTTATCAGGAATAAATTCAACAGGAACAACTACATTTCGACCACAGGCATTAACCACCCAATCTTCTTTCCATTTACTACTGGCATATCGTTTTCCTTGATATACTTTGTTATATTCAGGTTTTGACTTTAATATCGTATTAGTAATATTAAAATTAGAGCAATTAGATTTCAATACAAAAGAAGATGCTGCATATACTGTACCAATTGTATCTGCTTGCAACTTTGTATCAGCAATAGATGAACCTGGAAGTCTACCGTCATTTGCGAATACAGAAAGTCCTAATAGTATCATTGTTGAAATTACAACATATTTTTTCATAAGATAAACCCGTTTAAAAAATGATGCACAGACAAATAATATAATATTATACAAAAACTGTCAAGATTAAATATCTTGACAGTTTTTGTAATTTCCAAAATTATAAAATCAATTATAATTTTTCAGCAACCATCAATGTAGTTATAACTAGACACTTAGTTTAATAATGTCTGACATTTAAAATAATAAATTTTAAAACTATCCTCTTTTAAGGGAAGAATTTATTAAACTAAGTGTCTAGGATTTATTATTTTATATGTCCAATTATTAAATTAAATGTCCGAGATTAGACATTTAATTTAATAAATATATTTTCTGTGAATATTATTTTGAATATTTTTTTATAAGCAAGACATATCGTTCATAACATAAACAACAGCTCCGATAATATCTACGCTGTCTGTTTTTAAATCAACTTCAAAAGGCTGATAAATAGGATTGTCGCTTTTTACCAACAATTTTTCATGAGTTGTCAAATCTTCCTCGTGAATAGTTATTGTTACGGGCATATTTATTAATTATAAGCTTCTTTCTTTTTATCATATTTGTTTTATAATGATTTTCATAAACAAATCAACATGAACATTGAAAAATTAAAAGCAGAGTAAAAGAATCTCTTTTCAAAAAGGTAGCTAACCACCAATTTTATCATAGACTTCGGGTTAGTTCCCGACTAGAAAAGGGGTCTTATATGGATAATTTCAATTTAAGTTTATTTTTAATCTTTTTGATTTTATACATATTAAAAAATGGCTCTCACTATAAAAAGTAAGAGCCACATAGACTTCTGTCAGAGATTCCGGTAGCTTGGTAAACTACCACTCTGCTATCTATATTATAAACTATTTTTCTCAATTTTCAACCCCTCTAAATACATTTTTACTCTTTCATATAGTAAGATTGTATCTGCTTTATATAGTACAGGTTGTAAAATTTTGTTAAAAAGTTCGTGCAGCATCCCATCACTCGCCCCAGTTTTAAAAATAGACCCTATTGGGTCTTTTTTTTAATTCAATTTTTAAAGGTTAAAGAACTCTCAAAACGAGAGTTCTTTGTTTTGGAAAAGATTTAAAAAAAAGGGTAAACATACAATATTTTAATGATAATTCTCATGGTATTGACCTGTCTACTAACCATGTGTCTAAAATTTTTTGTTAAATTCAAAAATAACTTAAAAACAATCTGTAAAGATAGAATTAGATGTTTTTTTAACGAATTTAAATTTATAGGTGTTGTGTATACTAGTCATTTGGCTAAATTGCTCTTTTTTACGTAAGGTGGTATCATATAACAAATGACTAAATTTTTAAATTTTTTATCAAGTACACTGAAACTTTTATTTATTTTTATTCTTTTTGTTTCTTGCGATATTTTTTTTATTGAACCAAATATTTTGATATCTAATATTCAAAAATTGGATATATCTAATTGGAGTACTAATTTGAATGGTTTTAAGGTTGTTCTTATTTCTGATCTTCATTTAGGAACAAGATTTGTTGATATTAAAAAATTAAATGAAGTTGTAAATGTTACAAATAAAAGTAATCCAGATTTAATCGTGATTTGCGGGGATTTAGATGCAAAATCTATTTCTGATAAAAATTATTCGACTACTAAGATTGCAAATTCTTTAAAGAATTTAAAGGCAAAATATGGTGTAGTTGCTGTTATGGGTAATCATGATTATGAACCTTTTAGTGTGGTTTATGAGGTTTACAAAAAATCTGGTATAAAACTCTTAGAAAACCAAGATTATTATATAAACGTAAATGGTGAAAAAGTAAGATTAGTCGGTCTTAAAGATTTATGGCACTATAAAACAAATCCAAAAGACATTATAGGAAATAGTAAAAATGTTCCTACAATTGTTCTTGCTCACAATCCGGATTCTTTTGCAGAAATGCCACAATCTGTGAGTCTTACTCTTAGCGGTCATACGCATGGTGGTGAATTTATTTTACCGTTTATGGGTTCTGTTTTTGTTCCTTCAAAATATGGTAATCGCTACAGAAATGGTTATATTGTAGAAGATAATAAACATTTATTCGTAAGCACAGGTGTTGCAACTTTAGGTTATGGAAGATTGTTAAATCCCTCTGAAATAGTCGTTCTTAAACTTTATGCACAAACAAAACCTTCTGAGGATACAAGACCTTTAGCTGGCTCAAGAAGAAGCTATGAACAAATGCTTGCAAAAAATTTGGCACTTTCAAAAATAAACTATTCAAAATAATTAATTTTCATTGCTCTACGAACGTTAGTAAGTGTTTGAGATGCAACGGCTCTTGCTTCTGCGGTGCCTTTTTTCAAAATTTCGTAAACTTCTGGAATTTTAGATTCCCATTCTTTTCTACGAAGTCTAATAGGTTCAAGTTCTGATTGGATAACGTTATTCAAGAATTTCTTAACCTTAACATCACCTAAGCCCCCTTTTTGGTAATGAGCTTTAAGTTCGTCTAAATTTTGATATTCTGGTAAAAATTCTGCAAAATGTTCATCTCTGCTAAAAGCATCAAGATAGATAAATACAGGGTTATTTTCTGTTTCACCTGGATCTTCTACACGTAAATGATTTGGGTCAGTGAACATTGACATAATTTTCTTTTTTATATCTTCTGACTCATCAGAAAGATAAATGCAATTGCCCAAAGATTTACTCATTTTAGCTTTACCGTCCAATCCAGGAAGACGTAAACAAGCAGTGTTTCTAGGCAAAACAATGTTTGGTTCAACAAGAGTTTCTCCATAAACAGAGTTAAACTTGTGAACGATTTCTCTGCATTGTTCAATCATAGGTTTTTGGTCTTCGCCTGCTGGAACATGTGTTGCGTTAAATGCAGTGATATCAGCGGCTTGGCTGATTGGATATACAAAGAAGCCTACTGGAATATTTGCTTCAAAGTTTCTCATTTTAATTTCTGTTTTAACAGTAGGGTTGCGTTGTGCTCTTGCAACTGTAACTAAATTCATATAATAGAAAGTTAGTTCTGTTAATTCTGGAATCATTGATTGGATAAGAATAGTTGTTTTTTCTGGATTAATTCCACAAGCAAGGTAATCAAGAGCAACTTCGATAATATTATCACGAACTTTTTGAGGATTTTCTGCATTATCTGTTAATGCTTGTGCATCAGCAATCATGATGAAAATTTTATCGTAAGAACCTTCGTTTTGAAGTGCTACACGTTCACGAAGAGAACCTACATAATGTCCTACATGAAGTCTTCCTGTTGGTCTATCACCTGTTAAAATAATCTTTGCCATATAATACCTTCCAAATATTCTTATGAATATATTATAGCAAAAATATTATTTATTTTTTATTTTTCATAACTTTATCGTCAAAATATCCGACAATTGAACGGAAATTATTCATAAATTGGTCGTAGCTTAATTTGTAAACTTTTGGCATATTTTTAACGCTATTTTTATTTTGTTCAAGTTGTTCTCTTGGACAACCATCATTTAGTAAATCTATGTTAAATTCTTCTTCCATACCGTCTTTAGAAAAATCTGCATAACGTGGATTTACTAAGTAAACTTCTTTTTTATTTTTATCAACTTTTTGCAATACGTAATAGTGTTTTGTTCCAATACCGTCTTTAGTATTCATTAATTTTGAACCGGCAACGAAACTGTGGTGATTCATTGTTTGAGAGCCGATTTCATCAAGAAGTTTTGTAGCCTCTTCTTTTTTACTTGAAAGAGGTCTTAAGCTATCGTCGCCTAAAGAAATAGGTTTTCTACCTGTCAAATTTTCCATGTATTTACTTGCAAGGTTGCATTCTAAGGGAGATTCTCCGCAACATAAAGGTCCAAATATTCTGATAAGTGTTGGTTTTGAATCTTTTCTATCTTGCACAACAAAATTTGTTGCTGTTTCTACAGCACCAGTTGGATTAAATTTATTTCTACCACTTACTACGTTATATTTTTCGTCATGTTCAATTTTGTAAGTGTTATTTTTATCGTATTTATTAAAAGTTACTTCAAAGCTATCTCCATCTGGGGAAGTCTTAATACTTTGTTTAAGCATTTGTTTGCCCATGCGAGATTTAGCAAGTGATTTAAGCGTAGAAACAAGGTAGCAATCAGAACGAACAACTTGCGGAGTTGCAAGAATATCTTTAATTTGTCCGCCAGTTATTTTTTTATAACCTGCTTCAGCAGGATTTTTAGCTCTCGAATCTGTTTCGGGAGTTTTTGATTTAATTGTATTTTGCATCGTTGGCGATGCTACTGGATTACCAACTGAAATCATGTATTCTACCTAACACTACTTATGTATTTATAAAAACATGTTTCTTAAAAAAATTGCCAAGAGATAAATATAAAGTACTAAAATTTTCTAAAAACATAGCTACAAAGCCCAATGATTTGCAACGTAAAACTTTATATTATAAATATGTAAATCCTCAACTCTTCTGATTGCTCAAAGTTATCTTGCCTCTCTTATGATGATATGTCATAAGGGAGGTTTTCCTTAATTATTCGTATCTCAACGCATCGATTGGGTTTAATAGAGAGGCTTTGTATGCTGGGTAATAACCAAATCCAACACCTACAAGTGCTGAAAAACCTAGTGATAAAAGTATTGAAAATAGTGATACGGAAACTGTCATTACTCCAAATAAACCTATTATACCTGTAATTACGCAACCTATTAAAACTCCAATTAAGCCACCAATCATTGATAGCAAGAAGGATTCAATCAAAAATTGTATTCTAATATCGCTTGCTTTAGCACCGATTGCCATTCTGATACCGATTTCTTTTGTTCTTTCGGTAACTGATACAAGCATAATATTCATAATGCCAATACCACCTACAATTAATGATACAAAAGCGATTGAACCTAGTAATAATGACATTGCGGCAGCAGATGATTTAATAGTTTCTTGCATTTGAGCAAGGTTTCTTATTTCAAAATCATTGTCTTGAGTTTTACCAATGTTGTGTCTGTATTTTAAAACTTCTTCAATCTCTTTTTGAGTTTGTTCTAAAACTTCTGCATCTTGAGCTTTAACAGCAATCATACCAACTGTTCCGGGAAAATCTGTACCAAAAACTCTTTTTTGAGCTGTAGTTATTGGAATAAAAATTAAATCGTCTTGGTCATGACCCATTCCTGATTGACCTTTTGTTTCAAGAAGTCCAATAACTTTAAAAGGGATATTTCCCACTCTAATAATTTTTCCAATAGGATTTACATCTCCAAAAAGTTCTGTTGCAACTGTATTTCCAATAATTGTAACTTTTGCATTGTTTTTAACATCTTCTGGAACAAAATTTCTACCTTCTGAAATTTCATAATTTCGAATAAATAAATATGGTGCAGTTGTACCACCAACGGTTGTTGACCAGTTTTGGTTTGCGTAAGTTAATTGTTTAGCTTCTGTAGAATATGGAGCAATTGCCATAATACCGTTAACTTTTCTTTCAATTGCTTCTGCATCTTTAAGAGTAAGAGTCGGTCTTGTACCCATACCCATACGAACACCGCCTGATTTAGCTGAGGCTGAACGTATCATTAACAAGTTGCTACCCATTGATTCCATATCTTTGGCAATTTTTTCTCTTGCACCTGTACCTACTGCAAGCATTATAATTACAGCACTTACACCAATAATGATACCTAAACTTGTAAGTGCAGAACGCATTTTATTTATTTTTAATGAATTTATTGCGATTTTAATTATTGTTTTTGACTCTATCATTTTCTTTTTACCTCGTCAGAAATGATATTTCCGTCTTTAAATCTCACTACACGTTTACAATATTCTGCGATATCAGGTTCGTGAGTTACAAGAACAATTGTTTTTCCGTGTACTTCATTTAATCTACAGAAAAACTCCATAACTTCAATACTTGTTTTTGTGTCAAGATTACCTGTAGGTTCGTCCGCTAAAATTAATGGGGCATCATTAACAATGGCTCTTGCAATTGCAACACGTTGTTGCTGACCTCCTGACATTTGGTTTGGCATATGGTTTTCTCTGTTTTCAAGACCTACGATTTTCAAGGCTTCTTTTGCTCTTATGTGTCTTGTTTCTTCGTCTATACCTTTATAAATCATTGGTAATTCGACATTATCAATGGCTGAAGTTCTTGAGATAAGGTTAAAGCCTTGAAATACAAATCCTAATTTAGTGTTACGAATTTCTGAAAGGCTGTCGCTATCAAGATTTAGAACATCAATTCCGTCAAGATAATATGAGCCAGAATTAGGTTTATCAAGTGTTCCTAACATGTTCATAAAAGTTGATTTACCAGAACCAGAAGCTCCCATAATTGCTACAAATTCACCTTTTTCAATAGTTAGTGAAACGTCATTCAAGGCATTGAAAGCTGCTTCGCCTGTTGCATAAGTTTTTGTTGCGTGTTTAACTTCGATTAAAGCCATATTAGAACATTCTCATTGGTGGTTTACCACCATTTTTGCTATTTTTAGAGTCTTTACCAGAACCAACAAGCACTTTGTCTCCTTCTTTGATTGAACTTGTTTTGATTTCTGTATAAGTATCATCATTTGCGCCTGTTTCAACATCAAATCTTGTTGGGCGACCTTTTTTCATTATCCAAACACCTTGTTTTTCATAACGTTTGATTTCACCTTTTGTTACTGGTGTGAATTTTAAGGCAATTGTTGGCACACAAAGGACATTTTCTTGTTTTTGCGTGATAATAGAAACATTTGCAGTCATACCTGGTTTAAGTTTTAAGTCTTCGTTATCAACACCTACAACAACTGTGTAAGTAACAACATTTGAAACAGTTGTAGGTGAAATTCTTACTTGTGTAACTTTACCCTTAAAAACTTCGTCTGGATAACCGTCTAGAGTGTAATCAACTTCTTGACCTTCTTTGATTTTACCAATATCAGCTTCTGAAACACTTACTTCAATTTGCATTTCTTTTAAATCTTTAGCAACTGTGAAAAGTTCTGGAGCTTGGAAACTTGCAGCAACTGGTTGACCTGGATCAACAGCACGAGTAACAATAACGCCGTCAACTGGTGAGTAAATATATGCAAATGAACGCAATCTTGCATTGTAATCGTAATCAGCTTGAGCTTGTGTTATTTTTGATTGGGCTGCTGTAAGTTGAGCTTTATTTGATAAATAATCAGCTTGCGCAGCATCAAGTTCGCTCTTTGCCATAAAGTTTCTTGATACAAGATTTTTGTATCTGTTATAAGTTTTAAAGCTGTTATCTGTTATGGCTTTTTGTTTTGCGTAATCAGCTTTTGCATTAATTAATGTAGCTTGTGCTTTTGCGCAGTTTGCATCAAATAAGCTTGTATCCATTAATGCAATCAATTGACCTTTTTTTACTTGAGAGTTGAAGTCAACATAAACTTCCATCATTAAGCCTGATACTGTAGAACCAACGCTGACAGTGTTTACTGGGTTGATTGTGCCAGAAGCTTCAACTACTTGTTCAATTGTTCTTCTTTCAACTTTTTCTGTTTTGTAATTTTTTAGTTTAATAGTTTTTCCGATTGTGAAAACTACTAAAGCAGTTATTAAAACTAATATCGTAGCGAATGCTACTCGTTTTTTATTTAATTTCATTTCTTAGTATTCCCTTCAGTTTGTTGAATTTCTTCTGGTAGCATAGCGATTGCAAGTTCAAGTTTCGCTCTTGCTACATTGTAATCAAAAATGATTTTTACATACTCTCTTTGAGCGTTGTTATAATTTACTTTTGCGTCTTGAAGTTCAATAAAATCGGCTAATCCAACTTCGTATCTGCCGTCTGCAAGTTCAAAGTTTTCTAATGTTTGTCTAACTTTTACTTGTTGAAGCGGAACTTGTTTTTCAAGTTTCTTCATATTTATGTAAGCTTTTTGAACTTCAAAATATAAATCTTTTTCAGCCATATCAACAGAATCTCTTGCAACATCAAGATTTGCTTTTGCTTCATCTATTTGGAATTTAGTGTTAGCGCCGTTTATAACTGGAAAATTCAAGTAAGCACCAGCATTTAGACCATTTGTATATGCACTTTTTGATGTATCTTTAAAATCATAACCAGCTTTTGCTGTTATTGACGGGTAATAATCTCTCTTTGCGTAAACTAGGGCTTTTTGAATAGCTTTTTCTGTAGCGTAAAGGGCTTTTAAGTCTGGTCTGTGTTCTTTTGCATACTTTACTGAATCTTCAAAATTATATGGGAATGGCTTGAATGTATAGTTTTGAAGAATATCAGCTTTTTCAACAGATGAAGTTAAAACGGCATCAGAAACGCTTTTTGGAACAGAATAATTTTCATCTTTTCCAACATCTTTTAGTGTTACTGGAATTGTGTTTCCGCTTTTGAAATTAAAGGTTTCAGTGCTTTTAATACTGTAATCTGGTGAATCTAGTAAATACATAGAGTTGTTCAAGCTGATAATAGCGCTATCGTATGTATTTTTTGCATCAATCAAAGAAATTTTAGCCTCTGAAAGATAAACTTCTGAGTTTACTAAATCAATTTTTGATTTTAAACCTTCTTCAAAATATGCTTTTGTTCTTTGATATTGTCTTTCGTT
The DNA here is from genome assembly GCA_934700335.1 of uncultured Candidatus Melainabacteria bacterium. Classification (GTDB taxonomy): domain Bacteria; phylum Cyanobacteriota; class Vampirovibrionia; order Gastranaerophilales; family Gastranaerophilaceae; genus UBA791. The sequence continues at coordinate 48,578 of CAKUXM010000009.1, read as the reverse complement.
TAATTTTACGTATTCGTTTTGAACATCAACATAAGCTTTTGCAGCAAGTACGCCATAATAATTTGTTCTAACCTTGTAAATTGTTTGTAAAATGATATTATCTAAGTCGTTTTGGCTAGAAATTGCGTAGAATTTTTGCATATCAATTTTGGCATTTGTTTTACCAAAATTGAAAATTAACCAGTTTAAAGAGGCTGAGGCAGAATAAGTTCCGTCAGAAGTTGATGTTATTTTGTTACCAGACTTTCCGTTATAGCCATAACCAGTGCCAGCACTTATCGTAGGGAAAAAGTCTGATTTTGCTTGGCTAACTCTTGATTTAGCTGCCCTCAAATATCCTCTGTATTTTCTAATATTAGGGCTATTTTCTAACGCTGTATGCACGCAGGTGTTCAAGTCATAAACCTTTGGTGCATTATCTTTTACGACATCTTCCACCATTGCTTTTTCTGTGATTGCAAATGATGGTAAAGTTACGCAAAATAAACCTATTGCTAATAATAGTTGTAAAATCTTTTTCAAATTCTAACCTCTACGTCTAGTAATAATAATTATACAAAAAACATCTTTATTTGACAATTATCTTATGCCTTTATATAATTTTTTTATGGGAAATATAATTAAAATACAAAAAGGTTGCAAAGACATATTGCCAGAAAATGTTACTACATGGCAATTTATAGAAGAACAAGCAAGAGAAGTGTTTTCAAGAGCTGGTTTTCAAGAGTTGAGAACGCCTATTTTTGAGGCTACTGAACTATTTCAGCGTGGTGTAGGTGATACTACAGATATAGTTAACAAAGAAATGTACACTTTTGAAAAGAGTGAGCGTTCAATCACGCTTCGTCCAGAAAACACTGCGGGCGTTGTTAGAGCTTACATTGAAAACGGTATGCATAAACTTCCAACTCCGGTAAAACTTTATTATATGGGACCAATGTTCAGATACGAAAGACCTCAAGCTGGTCGTCAAAGACAATTCTCACAAGTCGGTGTAGAAATGTTTGGTATCGAAAATCCTCTTGCTGATGCTGAAATTATTGCACTTGCTGTTGATTACTTAAAATCTGTAGGTTTAAATGACCTTGATGTTGAAATCAACTCAATTGGTTGTCCTACTTGCAGAACAGAGTATAAAAATCGTATCAAAGAAGTTTTAAAAGACGAGTTATCAAATCTTTGCGAAGATTGCCAACAAAGATATGAAAAAAATCCTTTGAGATTGCTTGATTGTAAAGTTGACTCTTGCAAGAAGATTTTTGAAAAACCAGAAATTCAAAAAGTTATCCAATCAGATTATATATGTGGGGAATGTTCTCAACATTTTGAACAACTAAAATCTTATTTAGATAAATTGAATATTAACTACAAAATAAATAAACTTTTAGTAAGAGGTTTAGATTATTACAATAGAACTGTATTTGAAATTAAATCAAATAATTTAGGTACACAAAATGCTGTTTGTGGTGGTGGAAGATACGATACATTAGTCGGAAACCTAGGTGGTCAACCTACTCCAGCAATCGGTTTTGCTATGGGAATGGAAAGACTTATTTCTCTTATTCCTCCTGTAAAAACTCCAAAACTAGATGTATTTGTTGTTTCAGACAATATGACAAATGCTTTGTATTGCACTCAAAAAATCAGAGAAATGGGTTATTCTGCAGAATTTGATTTGAACGGAAGAAAATTTTCTAAACAATTGGAAAAAGCTTCAAAAGTTGCTAAATATGCCGTTTTTTATTGTGAAAATGAAGTTCAAAAAAATGTTGTAAATATTAAAAATCTTAGCCTTGCTACTCAAAAGGAAGTTTCTTTTGATGAATTAGGGAACATTTTACACAATGAAAGATAAGATAGAAAAAATTATTTCAGCCTTGAACAAAGACCTTTCAGAAGTTTTTGATGATTTTCAAGGGATTTACCTTGCAGGTCTTTATACAGATTATAAGGTTCATGAAGATGAAGACATTACGCTTGTTGGTATTTTTAACCAAGAAGACAAGGATAAACGAGAACATATTTGGCGTATTATTGGTAAAGCCGAAGTTGATTTTGACGCATTTATAGATTTTTACCCAATGACAAAAGATGAACTTGAAAATGACGAAGAATTCTTTGAAGAGGTTGTTATTAACGGCATTTTCTACAAACCAGAAGTTACTGTTTAGACTTTTTCTTTAATTTTAAATGATACAAAGATTTCAATTACCGCAAGTACAGTAAAGAATAAAAATACTGTTAAGTATGATTCTTTGCCGTAGATTATGTTGCCGTTGATTTTACCAACGATAGGGAACAAATCTAATAAGAACCCGATTATGGTTGCAACAAGTCCAACAAACACGAATGAAATACTGTTTATAACACTAACAGCAGTTGTTCTAACAGAATAATTATTTGTGCTCATAATGATTGGAGCTGTAAGAGGGGTGTTAGCTGCGTTAACTGCAATCAATAAAACCAATACGGCTACAAGTGGAGTTTTTATATTAAACATTATACACACAGAAATTATTCCAAAGATGAAAAAATCTATGAATGCTAAAAGTTTTACGAAAAACATTCTGTTATTAAATATTTTACTTAATGATGCAAAAATAATTCCAGAAAGTGCTCCGATAATAACTAAAAATGAAAGTATTGTCGCTGAGATTTCAGATGAATATCCCAAAAAATCTTTCAAAAATTTTACTCCTAAAACAGTCATCATTACATAATAAAGTCCTGTACACAAAGAAGTAAAAATTCCTAAATAATAATTGTTTTTGTGCGTTAAAACTTCTACATAGGATTCGTGATTTAAGTGGACTTTTTCATTGATATGAATAGATTTTAGAAAATGTTGAACAAAAAGAAAAGCAATTGTTGTAAAAATTGAAATAAAAGTAAATATTTTTAAAACTTCTTCCCACCCAAATTTTTCCGAAGCAATGACAAAAGGTGCATTTGCACAAACTCCGCCTAGATAACCTAGAAAAAGAATTATTGAGATTACAACACCTACATGTTTATCTTTAAAGCATTTTTTCACTTCAGATAAAAGGCTTAAATAAAAAGTAGCAGAACCAATACCTACTAAACCTCTTGATAAATACATTAACGGTAGGTATTCAGTAGCTGAAAACAAAAAACAACCTAAAGTAAAAAGAATTGAACCTGCCACTATAACTTTTATTCCGCCAAATTTATCAACTAAAACTCCACAAAGCAAAGTTCCTAATGCGTAACAGTACATAAATATTGCGCTAAAGGTTGTTATTTTTGTAGCAGAAACATTTAATTCTGATTGCAAAATGTCAAATATAGGTGCAGGAATAGCCGCTCGTTGAAAATGTCCTAGAAAGTAAAATAATGTTCCTAAAATAATTAACATTATGTGTACGTGGTATTTTCTTATTGTGTCTTTCACTGTTCCCAATTCCTTTTCTCTTATTTTTAATTTTACTCTCAACAAAAATAAAACCTACTAGATTTATATAATCTTAATATTTTTATGCTAAAATACTTTAATAATAAAATTAAGAAAGGAAAATAAATTATGTATAACACAAGAAAAATAACTGAAGATTTAGTTTGGATTGGTTCAAATGATAGGAGATTAGCTTTGTTTGAAAATGTATATCCTATTCCAAATGGTGTTTCTTACAATTCTTATATTTTAAAAGATGAAAAAACAGTTTTATTAGATACCGTTGATATTTCTGTTTGTTCTCAATTTTTAGAAAATTTAGAATATGAATTAGGAGAAAGAGAATTAGATTATATAATCGTAAATCATATGGAACCAGACCATGCCGCTGTTTTACAAATTATTGCTGACAAATATCCAAATGCAAAAATTATTTGTAATGCAAAAACTGTTGGTATGATTAAACAATTCTTTAATTTTAATATTGATGAAAGAGCTCAAGTGGTTAAAGAAGGTGATATTCTTAATACTGGTCGTCATACTTTAACATTTGTTATGGCACCAATGGTGCATTGGCCAGAAGTTATGGTTACTTATGATGTAACAGACAAAATCTTATTCTCTGCTGATGCATTTGGTACCTTTGGTGCATTAAGTGGTAGTCTTTTTGCTGATGAATTTAATTTTGAAGAAGAATGGCTTGGTGATGCTAGAAGATATTATACAAATATTGTTGGTAAATATGGACCACAAGTTCAAACATTACTTAAAAAGGCTTCAAATATTGATATAAAAATGATTTGTCCTCTTCATGGTCCTGTTTGGAGAAACAAAATTAATTGGTTTGTTGAAAAATATCAAAAATGGAGCACTTATGAACCAGAAGAAGAAACAGTTTTAATACTTTACGGCTCAATTTATGGTAACACTGAAAATGTTGCAGAAATATTAGCAACAAAACTTGCGAATAAAGGTGTTAAAGATATTAAAATGTATGATGTTTCAAAAACTCATTTCTCATACATTGTTTCAGAAGCTTTCAGATGTTCTCATATTGTAATTGCGGCTTCAACTTATAATGCTGGCATTTTTAGCAATATGGAAACTGTTTTGAATGAATTGAAATCTCACAACCTTCAAAATAGAACAATTTCTATCATTGAAAACGGTACTTGGGCATCAACTGTTGCAAAACTTACAAAAGAAAGTCTTGCAAGTTTGAAAAACATAACTTACACAGAACCAGTTGTTACAATAAAATCTTCTATGAAACAAAATCAAATGGAGATTTTAGACAATTTAGTTGAAAATATTTTAAAAACAATTGTTGTAAGAAGTGAAAATACAAACTCTATGATGAATATAGGTTACGGCTTATATCTTGCTACTGCTGTTGACAATGATAATAGAGACTGTGGCTGTATAATTAATACTGTAAACCAAATTACTAGCAAACCTAACATTATTGCTATTTCTATTAATAAACAAAATTATACTTGCGAAGTTATTGATAAAAAAGGTAAATTCAATATTTCTATTTTGACAGAAGAAACACCTTTTAGTTTATTTAAACAATTTGGTTTCTGTTCTGGTAGAGATAATGATAAATTTGCTGATTGTAATTATTCATACAGAACTGATAACGGTATTTTAGCTTTGAACAAATTCTCAAATACAACAATTTCTGCAAAAGTTATTGATAAAAAAGAATTTGATACAAATATCATGTTTATTGCAGAGGTTGAAAATTCTGAAATCCTTTCAGATGTACCTTCTGTAACTTATGCTTATTATCAAAAAAATATAAAACCAGTTGAAAGACCAAAAGAACACAAGGTTGGTTTTGTATGTAAAATTTGTGGATATATTTATGAAGGTTGGGAATTACCACCTGATTTCATCTGTCCACTTTGCAAACACGGGGCAGAAGACTTTGAACCATTACAAAATTAACCAAGAAAGGATAAATATGAAAGTTTTATTATTTAATGGTAGTTCCAGAAAAGAAGGTTGTACTTATACAGCTTTAAAAGAAGTTGAAAAATCTTTAAATAAAGAAAATATTGAAACAGAAATTATATTTTTAGGCGATGTAAAAGATTGCATGGGTTGTGCATCTTGCAGACAAACTGGTAAATGCGTAATTTCTGATGACAAAATTAATGAATATGTAGAAAAAGCAAGACAAGCAGACGGTTTTGTTTTTGGTTCACCAGTTTATTACGCTCACCCATCAGGAAGATTACTTGCTGCAATGGATAGAATGTTCTATTCAGGAAGTTCAGCGTTTAAGTTTAAACCGGCATGCGCAATTGTTTCGGCTAGACGTTCTGGTACAACTGCTAGTATGGACGTAATTAATAAACATTTTTCTATAAACTGTATGCCAATTGTTTCTTCAAATTATTGGAATATGGTTCACGGAAACAAGCCAGAAGAAGTTTTACAAGACATTGAAGGTTTACAAATTATGAGAACTTTGGGTCAAAATATGGCTTGGTTATTGAAATGTATTGAAGCTGGTAAAAACAATGGTATTGATTTACCACAAACAGAAGATAAAATTAAAACAAATTTTATTAGATAATTTATTTGGAGAAGAAATTTGAGAAGAGATTATAAATTCGAGAAAAAGATTGTAATTGCATCTTTAATTTTATCATTAGTTGTTACCTTTTTTGCACTGGTACAAGTAAAAAATGCTCTTTACAAAATGGAGTATGACAAAATTTATAATCGTGCAAAAAGGGTTTATAACACTTTTGATTATTTGAATTCTCAAGTTGAAGCTAAAAAAATTACTAAAAAAGAAGCTCAAGAAAAAGCATTATCTATTTTAAAACATTACAAATATTCTGATGATTCAGGCTATGTTTGGGTTGGTGATTATGATATGAATATTATTTTTCACCCTCATATTGAATCAGGTATAAATATTGAAGATGTAGATAATTATTATGACAAAGTTGCTTTCAAAAACTTGGTTAATCAGGCTTTAAAAACAAAACCAAATTCTCCAACAATTATTGAGCACAAATGGAAAAAAGAAAATGTAAAACAAGGCCAAGATAAAATTTATATAAAACGTTCTATTGCAATAAAATATGACAAATGGGGCTGGATTATCGGTACGGGGGCTTATTCTGATTTTACAGAAAAAGTCTTTGCAAAATTTACTTGGTACGTATTTGCGACATATTTAATATTTTTCGTATTCGTCTTCTTCATTTTGATTTACTTGAAAAACAGAAGTATTGAAAAACTTATTGAAGCAATTCAGTTTGTTGCGTGGTATAAAAATACAAAAGGTGAGTATACTTGCGTTAACAAGCATTTATTAAAAATTAGTCCTTATAAAACTGCAAAAGAATTATTGGGTAAACATTATTTTAGAGATGATGTTTCAGATGAATTTTTAAATTTGATTATGGTCGAAGATCATTATGTTCTTCATACAGGGCAAATGGTTTATGCAGAACGTGAAATTGATATTAAGGGTGAAAACTGCGTAGTTCAAATTTTTAAAGTTCCAATTTGCGATTTTGCGGGTAAAGTTGTCGGTATTGCTGGTATGCACCGTGATATTACAGAAGAAAAGAAGGTTGAACGAGTTCAAAAAGAATTTATTTCTATTGTGAGTCATGAATTGAGAACGCCTTTGACATCAATTATTGGTTCTATTCAGCTTATTTTGACATTGTTTAAAGATGATTTGACAGAAAGAGTTAAAAACTTATTGGAAATGACTGATAAAAACTCAGTTAGATTAAAAAAACTTGTCGATAATATCCTTGATGCTTCAAAATTGGAATCTGGTAAATTAACTTTTGATATGGCTGATGTGGATTTAATTCCATTACTTAAAGAATCAATAAAAGAACTTATACCTTATGGTATGCAATACAAAGTTAAAATTAGATTTAAGAGCGATGTGGAAGATGTTTATGCACATATTGATAGAGAAAGATTTAAGCAAATTATTGCAAATCTTGTATCAAATGCGATTAAATTTTCAAAGAAAAATTCAAAAATCGATGTTCATGTGTCAGTAACAAGTTCTGAAGTTAAAGTTTCTGTAATAAACTATAATGCGTTTATTCCGGAAGAAAAATTAAATAATTTGTTTAAAAAATTCACTCAAATTGATTCGGCAGATACAAGAAGTTATGGTGGTTCAGGTTTGGGTCTATATATTACAAAACAATTGGTTGAAAATATGGACGGACACATAAGTGTTGTTTCAAACGAAGAACGTACAATTTTCTATGTAACATTTAAGTTGTTACATTGTGATTTTATTCCAAAAACAACAAACTAAAGACTTTATTCTTTATAATATTTTTCAATATAATTTATAATATCTCTTGGAAATGAAAATACCAAGCTTATTACAGAATGCAGTTGTTTTTCAATATTGTTTTGCAAGTACGGATTTGTAGGTCTTGCTGTGGCAACAGTTATTGCAGGACCAAACTTATACAACGGTAAAACAACTTGCATTTTTAAGTATTCTTTTGGAATAGATTTCATATATTGTGGGTCAAAGATAACATTATTAATATCTACATAAGCGTAGCCTATGTAGCCACCAAAAATTTGCCCGATTTTTTCTTTATCAATATTGTAATTTGAAACAAGAATATCAACTGCTTCAAAGATAGAATGTTCTTTCATTAAATCTCTTAAAAGGAAAGGTTCCAAGTCTAGCTTTTTTTGCAAATAATTTAAAAATTCTGGTGTTTCAAAGTTTTTTGTCATTATTTTTCTTTACTTTCACTATATTCATTCCATGTGTCTTCGATTGTTTTAATCAAGTCTTTTGGAGAAATATTTTTTCTCAAGAAATGAGTATATCCTTCTTTTTCAAGGTTCTTCTTGATTTCATCGGAAATACTCATGGTTAAAATAATGACTAAAGTGTCTTTGATAAACTCTTTGTTATCTAATAAGAATTTGTCGCCGTTTATTCCTGGCATGTGAATATCTAATAATAATATATCAGGCTTTGTTTCCCAGAAGGTATCAAAAATTTCTTCACCATTTCCGCATTCTGCTACAACAGTGAATTTAATATATTCCAACAAATTTTTTAGGTAATAACGAATAAATTCGTCATCATCTACAATCATAACTTTTGGCAAAAGTCTATCCTTTATATTATCTCTATTACTTTTATAATACCACTAATCTGGTCTTTTATAACATGAACATGAGGTGTGAAGTCTGTTTCCAAGATTTCTTGCAATTGAATATCAAACTCATGTGTTATTGTGCTTAGTTCTAAGAAACCATACATTCCGGCAGAACCACTCAGCTTATGAACTTTCTTTCTCAAATCTTCTAAAAGTTCTTTTGTGAAAGGTTCTTTTAAAATATTTTCGAAATATGGGATTTCTTCTTTTAGTTTTAATCTATAAATCGATTTAAGCTTGTTTAAAGAGTCTTCAAATTGTTCTGAAATTTCTGTCATTATTTGTTACCTATTTGTGATTGCGCCATAAATTCCAGATTTGAGTATACAATTGAGTCGGGTCAAATGGTTTGCTTATAACGCCTAGAATATCTTGTTGTTTGTATTTTTTGATTTCTGTTTCTTGAACTTTTGCAGATACGATTATAACTGGTACAAGAGAGGTTTGTTCTTGTTCTCTTAGGTTTTTAAGAGTTGTTATGCCGTCCATTTCGGGCATCATAACGTCTAACAAAATTAAATCCGGTTTGTAGTCCACAACTTTTTCAAGTAAAATTTTGCCGTTTTCTGCAAATTCAATTTCACATTCAGAAAAATTTTCAATGCAAAGCTTGACAATCGTTCTGATGTCTTCATCATCTTCGGCATACAATATTCTCTTTAAGTCAGCCATTCAGAATTTAATCCTCTCTTATTTCTAGTATAATCTATTATTCCATATTTTACTAGTGTATTAAGCCAAAAATTTTTATTTCATTTGGTCTTTAATTTCATTTCTTACACCAGAAAGAGGACTGTTGTTTGGCGCTATTAAATTATTAAAATATTTTTTTGCATAAACGAATGGGAACTTTGGAATCCAACTTAATTTAATAAATATAGAAACCGTTTCTGCACCTTGTGATAACATTAAATCATCAATTGTTTGTTCGTATGCAGGTGAAATTGTTGAAAAGATTTTTAACAAGTAATCTGTTGCTGTTACTACAGAATAACCAGCACCCACGCCAGTGTTTATAAAAATATTTGTTACTTTAAATGTGTCTCCGTCAAGGCTTACTTTAACAGCATCTTCTGGTAATTTGATTGCTTCTTCGTTTGATATTTTTTCAATTTCATACCATTTGTTTTGGTATCTTATACGCATCGTTTTAGGGTTTGGCATATAAATGTAATCATACTCATTATCAAGTACCATTTCGCCTTTGTTGTTATAGATACCATATTTATAGTTTTTATATGTCAAAAATCTTCCGCCAAATAATGGCTCAATAGAGTTATAAATTGGAGGTATGATAGCTTTACCTGTTTCATCGTAAAGTCCATAATCTTTTTCATTACCTAATTTTACCCATTTATTGAAAAGTCTTTCTACGTGAAGATATTTAGGTGCAATAAGATAATTACCTTCGCAATCGATTAGTCCAAACTTGTTTCTCTTTTGGATAATCCAAGCAGATTGACCTAATCTGATAAGTTTTTTGTATTCTGGTTTAACAATAACTTCGTTTTTATCATTCTTTAAACCATAATATTTATTGTTTTCAGAAAACACAGTTAAGTTACTGGTTGTATACTTTGTATCAGCACACAAACCAATGTTTTGTATTAATAATAATGTAAATAATATGGTTAAAATTCTTTTCATATTCGTATATTATCATAAAATATGATATAATTTTCAAGTCAAAATTTGGGGAGACAAATGAACAAATTTTTAAAAATAGCAGGAATATTATTTTTAGTCGTAATTCTATTGCTTTCAATACCTGTTGCTTTATATTTATTTGTGTTGCCAAATGTTGTATCAAATTCTAAATTTTTGGATTATGTTAAAGAAACGCTAAAAAATGAAGTTGGTGCCGAGTTAATTATTGAAAAACCAATTTTGAAAACTGCTTTAAATCCTAACATTGAATTTAAAGCAGATGAAATTCGTTTAATAAAAAACAACGAAACGCTTTTAAGCGTTAAAAAACTTGATAGTAGCGTTTCTTTTGAAAAAATTCTTTTGAAAAAAATAATTTTAAATAAACTTGGCGCAGATGATATTTTTGCAGATGTAAATAAATTACAAACTCTAACTATGAAGGAAGGCGAAAAACAAAAACCTTCTGAATACGAAGTTTATTGGTTTAATGCTATTTTATATTTGAAAAAATGTATGATAGTTTACAAACCAGACAATAGAGTTTCTGTAAAACTTTTAGCAAAAGATATAGAAATTCCTAAAGAAAAAGAACCGAAATATGTGCATTTTAAGGTTATGACTGATATTGAATATGATAATAAACATTTCAAGTTGTTCTTTAGAGATTTTGATAAAGTTTATATCAAAGATAAAAAACTTGTTGTTGATGATTTTAGATTTATCGTAGAACGCTCAATGGTTGCCGTAAACGGTTACATTGACAAAAATAACAAGTATACTTTTGATGTTACATCTAATAACTTTAACGTTAACAACGTAAAGCAAGCTCTTGATTCAAACTTGATTATTCCAAACGGAAAAGAAGTTTTGGCTTGTTTTAAAAACTTAAATGGTTCTTTTAACTTTAATCTTAATCTAACAAATAAAGGATTAAAGGGTAATATTAATATAAATAAAATCAACGCAAAATTGATACCTGTTGCGGATTTACCATTTACCGTTACAAAAGGTCTTATCAAAATCGGCTATAAAGATATTGAAATTAAGGACGTTGAAGGTTTTTATGGTTCAAGAAAATCAAACAAAATTGATATTTCTGGAGATGTTAAAAACTACATGAAAACGGCTGATACAATGCTTGCTGTAACAGGTGTTGCAGAAGACGAGTTTGCAAGATATATCTCAAAGATTGCAGGTTGTAGATTAAATCTTGTGGGTTTATCAAAATTTGCTTTACGTGTTGACTACGACATAAGCGGAAAGGTTGTAGTTGCTGGTGGTGCAAAAATTCCTGCCGGTTCTGATTTGTTAATTGAAAAGTCTTCTATTAGTTCTGATAAATTTGATAGAGCTTTAGGTATCAAAATTATTATGAAGGGTGAAGACCTTGAAATTGAGCATTTAAACTATTATATTTCTGATATTATTGCCGAAAGTGGTAGACCAATTTCTAAACCTCTTGTATCAGTTAAAAGTAAAGTTAATATTGTAACTGGTGCCATAAATGAATTATCATTTGATGTTCCAGAAATTTTACCAAGCGAATTTTTTAACGTTCTTGTAAGTCAAAATATATTTAGACGTGGAACATTTAAAGGTAAATTAAAATATAACAATCACGATAAAAACAATCCATATATTGATTCAGATATTAATTTCTCTGACGTATTTGTTGTTGGTACAGGATTACTTATTAAAAAGGCAGACATAGTTTCTGATAGAAATTATGTACATGTTAAATCAGAAGGTTTCCTTCGTCGTGCAAAATATAAGCTTGACGGTATTGTTCAAAACAGAATGTTATTCCCAATCATTGTTCAAAATGTAGATATGACATTTGATGAACTTGATATTGATAGGGTTATGCAAACATTTGCACCTCGTCCAAAATTGACTCCAGAACAAATTAAACTACGTCAAGAGCGTATGGCACAATTGAAGATTTCAAGAAGTGATGTTCCTACAAAATACTTCGAGGTTGAAAAAGCTTCTGAAGCTACAAAAAATTCAAGTGATGTTGAACAAGTTGCATTTATGCCAAATATGGTTGCAGTAAAAGCTTGTAAATTCCACGTAAAGAAAGGTCATTACAAACTTATAAACTTTGGTAATTTACATGCTAACTTGACTTTGACACCAAAAGGTATTTTAGAAATCAAATCTAACAAATTTGATTTTGCAGATGGTATTTCTACATTAAAAGTTTATTGTGATTTAGTAAAACAAACATATTCAGTAAGATTAGGGGCAAAAGATGTTGATTCTGATGCAATCGCATCTTCTACATTGAATTTACCAAAAGAAATTTCTGGTAAAGCAAGTGCATTACTTGAATTCTACACAGATAAAGATATGAAATTGAATGGTCAAATTAGATTTGCAATACACAACGGGTCAATTGCAAAACTTGGACTTGTTCAATATATTCTAAATGTTGCAGCAATATTTAGAAACCCAGTTGTAATGGTGAGTCCTTCTACAATCTTGGATATTGTAAATGTTCCGGAAGGTACATTTAAAAAAATTAATGGTACAATCGTTATAAAAAATAATATTGCTGAAAGAATTATGATTAAATCTTCTTCACCTCAATTAAGTGCATTTATTATCGGTCAAATTAACCTAGAAAATATGGATACATCATTGAGAATTTACACAAAATTTAGTGGTAAACGAAAAGGCTTTACCGGTTTCTTGAGAAGATTATCGCTTGAAACCCTTGCTCATCAAATGCCATTTAATTCTAAAGAACAAGTTAGCTATTACGCAGCTGAGCTTTCTCAACTTCCGGAACTTGAAAGTGGCGAAGAAACAGCACAAGTATTCTTAACAAAAGTTGATGGTGATGTTCAAACAAATAATTTTGTGTCATCATTGAAGAAAATTAAATAGATTAAGGAGTAAAAAATGAATTTAAAATTTAAAATGCCAGAAAATTTGTACGAAAAATTTAAAGATTTGCAAATCGCTATCTTAGGAGTTTGTATTGCAATTGGTATTATCTTTGCATCAGTTGTTTCTACAACAAATCTTTCTAAAGATAATATTTCTGTAACAGGTTCAGCCTATGAAATTGTCAAATCAGATTCTGCAAATTGGACATTCTCTATAAAATCGAAAGCACCAACAAAGGCGCAAGCTTATAAAATCGTTAAAGGTCAAATTCCTACAGTGAAAAAATATTTGCTTTCACAAGGTTTTACAGAAGACCAAATTGAAATTAAATTAGCAAATGGTTATGAAACATACAAAACAAATCCAGTTAATGGTTATCAAACAAATGTAGTTGAATATTATAACTATATTCAACCAATCAAAGTTTCATCAAATGATGTTGCAAAGATTGATGAATTAACAAAGAGTTATGAAGTTTTACTTGAACAAGGTCTGAATATTTCAAGTGAAGAACAACCTCAATATCATTATTCAAAACTTGCTGATTTAAAAGTTACGTTGCTAGAAAAAGCAACAAAAGATGCAAGAAACAGAGCAAAATCAATGTTGAAATCAAATCACAACAGATTGGGTAAAATTCGTTCAGCAAGAATGGGCGTATTCCAAATTACACCAGTTGATTCAAATGATGTAAGTGATTCTGGTTATAATGATTTGTCATCAATAGAAAAGAAAGTTACAGCCGTTGCTAACGTAACATTCGCTATTAAATAGAAATTAGATGTTAGTGAATAGTGAGTAGAAATATTTAGAAGGTTTGGCAATTTGCCAAACCTTCTAATCTATTATTCTCTTTAATTTATTCATTTATCAATCTCAGATTCCGGATCAGAGTCCGGAATGACATGAAATGTATGGCAATGGCAGTGAGTAGACTTCCCCCTCGCCACATTTTTACTTTTGTAAAAATAGGGGAGAGGAGAAATTTTTAGTTGAAAGCAAAGCTTGAAACTTTAAAATTCCGGTGAGGGTACAATTTACAACTCACTAAATTCTATTAAAGAGCCATGTTTTTGATGTCATTATAAGCAGAAATAAGTTTGTTTCTTGTTTGTAATGCTAATTGCATGCTTAATGCTGCCTTTTCTTCTGCAATCATTAAATCGTGAACGCTTACGTCTCCGCCCATTGCAAATTCTTCTTGTGCAGCATCTGCAGAGACTCTCTTGTTGTTAACATCGTTTAAACCATTTGAAAAAGCCGTCTCAATTTGTTTCATTAATCCGCCAGCTGTGTCTGGTGCTGGTTCTGCTTTTTGTGTTTTTGCAACTTGCATATTTAATACTTTATCAAAGTCTGTTTCTTTTGAAACGTCCATTGGTTGGTTAAATGATGCGTTACCTTTTAAAAATGTATTATAGCCTGTTATCGGTTTAAAATTATAACCTTCAACTTGTCCGATAAATTCCATTTTTTATACCCCTTAAAATAATATTTTTTACTAACTAAATTTGCAGTGCAGATTGAATCATCGACTTGATGTTCTCTGCTACAACTGAGTTTGCTTCATAAGCTTTTGAGGCTGATACCATATCAACCATTTCTTCGACAACGTTAATGTTTGGTAAGTCTACGTAACCTTTTTCATCTGCATCTGGGTGAGATGGGTCGTAAACTGTTTTGATAGGATTTTCTGTTTCATGGATTTGTTCAACTCTAACACCGTTTGAAACATATCCTTGATTTAAGGCAATACCTGTGTTGATGTGTAATTTGCCTGTCATTGGGTCAAATCTTGCATCTGGATTGTTGGCAGAAAAGTTTGAAGGTCCTCTGTTTACATAGTCGTCATATACAGCTGCAAAGCTAACATCTTTCTTTATGTAAACACCTTTTGTACCGTCTGGTTTTCTTGTTGTGTTTACGTTTGCAATGTTACTTGCAATTGTATCCATTTTTACTCTTTGAGCTGTCATGCCTGATGCTGCTATATCAAAACTGTTGAAACTCATTTTTTCTTACCTGCTTACCTTAAATTTATTATACTTCTTATTGACTCTTGATTACATCATTCAAACCGGTGAAAGCTTTTCTTTCAAGATTTGAAAGGATAACGTATCTTGTACCTGCTTTTGTTAAATCCATCATTTCTTTTTCAAGCTCTACGTTATTACCGTTTTTGCCACCTTCTGTAAATACGTCGTCCATTACTTGAGGATTGTATTTGTTATAGATGTCAGATTGCAAAAACTTAGCTTCCTGTGTAGTTAATGCTTTTGGTTGTGCTGGAGTTATTGAACCAACTGCCATAAAATCATCTAGCGTTTGTGGTGTATATTTAATACTATTTTGACCCTTAATATGATTTTTAAGATTGTCATTTTCAATAATCTCTGATAGTTGACTTTCAAAAGCAACTTCTTTTCTTTGGTAATTAGGTGTCATAACATTGGCAATGTTTGCTGAAATGGCATTTTGTCTTGCCATTAAGCCGTCCATACCTAATTTCGTAACATTCATTGTTCTTGATGTTAGTAAATCAACCATTGTTTTTTACCCCTTATACAACCATTGGTATATTAACTTCAAATTGTGTTGACTCAGCATCAGATTTTAACATTCTTAAATGTCCGTCTTGTTCTTCCATTGATTTTTTAGCATAGAACAAGCCAATGCCTGAACCTTTTTCTTTTGTTGTAAACCCTTCATTGAAGATTTGTTCTCTTCTGTCAATGCTGATTGGTCTACCTGTGTTTTCTACGATTACTGATGCATGTCTGTCATCTGTCATTGTAGTTTTTACTCTAATTTCTCCCTTTTCTTCTATGGCTTCTGCCGCATTTTTAATTAAGTTTACTAATACTCCAATAAATTTGTCTGTATCAGCAAATACTTCTACTAATAGTTCGTTTTCTACTGAAATTGTTATCTCTTTACCATTTTCGTTTGCATAAACGCTTGCTAATTCACAAGCTTCACTTACCAATTCATTTAATTCGCATTCTTTAATGTTTGCGTTT
Organism: uncultured Candidatus Melainabacteria bacterium; assembly: GCA_934700335.1. Taxonomy (GTDB): domain Bacteria; phylum Cyanobacteriota; class Vampirovibrionia; order Gastranaerophilales; family Gastranaerophilaceae; genus UBA791. Next base: position 32,409 of record CAKUXM010000009.1, on the reverse strand, counting down.
TTGATAGCTTTTAATTCAATTAATGAATTATTTGCCATTCTTAACGCTTTTTTAATTGTTTTAAGTTGTGCATTTTCACCCATATTTTTGATTAAAATATCTGTGTACAAATCAATGATTGAAAGTTGATTTTTCAATTCGTGAGATACATAACTTGATTTTTTGTTGATGAATTCTAATTGTTTAACTGCCTCATCGCTTTTAACGATTTCGTCTTGTTCCATTGAAGAAATCATTACATCTTGGTTAATATCGTTCAACATATCAACTACTTTTCTTAAAGATAAGTTCATCAAAACGTTATCACGTCTATCTGGTTTGTAGGTGTCTTGATAATGTTGAAGATTTTTTGTGCTGTTTTCTTTAATGTAATCGAATGATACGCATAAATCTCTTGAGTTGTACAAGATGTAATAACCTGCTCTATCACTGTTTGGGTCAACTACGTCATAATCCCAAATGAAACTTGCACCAAATCTTTCTGTTAAAACATAAACGAATTCTGTGTTTTCCCAGCATTCTTGTTTTAATAATTTTGAACCTTTGCTGAAATCGTATACATCTACGTTTGCAAATTCTAATCTTTTAACTAAACTTTCTAAACCTTTTTTATCGTTTAATCTGTATAAAACAACCCCTGCAGCTGGTGTGTCTAAAACTGGTTCTAACATTGTTCTTACCATACCAGTAATTGTTTGTTTTTGTAATGTTTTATTTTCTTGTATATAAATTAAGTCTTTTAATTTGTTATTTCTCTTTAATACTGCCATTTTCCTACCCTTTTATATATTTGTCGTGCCACACATATAATTGTAACACGACAAATTGGTACATTATATGAAAGGAACTTTTATTACTTTACCTTTACTAATTGTTTTGTTCTTTTTTTCATAAATCCATTATTGATTGCGTATAAAACTGCTTGAGTTCTATCGTTTACTTGCAATTTTTGGAAGATATTGTTTACGTGAGTTTTTACTGTTGTGTCTGAGATGAATAATTTTTCTGCAACTCCTTTGTATGTTACACCTTGACATAACAAGTCTAAAACTTCTTCTTCTCTTGCTGTTAAGTAAGAAAGGTAATTGTCTTCTTGAACAGCTTCTGTTTTTTCTTCGATAACTTGTTGTTGGAAGTATTCAAAGAATCTTGAAGTTAAGCTTGATGGTAAATATACTTTACCGTCTGCTACTTCTTCTAATGCGTAAATTAATTGAGCTGATGCCATTGTTTTTAACACATATCCCTTAGCACCTAATTTCATTGCTCTGAAAATTAAATCTGAATCATCATAACCACTTAACACTAATACACGCACACCTAAGTTCATTTTTTCAATTTCTTGAATTGCTTCTAAACCATTTTTTTCTGGCATGTTCATATCCATAATAACTACATCTGGGTGATATTTTTTGATTAAACTCATACCCATTGTAGCGTTTGTTGATGTACCAACTACGTTGAACATTCCTTCTGAGCTTACTAATTCACTTACCCCTGCTAAATGATCATAATTGTCATCTATCAACAAAACTTTAGTTTTAGATTTAAATTCACGTCTCATGTGGTTCCCCCTAGTCCTTTTATATGTCCCTTTTGTTATTTTCTTGTCTTCTACACTGTATATACTACATTCTTTTTACGATATGTACATCAACAAAAAGGTTAAATTTAAACCATTTAGAGGTTATATAAAGGTCTAAACCTTTGGGTGTATATTTGGTATATAAACCAATATTTACAATAGTTTTTATTAATCATCTATATATGGTATACTTAATTTATTAAGAGGAGATTTTGTATGGAAATTATCATTTTTTTAGTTGGTTTATTTATTGGTGTTATAGCTACAACCGCATTTTTTAAGGCTTTTCAGAAGTCATCTAAATCTATGACAGATGAATTAGTTGAACAAATGAAGCTCCAATTTGAAAATACTGCTAATAGGGTTTTTAAAGAAAGTAGCGAAGATTTTTCTAACATTAATAAAGAAAAATTGGAGGATTTTTTCTCTAAATTTAAAGAAAAAATAGAAGATTTTGAAAAAAGAACTGAACAAAATTTCAAAGAAGAAACAGTTAAATTTACTCGTTTTGACGAAAATATAAAATCTTTTTTAGAGGCTGGAAGTCAAATTTCTCAAAATACAAACTCTCTAATTTCTGTAATGAAATCTGATAACAGAACTCAAGGTCATTGGGGTGAAGTCGTTTTAGAACGTGTTTTAGAGGCTTCTAATTTGCGTAAAGATGAAGAGTTTCTTATTCAAAAAAGTTTGGGAGAAGGTAGACCTGATGCAATTGTACTTTTGCCAGACAAACGTTGCGTAATGATTGATGCTAAAACATCTTTCTCTTCTTGGTATGAATACTTGAATGCAGAAGATGATGAAACAAGGGCTGAAAAATTAAAAGAGTTTAAGGATTCTACAAAATCTCACATTCAAGGTCTTACAAAACGTGATTACACTACTTATGAAGATTATACAGGTTGCGAATATGTATTAATGTTTATTCCAATTGAAAGTTGTTATTCTCTAATGTTCTGCGAAGATTGCACTCTTTGGGAATATGCCTGGAAAAACAATGTTATGCCTGTTTCACCATCAACTCTCCTTGCAACTCTAAAAATTATCAATTCAATGTTAGTTGTTAATAGACAAAAAGATAATGCAGTTGAAATTTCAAGACTATGTTCAAAAATGCTCGATAAGTTTGCTGATATGTTAAAAGACGTCTTGAGTGCTAAAAAGTCAATCGCAAATGCTTTAGTTAAACTTCAAGGTAAGGATAATATTCTATCAAACATTGATAAAATAAAAGATTTAGGCGGAAAGATGTCAAAAACAATTCCAGAATTGCCTGAGGATATAGAAGAGTAAATTTTTAAAGAAAAGGAGAGGCGAAGCCGAACGGCTTCGCCTCTCCTTTTATATTTCACAAATAATTCTGTACATAGAGTCGGCATCACCTTTTAATTGATTTACGAGTGGAGAAATATTGCAAATTTTTTCACAATCAAAATTATTTTGACAAAAACCTTCAAGTACCGCTAGATTGTTGTATACATTATCAATCAACAGTTTTAATTTATGCTCATCTTTGTTACTTAGAACACTCATAATCGTTCTCCTATTGTTTAATCTTTTCCACTTTTTTATTTTAGCAACAGGTATAGAGATTTTCACCTAGCCAACTGACCAGTTATTATATATATGTTCGTTTAATTAAAGCTAAATTGTTGCAAAAAAGAAGGCGAAACTAAAAGTTTCGCCTTCTTTTTTGTTTTATAAATTTATTAATACTCTAAGTTAATTTGTGAGAATTGAATAATTTTATTTTTGCCACGTCTTTTAGCGTTGTAAAGAGCATGCTCTGCATATCTAATGATTGTATTAGCATCTTCTTCAACATTTGCTAAGCATGGATATGTTGAAATACCACCAGAAATTGTGATTGGGTGTCTTTCTTCTTCACCTGCTGGAATGAATTCCATTTTTTCGATATCTCTTCTAAATCTTTCTGCGAATAAGAAAGCATTATCTTCTGATGTGTTTGGAAGAATAAGAATAAATTCTTCATCACCGTATCTTGTTAAAACGTCTTCTTTTCTTACCATTTGTTTTAATTTTTCAGCAAGATTTTTTAATAAAACATCGCCCCATTCATAGCCATACATATCGTTAACAACTTTGAAGAAGTCAATATCGAATAATAAGCATGAAAGTGGAGTTTTATAACGTCTAGCACGAGCGATTTCTTGGTCTAAACGTTCTTGTAAATATTTTCTGTTATGTAAACCTGTTAATTCGTCTGTTGTTGAAACTTTGTTGATTTTGTCTTTGTATTCTTTAATTTTCAACATTGAACGAACTCTGATTAATAATTCATCTTTGTTCACTGGAGAAGAAATGAAATCATAACTTTCTGCTCTTACTGTAACATCTGTAAATACAGGACCTACAAATAATATAGGAACTTTGAATTTTGTTACCATTAATTCGTCTTTTAAATTTGGTACATCTTCTAAAATTATTAAGCTAGGAACAACACCTTCGTATTCTTTTAGTGTGCTAGCATCTTCTAATCTAACATTAATATCTTCAATGCCTTGTAGCATTTCAACTAATTTAGATTCTGATTTTGTTGTGTAAATTGCTATATTGCTCATTTATTTCTCCATTTTTGTGTGTTGAAGTCAAATCAATTATATATTAATAATAAAAAAAATACAATATGTTAAGGGTTAGTTTGATAGTACAAATACGGCTTCTTCTGCAAGAAGATTTGGCATTAATCGGAGCAATTTATCTCTACGAACTTGCGCATGGTTAAGATAAATTGATTTAAGTATTTTTATATTATTTTTTTTTGCAAATTCAAAGAAATCTCTAATTGTCAAAAGGTGAATGTTTGGAGTGTTGTACCATTCAAAAGGTAACATTTTTGAAACAGGCATTTTCCCGTTCAAAAGTAAATACAATCTAACTTTCCAGTATCCAAAATTAGGAAAACTAACTATAACTTTTTTACCAACTCTTAGCATTTCTTTTATTACAAAATCTGGTTTTTCAGTTGCTTGAACTGTTCTGTTTAAGACAACGTAGTCGTATTCTTTGTCAGAAAACTGAACTAAACCTTCATCAATATCGCCTTGAATTGTGCAGACACCATTTTCGATAGAGTTGATTACAGAGTCTTGATTAATTTCAATACCTTTACCTTCTATATGTTTTTGGTCGATAAGCATTTTTAACAAGGTTCCGTCTCCGCAACCTAAATCAAGCACTTTCGAATTTTCTTCAATAATTTGCGTGATAAGAGAATAGTTTAGATGTAAACCTCTATTGTTTTCCATTACCTTTTATTTCCAATCTGTTGTAAACTTCTGAATTTATAGCCGCACCAATCAAGATTAAGATTGATGTGTAGTATAACCATACCATTAGGACGGCAAAAGCTCCAATTGTACCATATACGAAGTTGTATGTATGTAAGCTGTTAACATAAATCGCAAATCCGCCAGAGCCGATTAACCAAGAAATACAGAAGAAAAATGTTCCAGGAACTGTGCTTTTTAATTTTAAAATTTCAGACCCTTTCAAATCTGGTAGTAAAAGGTATTGCAAAAACCCCATTACATACAAAGCAAAGAATGCGATTGGCCAACGTAATACCATCCACATTGTAGCAAATTCTTGCGCCAAACCTAAATATGTTACGCAGAAATTAATAATAATTTTACCAAAGATAATCAAGTTTATTGTTAAAAATAAAACTGCTGTATTTACACAAACCATAAGGAATGCAACTGCACGTGTGTATAAAAATGAACGTGTTTCTCCAATCTTATAAGCCCTATTTAAACCTTTAGCAAGAATTGCAATCATATTTGTTGTCAAAAAACAAGTTATTATAAAACCTAAACAAGCCCAATATCCGCCTTTATCATAAAAAATAACTTCTTTTAAGACCGTTTGAACAAGCCCCATTGAATCTCCGGGCATAATTCTTGACATAAATGAAAAAATTGGGTGCATAAATTCGTGTTTTCCTGCCCAGCCAAAAATCCCTGTTAAAAATAGGATTAATGGAAAAATTCCCAAGCAGAACATATAGCTCATTTCTGAAGCCATTCCAAAGAAATCGTTATCTACTATTGATTTTATTAATCGTTTTAAATATACAATTATCCTTTTCATTAAAATTCCTGTTTGTGAATTTGGTTAACAATTCTTTTTACCGCATCTTCTGCGGAAGCTTTGATTGTACAACCAGCAGCAAACTTGTGTCCACCGCCATTAAAAGTTTCACACACTTTTGCAATATCAATATGCTTACTTCTCATTGAAACTTTGAAAACTTTGTCGCCAATTTCTTTTAACACAAAAGAAACCTCAGTTGTATTTATAGAACGTAAAGTTTCTGCCAGACCATCTGTATAATCGCCTTTTGCATTAAACTTGTCCAAATCTTTCTTATAAACAATCAAATAAGCAATTTTATCATCATTTATAAATTGCGCCTTATTCATACAATAATTTTGGAATAAAACAAGACCTTTAGATTTATTTTCATAACACTTTTTATAGACTTCTACAGGCTTAACGCCTCTTTCTATTAAATCTGCTGCGACTCTCAAAGACTTTGCAGAAGTGTTATCAAACCTAAATGCGCCAGTATCTGTTAATATTGAAGTATATAAGCTTAAAGCAACTTCTTCAGAAATTTTCCAGTTTAATTCTTTTGCAACTTCATAAATAACTTCACCAGCAGAGCTTGCATTACCTTTTACTCTTGCAAAATCACCATATCCATTGTTTGTTTTGTGGTGATCTAAATTTATTGTAAATTTAGCTTTGTCAAAAAGAATTTGAGCGTCCATTAATCTATCTAATGCTGCCAAGTCAACTGCAATAACTAAATCGTAAACCATAGATTTATCAATATCATCAAGAGTTTTTATCTCCTTGATATGGGGAAGATATTGGTAAATAGACGGAATATGTGAAAGAGCTAACATGCTGGGTTTTTTCTTGAAATTATCCTGCAATATTCCATACATAGCAGTCATTGAACCTAAAGCATCGCCGTCTGGATTTACGTGTGTTACAATAAGTATATTCTTTGATTTATTTATGATATCATTCAAGTCAATTAAATTCATAGGTATTATTTTACCACGAATAAAAAAGAAGAAAGATTTATATGAAAAAAATTTTATATTCAAATTTTGAAGGTATAGATGACATATTGAGCGATATGCTTAATACTACGGATTCAAAACAAACAAAAAAATATAAAAAAAGTAATGATAAAGACTTAGACTTTGCTGATTTGAATAATAGTGCAAAAAATTTGATTAAAAAAGCAATAAATAGAAAAACATTGTACAAATTTTGGAACAAAGCAGTTGGTGAAAAATTTGGTAAAATGTCATTCCCATATGGAATGGCACCAAATTACACAATGATTATTGCATGTAAAAATGCAATTGTTGCTCAAGAATTATTACTTAAAAAATTGGATATATTAGAAAATCTTCAACCGTACGTAAAATCATTAAATATGACGGTTAAAGATTTAAAATTTGACCCTAAAAAATGGGATAATGAATATATTAGTGAATAGTAAATAGAAAATTCTATTCACTACTCACAATTCACAAATGTCTATCTGTCTCTTAATTTAGCTAATAAGTTTAAGATTTCAATGTATAACCAAACAAGAGTTACCATTAATCCAAAAGCACCATACCATTCAAAGCTTTTGTCCATGCCTCTTTCGTTTGCTTTTTCAATAAAATCAAAGTCTAAAATTAAGTTTAATGCTGCAATCGCAACAACTACTAAGCTAAAGCCAATACCAATCGAACTTGATGTAAAGATGAACGGAATACTTTTACCAAAAAACATACCAATCAATTGTACTAAGTAGATACCAGCAATTGAGAAGGTAGAAATTAAAAGTACACTTCTGAATTTTTCAGTAGCTCTAATTAATTTCATTTGGTATAAAACAAGCATTACACCGAAAGCCATAAATGTTGCTGCAACAGCCTGAATAGCAATTCCTGGAAATTGTGTTTCTATATATGCAGTTGTTCCACCTAAAATTAAGCCTTCTCCGATAGCATAAATTGGGGCAGCAATACTGATTGCTTTTCTACTAAACAAGCATACCAAAAATGCGATAATGCTAACCGCAAAGCCTGCAATTGTTAGCATTGCGACTTGGTCAGTGTAACCTTGAAAATAAGCTCTCCAGATATAAAAACTAGACATTAATAAACAAATTAATAAAAAACCTGTTTTGTTAATTACTCCTTGAATTGTCATTGGTACGCCTGTATAAGTTGAAGTATCACTTTTTATAGCGTTTTCTGTAAACATTGGATTTGACATAATATAATTCTCCTTTTATGTTAATCTATTTTTTTGATATTTAATATTATATCGTAATATTTTTCTTTTTGAAAGAAATTAACTTTTTTTTAATGTAAAATGTTTTTATGATATTTGAAACATTTAAAATATTTATAAATAATTATGGAAAAGGAAAAGTTGGAAACATCTACTTTTTCGTGTTTTTATCAATAATTGCAGGTTGCATGGAGTTTATAGGTATTGCACTTATTTATCCTTTTATTTTAATGATAATCAATCCTGATTTAGTTGTTAATAATGCTTTTTATCAAAAAATAACAAATGTTTTACCTATAAAAGATGTTTCTATAAATACATTTTTAATTGGTTTAAGCGCAATCTTGATTTTTGTTATCAAAAATATTTATATGATGGGTACAATTTATTTTCAAAATAAATTTATTGTAGGCTGGAAAAACGATTTAACTGCAAAATTCATGAAATATTATCTTTACGCATCATACAAAGATAATATGCAAACTCCGGCTTCAGAAAAGATTTATAATCTTACAATTCTTATAGGACAAGTTCTTGACGGATATGTTTTGAGAACTTTGAATATTATAATTAACGTGATTGTTATTTCTATTATTTTATTGTTGTTATTAATCAAATTGCCTTTAACTGCAATAATTACGACATTGTTCTTGTATGTGATGATGAAAATTCAAAATAAATTTTTCAAAAATAAAACAAGTGAGATTTCTGCAGAAATGGCAAAAACTTCTGTTGATAATAATAATAGCATTATGGAATGTATAAAAAATTTCAAAGAAGTTAAAATTTTGGGTATTGAGGATTATTTTTATAATAGATTTAAAGACAATCAAGCAAAATATAATCAAACAATGTTAAAAAATAACTATTATACATTAATTCCGCCATATATTATTGAAACATTGATTGTGATAACTTTTATTTTATTTGCATTTATAATTACTATTCAAAATTTAGCAGATACAACAAAAATACTTGCATCTTATGGTTTGGTTGTAATGGCAATTTTTAGAATTGCGCCACCATTGAATAGAATTCAAAGTGCGTTTAATCAAATAAATGCAACAAAAAGATTAATGGATAAGTTGAACGAATATGCAACAATGTATAAGTTTGATGAAAAAGACTTGCCAGATTTAGATGCAAACTTACCACCGTTGACTTTTAAGGATAGTTTAAAACTTGAAGGTATAAATTTTCAGTATAAAGAAAATAAACCTGTTATTAAAAACTTGAATTTAGAAATTAAGGCGGGCGAATTTATTGGTATTATCGGTGATTCTGGCGCGGGTAAAACAACATTGGCAGAGATTATAATGGGATTGTTGCCAATAGATTACGGTAATATTAGCCTTGATGATATTTTTATTAATCAAAGAAACTTTTTCTCTTTGAGGAAAATCATTGGATATGTTCCGCAAAATATAAATTTAGTAGACGGCTCATTTGCTGATAATGTGGCATGGGGAATTGACCCATTAGATGTAGATTATCATCAGGTGGAAAGCGCATTAAAAAAGGCTCAACTTTGGGATTATGTTGAAACTTTTAGAGAAAAATCAGATGCGAAGGTTATTTTAGGTTCAAACGGACTTTCACAAGGTCAAAAACAAAGATTAGCTATTGCAAGAGCATTGTATAGAAATCCTGAAATATTGATTTTTGATGAAGCCACATCATCTTTAGATTTGAAAACAGAGAATGAAATTACAGAAATGTTAAAAGAGTTTAAGGGAAAAAAGACAATTATTGCAATTGCACACCGACTTTCTACGTTGAAAATTTGCGATAGAATTGTGTATATGAAAAACGGAGAAATTATTGATATAGGTACGTTTAAGGAATTGAGTACATTATATAAAGAGATTGATATTTTGATAAAAATGAGTAATATAAAAAATTAACTACTTTACAAGAAAAAAGTTTTTGTATATAATAATTTTACAATCTTTGGAAACAGAGATTAAGACCAAACGAGAAGTTCCGAGAATGCTTGAAATAAGCCTAATGGAACGGGATAAGTCTAAAATCCTTAGTAGCTCCGGTGCAGGTGAAACATGCACAGTTAAATAACAAGACGACAGTTGCGGAGCCAAAAGGAGAAAAGCTTAGAGAATATTCCTCAGTAGCTCAATGGCGGAGCAACCGGCTGTTAACCGGTAGGTTGTTGGTTCGAGTCCAACCTGGGGAGTATTTTTTTTATGTAAAATTTTTGGAGTTTAGGACTCTCACGGTTTGTTGCTCTCGACGTCGCAACAAACATGGTTCAATCAACTACGTCGATACCCTCATCTGCAAGTCTCGAGTTCCTCGCCTGCATCTGAGCTGAAGTCCAACCTGGGGAGTATTTTTTTATGTAAAATTTTTGGAGTTTAGGACTCTCACGGTTTGTTGCTCTCGACGTCGCAACAAACATGGTTCAATCGACTACATCGATACCCTCATCTGCAAGTCTCGAGTTCCTCGCCTGCATCTGAGCTGAAGTCCTACCTGGGGAGTATTTTATGAATATTTCTGGGTTGAGACGAGAACCAATTGTGAGAGTCCAGCGTAAGTGAGCAGAGGTTCTACTTGAAATTATATAAAAAATTAAATTTATATATATATAATTTATATCTTTTGTGATAAAATAAAATCTACGAATTACTTTTGAGGATTTTATGAAAAAGATATTAGTTTTTACTTTAATTTTAGGATTTTTAAATCTAAATACTTTACCATGCTTTTCTAAAACAGTGAAAGTTAAAGCAAATACTCCTATTGAATTTACTGTTTCTGAACTTAAATCTAGTGCAGATGCAACTGTTGGTGAAAAAGTTGCCATTACAATTGACGAAGATGTTGTTGTAAATGGTGTGAGAGTCTTTAAAGCTGGTAGCAAAGGATATTTATATATAAGCGAAACTCAAAAGAAAGCCTTCTGGGGACAAGGTGGAAACATCACTGTTAGCAGAGGTAAAGTTTACGATGTTAATGGTAATTCTCATCGAATTGATTTTACTAAACAATATGTTGGCAAAGATACAACTTGGTCTGTGGTTGTAGCTTCAATTGGTTTGGCTACTATAATTTTATTTCCATTAGGTTTGTTTGGTTTTGTTAGAGGAAAAGATGCAAAAACTTTAACAAATGTTCCATTAGAAGCTGTACTTTTGGACGAGTTTACTTTTAGTAGTAATATATAATTTTATGACCGATAAGATTATCAAATTAAATACTGCACGGAATTGCTTGAGATATATTCTTCGTGCCTATGATATTAAGGAAATTTTTGTTCCTTATTATATTTGTCCTACGGTCAAATCGGCTATTCGTAAGGAAAATGTGAAAATTAATTTTTATCATATTGATAAAAATCTTATGCCTTGTATTGATTTTGCTGAAAACGATTTTATTCTTTATCCGAATTATTTTGGTATTTGTTTTAAAAACGTTCAACTTTTGGCTCAAAAGTATAAAAATTTGATTGTTGATAATGCGCATTCGTTTTATTCAAATCCTTCTGGACTTGTTTCGTTTAATTCTTTGCGTAAATTTTTTCAACCTAAATATGGTATAAAAGACGGTGCTTATCTTTATTGTGAAAAAAATTTAGAGCAAAGTTTTTTACAGGCAAATGAATATGAAATAGAAAATTATAATTTTGAAAATGTTGTTAAAAACGAAAATAGGCTTGATGAAGAAGATATTTTACTGATGTCAAAAACAAGCGAAAATATTATTTCTTCTATAGATTTTGAAGAAGAAAAATCAATACGATTGAAAAATTTTGAACATTTTCATAAAAAATATAAATCAATTAATAAGTTAGATATAAACCTTGAAAACGGTGAAATACCGTTTGTATATCCGTTATTAACAGATGATGAAAATATAGGTTATGAATTAGAAAAACAAGGGTTAATGATTTTTAGATATTGGAACGGAATACCAAAGGGTTTTGCGGAATATGATTTTTACAAAAATTTAGTTCCCGTCCCAATATATTAAATTTATAGAATATCGTCCTCTTCTGTAACTTCTATTTTTGCAAATTCAAGTTTATTAAGAGTGTTTTTATCTCTTTTCTTTTTCTCGACGTATTTGCTGAAAGTTTGGCTTAAATAAATACCAAAGAAAATTACAAAGCAAGAAATCATTTGTAATATGTTTGATGTTTCGCCTAAGAAGAACCAGCCAAAGAATAAGGCTGAAATTGGAAGTAAGAACAAGAAAGGTGAAACCTTACTTGCTGAAAGGATATTCATAGATGAGTTGTATAGTGCATAAGCAACTACAGTTAAAATACCTAGATATCCAACGATATATATGCTTGAAGATGATGTTATAAGATGAATAGGTTCACCAGTAACAAAACACATTCCAGTAAAGAATATTGCACCACCAAAAACCGCAATTCCTGCAAGATAGAATGGAGGGTATTTATCCATTAAATATTTTGTCGTTACAATACTAACGCATGTTAAAATTTCAGCGCCTAGTTGAAGCGCATTTCCAAGAACGGGTCTTGGCGCAAGTTCAGTAACATCAGATGCAAGACTTAAAAGAATTGAACCAAAAATTGCAATACCCAAACCGATATATGCTAATCTTGGAAATCTTTCTTTCAAAATCATTCTTGCAAAAAATATTATTAAAACAGGCTCTAGCGAGCTTAAAACCCCTGCTTGTCCTGATGATGTGAATTTTAAAGCATTCGTTTCAAAAATAAAATACAAACAAGGTTCACATAAAACCATTAAAAGGATAAATTTTATATCGCTCTTATCTATTTTAACGTTTCTGTAAATTGTTAAGAAAAACGGAATGAATAAAATTGTTGAAAGACTCATTCTTATTGCCATAAGAGACAGAGTCGAATATTCATTTAGACAAATTTTTGTTGCAGTTAGTGATGTTCCATAAAGAATTACTGCGATTGAAATTGAAATGTAAGCAATTACTTTGCTTGGAAGTTTGTGTTTTACCGGTAAATCTTTCATTTCATAAAGCCTCCTTGTAAATTATGTAATATACGATTTTGTTTACAGTATAAATGCAAAATAAGTCTACGCACTTAGACCATAGACTTAAAAATCATAGCATAATAGAAAAACCAATTGCAATAAAAACTATTCAAAAAATAGAAGGGGTTTGTGTTATTTGAAAAATTCAAAATACTACTTTGACAATTTAATTGACTTTTAGAACAAAAAAGAACACGTGAAAAAACATTACATCTCTTAATAAAATTGGTTTATGATAGATAAATCTTTTTTAATACATATAAATCATTGTCGCTAGGAGTTGTGATATTTTTTTGATGAGGAACGAACATTATATCATTAATTTCAATTCCGTGTCCCAAACCTAGTGCGTGTCCCAGTTCGTGCATCATTGTTGCAAAAATACTTTCGTTTGTAGTGTTTTTGGGTGAAAGCTCGTTAGGTAGACCAATATCAATTGAGATTTTTTTGATAATACCGTTTATTACGCTAGGATATTTGCACATTCCTTCATAAACTCTTCCGACTTTTGTCCATTTGATGATGATGTCAGCATTGTTAGGCACATAAATCTGATTAAATATAATATTTATGCCATTTGTTTTTAGAATTGTGTTCCAGTTTTGAATAGCACGTTGAATTTCTGATTTGTAGAACTCTTTGTTAGAAATGTTTCCAGCAATATCAGAAACAAAAACATTTAGAATTCTTTTGTTCCATTTTATAAAAATGCCGTTAACCTTTGTATTTTCAATGTATTTGTCTATGTTGTTTGAAATCATTTTATTGCTTTTTGTATTTCATAAGTTTTAAAAACCTATCAGCAAAAATGCCGACTGTAAGAGCAGAAATCAATGTACCTTCACGAACGCATTGACCAAAGATTTCGCCTAAACCGAAGTATGTTATTAACATTGCCATAACAACAAGTGTTACGTCAAAAGAAACTTTAACTACACCAAAGTTTAATTTTGAAACTTCGTAGATTACTTTAACAAGTCCATCGCCTGGCATGTATGTTAAATCTGCCCAAACTTCCATTGCGATTCCAAGACCAATTATGGCAGAACCGATTATGATTAGTAAAATGTTCCACCAGTATGCGCCTGCGTGAATAAATTGAGTTAGAAACATACTTAATGATATGAATAAACCTGTTGCAAGTGCGATTGGTAATTGAACGATTTGAATAGGTGGAAAATTTTTACGTAGAATTAAAACTTGTCCGAAAAAGAATAAGGCATTAAAGATGAAGGCACACATTCCAAAATCAAAGTATTTAATATTGAATAATGAAATAGCATAATAAGGTGATGCAATTGGAGTTGTACCAAGCATACTACGTGTTGTGATTGCAATACCATAACAGCTAACAAACATGCCTAAAATAAATACTACTAGTCTAATAATAAAATCTTTTTTGTTCTGAAATTTTCCCATATTTTTCCTAAAAATTAAATGATAGGTTTATTATACAACAAAAGTAGTGGGTAGTGAGTTGTGAATAGAATTTTCCCTTCTCCCAAAACTGGGAGAAGGTGAGCGTAGCTCGGTTGAGGGTTCACTTCAATTATTAAAATTATTGTCATTCCGTGCTCGCTTGTGTCTATTCACTACCTTTAAAACTTCTTGAAAAACGTCTTTCCAATCTCCGATTGATTTTTGACGGAAAAGTTTTACGCTATCATACCAATCGCATTTGTTCAAATCGGTATGCCAACGCCAATTCACTTCATACGGCAAAAGTATGTAACAAGGTATGTTCAAAGCTCCTGCAAGGTGTGCTAATGACGTGTCGTTACAAATTACCAAGTCAAGGTTTGAAAGTGTAGCCGATGTAACAGCAAAATCTTTTAAATCTTTCCCAATATCAATAACATCATATTTATCAGTTAATTTCTTAACTTCTTCTGAACCTTCTTCTGTTTGAAAAGAATAAAATTGCGTATTTGGTGTTTCTATCAACGGATAAAACGCTTCTGTCGGAATTACTCTATCCTTGTCATAATAAGTATTTCCTTGCCATTTGATACCAATTTTTATTTTGTCGTTATCAAAATATTTTTTCTTATATTCTTCAACCTTTTCAACGTTAGGTTTGATATAACCTTCGTGTCCAGTAAAAACGTTATCGCCTTTTAAATTCAGTAAATAAGGCAAGCTCAACATTGGTGCGTGTGTATCAAACTCTATTTCTCTTTCTGGTACAAAGCCGTCAATAATCTTATCAACGCCAAGCTGTGGATTTTCTTCAAACAAGGCTTTTAGAGGTTTTTGGATATGTAAAATGATTTTTTTGCAACGCTCTTTTAAAATTGGCAAATATCTTGCAAACATAATTACATCGCCAAATCCAGCCTCATAATATACCAAAATGCTTTTATCTTTTATATCTTCACCGTGCCAAAGATTTTCTAGTGTGGCTTTAGTCGGAAAAGTTTTGTTTTGCGTTAAAAAAGCAACTTCCTTACAAAATCTTTTTTCAAAGCACTTTAACCCGTTATCATAATCCTTCACTCTCATATAAGCAAGTGATAAAAAGTATTCAGTTTCGCTATCTTCTGGGTTTAATTTCTTACAAACCTTTAGTGCATCAAGAGCCTTAAAAGTTTCACCTTCAATGCTATAAAGATGTGATAAATTAAACCAGCTATCGTAAGAATTTGGATTTAATTCTGTCGCTTTTTCATAATAATAAATAGATTTTTTTATTTCGTTCAAATTCTTATAAGCAAGTGCAAGATAAAAATTTAGCGAAAATTCTTTTTCTAAATATTCTGTAATTTCGTTTTCATAATTTATTATTTCAGAATATTTTTCTTGAATTGCAAGAGCTTGAAAAAGTGTTTCGTAAAAATAAGCGTTTTTTTCTATGTCGATAGCTTTTTTTATCCAATCGATTGCCTCTTCAAAATTGTTTTGTTGAAGTTTTACAAGTCCAAGCAAATTGTGGGCTTCTGCGTTTTTTGAATTAATCTTTAATGCTTTTTTATAACATCTTTCTGCGTTATCAAGATTATTTTCTTGATGATATTTAAAACCTTTATTTTTTAAATCTTGAAAATCTTCCATAACATTTTTATTTTAATTCATTTACTAATAAAAAAATATAATATATATGAACTAAATTATGAGAAATAAAAAAGAGTTTAACATTTCTGCTAAACTCTTTTTGTCTAAAAATTTATTTTTATTTACTATGCAAATAAATCAATTCTTCTTTCTTGTTCAGTCATTTCAGAAGCTTTTCTGCCTGTATTTTGTGCATTTGCTCTTCCTGCTTCTTCTGGAGTTTCACCCATTTCACGAGGTCTTGCACTATGTCCTCTTTCTGGAGTTGTTGTATATGTGTTTCTACCTGTTCTTGCTACGTCTGCAGGAGTTTCACCCATTTCACGAGGTCGGGTTTCTGCTTTAGGGCGATGTGCTTCTTGCCATTTTTGTGCTTTTACTACATCAGCTGGAGTTTCACCCATTTCTCTTCTGTAAGTACTACCATATGATTGGATACCTGTAAACATAACCTATTCTCCTTATATTAATTTGTATACTATTCTACACAGATAAATTTATTATCACTACACATCATGTTAAAGTCGCTTGAAAACAAAAAATTGCCCATGTTTTTAGCCTGTTTTACAAATTTTAACAAAAGATAAATTTTATGTTTAAAATTCCTAGAACGTAACGTTAACTTAACAAAATTGAAATTCATAATTAAAAAAGATATGATGTAAGTAAAAGTATAATTAGGGGAATTATGGAAAATAATTATATAAAATTGTTAACAGACGATTTGAAGAGAATTTGGGCTGGTTTATCTATGCCTCAAAAATTTGGGCTTATGTCTATGATAATTGTTATTGTAGCTTTATCAACCTTCTTTCTTGTAAAATCTTTAGAACCAGATTGGGCTGTTTTATACACTGATTTAAACGAAACAGATGCAGCAAATATTATTGAAAGCTTGAAGAAAAATGGTCATGCTTACAAGCTTGCAGATGACAAAAAGACAATCATGGTTCATTCTAAAGAAAAAGATGATTTGAGAGTTTTTGTAGCTGAAAACGACCTTATTCAAATTCAAACACAAGGTTTTGAACTTCTTGATGATATGCAATTAGGTTCAACAGATTTTAAAAATAAATTAACTAAACAAAGAATATTTCAAGGTGAATTAACTCGTTCTATTGAAAAAATGAGTGGTATTCAAAGTGTTAGAGTTCAATTAGCAGAGCCAGAACGTTCAATCTTTCAAGACAAAGACGAGGTTCCAACAGCTTCTGTTATGTTAATTTTAAAACCTGGGTATAGATTGAAATCTTCTCAAGTCAAGGCTATCAAAAATTTAGTGGCTTATTCTGTACCTAGAATGACTCCAGATAGAGTATTTATAACTGACCAAGCTGGTAACAGTCTATCAGATGAAAATGGCAAAAATTCTAATGATATGGAAAGTTTTAAAAGCAATCTTGAAAAGCAAACATCAGAAAAAGTTGTAGAAGTTTTAGAAAAAATTGTAGGTAAAGATAACGTAAATGTACAAGTATCAGCTGATATAGATTTTAACAGTGCAAAAGCTACTATTGAAAGTTATATTCCTGTAGGAACAGACAATGCGCAGGGTGTTGTTACAAGTTCTCAAAGCGAAATTGAAACTTACGAAAATCCTAACCAAACACCTTCTGGTGCTAATGTGGACAGAAAAAACCTAAATTATTCTAAAGAAAAAAATGCTGTAAACTACAGTGTTTCAAAAGAAGTTAAACAAATTATTTATGCTCCAGGAACTGTTAAAAGAATGACAATTGCTGTTGCTGTAAACAAAATTTTGACTCAAAAAGAAAAAGACGAGTTAAAAGGTTTAGTATTATCAGCTGCAGGTGCTGATTATGAAAGAGGCGACGTAATTACAATTACAAGCTTGCAATTTGAAGGACTTGCAGAAGAAAAAGCTGCTCAAGCAGAGATTATGAAAGAATTCAAGAAAAATTCTACAGTTGATTATATGACAACAAAACTTGGACCATTATTAGTAATTCTAATCTTAGGTTTATCAGCGTTGTTCATTATCAAAAGTCTTATGTCAAAAGCTGGCAAAATTTACGGTAAAGAAGATACATACAATCAAAAAGTTATTGAACCAACATTACCTGAAATCAAAGATGATATTCCAGATATTATCTTGTCAGAATCTTTACCAACAATTGAAGCCCATTTAGATCCAGAACTTGAAAAGACAAGAATTGAATTGAATGAAACAATCATGGCGGATCCTGCTGAAGCCGCAAGAATATTAACATCATTTATTAGGAATTAACGATTATGGCATTAACAAGTAGTACAAATTCAAAAGACGATAAAAACGAAGTAGAAACACTTGCACTTGAGACAATGACTTCAACTCAGAAGGTCGCAGCATTGTTAATTTTGCTTGGACCTACTACAGCCAGTGAAGTTTTAAAAAATATATCTGACGAAGATTTACTAGAACAAATTACTTTGGAAATTGCAAGCTTAAACAAGGTTCCAAGTGATATTTTAACAGATATTCTTGAAGAGTTTAAAGCTTTATTTCAAGCAAGTACATACATTTCATCTGGTGGTATAAATTACGCAAAACAATTGTTGGAATTGACTTATGGTGAAAGTCAAGCGGAAAAAATGTTGAATAAGTTAATGACTTTAATGAATTCAAATCCGTTCCAATTCTTTAATGAGGCTGACCCTGGACAGTTGGCAACTTCATTCCAAAACGAAAACCCACAATTGATTGCGTTGATTATGGCATATTTAAAACCCGAACATTCTGCAAAAGTTCTAAACTATCTTCCACCCGAAACGCAAGCACAAGTTGCAATGAAGATTGCGGACATGGAAACAACAAACCCTGAAATTTTGGGCGAAATTGAAAAAATTGTAGAAAATAAATTCTCATCAGTTATGGTACAAGATTTCTCTAAAGCGGGTGGTATTGATACATTGGCAAATATCTTGAACCGTGCAGATAGAAATACTGAAAAGAATGTTATTGAGCTTTTAGAAGTAGAAAATCCTACACTCGCAGAAGAAGTAAGAGAGTTGATGTTTGTATTTGAAGATATCATTAATCTTGACGACAGAGCTATTCAAAGAATTCTTCGTGAAGTTGATACAAAAGACCTTGCTCTATCTCTTAAAGGTACTAAAGCAGATCTTAAAGAAAAAATCTTTAGAAATATGTCTGACAGAGCTCAAGAAATGCTTAAAGATGAAATCGAATATCTTGGACCTGTTAGAGCTAGAGAAGTTCAAGAAGTTCAAACAAAAATTATTGGTATTATCAGAAATCTTGAAGTCTTTGGTGAAATTGTTATTTCTCGTGAAAATAATGAGGACGAATTAATTGACTAGGATAAGAAGCACAAATATCAAATATGGTGATAGTTTTGTGCTACCAATTGAAAAAGCTAAAGAGGAAAAACCTGATTCTCCTGAGTTGATACAGCTTAAGGAAGAGTTACGATTGCTAAATTTAGAGGTTGAAAAAGCTAAAGAGCGCAAAGAAAATATTTTAAATGAGGCAAAGGCTGAGGCTGAAAAATTAATTCAGGATACGAATAATAAAATTCAACAAGAAAATGAGCAAATAGCAAAACAAAGAGAAGACGAAAAGAAAGCTTTTGATGAGCAAATGGCTCAAGAAGCGGAAAAAATTAGGGCTGAATCTTATCAAACAGGTTATGATGATGGTTATAAACAAGGTTATGTTGTAATTACTAATGAACTTGAAGAAAAAGTTCATGCCGTTGATGATTTTGCAAAAGCTCAATTTGACTTGAAAGGTAATATTATCAAGTCTTCTGAGCTGGATATTATTAATTTAGTCCTTGAAATCGCTAAAAAAGTTTGTACAGAATCAATTAAGTTTAACTCAGAAATCATAAAGGTTTTAACTGAAAATGCAATTAAGGAGTTGAAGGATAAAGAAGAAATAACAATCATTGTTAATCCAAAATTGTTAGATATCTTGAATTCTATTTCTGACAGATTAAAAGAAGATATTCCACAACTACAAAATATAAAAATCATTGAAGATAATGCAGTTTCAGCAGACGGTGTTATTGTAGAGTCTGTTTTAACTCGTGTTGATAGCAGAGTTAAGTCTCAAATTAGTGAAATCGCTGAAAAATTGTTTGAGTCTTACAATTCAGAAGATGAAGAGTTTGAAAACTATATCACATCTTTAGAAGAACCTGATATTGATGCTTTTGAAAATATTGAGTTGTCTGATGATGCAAATATTACAGAATTTTTAAATGAATTAGAAGATATTCCTTCTTATGATGACAAACTTAGAGATGAAGATGCTGAATATTATAGCAATCTTGATTTAGACGAATTGAAAGAAGAAAATCCTTCAAGTCCAGAAGACCAAAACAATGTTAATGATATAAATCTTGACGAGCTTGAAAATCTTTTGAATGACAATGAAATGGTTGAAAAGGTAGAAAATATCGTCAACGATGACTCTACTTCTACTGAGGTGGAAAATGTTGAAACTCCTCAACCGCAAGAAATTTTTGAATCTAAAAATACAGAAATTCAGCCTGAGCCTGTAATTGAAGATGTTCAAAATGAACCTCAAATTGATGAAAATGAGTTTCACCAAGAAATTCAACTTCAACCAGAGCTTGAAAAAACTCCAGAAGAACTAATTTCAGAAGAAGAAAAAATTTACGATGAAAATGTTCAAGATGATGGAATGCCTAAAAATATTTCACAAGAAGATGAAGAAATTATTGAAAAATCTATAGAAGATGTCGAAAAAGTAGAAGAAGAATATGAAAAAGATGTTAAACCTTTTACCTTTGAGGTTTTAGATGATAATAGTGAGGTTATAAACGATATTCAAGATGATATCGACCTTAAATCAAAGTTAGATAAACTTTCACCTATGGACGACAATGATATAAATTTGTAGGTGATTATTATGTTTAATAAAGATAAATTTGTAGAAATAATAAAAGACACAAAAACAATAAAAGAAATAGGTCGTGTAACGCAAGTTATCTCTTTGATTATTGAATCAGAAGGTCCTCAAGCTAGTATTGGTGATTTGTGTTATATTTATCCGAATGATAATTCAGAACCTATTTGGGCGGAAGTCGTTGGTTTTAAACAATCAGAAGATAGTAAGGTTGACAAGCTTCAATTAATGCCTTTGGGAAAAATGGAAGGTATTCAACCAGGTGCTACTGTTGTAAATACAGGTGCACCGATGAAAATAAAAGTCGGAGAACAACTTTTAGGAAGAGTTTTGGACGGCTTAGGCAATCCTATTGATAATCTTGGCGAAATTCGTTGTCAAAATTACCGTTCTACAAAAGCTGACATTATTAATCCACTAAAAAGAAATAGAATATGCGAACCATTGCCATTAGGAATAAAATCGGTTGACGGATTTATCACAGTTGGAAAAGGTCAACGTATGGGGATTTTTGCCGGTTCTGGGGTTGGTAAAAGTACGACAATGGGTATGATGGCGAAAAACACGACTGCTGACGTTAATGTTATTGCCTTAATTGGCGAACGTGGTCGTGAGGTTAAAGAATTTATTGAAGATATTCTTGGCGAAGAAGGTATGCGCCGTTCTGTTGTTGTAGCTTCAACTTCTGACGCACCCGATTTGGTAAAAATAAAAGCTGCCTTTGTTGCAACAACTATTGCGGAATATTTTAGAGATAAGGGTTTGGACGTATTGTTTATGCTTGATTCTGTAACTCGTATTGCTATGGCTCAACGACAAGTCGGTTTGTCTTTGAACGAACCTGCTGCTACAAAAGGTTATCCGCCAAGTATGTTTGCGATTATGCCTCAACTTATGGAAAGAGCTGGTTCTAATGATAAAGGTACTATGACAGCACTTTACACCGTACTTGTTGAAGGTGATGATTTTAATGAACCTGTATCAGATACTGCAAGAAGTATTCTTGACGGGCACATTATGCTTTCTCGTGAATTGGCTCACAAAAACCACTTTCCGGCGGTAGATGTATTGCAATCAATAAGCCGTGTTATGGGTGATGTAACAACAAAAGAACACAGAGCGGCTGCTGGTAAAATTAGAAACTTGATGGCGGTTTATCGTAAAAACGAAGACTTGATTAATATTGGGGCTTATATTAAAGGTTCAAATCCAGAGTGCGACGAGGCTATAAAATTTATTGATAAAATTAACGGATTTTTAAAACAGTCAACGACTGATAAATGCGTTTATGAAGAAACCCTTGAACAACTAGAACATTTGCTTGATTAGGATAAATTTTGTTATTGCGAGCGAAAGCGAAGTAATCCAAATTGACGCTTCACACCGGCTTGCGCATTCATTTCCGCCTGTGCAATCAGAGATTGCTACGCTGTCTTGGATTATTCGGTTTGTCGCGGGAGTAACGTCCCGCTCCACCTTACGGGCTAGGTTCGCTACGCTCACACGGCGCCCTACCGAAAATCCGCTTCGCAACGGCGGTATCGTTATGTTCGCCTGCTTGTCTTTGCCTACGCAAAGCCAACACCGCTCACATCGGCTTGCGCATAAAAACGACCAAGTGGTTAGCTTGGTCGATTGTAGTTTAGTTTTATTTGATAGTTTAGTTTGTTTAGTTAGTTTTCGTTCTGCTCTTAAAATTTGAAGTTAATATATTATGCTGCTTTTTGAGCTTTTTCTTTTTGTTTTGCTTCTCTTGCTGCTTTAACTTCTTCTGGGTTTAAAACTTTTAATTTGATTTCGCCTTTAGTTTGGTTATCTAAAGCTTTTTGTAAATCAACTGGATAATCATCATATCTGTCGCCCATTTCGCCGTCAATAATTTTTTCTGTTACGTAATCGATGTTTTCTTGAGCTGATTCTGGCATGTTTGGATAGTTTGTCATCCAGTAGTCGTTTAAATCATAGTTACCTCTTTTGCTGTTGCATTCTTGACATTCACCTAAGTAGTTGGCTGTGTTGTTAGCACCTTTTAAAGAATGTGGTTGAATGTGTTCAGCTGTGGCAGTTGCTGGGTTTAATAATCTTGTCATGATTTTTTCTGATGTAGAACCTGTATATTTTTCGAAGAATTTTTCAATTTGTTTTTCTGATACAGGTAATTTAACTGCTCTGTCTAAAACTTGGTGTCTTAGTTCTTTATCGTTGTTTGATTTTAATAATGCGTTTAAACCTGATAAGAATTTGTTGCGGTTGAAGTTAACGTTTTCTTCGCCATTTAATTGAGCGATAGTGTTATCTACGTATTCGTTGATTGATTGGTTTTTGCAATGGTTTGTTAATAATGAAGCTTTTACAGTGTTTAAAACTCTTTTGTTTTCGTTGTTGAAAATTTCGTGAGTATCAACTGTTGAGTTTGCAATAATTGAATCTACTGATGTCATATCATCTTTTCTTGCTTCTGATATGATGTAGTTAACGATTGCTCTTTCGTTTCCTCTAAAGTATTTTCTGTTGTCGTTTAAGCATTCAGCTAATTCAGAACCAGATTTTGAAGAAACTTCTTTGTTAAGTTGTTGGTTTTGTTGGTATGTTAACATTGGCATACCACAGCAACCGCATGGTACGTCGTTTAATTTTACTACTCTAAAATCAGATGTTGAACAAGAATGACCTTTGAATGCCAAACCACCTAAAAAGTAGTTCATGTGAGCTAAAGATGGAGAAACTGTTTGAGTTTTTACAGAAGGCTTTTGAATAGGGCTAGTAACAAATGCTGAAGCCTTTGTATTTGTATTCAAATTCTTTTGTTGAACAGAACTAACCGTATTAAACATCAAAATAAAAACCTTTAACCAACCTTACCCTTATATAAAAACAATCTCCTCTAAATAATTGATTTTTTGTTAAGAAATATTTACAATGGGCTTTCTTTGTTTTATTTAAAGTATAATCATAAGTATATATAGTGTTTATTTTTATTTGTATAAAAATAAAAAATATTAGATTAAGGAGAGAAACGTATGGTAAAAAACACTAAAACAAATCTTTTAGCATCTATCGTTTCAATGCTACTAGTATCTGCACCAGCTATGGCAAGTGAAGCAGATTTAGTTGTTCCAGAAATCGCCAAACATTATCCTTTAGGACACAACTTACTATTAATTGGTATTGCTGTTTCTGTATTAGGTTTAATCTTTGGTTTGATTGCATTTGCTCAAGTTAAAAAAATTGAAGTACACGATTGTATGGCAAATGTTGGTAACACAATTTTTGAAACATGTAAAACTTACTTAATTCAACAAGGTAAATTTTTAATCGCATTAGAAATCTTAATTGGTTTATGTATTGCATTTTACTTTGGCGGATTGGCTAAAATGGGTTGGCAAGGTGTAGCAATCATTTTAGCTTTTTCTGTAATTGGTATTTTGGGTTCTTATGCAGTAGCTTGGTTCGGTATCAGAATGAACACATTAGCTAACTCAAGAACAGCATTTACAGCATTAAAAGGTAATCCTTTAAATATTTTAAACTTGCCTTTAAAAGCAGGTATGTCAATCGGCGTAGTTCTAGTATCAATCGAATTGATTTTGATGCTAGTAATTTTATTATTTGTACCTGGTAACATTGCAGGTGCTTGTTTCATCGGTTTTGCAATCGGTGAATCTTTAGGTGCTTCAGCTCTTCGTGTAGCTGGTGGTATCTTCACAAAAATCGCTGATATCGGTTCTGACTTAATGAAAATTCAATTCGGTATCAAAGAAGACGATCCAAGAAACCCTGGTGTTATTGCTGACTGTACTGGTGATAATGCAGGCGACTCTATCGGACCTACAGCTGACGGTTTCGAAACTTATGGTGTAACTGGTGTTGCTCTTGTTTCATTCATTTTATTAGCTGTTAAAGGCGACGTTAACCAATGTCAATTATTGGCATGGATTTTCACAATGAGATTCTTAATGATTGTTACTTCAATTGTTGCTTATTGGGTTAACGGTTTATTCACAAAAGTATACGCAGCTAAAGCTGCTAAGTTCGATTTCGAACAACCATTAACAAACTTAGTATGGATTACATCAATCCTATCTATCGTAATGACTTATGGCGTAAGCTATTGGTTATTAGCTCCAATGGGCGGAAGCTTATGGTTAGTATTATCTACAATCATTTCTTGCGGTACAATTGGTGCAGCATTAATTCCAGAAGCTACTAAAAAATTCACTTCTCCACAAGCTTTACATACTAAAGAAGTTGTAACTGCTTCTCGTGAAGGTGGCTCATCATTAACAATCCTTTCAGGTATTGTTTCTGGTAACTTCTCTGGTTTCTGGATTGGTGCAGTTATCGTATTATTAATGGGCTTAGCTTATGCTGCAAGCTTATTCATTCCTGAAGCTACAATGGTTTATCCATCTGTATTTGCATTTGGTTTAGTAGCATTTGGTTTCTTAGGAATGGGTCCTGTTACAATCGCTGTTGACTCTTATGGCCCTGTAACAGATAACGCTCAATCAGTGTATGAATTATCATTGATTGAATCTATTCCAAATGTTGGCGAAGAAATTGAAAAACAATACAATTTCAAACCTGACTTTGACAATGCTAAGAAATTCTTAGAAGAAAATGATGGTGCAGGTAACACATTCAAAGCAACTTCTAAACCAGTATTAATTGGTACAGCAGTTGTTGGTGCTACAACTATGATTTTCTCATTAATCTTAGTTATTCAAAACGTTTTAGGTATTCAACCTGAAATGATTTTAAATATGTTGAACCCATACACATTACTTGGCTTTATTGCTGGTGGTGCTGTTATTTACTGGTTCTCTGGTGCATCTATGCAAGCAGTTACAACTGGTGCATATTCTGCAGTAGAATATATCAGACAACATATTAAATTAGACTCTGATGAACAATCAGCTAATATTCAAAACTCAAAAGAAGTTGTTAAGATTTGTACTCAATATGCACAAAAAGGTATGTGGAACATCTTCATTGCATTGTTCTCATTCGCTTTAGCATTAGCATTTTTATCAGCTCCTTTAGGTGAAAACCTTCACCCAGTATCATTCTTCGTAAGCTACTTAATTGCAATTGCTGTATTTGGTTTATTCCAAGCAGTATTTATGGCAAACGCAGGTGGTTGTTGGGATAACGCTAAGAAAATTGTTGAAGTTGACTTAGCTGAAAAAGGAACACCATTACACGATGCAACAGTTGTTGGTGATACAGTTGGCGATCCATTCAAAGATACTTCTTCAGTAGCTATGAACCCAATCATTAAATTCACTACATTGTTCGGTTTATTAGCAATGGAAATTGCTATAAACCCTGCATTCCAAAAACACGCACCAGTTGTTGGTGTTGTATTCTTAATCGTAGCATTAGTATTTGTTTGG
Organism: uncultured Candidatus Melainabacteria bacterium; assembly: GCA_934700335.1. Taxonomy (GTDB): domain Bacteria; phylum Cyanobacteriota; class Vampirovibrionia; order Gastranaerophilales; family Gastranaerophilaceae; genus UBA791. Next base: position 6,138 of record CAKUXM010000009.1, on the reverse strand, counting down.
AGAACATTCTATGCTATGAGAATTCCTGAAAAGAAAGACTAATTAATAGTTAGTACTTCATAAGGTCAAAAGCCGTAACGATTTTCGTTACGGCTTTTGTGTTATACAAACTTTACAAATTTTTTGTAAAGTTTGTATAATTTGCATAGTTTTTGATGAATAAAAATGACATAATTATTTGATAGCCAGTTGTTTAAATTTTCTTGATATAGAAAGGATAATTTATATGGGAAAAACTTCATCAGTAACTGTACCAACACCAGCCTTTTCGGGAGGAAGTGTGTCTTTGAACGGTCAGAAAAAGGCAACTGTTTCAAGAAGAGGAAATGATATTAATTCAAATTTTGATATGAATGATTATGAAAAAGCTGTGTATGATTATGCACAAAAGAATTTGGCACAGAATTTACCTAATTTAAATGTGTTTGATAATAATACGAAAAGAGATATTAATGTACAGGTTGAAGCGTATAAACAAAAAGCAATGCAGTCCTTGAATGAGATGTATCAACCGATGTTGAAAAATCTTACTAATGGTGTTGCATCAAGGTTTGGTAATGTTGACAACTCAGCCTTTTTAGACGGGCTATCTGCCTTAGAAAAATATCGTTCTAGTGCTTTAGCTAGCATTGCCCAAGATGTTCAATCACAACAGTCAACTTTATTTAATAACGAATTATCAAACAGATATAATTATTTGAATTTATTGAATAACTTGGCAAATGGTGCAAATTCTAACGCTCTAAACTACATTTCGTCTGCACTATCTAATTCAAATGCTGGTAATGCCTATAATGCAAATTTGTTTAATCAAAACTTAACCAATGCTATGAACGCATCAAAGTCTGCAAATAACGATATGGCAAATTTGCAGACTGCGCTTGCGCTTATATCAATGTTTGCAGTTTAAACTTTAGTCATAAGTAGATTGTTTTCTTTCAGTGAGAAGTTTTTAAATTTCTCACTTTTTTTTATAATATAATATTTGTATGAATATTATTAATGAATTTGATACAATTGCAGCAATTTCAACACCAATGGGTTTTGGTGGTGTTGGTGTTATAAGAATTTCTGGCGACAAGGCATTAGAAATTATTGGTAAAATTTTTAATGGTCAAAAAATAGAAAACCATAGGATTTCACACGGTTGGATAGTTGACGGAGATGTTGAATTAGACGAGGTTGTTGTTCTTTATTTTAAAAATCCTCAATCATATACTGGTGAAGATGTTATAGAAATTCAATGTCATGGTGGTGTGAATATTGTTAAAAATATTCTAAATCTTGTTTTAAAAACAGGCGCAAGAATGGCTGAACGTGGAGAATTCACAAAACGAGCTTTCTTAAATAAAAAATTAGATTTATCTCAAGCGGAGGCAGTATGTGATTTAATCCACAGTAAATGTGATAATTTTTCTACTACGGCAGTTAAAAATTTGAAGGGTAAATTATCAGAAAGAGTTTACGAAATCAAAAAAGAAGTTTTTGACATTTTATCAAAAATTGTTGCTGGTATTGATTTTCCAGAAGAGGTTGCTGAACCGGAATATTCTTTATTGATTGAAACTTTTGAAAAAATAATGGCAGAAATTGACGAGGTTTTGAGATATTCAAATACAAGCAATATTTTAAGACAAGGTATTAAGGTTGCAATTGTTGGTAAACCAAACGTAGGCAAATCTTCTATTTTTAATAGATTATTGAACATTGATAGAGCGATTGTTACTAATATCGCAGGCACAACAAGAGATGTTTTACACGAGACTTTGGATTTAGGTATTCCTGTTACGTTGATTGATACGGCTGGTATTCGTGATGAAAACAATGTGGATAAGGTTGAAGAAATTGGTATAAATTATTCTAAACAATCAATTGAACAGGCTGATTTGAGCATTTTTGTTTATGATATTAATCAAGGAATTCAAGAAGAAGACCAAATGATTTTGGACTTGTTGCAAGGTAGAAAACATATTGTTATTGCAAACAAAACAGATTTAGCAAACAAAAAAGATGAAAATGTTTATAATCTTTCTGCTGAAACAAGAGAAGGTTTAGAAGAATTAAGAGAAGCTATTAAAAATATCGTGTGTGAAATTTCACCAGAAAATCTTGATTATGTAACTAATACAAGACAAACAAATTGTCTTCAAAGAGCAAAACAAGCGCTAGATAGAGCTTTAATTGCATCAAAGGAAGGTCAAATACAAGATTTGATTTGTATTGATGTTAAAGATGCTCTGTTGAGTTTAGACGAAGTTACTGGCGAAGTTATTACTGATGATATTTTGAACAATATTTTTGAGCATTTTTGCATTGGTAAATAATTCGTGCTAAAATTGGCGTATGTTTACGGGTATTATTGAAGAAATTGGAAAAGTTGTTAGTTTTAAAAAATCTGCGCACGGTGCTGATTTAAAAATTTCAGCTAAAACTGTTTTAGAAGATGTAAAACTAGGCGAAAGTATAGCAGTAAATGGTGTTTGTGAAACTGTTGTTGCTTTTGATAATACTACTTTTGAAGTAAATGTTTCTGATGAAACTTTGAGAGTTTCAAACTTATCTAATTTAAAACAAGGAGATTTTGTAAACCTTGAAAGAGCTTTGAAATTGTCTGATAGACTTTCAGGACACATCGTTTCTGGGCATGTTGATTTGACTACAAAATTTATTAAAAAAGAAAAATTAGGCGAATTTTATAATATGGAATTTGCTGTAACACCTGATTTTCGCAAGTATATAGTTAAAAAAGGCTCTATTACAATAAACGGTATAAGTCTTACAATTGCTGATATAAAGCCGGAAAGCTTTGTTGTGGCTGTAGTTCCGCATACTTTTGAAAATACTAACTTGAAAGAGTTGAAAAATAATGATATTGTAAATATAGAAACAGATATTTTAGCGAAATATATTGAAAATTTTGTTGTAGGTAAAGAGAAAAAAGAGATTACAATGAATTTCTTAGAAGAAAACGGGTTTTTATAATGGAAAACAATGAAAACATTTTTAATACAATTGAAGAAGCTATTGAAGATATAAAAGACGGTAAAGTAGTTATTATTGCAGATGACGAAGACCGTGAAAATGAAGGTGATGTAATCTGTGCGGCAGATAGAGTTACACCAGATATTATTAATTTTATGGCAACAGAATGTAGAGGGTTGATTTGTTTAGCTATAAATAAAAAAAGAGCGGAACAAATGGAACTTACTCCAATGGTTGCAAAAAACACTGAATCAATGCAAACAGCTTTTTCTCAATCAATAGATGGTGCTATGAAATTTGGTGTAACAACAGGAATTTCAGCATTTGATAGAGCTAAAACAATACAGATTGCAGTTGATAAAAATTCTAAACCAGAAGATTTGAGACGTCCTGGACACGTATTTCCTTGTATTGCAAAAGAAGGTGGCGTTTTAGAAAGAATTGGTCATACAGAAGCTGCAGTTGATTTAGCTAGATTAGCGGGTTTTAGTGCAAACGGTGTTATGTGCGAGGTTATGAAAGATGACGGCACAATGGCAAGACGTGATGATTTGAGAGTTTTTGCTGACAAACATGGTATCAAATTTATCACAGTTCAAGAGCTTGTTGCATATAGACTTAAAAAAGAAAAATTTGTTGTAAGAGAAGCAGAAGCTTTTTTACCAACACAATTTGGTGATTTTAAAATTTATGGTTATAGAAATACTTTGAATAATCACGAATATGTAGCTTTGGTTAAAGATACTAACCCAGAAAAAATGCCTATTGTAAGAGTACATTCAGAATGTATGACAGGGGACGTTTTTGGAAGTTTGAAATGTGATTGCAATGCTCAATTACATTCAGCTTTACAAATGATTGATAAACATGGAAACGGTGCACTTGTTTATATGACAGACCATGAAGGTCGTGGCATTGGTATCGTGAATAAGATTAAAGCTTATCATCTTCAAGAGGAAGGACAAGATACTGTTGAGGCAAATATTTCTTTAGGATTTCGTTCAGATTTACGAGATTATGGCGTAGGTGCTCAAATTATTTTAGATTTAGGGTATAATAAATTTAACCTTATAACTAATAATCCTAAAAAAATTATTGCGCTAAAAGGTTATGGTCTTACAATCAATGATATTATTAAAATAGAGCCATATATCACTTCTTATAACAAGCGTTATATGGATACAAAAAAAGAAAAAATGCATCATTATTTATAAGGAATAAATATGACACAAGAACAAAAATATAAAGCAGAATTACTAACAAGTAATTTATATAAAATTTTTCAAGGAGTCTACAATGACTTTAAAAGTAAAGCGATTTCAGATTATATGTTTGAACTTAAACCTTTAGAGTACGAAGAATTTCTTGACTCTCTAGATAAAAACTATATTAAATGTATTGTTCTTTTAGAACATGATATTCCTACTGCATTTTTGGTTTATACATCTGCTATTTCTGAAGGTGTTGAACTAAACTTAATTCACTGCTTAGGTGAAGAAGATGCAATTAATAAGAGAAAAGTTTTAATAGAAAAATTCTTAGAAGTTACTAAAAAAGAAAGAAAAGACAAAGTGGTTTGCTACCCAATGCTTGGACCACAAGCTGATTTTGCTTGTGATATTTCTCATTTTGGCTTCAAATTTGTTGGTTTAGCTGTATTGAGATTTTTATTCAATACACAAACTTCTGAAAATATCCTTCATTCAATGAACTTAACTGAAATGGACGAAACTTATACTATCGAAAAATGGGAAGATATTTATTTTGAAGATGCAGTTAGAATTATCCATTCAACATTTAAGAACGCTTCAGATGCTTTATTTGACCCACGTTATAAATCGATGGACGGCACAAGAGATATTTTAGATAAAATTGTACAAAATGTTTACGGGGATTTCTTAAAAGATGCAAGTTATATTTTATTCTGCAATAAAAGACCTTGCGGTATTTGCTTAGCAAACATAAATGGTACAATTGCAAATATTCCTCTTGTAGGTATAGAAAAAGAACATCAAGGTAAAGGACTTTCAAAACATTTAGTAAAACGTACAACAGAAACAATTCTAAAATGGGCTAAAAGTGGCGAAAGAAAAATTACTGAATTGAATGTTACAAGTGAAACAAACAACATTCCTGCATTAAAGATGTATAGACATGCAGGTTTCAAAGAAGATTATACTTACCCTCAATCTTATTTGCCTGTTTCACATTTTAACCGTTAGGGCATAATAATACTATGGTTGATTTTAATATTAGAGACGCTCTGCAAAGACGATTTAACCAGCAGAACATTAATCAAGCAAAAATTAATGTTCAGACTTCTGCTGTTAATGCAGATGCAGGCGGACAAAATTCAACCCAAAATCTTGTAAAACAAATGCAGAATAATCTTATAAATAATCTGCAACAACAAATTCTTATGCCTCAAAACGTTAGAATGAATCATTTAGCCAGTGTTGATAGATCTATTTATATTAAAAATTTGTTGCAATTACCTGACAATATTACTGATTTGTTAATGACTTTTGGTAGTGATAAAACAGAGGCGCAAATGAAAGATGCGCTAAAACAAAACCAACAGTTTTTGAATAATTTGAATAATGCTTTACAGCAAAATCAAAATAGATTGAACATGCAAGAATTTATTCAAAATAGATTTAATAATGTTCAACAAAATCAACAGGGACAACAAGGGCAAATTCAAAACCCTGCACAAAATCAAGGACAACAAGGTAATAATAATATTTCACAACAACCAAATCAGAATATTAATAATTCGCAAGTCCAACCTCCATTTGTGCCACCAAATGATAAGAATAATAATACTGGAAATAAGGTTCCTCAAAATCCTAATCAAAATCAACAACATCAAAATGGCAAACAAGATCCAAACGATATAAAACAACCTCAAAATCGTTTTCCAAATACACCGAGTGATGCTTTTGATAAAACGATGCAGGATCAGATAAATCAAAAACCGCAAAATCCAAATTTACCAAATAATAAACCGAATGTTCCGAACCAACCATTGCCACCGCAACAGAATGTTCCAAATAGACCAAACATTCCGAACAATCCGAACAGACCGGACATGCCAAATACTCCAAATCGTCCGAATGTTCCGAACCAACCGTTGCCACCGCAACAGAATGTTCC